>CAYGXM010000001.1:0-41223 GCA_964354105.1 Candidatus Woesearchaeota archaeon
TGGTTTAAGAGTTACAACCCTGCGCTAAGAGATAGCTTTTCAAAAGCTATGAAATTATTAGGAATTAGAATAGCAAAATGGAGTAGCAACGAATCATCACAAACATATATTGGCGCAAAATCATGCATCGGAAACTATTATAAAGCGATTGGATTTTCTAATCCATATCATAGAAAGCGCTATGAAGGGTATGCTCCCGTCGTCTAGCCCGGTCAGTCTTCATAGGTTAATGAAGAGCCGATAGGATGATGGCCTTTCGACTTCGGAAGAAAGCCGTCGGCGCGAGTTCAAATCTCGCCGGGAGCATTCATTTTATATTTCTAGGCATTACTACAAAATTATGTATGACCCAAAAAAACCTTACACAAAAGAAATTCTGGACTTGATTAAACAGACTTGGGAAACTCCCTACGTATCTGTAAAGGATTTTCTGATAGAGAAAAAATTTTTGCATAAGGAATTTCAGCATGTGGATGGAATAGGCACAAAAGGAATTTTTCACTGGCAAAGAAAAAGCTTTGAATATGCTGTGCAGGATGCCTTACGCATGAATTTAAACGATTTAGCTTTTGGGCGAGCAACTCCTTTTGCCATTACAGACCACATATTTACACCAACTGACGATTATTTTTCTGAAATTGTTAAGCATCTTGTAAAAGAATGCAAAGAAGCGAACATAGCAATTGTTGGTGGCGAGCCTGCTGTTCACAGCAACATACGCGGAATGGACATAAGCATTGCCATGTCCGGCTTTATAGAAAAACCCACGCCAAATGCATTTAGACAAAAGGATGCATTGATTGGAATAGAAAGTTCCGGCCTACATTCAAATGGATTTACAAAAATAAACGAGCTTTTTGCGGATGAGCTTGAATCGTCTGATTTGCCCAGAAAGGAATTTATCGAGCCCACTAATAATTACCTGCCAACCATTCTTTCGCTGAACAAAAAATACGACATTCATGGAATGATGCACATTACCGGCGGGGCATTTACAAAACTTAAGGGCCTGCTAAACGATTGCGAGGCGTACATAAGCGCTGCCCATAGCCTAAAGCCTCAGGAAATATTTTATGAAATTTACAAACGAAAAGTGCCAGATAAGGTGATGTATGAAACTTTCAATTGCGGAATCGGATTCATCCTGGGTGTCGATTACGAAGATCTCGAAGATTGCTTGAAAGACATAAAGGACTTCAAAGCAGATATTATCGGCAAGGTTTTTGAGGGAAAGGGAAAAGTGAAAATAAGTTCTCGCTTTTCAAAAAAGGAGGTGACATTCTAAATATGGGCAACGACAAGGAAAGCGAGCAAAAAGAAACGCTAGATGAATTGGCAGGCCATGCAGATAGCACTCGCAGGCCTCCATTGCCAGCAAGCCATTATTACAACCATCTTAGACAAGATTATAATTTAGAGAAATTGTTGAAAACGGGGGTTATAACAAACGATGACCTTCATTTCATTGCAAATGTACAGGCGGCAATTGACAGTTACAGCTATTGTGCTAATATAGATTTTATATCGCCTGATGCGTTGGTGGGGGCTTCAGTAACCATAGATACTAAATATGCTGAATACGCTAGAGAAGCTATAGAATCTAAAAATTTTAAGAAACATGAAAAAAGGTATACAGGAGTATATGTAAGACAACTATATGAAGAATTAACTTCAATTATACACATGTGCAAAAGATCAAAACAATAAAGCTAAATTAAAATTAAGTTTAATCAGACCACGTTTAACTTAATTTTTTAAAGCTATCATATTCTAATTAATTATGGATCATGCCAACTCTAAAGAATTTGATAATTTACCTATTTTATTTTACCGAAGAGGCATGCCATATACAGTTGTAACTGGTGTAGAAAAACGCATAATAGCTTTAGTTACGCCAATTAAACCTACTGAAAAAATTGACCTGCAGGTATGCAAAAATGATATCGAACAGATAACTGGATTAAATTATAACGAGCAGGAATCTAAACAATGGAATTTGTATCGATTTACTGGTGAAGTTTCGCGTGATCGCCCATTTGATAATGGTTTATACGATATGTTTAATGTTTGGCCACACGGAAATTTAGAAGCAAATCTTATCGCTACAAGTCTTGAAAGTTTAGAGCGCGCAATAAATTCAGCGCATACTGCTGCAAAGATTCTAGCACCTAAGTTAAAGCTCGAATATCATAAATTAATATCTGTAAGCTTTCCAGACACGCCGCAACACATAGAATTAGCCGATAAGTTATGTACCAAAATTTTAGGTAATAACATAAAATTTGCAGAATGTGCAAACAATAGACGCACTTATTTTATACCTAAATCAATTTAGTCCGACCACTTTTTAATCACAAGTTGTTAGTTCTAAAATTATACCATCAGGGTCCAAGAAAAATACTGCATAATAATCGTCTGCGTATTCAGGCCAATATTTTGGTTCGTGCTGGATTGGTATTTTATTTGCTTTTAGCCATTTTGCAAACTCATCAACTTCTTTCTTGTCTTTTGCCTTGAAAGCTATATGGTCTAAACCTACATTTTCCCTGTTGAACTTTGAATTTCTATTATCCCCTTCCGAAACCCAAAATGAATAATTATCCTCACTAGAATAGCCTGTGCCTATTTCATCAGAAAGATATATTTTCCAGCCAAGTTTTTCAAATAATAAATCATAGAACTTTTTAGATTTGTTATAATTCGTTACAGTGATTTTTATATGAGCTAGTCTAGCCATTCTTTCTTCTTTATCTTTTCTGGCAAGTATGTTTTAGCTGTAAAGTCTATTGACTTGGCAACTAGCGCATCAGATTCTATTGTGTAGCCGAACTTTGCCAGCTTGTCAAGCTCATTCTGCCAGTCTTTTGACTTGAACCAGTCATAGGCCTTGACTTCTTTTATTCTCTTCAAGTCGTCTTCTGACATCTTGATTAAAGCGTTCTTTGGCAGCTTGAATTTTGTGTAATCATCAACATTAAAGCCAATGTATCTCGCGGATGGAGCTGCTGCCTTTTCTGAGAAGAATGCTAAATTGATGGAACCTTGCTTGTAAACTGAATAAATATAATATCCATAGACATCCATATCGCAGAAGACATAGATTGGAATCTTGAGCTCTTTTTCAAATCTTGCCAAAAGCCTTCTTTCTGCTCTAGCTGGCTGGCCTTTTCCAGTCATCAAGATGCAATTATTCTTTTCCCAATATCTCTGTTGGTTTAGCAAGTTCCAGACCGCATATTTCTCTACAACTAAAATATAATCTGCAGCGCATTTCTTGAATTTGAAATTTTCAGGCTCGACAGAGGCTGGAATTGCTCCGCCGGCAGCACCCATCTTAGTATAATCAATTACATCGCCTGAAACAGTATCCTCAACAATAAGGGGGCCTGCAATAACGCCTTTTGGAACTGCTATCAGGCCAAGCTCTTCACGCAAGGCATCAATTATGACTTCAACATCTTCAATTATTGCATCTGATTCATCCTGGTCGTCAAATTTATCCTCATCTGAGTGGGGCATTGTGCCTCTTAATAGATAGAACAGCTGTCTTGTATCAAGAGTTGGAGAATTTTGCAGTATTAAAGATTTGATTTGTGCTGCAACTAACATAGTCTGCATGAATTTCTTTGCCTGATTTACATTGTAGAACGTCCTCGCTCCTGTTTTATCGCCAAGCTTAATCATTTTTTCTTTGGTATCAAAATAAACATTAGTTAATGTTCTGAGAGGAATCTTTACTCTAGGATTTTTCATCTCGTTTATAGTTGCAAGAACCTGCTTTGCTTCCTGCTCTAGAGCTGCAAGAACTTCTTTCTTTGTTTTTCCTTTAATTGCTCCCATTTTAGTCCTCCTCTCCCTTGAAGGCGCCTACTTTTCTCTTTGGTTTCTTCTCCTCTTCAGCTTCTTTTTCTCCTGCTTCCTCAATTGCACCTAATTTTAACATTTCATCTGTTAATTTTACTAATTTTTTCTCAATTTCTTCCTGTTTAGCTCCAGTTAATGCAGCTATGGCTTCTGCTAATTCAATAGAGTAGAGCTTGAACATGTCTGCTTTCTTTTCAGCCAGCTGTTTTCTCTGCTTTTTGCCGACATAAATCTGCAAAGTGCGACCGCATTCCTGCAAAGCGAGCTTTGTTTCTTTTATTATTTCATCGTAATGGGCAATTGCCTCTTTTGATTCTGATGTGAATGGCGCCCAAACAGAAGCCATATGCACTATTATGATTGCAGGGCCGACCGGCATATTATCTCCGCTCTGGGATAAACCATAAGACTTCCAGTCAACAGCTGTTACTGCTTTTGAAAGTGCGCAAGCACCTTGCTGGTATAGTAATGGAACTCTATTTGCAAACCTGAATAATTTTACTGTGTCTTCTGACGATAATTCCTTGCTTCCATAACCAATTGCAACTTCTATCAGGAAAGGCATGCCCCTGTATACAGATGGTGTTCTTGTAACTGCATGTGCAAATTCTAGCTCAAATTCTTCCTGTAGAGATTTTTGCAAAAGTGTGTCCCCAATTGGAACAAGGCAGCTTGTTGTTGGGCTCATAACTTTGGCACCGTGCATCGCTTTTATCAGTTTGTCTGCCTGCTCTATTGATATGAATTTTGGCCCTATTTTAGGATCCAACCCTGCTGTTTTCAATATTTCTTCAGATGTTCCACTGCCGACTTTATCGAATTCAGTTATCAAAAATGAATTTAATGTCCTTGCAGATGTTTCTTTCAGCATTCTCAATAACAAACCAAGCTCTATTCCGTGTGGGTGTGGCTTGATGAATTCCGGCTCCTTTGGCAATTTTTCTGCAAGTGCCTTGAAAACTATTTTCTGGCCTTCGGGGTCGATGAAAGTAATTGTAGCATGAGGATTTACAATAGCTGTTTCTTTTATGTACTCAACAACAGAGGCTTTTTTCTCTACATATTTTGCTTCCATCTCTAATTCAACACGAGTGCCGTGTTCTTTTTTCCAGTCTATTGTTGATTCAGAAACAATTGTGGGAGAATTTGTCTTTACATCAATTTTCAATTCCAAAACTAATGCGGGTTTGTTTTTCTGTTTTGTAATTACTCTGGCTGGCTGGCCGGTTGTTAATTGTGAATACAAAACAGCAGCTGAAATACCAATACCTTGCTGTCCCCTGGATTGTTTTCCGCCGAAAACCTGGAACTTGCTTCCATACAAAAGTTGTGCAAATGCCCCTGGAGCGTCTTTTTTGCCTAAACCTGGACCGTTATCTTCTACCACAACACGGAATCTTGTTTCAGAAATCTTTTTTATCTGCACCAAGATCTCAGGAAGTACTTTAGCAGATTCGCAAGCATCTAAACTGTTATCGACTGCTTCTTTTACAGACGTCAGCAATGCACGGATTGGATTGTCAAAACCCAAAAGGTGGCGATTTTTCTCGAAGAATTCTGCTACGCTGATTGCTCGAAGCTCTTCAACCATCTTATTTTGCCGCCTCCTCGGGCTTTATTGTTTTTTTGGTTTTATGCTCTAGGAATCTATATACGGTGCTGTGCTTTGCTCCTGTTAAAAACATTTCTATAGCTTGGTGTGCGATCGCCACTTTTTCAGCAGAACCTATTATCGCGACTGTTTTTCCGTAAATTGAAAGATGGACACTGGTTAATTTCTCTATTAATTTTCTTGTTTTGCCTTCTTTTCCAATCATTACACCTCTAATTCGCTCAAGTGCTTTATTTTTTCCGATGTAATCTTCAATATTAAGCAATTCGTAGGCATTTTCTTCTTTCAAAAGCTCCAGCGCCAAATCCGGATTGAAACCTCTGCCTACCGCTTCAATAATATTTTTTACAGTCATTAATTCCAAAGCATTATTACCTTCTATTGTAACTGCTCCGTCTGCTGAAATTTTAATTTTCGTATGGCTTTTTCTTTCAATCGCTTTTCTTGTTGCGCCTTTTACTCCTATCAGAACAGCGACTCTTGCTTTCGGGATTGTTGTCTCTTCGTGGAATTCCATTTTAGAATTCATCTTTACCTAATGATTTTAGATAGCCGTTTCTTCTCAACCAGTTGGCTTGATTCTCGGTATAGATGAAGATTATGTCACCTTTAGCATCACCTTCAAATTCCCAAGGCTCTACTATTACAATGTAATCTGGCCTTACCCATAATCTTTGCCTTAGATGGCCAGGCACGCGACAGATTCTAGTCTTTCCGTCACTGCAGATAACGCGGGACTTGCCAAAACCGAGCCTGGTTTCTACTATTCCTAGAACTTCTCGTCCTTTTGGCAGCCTTACACGGGTTATTTCCTCGGGCTGTTGATTTTGATATGGTTTTTTATGATACATTCTACAAAGAACTTTTGATTTGGCTATAAAAGGCTTTCTTTTCAAAACCGACTTACAGCGACGCTATGAATTAAATTTAGTTTCTAAACCTGATGCTACTCGCTTTTTTGAACGAAGAATTGGCTCGCACTCAGCGTAAATATGCAGAGTAATAGGGTTTATTGAAAGATAGCCTTTTCTTTCCCTAAAGTAAATTTTGATACAGGGTGAATGTTGTTCGAATATGCACGAAGTTTCAACTACATCCTTAATTCCGCCACATTTTTTCTTTAAATTATAAAATTTCTTTTTTAACAATGCATAAGCTTCAGTTAATTTTTCAGCAGATGTTGCTGGTGCAGATTCCTTGACCGCTTTTTCAAGAGTTTTTTTGATGTAACTAAAGCTAAAATGCCCTTCTTGAGGATGTATTGGTCTTTTTGGTGTTGTTCCGAGACTATACACAATTTCGCCCATTATATACTAAAGTAAACAATTAGTTATTTAAAACTAGCGAGTTTCTTATACAAAAGCTCGACATTTCTCCTGCATGCAAAATCATGATGCCTAAAACCGCCGCCAAAACTCTTCGGTATATGCAATAATTCGTGGATGAGGACTTTGGTTTTTTCCTCATCTGATAATTTATCATATCTTTCAGATAAAACTTCAATTATGTAAGCTGCATTTGTTTTGAGGGCGGACTGCCAGACTTTTGATAAGGCGTGGCATCTTGCAATTGTGCCGCGAGAGCCAGAACCGTGGCTTCTGAAGCAATGCACGTCATCTATTTTTACATGATTGAACTGTAAAGATTGTGCAATCTTCTGCAAATTCTCTTTTATATCTGGAGCATCTTTGTACTTAATCATACTAATTCACGTGTAATTGTTGTTAAATTACTTTCTGTTTGCTATTTGAAGCTCTTATCATCAGAAAAAGCTTAACCTTCCGCTAAGCTAATTTAAAAAAGCTTTCAAAATCCATACAGATTCCCCTCATTATTCTGTTCTCGCAGAAATTGTGACTTTGTATTTCGGCCTGTCTTTTGATTTGTCCCAGCTGTATTCTTCATAGCTTTCTTTCAATTTTAGCCTGATATGTTTCTTTATCTCTGTAAGGGCCTGCCGCATAATTCCTACGTCTATGAAATAGAAATCTGCTCCTTGTTTTGCCTCTTCTGCTTTTAATACATTACTTGAGAAGGGAGCAATTAATTTTTCTATCTTTGCCAGGAAATCGTGAACATCCTTTTCTGTCCTTAATTGAAGAATTCCTTCGTAAGCTTCTCTTTTCCTCTTTGCATCAACATCACAGAGCCTGTCTTCAACATAAAGTTCGATTGGCTTTGTTACAGAGAAGCGCTTGCCTTCTACATCGAGATTTAACTGAACAATCCCTTCTTTTCCCGTCTGCAAAATCTCAATATCCTCAAGCTCTATTCCTGCAGGCAGCTTCAATTTATCGATGAGAGCCTGCGTAAGGTAAAAATCGTGATCCTCTGCTGCGGTTATCCAGAAGCCCTTTACATTTACAGCATCGCAGGAGGGGCACGCAGATATCTTTACTGATTTAGGCACATTTATTCGTATTGTTTTGAAATAACAGTCTATGCAAGTACTCCCAATTAGCTTGACTTTCTGATTTCCACAGATTGCACAGAATTTTGATTTTATTGACATAAAGTTATCTAGAATCCAAGGGTTTTAAAGATTAGCTACATCAAACCTTCTATTTTTCGAACAATTGGCAGCAAGAATACCAGCAAGCCTAGCCAAATAAACACTGTTGAAAGCAGCCAGATCAGCATCACCGGCTCAAGCCCTGATACTGCCATAAATACGCCAAGAGCAATGATTAATGAGCCTATAAACGTAAGCAAGATTTCGTGCCCAAAGAACATGACTTTTGCTTTAGCTTTACCTCTGCCTCTTCTTCTAGCTTTTGGCATAAAGCTAACTGCAGATTTGTTATTAAAAAGATAAGCCACATCTATAGAGTTAAAACTAGCACCAAGCTCAAGATAAAACTTTAAAATTAAGCTTTTGAGGCTTTAAACTTAAGGAATATCATTGCTTCATCGCCAAACTTCTTTTCGTATTCTTCTGCAACGATTGTCGCATACTTTTGAAAGCTTCTATCATAAACTGTTACTTCAAGGGAATAGCTATCATGAGGTTTATGTGTAGTTACGATAAAGGATGCCAAGTCCTGGCTTAGAAGCTTGCCTTCCCTTTTCACAATAGCATCGAATAATATTCGCCCATCTAATCCACCTTCATACCGCAATAATAGTGGCTTAGAGTGCGGGAACTCAACGCAATACGCTTCCGATAAACGTGTCATTTTCAAATTTAAAAAATCTTTTCTTTTTGCATACGCTTCTTCCAATTGCCCATATACGTCTAACTCGAAAGCCTTCTCTAATTTTTTATTCGAAATATCATGAGTGATTACCATTATCTTAAACTATAGCTAAAGGCATAAAACCCTTTCTCAAATATTTAATATTAAATAGCGCCGAGGCAGGGATTTGAACCCTGAAGCCCTTGCGGGCATACGCTTTCGAGGCGCACGCATTATTCTCCCCAGAACACCAACCACTGCGGTGTTGAGGACCGGATTCTGCCACCTCGGCATAAATAGACTTTTATTCTACCTTTTTTAAATCCTATTGGCCACATGGTATACGAAATAGTCGCTGGCAGGACTGCAAAACAAAGGGAAAAGCTTGGCTTGATTGGAACAATCCTGCTTGGAAAGAATTATGTCCAGTTTGATTCTACTGTCAGCTTGTCAAATCCAATCTATCTTGATGTTACTGGCCCGCACGTTATTCTCGTTTCCGGGAAAAGAGGCTCTGGAAAATCTTACACATTATCTGTAATCACTGAGGGCATGGTCGATTTGCCATCTGACATTTCTGCAAATATTTCAGCATTGATTTTTGATACGATGGGAATTTTCTGGACTATGAAATATCCTAATTACAGGGATGATGCATTGTTGAGGCAGTGGGGCTTGGCTCCAAAATCATATCATCCAGTAATTTATGTTCCATTTGGCCTCTTTACTGACTATCAGGACAAAGGAGTTCCTGTAGATTTGCCATTTGCCATCAAGCCAGCCGAAGTTTCTGCAGACAGCTGGTGTGAGATGTTTGAATTGGACATTATCTCAGGAGAGGGCACATTAATCGAAAGGGCCTTGGAGGCTGCTGGAGAAAGGTTGGATGAAAATTTTGATATTTCAGATATAATCGATGAAGCTAGAAAAGACGCTCGGGCCAGCTCGCAGGAAAAAAATGTTGTTGAAGGTCGTTTTATTGCCGCAAAGAAATGGGGCATTTTCAGCAAGGCTGGGACTAAGATAACTGATTTGTTCAAGGGCGGCTCGACAACAATTTTAGACCTATCCGCATATATGCAAGTTGAAGGCGGCGAGAGAATTAAGGCTCTTGTTATTGGACTGGTCTGCAAGAAAATACTTGAACAGCGAATGTCTGCCAGAAAAGCGGAAGAAGTTGCTTTAATTTCGGAAGGTGGTTTCTTATTTGGAGCAGAATCTGCAATAACTGAAGAAAAAGCGCCTTTAGTTTGGATTTTCATTGATGAGGCGCACGAGTTCATGCCGAGAGAGCCTGAAAAAACTCTTGCTTCAGGCCCTTTGATACAAATGCTAAGGGAAGGCAGGCAGCCTGGCATTTCATTAGTTTTAGCTACACAGCAGCCAGGAAAGATACACACTGATGTCATGACGCAGGCAGATATCGTAATTTCGCACAGATTGACAGCTAAAACAGATATTGAATCATTAAACTTGATTGCAGCCACATATTTGCCCTACACAATACAAAAATACATAGATGAACTGCCTGCAGACAAAGGTACTGCTGTCCTAATTGATGATAAATTGGAGAAAATATACCCTATGAGAGTCAGGCCTAAAATGAGCTGGCATGGCGGGGAAGATCCTACAGCCATAAGAGAAAGCCTCAAAGTTTATGGACTATCTTCTTAGTGGGCCATTTCATTGGGCTTTGAAAGGAAAAGCTAGCAGACCTTAAGAGATACCCTCGTCTCATATAAGCATATACTGTTTTGAACAAATGCTTTTATTTGCTTGGTTGTCTTCACTTCTGGAAAATGCTAAAGATATCCGTTGATGCTGTTGTGCAGAAGATTCATGCAGAGACCGGTCTTGCCATAGAAGAGATTCAGAACCAGATTAAGGCCAAAGTCAAAGAGCTAGAAGGCCTTGTTTCTGAAGAAGGCGCCGCTTTTATCATTGCTGCAGAAAAGGGCATACAAATCATGAGGGATTCTGTTGCAGTTGCCCATAAAATTGCAGAACTCAAGCCAGGGGCAAAAGATATTGAAATCATAGGCATAATCGATAGAATCTACAGAACGGTCGATTATGTCAAGACAGGAGTTGCAAAACAGGTTTCTTCTCTGCAAATTTCTGATGAAACTGGTTCGATGAGGCTAGTTATGTGGGAAGATAAAGCCAGGATGTCTGCTGAATTGAGAAGGGGACAGAAAATCAGGGTTAGGGGTGCTCAAGTCAAGCAAAATACCAGAGATAATATACCGGAATTGCACATAGGAAAATACAGCACATTAATAGTTCTGCAGGATGCTGTAAAACAACCTGCAAAAACAATGAAGCTTGCAGAACTGCAGGCAGGAGAGATTGTTTCTGTTTTAGCAGATGTTGTTCAGGTCAGAGAGCCAAAACTATATTTTGTCTGCCCAACTTGCAACAAAAAGGTTATACCTGCGCCAGAGGGCTTTTTGTGCCCTGATCACAAAAAAGTAATGCCTAAAGAGAATGTTTTTTGCAGTTTTGTCTTGGATGATGGAACTGCAACAATAAGGGCTGTTGTTTTTGGCTCGATTGCTGAAGAATTTCTCGGCTTGAAAATTGAGGAAATCAAGACCATAGCTATTCCAGAATTGCTTGAACTGATTCAGGTGAGATTATTGGGCAGGACAATTTTAGCCGAAGGGCGAGTCAAAGAAAATAAAAACTTTTCCTGTCTTGAAATTGCTGCAAATCGCGTAAATATCGCGCCGAATCCGAAAGAGCTCGCAGCAAAGTTAATGGAGAATTTGCAACATGGCTGAGCAAATGTATCCGATGGTTAATTTGCTACGCCAGGAGTTAATGGTATAATGGTTAAGAAAAAAGAAGAAATTGATGATGAACTTGGAAATTTGGAAAACATAACAGAAATCGAGCAATTGCCTGGAATAGGAAAGACTACTGCAGAAAAATTAAGGGCATCGGGAATAGCAGATATAATGGCGATTGCAGTTGCATCTCCAGCAATCTTAATGGATATTGCAGAGCTTTCAAAACAAACTGCATTGAAAGCAATACATGCTGCAAGAGAAGTTGCAAAGATCGGCTTCAAATCTGGCGAAGAGTTCATGCACGACAGGGAAAATACAGGCAGAATAACGACAGGGAGCAAAGAACTTAATTCTTTATTGGGTGGAGGAGTCGAAACAAAAGCAATAACAGAAGCATTTGGAGAATTTGGCTCTGGAAAATCACAATTAGGTTTCCAGCTGGCAGTAAATGTTCAGTTGCCAAGCGAGCAAGGCGGGCTTGGCGGTTCTGTTGTTTTCATCGATACAGAGGGAACATTCAGGCCAGAAAGAATTGTGCAAATAGCAAAGGCTGCAGGCATGGACCCTGTTACAGCATTAAAAAATATTAAAGTTGCGAGAGCATTCAGCTCCGACCATCAAGTTCTGCTTGTAGATAAAATTGATGAACTGATTAAAAAGGACGGCTTGAATGTGAAGCTGGTAATTGTGGATTCTTTAACATCCTTGTTTAGGTCTGAATTTGCTGGCCGCGGTTTATTAGCGGACAGGCAGCAAAAAATCAACAGGCATTTACACACAATGCAGAGAATAGCTGATTCACATAACCTGGCAATATTTATAACAAATCAGGTAATGGCAAATCCTGCAATCTTTTTTGGAAATCCCACGCAGGCAATCGGCGGTCATATAGTGGGGCATGCTGCAACATATCGTGTTTATCTAAGAAAATCAAAAGGTGAGAGAAGAATAGCAAGGCTTATAGATTCTCCACACCTGCCAGAAGGAGAGGCCGTCTTTACAGTAACAACTGAAGGAATTAAAGACGAAGCATAAGCTATGGCTGTTTGGCTCGGCAAAGATGTTGCTAAATACGTCAGTAATCACGCTCCAATTAAAATTAATCCTAATGGTGTAGATGTAAGAGTTTCTGAAGTTTGGTACATAAACCCAGACTCTGAAGTTATAATTAAAGGTTCTGAAAGGAAAATCTCGCCAGAAAAAATAAAAATAATGCCCCAAGAAGATGGCTTTTATAATTTGAATAGAGGTATTTACGAGATTCGTATTGCAAATGAAATTGAAATACCTGCAGATGCGACTGCATTTTTATTTCCAAGATCGACCCTTAACAGACTGGGGATTATAAAATCACAAACTGCAATTGGAGATTCGGGCTACAAAGGATTTGCTACGCAGACTTTTTACATACCCATACGAAATGTTAGAATTCACAAAGATGAAGCATGGATACAACTAGTTTTCATTAGCAATAAAGGCATGGCAGATTTAAAGTATGAAGGGCATTGGCAGGGCGAGAGGCCAAAACAATGATAAATATTGCATTTATGGCGATTGCAATTGTAGGAACTGCTATTGGAGCATATACAGACATCAGAACAAGGCTTGTTCCAGACTGGACTTCTTATTTTATGCTCGCTGCTGGGCTTGGCGGGCATGCAATTCTATCCTTGTTATCGCAGTCTATTTGGCCAATTATTTATTCTGCAGCCGGAGCCGGCTTGTTTTTTGCAATCGGCTATCTATTGTATAAGGTAGGAGTTTGGGGCGGTGGTGATGCAAAACTATTGCCTGCACTTGGCTCGCTTCTTGCTTTTTCCACAAGCATAGCTATCTGGCCTTTTCTAGTAAGTTTTTGGCTGAACCTTCTGATTTTAGGTGCGGCATTTGGGATTTTAGGCATGCTAATTTTGTTTATCAAACATAGAACCAAAACTATTTGCGAATTTAAATCCTTGATTAAAAGATTCAGGCTGCCTTTCTACGCCACACTTTTTGCCGGTGTTTTGTTTGGATTATCTGCGACTTTTATCAAGACTGCGGTCTTTGGCTTCATACTTGCAATTTTGGGCTTGCTCCTCTTTGTATTAAAAGCAACTGAAAAAGCTGCCTTGCACAAATTAATTTCTCCACACAAGCTGGTAGAGGGAGATTGGCTGATGGATGAAGTAAAAGTAGGCAATTATTGCTACAAACCAAAAAAAACCGGAATTGAGAAATTAGATATTGCAAAATTAATAGAATTTGAAAAACTTGGCAAGCTGAAAGAAGTAAAAGTCAAGGACGGTATCCCGTATGTTCCTGCATTTCTTGCGGCATTAATTGTAACAATCTTAGGATTTGACATCTTCTTTTGGATTTTAACTAACTTGATGGTGTGAATTACAGAAATACGGTGAAGGATTATCTTTTGATTTTAATGCAGCCTTACACAGATGGCAGAACTAACTCAGACCTTAAAACATTCCCCTTCAGTTAAGGTAGTCTTGGCTTTACTTTGTACAATTTTTTCTTTCCTTTTTGTTCTTGTTCAGGCAATTTTTCCTCTTTGATTTCTTTTATAGGCTCTGTTGACATACCTAAAGCAAGCTCTTTGGCTTTTGAAATAAGTCTTTTTTGTATTTCTTCAAATTGCTCCTCCTTTAATTCCACTAAACCGCTGTAATTAATTACTACTTTATCTCCCTTGAATCTTGGAATTATGTGTATGTGGACATGCGGAACAGCTTGCCCTGCTAACTCGCCATTATTTTGCAAAACATTTACTCCTTGCGCGCCTAATACCTCTACTTGCGCTTGTGTAATTATTTTAACAACTTGCAACAATGCAGCATTCAAATCTTCTGGCAAATCTGGCAACGTTTCAACGTGATTTTTGGGGATAACTAAAACATGGCCTGGATTTGCAGGTCTTATATCTAAAAAGGCCATTACATCCGGGCTGTCGTAGATTATTTTTGCTGGCACTTTTCCTGCTGCTATGTTACAAAATAGGCACTTTTCCATCGGACGATACTTACTGCGGTAAGTATATATTTAACATTAACGGTTCAAGTCTTATGGAGAGCACAGTCGATTTGGCTATTAAGCACGCATTGAAGCTTGGAGCGAATTATGCAGAAGCTAGGCTCGAAAACACAGCGGGAAATTCTTTTTTGTTCAAAAATGGTATTCTCGAAGGATCGGAGTTCGGTGAAGGCACTGGTTTAGGAGTAAGGCTGCTGATAAACAACACAATTGGATTTGCCACAACTAATATTTTAACTGAAAGTTCTGTGAAATCTGCAGTAAAAAAAGCATTTGAGCTTGCTAAATCTTCAAAAAGAACCAAAATTTTGAAGTTTGCTGAAGCCGAAGTCTCAAAACAGAATTATGTTGTAAGGCAAAAAAAATCTGTTATCGATACTGGTCCTGATGTTAAACTTGAATTTCTTAAACAAATGGATGATGCCTTAACAGAAACCAAGATAGAACTTCCAACAAGATACTTCAGCCTTTCTGACGAATTAGTCAAGAAAATCTACCTTAATTCTGAAGGCACAAAAATAACTTCTGAAATACCCCGCATAAATTTATTCTACCTTTTTACCGTCAAGCATAATAAGGAATTAATGCAGCGAATGTGGCAAGCTGCTGCTGCGGCCGGCTGGGAAGTTGTTGATAAGTGGCGAATGCCGGAAATTTTGGCAGAAGAAGCCACTGCGCTTTGGGAAGTTGCCAAATCCTCTGCAAAAATACCAAAAAAACCAATCGATGTTGTGGCAGGCCCACAAGTTTCCGGGATAATTGCGCATGAAAGCTGCGGCCATCCATTTGAAGCTGATAGGATTTTTGGCAGGGAAGCTGCCCAAGCTGGCGAATCATGGATTACGCCAAAGATGATTGGCAAACGTCTTGCAAAACCTGTTGTAAATTTGGTTGATTCTCCAGATATAGACGGCACTTATGGCTTTTACAAATATGATGATGAAGGAATAAAGGCAAGAAAGCGGTATCTAATCAAAAAAGGGATCATTAACGAATTTCTGCACAATAGAGAAAGCGCTTCTGCCGCCTCGATTAAAAGCAATGGCTCTGCAAGGGCATCTAATTTTGACAAGGAGCCTCTCGTAAGAATGTCAAATACTTATTTTGAACCTGGCGAACAGTCTGAAGAGGAATTAATTGAAGATATTAAGCAAGGAGTTTATTTCAAGAATTTTACTGAATGGAACATTGATGACACGCGATACAATAACAGATATGTTAGTGCAGAAGCATACCTAATAGAAAATGGCCGCTTGACAAAGCCGGTAAAAAATGCTGTGTTTGAAATCACAACGCCGGCTCTTTACGCTGCAATTGATGCTGTCGGCAAAAATTTAGAGTTTCATCCTGGCAGCTGCGGCAAAGGAGAGCCTATGCAGGGCATTCCTGTAACGATGGGAGGAGGTTCGCTGAGATTGCGAAAAATAATGTTGCGATGATACCTGCTGAAATCAAAGAAATAGCACAATACGTCAATAAACTTCTGCAAAATGAAGGTGCTGAGGATACCATAATAACTGCCTCTAGAGGCACAAGTGACGAGATAAAGTTTGTAGATAATGAAATAATCAAAACAACGCATGGCACAGGCCAAAACATAGATATCTTTGCAAACTTCGGAAAGAAAATAGTCTTTACTTCCTTGAAAGACATTACAAAAGACTCTGCAAAAGCGCAAATCGCAAAAGCAATTAAATTCTCTAAAGTTTTGGCCCCTAAAGAAGACTGGTTTGGAATAGCAAAAGGTCCTTTTAAATACAAAAAAATCACAGATACATTTGACAAAAAAATTATTGATTTAGATCCTGCTGGCCAAATCGACTTAGTACACTCTGGAATTAATTCTGCGCTTGCTGAAGGCGCTAAAAGAGCATCAGGCATAATGAACTTAGATTTCGCCGAGATTTACAAGATTACTTCTGGTGGTGTGGAGGCGGAAGATGCACAGACTTCAGCATACTTTTCAATAAGAGCTCTTGTCGAAAAGGACTCATCAGGGCATTCAACTTCAACATCGGCTATGCTGAAAGGTTTTGGTACTGAGGGGGCTGGAAAATTCGCCGGCCAGATTGCAAAACAAGCGATAAAACCTGAAAAAGGCGTGGGAGGAAAATATTCTGTAATTTTTGCGCCAATGGCAATTGCGCCCCTTCTGGAATCTGCAGGAGGTTCGTTATCCATGTTTGATGTTGAAGCGGGCACTTCTTTTTTCGGAAACTTGCTGGGAAAACAAGTTGCCAATCCAATTGTAAAAATAACTGATGATGGCACATTGCCTAATGGAGTAGGCACAAGCCCATTTGATGCTGAAGGTGTTCCAACTCAAAGAAATATTGCTATCGATAATGGAATTTTGAAAACTTATCTGTACAACACCACTTTAGCCAGAAAATACAAAACTAAAACAACTGCAAATGCGGGCATTATCTCACCACAACCACACAATATCATTATAGAAGGCGGAAAATCAAGCAAAGAAAAACTATTCTCGCAGGTCGAAAACGGCTTGTACATAACAAACATTTGGTACACTAGGTTCCAAAATTACACAACTGGTGATTTTTCAACAATTCCGAGAGATGGCATATTCCTAATTAAAAGGGGTCAGATAGTTAAGCCTGTAAAACAGCTGAGAATTTCTGAAAACATGCTGAATCTTTTAAAAAATATTTCCGGAATAGCGAATGACACGCAACAAATAACTAGCTGGGAAGTTCACACCCCAACATTTACACCGCACATTCTAGTCAAAGATGTTAACATAACAGAACCTACAGGCTAATTTTACTATTCTACGCTTTTACCTTTCAAGCAAGCTACACAAGTCCCTGTAGCTTTATGGAGATGTGCCTTGCAGACAAGCGCCCCGCAAAATTGACAATTATCAATAGCGATAGCTCCGCAATAAACGCAAGTTCCAGCACGTCCTGCATGAGGGCCAACCATATCAAATAAAAGAGACACAGAACTATTTAACTATTTTCCACCTAGTGCCGCCTTCGGGCAAGTCTTCCAGAATTATTCCCTTTTCAGCAAGCTGATTTCTAATTCTATCTGCAGTCTTGAAATCCTTATTTTTTCTTGCTTGTTTTCTTTTCTTAATTAATTTCTTAACGTCTATTGCTAGCCTCCCTTCTCTGATTTCTTTTAGCCCTAAACCTAAAATACTATCCAGATCGTATAAAGCTTCTAAGGCAAAATTTGCATTGGTTTTATCTAAAATCTTAGCATCTAATAGACGATTTACTTGGCTCATAAATTCATGGATGTGAACAAGTGCTCCGGCAATATTAAAATCACTATCCATCTCGCTTTCAAAACCATTTTTTAGTCTTTTCATCAAGAACACAATTGATTTTTTAATTGCTTTGTCAGATTTTTCTTTCGTGCAACCTTTAAGTCGCAAAATAAATTCCTCAAACTTTTTGTATGTGCTTGTTGCATTATCCAAGGCCTTTTCAGAATAGTCTATTGGTGCTCTATAATGTGTAGCTGCAAAAAATAATCTGAGCGTTTGTGGTTTGTATTTTTTAAGCGCATCCCTTATTGTTGTGAAATTTCCAAGTGACTTTGACATTTTTTCGCCATTTACTAACAAAAAGCCATTATGCAACCAATACTTCGCAAGTGGTTTTTTCCCAGAGATAGATTCCATTTGTGCAATCTCGGCTTCGTGGTGTGGGAAAATTAGATCTTGGCCTCCACCATGAATATCGTATTGTGGGCCAAAGTATTTTTCTGTGATTGCGGTATCCTCTATATGCCAGCCAGGTCTGCCGTTACCCCAGGGTGAATCCCAAGCTAATTCGCTTTGCTTTTGCCTTTTCCAAAGTGAAAAATCTGCGGGCGCTTTTTTGTATTTTGAAAGTTCTATTCTATGTTCGCGCAATTCTTCTGGATTTTGCCTTGAAAGTTTGCCATAATCTTTGAATTTAGAAATATTAAACCATACGCCATCCTCGGCAACATACGCATATTTTTTCCCTATTAAGCGTTGAATCTGATTTATTATCTCTTTAATATGTTGGGAGGCAGGCACATAACTATTTACTGCGTTTATACTAAGTTCCGACATATCTTCAAAATAGGCTTTCTCAAATTCTCTAGCAAGTTTTTGAGGATCTTTATTTGATTCTTTAGCCCTATTAATGATTTTATCATCTACGTCTGTAATATTTTGAATGTAATCAACTTTATAGCCTTTGTAACGAAGATATTTCACAATAACATCGAACACAACATAGCTTCTAGCATGCCCTATGTGTGCAAAGTCATAAACAGTAGGCCCACAGACAAAAATATTAACATTCTTGCCTTTTCTAGGTTTGAAGACTTCTTTTTTCCTTGTCAGTGTGTTGTATATTTTTAGCACCATTTTATTTTAGAGCGGGGAGAGGGAGTTGCACCCTCCTAACTCGCTGTCCGTTAAGGACATTCGCTGAAATTCTTTCAGCGCCATCTGCAGGCAAGCGCATAGCTGATCTGCCATCCCCGCACCTGTTATCACCTTTATTTTATGGGTGTTGAAAAGGCTTTTGCTAGCTTAAAACCGACCTGCAGCGGCCAATAACTAAGCTTAAAAACCTTCTTTTTGAGTTAGTTTTATGGCTGAAGAAGAGATTACCAATGCGAATGTTGCACCTGAAGATAACGGCACTAACAGTGTTGCAGAAAACGGAGAAGACGAATCTGTTCCATTTCCTAGAGCACGTGTTGTCAGATTAATGAGAGAAAAAATTAAGGATAAAATTATTCGTTCTGAAGTCAAAGAGGCTATGAATATGTGGCTTGGCGAATTAACAAAAAAGCTGGCAAAAGAGATGGGTGCTACACAATATGCTTCTGTTTCATTGGCTGATTTTCAAAGGGCAACAAAACCTTATGACATGATGGAAGATATCATAAAAGATGAGCAGCGCCTCATGCTATCTGTACAGAAATTAAGAGAAGATTCAGATCACATTATTCGAGAGCTAAACAGATTCTTTACTGTGTTGAAAGGCAGAAAATCTGAAGAATAATGAGTAGCATTGAGCTAGCATTCTATCCAACAGATGTTGCGGTCGATTCGGAAGGTGCAACACTATTCGGATATACACAAGACAACAAAAGAATTGCTGTTATTGATCCAACATATATGCCTTATTTTTTCATTCCATCGGCTAAATTAGACAATTTTTTGTCTTTGTGCAAGCAACATAGCCTAAAAATGGAGCATTTTGAAAGGTCTGGCGAGCTTGCAAAAATCTATGTCAAACCTTCAGAAATGCAACATGCGGCAGCTCTGGCAAAAAATTCAGGCATAGAAAGCTATTCTGCAGATATACCTTTGAGAAGACGGTATTGGAATTCTAAAAACCTCATACCTTTGGCGCTTTGCAAAGTAGCTGGCGAAACAATCAGCAAGGATTACAGAGTTGATATGGCAATTTCTGCTGGATCAATAGAGTGTTTAAGCTTGCCGATGCAAGAACCGAATATCGTCGCATTTGATTTTGAGACAACTAGTACAAAAGGCAGGCCAAATCCAAAAGAAGATGCAATAATTCTTGCTGCAATATATTCTAAAAACGCTAAACGCGTTTTAACATGGAAAAGGTTTGAAAAATACCCTGATTTTGTTGAATTTGTTGGGAGCGAGGCCGAACTTATAGAAACTTTTGCTAAAATATTACAGGAAATTAAGCCACACATACTTGTTGGCTACGGTTCGGATAATTTTGATGTTCCATACTTGGCTGAACGGGCTGCAAAGTACAACATAAACTTAAACATTAACTGGGATAATTCTAGAATTTTAACAGACAATAGAAAAATCCATGTCACTGGGCCTGCTTACATAGACATTTCTCGCTTTATTAGGACTATATTGGATTTGGATACAGACCAGTATAAACTAGATTCTGTTTCCAAAAAACTGCTGGGAAAAGGCAAGCGAGCAGCGCTTGGTGCAAAAAGAATTATGGAGATGTGGTCTGTTGGCCTGCCGCAGGAGCTGTCTCTATTAGCAGAATATAATTTAGTTGATGCACAATTGACTTATGAGCTTTGCAAAAAAGTTTTGCCCGTTGAGATGGAACTCGCAAAACTCTCCGGCCTGCCTTTACAGGATGTTAATTCTGCATCATACAGCTTGCTTGTAGAGTGGTACATTATCAAAAATTCTGCAGGAATAGTGCCTGCAAAGCCTTCTGCAATTGAAATGCTCGCCAGACGGAGACGGAGCTATACTGGCGGTCTTGTTGTAGAGCCAATACCTGGGCTTTACAAACCAATTATTGCAGTTGACTTCAGATCTTTGTATCCTACGATTATAGCATCGCATAATATCAGTCCTGAAACTATGAACTGCGATTGCTGCAGGTCCAGCAGAGGTTTTACTGTAGAAGAGTTGGGTTTGTGGTTCTGCTCCAAGAAAGAAGGATTTATGCCTCCAATAATCAAAGATTTGGTCGAGAGGAGGAAAAGAATAAACGAAATCTTGCAACAAACTAATCCAAATGACAGTTCATTTGCTGAATTGTTGGCGCGACAACATGCGTTAAAATATATTGCCGCAGCATTTTACGGTTATTTAGGATTTGCAGGCTCGCGTTACTACAGTTTTGATTGCGCTCGCGCTGTAACTGCACTGGGAAGAAGGTATATTCAGCTTGTAATTAAAGAAGCTGAGAAATTTGGTTTTAAGGTATTATACGGTGATACTGATGGAATTTTTGTCCAGCCCCTGAAAAAAGATGCTGATGCAAAAACATTTTTGCAGATAATAAATTCCATACTCCCGCCGCCGATGGAGCTTGAATTGAAAAGCACTTATGCTGCTGGCTTGTTTTTGGGCAAGAAATCAGGAACTGGAGGAGCTAAAAAGCGCTACGCCTTGCTTACCGAAGCTGGCAATTTGATACTAAGGGGCTTGGAGGCAATAAGGGGTGATTGGTCTTTAATTGCAAAGAGGACACAGCGCGAGATTTTGAACATCTTGTTGACTGAAAATGATGTTGAAAAGGCTGCAAATCATCTGAAAACAATTATTTCAAATCTCAAGCAGCGAAAATTTTCAATAGACGACTTGGCAATACCTGGCAGGCTCAGAAAAGACATCAGCAAGTATACAATCAGTAGCCCGAGGGTTGCAGCAGCAAAGCTAGCTGAGCAAAAGGGCCACCAAATAAGGCAAATGACTCCTATAAGTTATATAATAAAATCTGGTTCTGGAAAAATTTCCGACAGAGTCTCTCTAGCTGAGGACTCTACGATTGAAGACTGTGACGTTGATTATTACATAGAAAATCAGGTACTTCGTGCAGTTTACAAGATTTTTGAAACCTTTGGCTATGATTTGGAAAAGCTTAAGGGCGGACAAACAACTATTGGCGGATATGGAATCTAAATTGATAGAGAAATTCATTAAGGCCGGCAAGCTAACTGCTGAGGCAAGAAAATTTGCTGAAGGCCAAATCACAGAGGGCGCAAAATTACTGGATATTGCAAATTCTATTGAGGCTAGGATAAAACAATTGGGCGGAAGGCCAGCTTTTCCTGTTAATATTTCTATAAACGAAATTGCGGCACATTATGTTCCAAAAGCAAATGATACTGCAGTTCTGAAGAAAGATGATTTAGTAAAAATAGATTTTGGTGTTCACGTAGACGGCTGTGCTGGTGATATTGCTTTTTCAGTATCAGTAGGCAAAAATTCTGAAAATGAAGCTTTGATTAACGCTGCAAATTCTGCTTTAGACGCTGCAATAGCTACGGTAAAATCAGGGGTTGAAATTAGAAAAATAGGTGCGGCTATAGAATCTGCTGCAAAACAAGCAGGTTTTCAAGTTATAAGAAACTTATCTGGCCACGGCATAAAGCAATTTGACCTGCATACCGAGCCGAGCATTCCAAATTTTGATGACTCTGCTAAAATAAAATTGGAAAAAGATAGCATAATTGCAATAGAGCCTTTCATAACATCTGGAAAGGGCTTTGTCAGAGATGCCGATAGCGGTGAGGTTTTCAAAATAATCAAATTTGCCCCAATCCGCGATAAAGAAATATTGCTGTACATTCAGAAAGAATACAATAAACTGCCTTTTGCAAAGCGCTGGCTTGTGGAAAAATTTGGCGTTGCAAGAACAATAAATGCTATTCGCGAAGCTCTGTCTAGGGGAGTTTTATATGAACATAAAACATTGCGAGAGGTTTCTGGAGCTAAAGTTAGCCAAGCAGAGCATACAATTTTTGTCTCTGAAAAAGTTTCTGTTCTAACAAAGTGAATGCTTTAAGAAACAAAATAACTAGTATTCTTCTTCGAAGACTTCTTCCTCTTCAGAGCCCTCTTCCCCTTCTTCTCCTTCTTCTTCCCCTTCTTCTCCTTCTTCTTCAGGCTCTTCTTCTTCGTCTTCAAATTGAAGCTTTTTCATATCTCCGCCTATAAACATCAAGTATTTAAATTTTTGTGTGTTGCGAAAACTAGCCCATATATGCTGGCGTGACTGTAGTCTCGCCTCTTTTTGCCGCCTCTATGCCCGAGGTGTATTTCTCAATTTCCCTCTTTGACAGGGATGGCTTGACTTTTTGCATTGCTGCCTCGAAGTGCTCTTGCTTAACAATTTTTGACTTGATATCTTCCCGCAAAGCCAGCATTGCAGCTTCTCTGCAGATTGCTTCCATGTCTGCCCCAGAATAGCCTTCTGTCCTCTTTGCTAAGTCAACTGCGGTTATGCCCTTCTCAACAGGCATATTTCGCAATTGGATTTTGAATATGTCCAATCTCATTTTTTCTGATGGCGGCGGTACAAGCAAAAATCTGTCAAATCTTCCTGGCCTAAGCAGTGAAGAATCGAGCAGCTCTGGTCTGTTAGTTGCAGCAAGGACAACAACATCAGCCATTTCTTCCAGGCCATCCATTTCAGTCAATATTTGATCTACAACCCTCTCTGTAACTTTGTTATCTGACGCCATTCCGCGTTTTGATGCTACAGAATCTATTTCATCAAAGAATACTATGCATGGCGATACCTGCCTTGCCTTTTTGAAAATTTCTCTTATGGCTCTTTCAGATTCACCAACCCACTTTGATATTACTTCTGGGCCTTTTACGCAAATGAAATTCGCCTGGGATTCTGTTGCAACTGCTTTTGCCAATAGGGTTTTACCGCATCCTGATGGGCCATACAGTAAGATTCCTCGCGGGGGTCTTATCCCAAGTCGTTTGAAAGCTTCTGGATTTTTCAGGGGCCATTCAACAGCCTCCTTGATTTCTTGTTTGGCATTTTCTAAGCCACCTATATCCTCCCATTTGACTTTTGGAGTTTCTATCAAAACTTCACGCATTGCAGATGGCCTTACCATCTTTAATGCCTCTTTGAAATCTGCTTTTGTTACCTTTAATTTTTCTAATACCTCTTGAGGCACCCGCTCGCTTACTTTCCAGTCGATATTAAGCGGTTCGGTAACTCTTCGCAAAGATGCCATGGCTGCTTCTTTACACAAGCCTTCTACATCTGCGCCTACAAAACCATGAGTTACATCCGCCAATTCTTTCAAGTCAACATCTTTTGTTAAAGGCATTAACCTTGTATGAATCTTCAAAATATCAAGACGACCTGCTTTATTTGGAACACCAATTTCTATTTCCCTATCAAAACGACCGCCACGTCTCAGTGCAGGATCAAGGGCATCTGGCCTGTTTGTAGCGGCTATTACTATTACTCTGCCACGAGATTTTAAGCCGTCCATCAAAGCAAGCAGTTGTGCTACAACACGACGCTCAACTTCACCGTAAGATTCTTCTCTTTTTGGCGCAATGGCATCAATTTCGTCAATGAAAATAATGCTTGGGGAAGATTTTTCTGCTTCAGCAAAAATTTCTCTCAATTTCTTTTCAGCTTCTCCAACAAACTTATTCATAATTTCTGGGCCTGCAATTGAAACAAAATTCGCATTTGTTTCCGTGGCAACTGCTTTTGCAATTAGTGTTTTGCCTGTACCAGGCGCCCCATATAATAAAACACCTTTTGGAGGTTGGATTCCAAGAGTTTCAAATAATTCTGGATGTTTTAAGGGCAATTCTATCATTTCTCTGACTTTTTTCAACTCTTCTTGCAGCCCGCCTATATCTTCATAAGTAACCCCTGGAACTTTTTCTTCCTTGAGCTCGACAGCTTCCGAAAGAACTTTAACTTCAGTGTCTCTAGTTACCAAAACAGCATCTTTAGGGCTCGTATTAACTATCGCAAATTTAATATCATTAAAACCCAATCCAAAGAATGTCATATCCTCATTCAGGCTAATGTCCATAATTTTAAACAAATCATTAAATGGATCCCCCGTCATCATAATGCGCCTTCTTCTAGACCCACCTAAGGAAATTATGTCACCTTTTACAATAACTCGATTTATCATGGCTTCTTTTATAGGCTCTGAATCTGGTGGCAGAGGTACGCCTTTTTGAGTGGGTGCTATGGCAATGGATACTGCCGGTTTAACTTCAGTGCCTGTGACTTTGACATATTCGCTAATTGATGTTCCTGCATTTTTTCTTGTCAGACCGTCCATTCGAATTATTGCCGAACCCATATCGGATGGGAACGCCCTGCCTGCAATTGCAACGGTCTTCCGGCTGCCTTCTAATTCAACAATAGAGCCCTGCTGTATTCCCAATTCCTTCATGAGCTGACTATCTATTCTGACAATTCCCTTGTTAACATCATCCTGCTGGGCTTCAGCAACTTTCAGCTTAATTTCCCTTCTGCTGGCACGTTTAGAACCTGGCAACTCCATGATACAAACAAGAAGAACAAAAGATTTTAATAAGCTGTCGAGTGGAAGCTTCCACTCGAAGATTTAATCATAGCAAAAAAAGTTTGCTCCCTTTTTAGGTAGTTGTCCGCTATCTTCAGGGACACTTTCGAAAAACTCCCTTAACTTTTGGAATTCTTCAGGCGTTTTGGCTTGATAGTAGACTCGCACCTTGCCGTTAGCCCACTCAGGCATATCTGGGAACACTTCCAGCGGTTTCACTTTTGCTTCTAAGTCTTTATCAGATATTGGCAAAATAACAGGACCTGCTTGGAGAACACAACCTTGTGGAAGGAACGAATAAATACCTGCAGCAAAACTTAAACTCATACTTAATAATTCCTTTTCATCACGTTGGGTTCCTATCACACCTAAATTCATAAGTCCTATGTTGGTGCAATATTCTATTATATTATCAGGATGTATTTTAGCGTACTGCGGATCTCCTCTACCTTGAAGCAAATAAGAAATAAAATCCTTGAATTCCATTGTTTTATCTTCCATTACCTTATCACAGACGATAGAAATTTAAAACTTCTTACTGCGTCCTTCTTTTTGCAGCTACTTTTACAGTAGCCAGCATTTCTGGAGCTCTTTCCGTTGCATATTCAAAGGCTAGCTGTTCAAAACCCATATCTAAAAGTTCTGTTACCAGCTTGCGAGCAGCTATTTCATCTGATTCTGCTCTCTTAGTACGCATGTAATCTGCCTTTTTTGCCTTTACTACGGACTTCCTATTGTACGATTTCATATACGCCCGCTTTTGCTCGCTAACCATATATGTTTTAAAACTTACATCGCTTTTTAAAACTATAGGTAAAATCACTGGGTGATTTTCCTATTCCGAAAATGGAGGATTTTCGTTAATGGATAAGGTTGGCACAGGGGCAAAAGTTCTTGATTCTTTGCTAGATGGAGGTTTGGAGAGAGGCATTATTACAACTTTATTCGGGCCTGCAGGTTCTGGAAAGAGCAACATCGCAATGTTATCTGCTTTATCTGTAGCAGAAAGGGGAAAGAAAGTAGTTTTCATAGATACTGAAAATTCATTATCTGCAGAAAGAATTAAACAATTGAAGCCGCAAGGCTACAAGCAAATAATTAAAAACATGATAATTCTAGAGCCAACTAATTTTGAAGAGCAGAAAAAGTTTTTCTCTGAATTGCGAGAAATAATGTCTCTGGAAAGGCCAGAATTAATTGTTGTTGATTCGATTGTTATGCTTTACAGATTACAATTAGGCTCTGAAGAAGAAATCCAGACAACAAATAAGGAAATGGCACATCAGTTAGCCACGTTATCAGAGCTTGCAAGAAAAAGAAGTATTCCTGTGCTTGTTACAAATCAGGTTTATGCTGATTTTGATTCTAAAAATGTGAGAATGGTTGGTGGCGATTTGCTAAAATACTGGAGCAAGTGCATAATCAAGCTCGAGCCAATAGATGGTGTAAGAAGAGCAAGCATTTGGAAACATCGCTCAATACAAGCAGGAAAGGAAATCTATTTTGATATAAACGATGCAGGCTTATTTGAAGTTTCTAAACCAAAGAAAAAGTTTAGCTTATTCTAAGGGGAAGCTCTATGAGTTTGAAAGCCCACCTTACTTGCAGAAAGTATGGCTGATTAGCATTAAGACTTAACCCTTAGTTTCAGTTTTTATTACAACTGGTGTTTGTTCAACTCTGCAGGCAGGATTTGGGCAGAGTTGCCAGGGCTTCTGGCCCTTCTTTATTATTTGTATGAACGGTGTTCCGCAAGTGTGTTTCTCTTGCAGAATCTTCAGCAAGCCCATTTGAGGAAGAGGCCAGGCTGTCTTGCAGTCTGGGTATTTTGAGCATGCGAGGAACCTTTTGCCTGACTTCTTAGAAACAATGACTTTGAAATCACCTTTGCCGCATTTCGGGCAGGGCATCAAGACAGATTCTTCCCTTTTCCCTGCAATAACTGCAACACTCAGCTCCTTTCCTATTTCGGCCCTGTGCAAATTGAAAATATTCAGTATTTTTGCCAAAACTTTCTTTGCTTTGGTGTAAATTTCCTCTTGAGTTTTCTTTCTTTCCCGAATTAATTCCATGTCTTCTTCAAAATCCCTTGTCAACTGCTCTTCCAATATGTCCGGAGCATATTTTTCAAAGACTCTTATAATTTCCAGACCTAATTTTGTAACTTCTATACTTGTTCCTTTAATGTAGCCTCTTTGCTGCAAGGTATCAATTATATTTGCTCTTGTACTCTTCGTGCCAAGCTTTCTTTTTTCCAGCTCTCTGATAATTGATGCTGATGTATATCTTGACGGTGGCTTTGTTTTCTTGCTGTAAAACTGTGTTTTTTCCTGCAAAATCTCTCCCGTCCTTAAAGCAGGTATTTCCCCTTCAACCTTGGGGGAATACTTTCCATAGAATGCCCGCCAGCCTTCTTCTGTAATTCTATTTCCAGTGTAATTAAAGAATTCTTTTTCAACATCAAAGCTTACTTTTGTAACTTGTTTTGTTGCGGATTCTGCAAAAACTACAAAAAATCTTTTTACAACTAAATCATAAATCTGCCTTTGTTTTACATCTAATGTTTTAGGGAATTCGCCAGTAGGATAAATGGCTGGATGCGCCGGATCAGATTTTGCACCTTCTCTCGGCCTTATTTTTTGTTTAGATAGAATTTTCTCTGCAAAAGCTTTGTAATTTGCCTGCTTGCCTAAATTCCCAAGAATTTTTTTGTAATTTATTGTTGGAGGTAATTTTTGGGATGAAGTTCTAGGATAAGATATCAGAGCCATTGTATAAAGCTCCTGCGCTATTTGTTGTGCAAACTTTGGAGATATTCTGAAGCAACGCCAGGCTTCCATTTGCAAACTTGTCAGGTCAAAAGGAACTGGTGGAAGAATTTCTTCTTCTGTTGTTTTTATGTCTGCAACTCTTGCCAGCTTATCTTTAACTTTATCAAATAATTTTTTAGCTTCTTTCTCGTCAAGGAAATCTCCTTTGGCGTAGAATGCTTCTATTTCAGGATTTGTTTTTGTTCTAATCGAGACTTGCCAGTAAGGTTTTGAAATAAATTTTTGTATTTCAAACTCTCTTTTTGCAAGAAATGCAAGTGCTGGCCCCTGCACTCTTCCTATTGAGAGTGTTTTTCTAAATGATACTTCCATCAAGGCAGCCATCGCCGCATGACTGAGATTAATACCCCAAATCCAATCAAGATAATGCCGGGCCTCGCCTGCTTCAGCCTGGCCCCAATCTAAAGTTGGCAGGATTTCATCATACGCTTGCCGCAAGTCTGCTGCAGTAAGTGTGGAAAACTTCATCCTTAAGGCGTCCTGCTTGTGACAAAGATATCGCAGGGCATTCAGGCCAATTAATTCTCCTTCAATATCGTAATCTGTTGCAACTATGAACCTGTCTGTTTCTTTTGCCAGCTTTTCAATGGCATCTGCATAAGGTTTTGAAAATGCTGCCTTCTTGTTAGTTTTCCATAAAGGCTTCCATTCCAAATCAAAAATAGGATATTTTCCCTTTTCTTTTGCAGATAAGCCAAAGAGATGGCCAACTGCAGAAACCACAACTAAAGTATCGCCATTGGAGTGTGTTTCGAAATAGCTTACTTTTCCGATTTTTTTAGCCTCGGTTTTCCCGAGTGCATAAGCTATCTTTTGTGCTGCTGCGGGCTTTTCTGCTATTATCAGGGTGTAACTCATAGCTCTACTCTAGAAAGGTAGGTTAAAAAATCTATACATAGCTTAGATATCTATTATCTTTCCGCTTCTTCCTACAGAAATAACCCTTGTTGGGCCAAAATTCTCTTCTATGCCTTCTGTTTCATGTATGTGGCTGGATAGCAAAATATCCGGCTTGAAACTGTCCAGGGCCCATTTTATGCCTTTGCTGCCCCTGAAACCGCTCATTCTGGCTATCAAAGTTTCATCTGGATGCATGTGTGTTATCATTATCTTCTTCTTTGCGTCCTTTATTCTGTTAAATCCGGACTTTAGCATGTCATATATCTCGTCTTCTGGCAGCTGGAACAAGCCAACATCGGCAGAACCGCAGCCAAATATGCCAACATCATCAATTTTAATTCCATAGCCGTGCAGGCCGATTGCACCATATTTGTATTTCAAAAAGTCTGCTACATCAGGGCTCTCATGATTTCCAGGCAATAGCGCTAATTTCAAGCCTTTGTCTTTGAAAACTTTAAGCAAGCCTGGTGTGCATATTCCGCCAAACGTAAAATCCCCATTAAATACGACTAAATCGACCTTTTCTTTCTCAGCCATTGCTGCGAGCTTCTTGGCCTGATTAAGGTCATCATGCAAGTCACCAATTGTCAGGATTTTCATATTGTTTACTCCAGTATATAGTTTAAAAAGCTATTTCTTCTTCGGCTTTATTACCTTAAAGCCTGTATATTTCCAGAGGACCTTCGGTATCTTTATTGAGCCATCCTTTTGTTGGAAGTTTTCAAGAATAGCCACAATTGCTCTTGGTGTAGCAATTGCAGTATTGTTTAGCATGTGGACATATTCTACTTGCCCATTCTTTCTTCTGAATTTTGTGTTGAGAGTAACTGCCTGATAATTTTTACAATTACTGCACGAAGTAGCTTCTCTATATGCTCCTTTTTTATTATTTTGGCCAGGCATCCATACTTCTATATCATGCATTATTGCTTGTTTATTGCCGAGGTCGCCTGTGCAAGTATTAACAACTCTAAACGGCAAGCCCAATTCTTTGAACATATTTTCCGCATTTTTTTGCAATTCATCAAAATATTTTGGCGAATCTTCTGGCTTGCAGTAAATTACTTGTTCAATCTTGTTAAATTGGTGCATTCTAAATATGCCTTTGGTGTCTCTTCCGTGTGCGCCCGCTTCTTTTCTAAAGCAAGCACTTATTCCTCCAACCTTAATCGGCAGGTCTTTTTCATCCAATACCTGATCCTTGCGTAGCGCAACAAGCGGGTGTTCAGATGTTCCAATTAAATACAGATCTTCTCCCTCAATTTTGTAGATTGTATCTTCAAATTCTTTTAAATTCACTCCGCCGGCTAGCGCAGCCCGATTCAGCATCATCGGCGGCCAAACCATGTTAAATCCTGCTTTTACCAGTTTGTCGACTGCATAATGTTGCAGCGCCAAATCCAGAATAGCTACTTCATTTTTAAAATATGCAAATCTTGCGCCAGCTACTTTAGCCGCTGTTCCAAGCTCAAGCAAATCAAGCGCTTCTCCAATTTCAATGTGGTCTTTTATTGGAAAATTAAATTTTGGCTTTTTACCGACAAATTTTATAGGAACATTATCGGCGTCGGTTTTGCCTAAAGGAACGCTAGGTTCGAGTATGTTTCCAATTTGCATTAAAGCATCGTCTCTTTTTTGTAAATAGTCTCCGATTTTAGCATCATTTTCTCTAATTTCTTCTGCAACCTGGCGCATCTTTTTAATTTTATCATCAGCCTTCTTTCCAGACTTCTTTAATTGGTTAATCTCTTCAGTTACAACATTTCTTTGATGTTTAAGCTGCTCTACTTTTTGTATAGCTTCGCGCCAAAGTTTGTCATATTTTATTGTGTCATTAAGGAATTCCGTTCCATGGCCTCTTTTGACTTCCGAAGCCTTTACTATTTCGGGATGTTCCCTGACAAATTTTATGTCTAGCATAATATTTTAAACCAGAGGCGATTTTTAAAGGCTATGGAAAAACTATTAAGTAGTTTTTCCATCCCATAAACAGGGGTTTATGATATGTTAGAGATAGATGGCAGTTATGGGGAGGCTGGCGGGCAGATTCTTCGCACAGCAATTGCCTTATCAGCCATAACTAAAACTCCGGTCAAGGTTGTGAATATTAGGGCAAAAAGGCCTTCTCCTGGGCTTAAATCACAGCATCTTATCGGGATTAAGGCTGCTGCCCAACTCTGTAATGCTAGGCTCACAGGAGCCACCATGGGCTCAACAGAGGTTACATTTGAGCCTGGCAAGATTAGGACTGGAGGCTTCAAGTTTGATGTTGGCACTGCAGGTGCTATAACGCTTGTCTTGCAAACTCTTGTTCCTATTGCAGCTTTTGCTCCTGGTAAAATCAAATTAGAGATTATTGGCGGAACAAATGTTTCCTGGAGCCCGCCTATTGAATATTTCCAAAACATATTTTGTGATTATGCTGAGAAATTCGGCCTGCTGGTAACATCGACAACAGAAAGACACGGCTTTTATCCTGAAGGAGGCGGTCTTGTTAAAGTTGAAATAAATCCTGTCAAAAACAGCAAACCAATTTATCTAACGTCAAGGGGGAAGCTGCTCGATATCAAAGTTTGGTCTATAGCTTCCTTGAATTTAGCTAAAGCAGAGGTTGCAGACAGGCAGATTGAAGGATTTGAGAAAGCTTTATTGATTTCAGATGCTAAGGTAAAAGGTTTTGCAGATTATGTTAAATCGAATTCAGCTGGCAGCAGCATTTATGCACATGCTTTATTTGAAAATTGTAAATTGGGAGTTTCTGCATTAGGCGAAGAGCATAAAACTGCTGAGAAGGTTGGCGAAGAAGCAGCTCATGATTTGTTGAGGGAAGTAAATTCTGGAGCTTGTGTGGACAAGCACATGGCAGACCAATTAATTCCATTTATCGGATTATTTGGAGGCTCCTTTATTACATCAGAAATTACAGACCATACTAAAACAAATATCTTTGTTACAGAGAAATTTGTAAAAAGGAAATTTAAAATTGAAGATAATAAAATTACTGCTACTTAGGCTTGTAAAATTGTGCTAATTTAGAACATAACTCAATTATATTGGCTGGCAGTCTTTCTATTTGATCTGTATTGTGCCGCCAGCATACCAAATTATCTGCTTTTAGAGGATCGTGATTATGCGAAATAAAAGAGCCACTAATATATTCTAATTCAATTGTGCATTTCTGGCCATCTTTTTTTGCAAAATAATCTGGATACTTGTTGTTTCTAACTAATTCATAAAAGCCTAGGTGATGCGCATATGTTAAAAATAACATTTCAGTTTCAAATTCCCCACGTGGTTCTATCTTAAATGTGTGCCCTTTCCCGCAATTTTCAATCGAGTCTTCCAGGCATGCCTTCTTGATTTCAAGTTCTTTAATTTCTTTTAATTTGCCCGCTTGAATTTCATCTAAAATTTCGCGGCGAATCTTATTTTTTAAATCTACGGTTACACTACTCTCTGCTGCAATTCGACCTTCTGCTTTTGCCTTGTTATAATTCTCTGATTTTTCCTCTTCGAGCTTCTTTGCTCTATTCATTGCATTGATTTTCTTCCAATCAATATCAGGACCGTACATTTTTAGTAAAAACTGATGGAAAGATATCTTCAAACTTCTTTACCGGTATTATTTTGATTTTTGATTTTCCATTAGGTAGAACAACATCTGCGAGGTTTGCTTCTGGAAGTATGACCTGCTTCAGGCCAGCCTCTATTGCCGCTTCGACTTTTTGCGTAATTCCGCCAACTGGCAATATTTCTCCTCTTACAGACAAGGAACCTGTAATTGCTGTATCCTGCCTTACTGGAAGTTTCTTTAATGCTGACAGGACTGCTATTGCAACTGCTGCTGAAGCAGAATCGCCCTCGACTCCCGCATCTGCAGTCTGCAAGAATTGGACATAAGTTTCATATTTTTTAATGTCGTGGCCAAACCTCTTTTTGATTATTGCAGAAACATTTGTAATTGCTTCTTTAGCAATTTGCCCTAATTTGCCTGTTGCAACAAATCTTTTTCTGTCTGATTTATTTGTTGACGTTGTAACTTCTGCTTCTATCGGTAGAATGGTACCGGAACTTGCTGTTGCGGTTCCTATTACGGCAAGGCCGTTTACTCTGCCAATTATAGAGCCTTCTGTTTTGATTACTTCATACTCTTTTCTTTTTTCCAAATACTTATCAGTAATTTGCTGTTCTAAAGTTCTTGCAAGTTTCTTTGCTTTCGAAACATGATTTGCTTCAACAACCTTTGCTGAATCTTCAAGAGCGACGTCGCCTGCAGCGCGTACTAAACCACCTAAATCTCTTAGTATAAGTGTAAGTTTGCCCTTGCTACCTGCCCTTCTTCTTGCATCTTTTATTATTTCTTCAACAGCTGCTCTGGAGAAATGCGGAATCTTGCCGTCCTTGGCAACTTCCTGCGCTATAAAACGCGCAAACATCATTCTGGTTTCAGGCGTATTGGGCAAGGTGTCGTTCATGTAGACTTCATAACCATAACCTCTTATTCTTGACCTTAATGCAGGATGCATTTTTTGCACTGTTTCTGTATTTCCTGCTGCAACTAAAGTAAAATCGCATGGCACCGGCTTTGTTCTAACCATCGCGCCTGATGATCTTTCCGACTGGCCTGTTATTGGATACTTTTTTTCCTGTAAAGTTGTAAGTAATTCTTGTTGAGAATGGGCATCCAAAGTTGCAACTTCATCAATAAATAAAACGCCGTTGTGTGCTCGATGAATTGCACCTGCTTGAACTCTGAGGTGTGCCGGCGTGCCTAATCCTCCGCTTTGGAGAGGATCATGCAAAACATCTCCTAATAAAGCTCCTGCATGTGCTCCTGTGGCGTCAACAAAGGGAGCTTTTTGTGAATTGGAATTATCAACAAGTATTTTTGGCTCTGTTATTTTTGTGTTTTTGCGCATGCTCAGGCCGGCCATGACTGCAAGCACGCCTACAAACATCATTCCCGCAATCAACGAAGCTGCGGCCATCAAGTCACCATAAACTGAGCGTATCCACCAGGGAATCATCAATGCGAAAACTGCGAGCCCAAAAAATAACAATTGCTGGTTTCTGCTCCAGCTTGAAAATGCAAGTTTTGCTTTTTCTGTTATTGTTATACCCTGGCCTGCAGGAACAATTTTAACCAATGGCTGATTTTCATCAATGATATTTGGATATGTCAAAACATCAACTAATTTTGACTTCGGCAGCTCTTCAGCAAGAGCCTGGCCAAGCATGGATTTTCCAGTTCCGGGCAAGCCTATTAATAGAACGTGCCTTCTTTGCCTCGCTGCTTTTCTGACTATATCTACTGCGTGCTCTTGCCCGATTATCTGGTTTACAATAGATTTCGGTACTTCGAGCTCCTCTGTGGTCCTAAAAGTGAATTCTGCCATCTAAAACTTACGCTGTTTCTTCAGAGTATGATGGTGCCGCGTTTCTAGATACAATCATCACGTCGCCAATGGATTTTACCATTAAGTGCGGGACGATTACGCCTTTTGCGCCAGCAAGAGCCTTGCTCAAGAAGGACTCTCTTGATGCCCTTACCTTCCAGCTCTCAATTTTATTGCTTTTTATTAGCGCCTCTTCGATTTCTCCAAAGTATAGGCCGTCGTCTGTGTACACTTTAAGTGCGGTCGTTTCAGAAATTTTCCTCATCTTCAACATTTTGACTCCTTAAGACTATTTAGCATAGCCTGTGCTTGTCATTTCTAGAGAGTGTAAAAGATATAAAACTTCCGACGGAAGTTTTAGTCCTTAGTAAAAGTTATAAGCTGCTTTGTTTTAAGTTACGATATGGCTATTGACTATAAGGAATTTCGGGACCTAACCGCAATAATAGTCGCTTTGGCGTTTGGCTTCGCTGTCAAATTTACACATGTTTTTACAATAAGCGCTTGGTCTGCAAATTTTATACTGGTTTTAGTCCTGGTGGCAATTTCTGTATTAATCCATGAATTTGCACATAAAATCGTTGCTAGAAAATTCGGTGCTGATGTAAAACCGCAGATTTGGCTATCTGGCATAGTTATCATGCTTGTTTTACTCGTTCTAACTGACTGGTTTGTGTTTGCAGCAATTTGGGCGGTTTCTATAATCCCAATAAGGCTGTTCAGGCCCGGAAGAACTTACACACATTTGGGGCCGCAAGAGCGGTCTGTTATAGCGATGTCTGGCCTGCTTGCGAACATAGCGCTTGCAGTGGTGGCAAAACTTTTTGTTCCGGTTTTAGGAGATGTTGCTACAAAATTAATGACAATTAATTTGACGATAGTTTTGTTCAACTTAATTCCTTTCTTTACATTGCTTCCTGTAATTGCTTTGCAAAGGACGAAAAAGCGGGCTCTAGAAGCGCCTTATGTAGAGGGTGAGTATATTTTCTTTGGCTCCAGAACTGGCTGGGTTTTCTTATTTGTATTTTCATTGATACTTGCTGCGAGCTTATTTTTCTTAGGTGCACTAGCCAGCGTCATACTTGCACTAATTCTCGCATTTGTTCTTTGGGTGGCCTGGCATTATTTCTTTGAGCCTGAATCTCTAAAGGAAATAAAAGTAAAGGGCCCCAGCTTCAGAAGCTACAAGAAAATATAATTGAATATTACCTGAGATTGAAGCAAAGGGTTAAGTTCTAACATCATATGAAGTGTAAAGCTTGTAACTTTTATGGCTGGTAGAGCGCAAAGCGTTAGGGCTAATTTAACATTAAGACATTCCCTTTATCTATTTCGTCTAAAGGCCACACGATTTAGCAACAATTATATCTCTTTCTGACCATTTGTATGAATGCAATTTGACAGGCAAAAATTAGATTTGAGGTTGTACCAGCAAACACTTCTAAACACTGCTGCAAATTATAATACTCTTGTTGTACTGCCGACGGGATTAGGAAAAACACATATAGCAATTGCGCTTTCTGCAATAAAGTCTGCAGAAGGAAAAATCTTGATTTTAGCTCCGACAGTTCCGTTAGTAAACCAGCACAAAAATACTTTTTTGCAGTTCTTTTCGCCTTCTGAAGAATTATCTGTATTGTCAGGCAAGACAAAAGCTGCTGATCGTATTGAAATGTGGAACAAATCCAAGATTATTTTTGCAACACCGCAGACAATTAGATTTGATGTTATTTCCGGCCGGATTTCCCTTGCAGATGTTTCCCTAATAGTGTTTGACGAAGCTCATAGGACAGTTGGGGATTATGCTTATGTTTTTGTTTCCAAAGCATATATGAAACAATCTACAAAACCACACATTCTTGCTCTGACAGCTTCGCCTGGAACTTCAGATGCTGTTGATGAAGTTTGCAAAAATCTCTTTATTGAAAAAGTTGAAGCCAGAACCAGAGAAAGCCCTGACGTCGTACAATATGTTAAAGCAATTAATACAAAATATATTCTTGTTGATTTGCCGCCTGCGCTTGTTGAAATCAAAAAAAGATTGGACATGGCTATTGATGCCAGAATTTCTGAATTACAAAAATCTGGCGCCATGATTGGAACTTATGGAAAATTAACAAAGAAGGCGCTTTTAGCGTTAAATCAATCTCTTAGGCAGCAATTTATGCAGGACAAAAGAGTGGGTTATGCGCTTTCTATTTGCAATACATTGATAAAATTGCAGCACAGCCATTCCTTGCTTACAACAGAGACTTTATGCGCCCTGCAGAAGTATTTTGAATCTCTTTGGGCAAAGGCCCGGCAAAGGAAAACGAGATCTTTGCAAAGCATAATCAATGATTTTCACGTCAGGGCAGCTTACTCTCAAACAATTACTGCAATTGAAAACGGGCTGGAGCATCCAAAAATAGACACATTAAAATCTTTGGTTGAAAGCCAGCTTGAAGCGAAACAAAATTCCAAAATTCTTATCTTTACAGAGTTTAGGGATAATATTCCGGCGATTACAGACACTTTGGCGCTGATTAAAGAACTGAACGTGCATAAATTCATCGGCCAGGCTTCAAAAACAAGCGCCGGAATGTCCCAGAAAATCCAGGGTGAAGTTTTGGATCGTTTTAGGGCTGGCGATTTGAATTGCCTGGTATGCACTTCTGTAGGAGAAGAAGGCATAGATATTCCAGATGTAGATTTAGTTGTATTTTATTCTCCTCTTCCATCTGTTATCAGGACAATACAAAGACGGGGCAGAACTGGCAGGACTTCAATTGGAAAAGTCATTATGCTGGCTGCAAAGGGCACAAGAGATGAAGCATACTATTGGGCTTCCAAAAAACGGGAGGAAAGTTTGAATTCTACTATAAGAGATTTGCAGCAAAATGTAAAACAAGTGTCTCTTGAAGAATATCCTGCTAAAATCACGCAGGAAATTATGATTTTTGCAGACAGCAGGGAATCTGAGCTTGCTGAATTGTTGCATAACAAAGGCGCAAAGGTCAATTTGGGCGCTTTGAAAGTTGGCGATTTCATTTTATCTGAAGATGTCGGCTGTGAAAGGAAAGATGTTGTTGATTTTGTGAATTCTTTGCTTGATGGAAGGTTATTTGACCAGGCGAAAAGGATGAAGGCATCTTTTGCAAAGCCTTTTTTTATTTTAGAAGGCGACTTTAATCTGTTTTTCTCTGTAAGAAACGTTCAGCCAGCAGCATTATTTGGGAGCCTGGCTGCATTAATCATAGACTGGAACATTCCGATAATGTTTACAAAAAGCAAGGACGAAACTGCAGAGTTTTTGATAACAATTGCAAAAAGAGAACAAATAGAGAAAAAGAAGTCCATTTCAGTGAGAGGAAGCCATAAGCCTCAGACAATCACAGATTCTCAGCAATTTTTTATTGAAGGTTTGCCGCAAATAGGCCCTGAAGCTGCAAAGGCCTTGTTGAACCATTTTGGCAGCCCTAAAGCAATTATTGATGCGTCCCTAGCTGACTTGATGAAAGTTGAAGGCATAGGGGATAAAAGAGCTGAAATGATTAGGATGATTCTTGATACGATTTACAAAGAATAATTTACTCAGGGTTATAGAAAAATTGCTTTGTGATTTTTCTATTCCGCAAATTTGTGAACAAATTTGCGTTAATCCTTAATGTTTGTAAAGCAGACAAGCTTTTGCAAGGAGGCGCAGACCATCTTTAAGACTTAACAGCGAGCGAAACGAGCAGTTGCCTTATCGGAATCGAAACATCTTTGCGGTGCCTGTCTGCAGATTTATTATTGGGACGCAGCAAGGATCAGGATTGTGGCCCATTCTTTGCTGGAATGTTGTTGTGGCCTGCCAGCATCCTCCGCTAATTATCAATACGCCACGATAGCGGCCGATTTTGGCTTTGTGAATGTGGCCGGACATTACAATATCTGGCACATTTTTAATAAGAAGAGGGTCTTGCTCCAGTGGCAAAGCCAATGTTGCGCCATATGTTGGAGCTAAATGCCTTCTTTTTAACAAAAACTCCCATACCTTGTCTGCGGCATCATAGCCGCCTGCTACTCTTAAGCTCTCTATACTGTCAATGAAATAATCAAAAGAATATCCGTGATAAATTAAGATATCTACGCCTTTGCAGTTCTCGCTTTTGTGCAGTCGTATGTATGATGGATTTGGAACTAGAATTGCATTTGGTAACTTGTAAAGAGCCTCTGCAAAATCTTTATACAACAAGAACTGAGGTTCGCATATTCTCATAGCATCATGGTTTCCTGGAGAAATTATAATGTGCCTGTCAGACGGGATCTGTGAAAGTAATTTTGCCGCAGTTTCATATTGTTTGTAAATATCTTTTATATTCTGCTCCCTGTCTTGATTCGGATAAATCCCTACACCATCAACAATATCCCCGCAAACAATAATGTATTTAGTTTTCTTGCCTATTTCCCTTTGCTTTGGATTTCCATATTCGCCGTTAAGCCACTTTACAAATTTGTAGAATTCTTTTTCCAAAAACATATTAGAGCCGACATGCAAATCTGGAGCGCAGGCGACATAAACCTCGTCTGGTGTTTTTGTAATTTGTTTGTGCTGGATGTCTGGCCAGATAAGTTCGTCAACAAAAAAGACATTCTTCCCTACAACTCCCCTGAAGCCGAGGACTTCGTCGTGCGCCAGGTGCGTTGTCTTTAGAACTTGTGCATTTTTTACAGAGATTATTGTGTCAATCCTGCCGGTCAAATCTTCCAGAGTTAATTTTAAAGTTCCTGTCGGGAGTTTTTTCATGCTGTGGATTGTTGCAATAATTGTCGTTTTTTCGCCTTGCTGCAGTCTTGCAATTGAAGTCGTATTTGTTAATTCTGGCCGGTTTATCAGTAAATTTTTGAAATATTCGTAGCGGTTTCTGAAATATGTTACAAAATCCTTCACCTCATATTTTTTAGGGTTGGCTTCTATTGTCGGCAGAACTTCAACAGATGTCAAGTTCTCTGTGCTTGTTGCTGGAGCTTCAGCTTTAACCTGTGTTGCAGGATTAATTGAACTTTCTAAAATATTTTTTATAGCATCTGGTGTTGGCATCACGCCAGATTCGATTAGCTTTTGTATCGCCTCGCCTTTATCCATGCTAAGTTAAAACAGCTCTTCTTGCAACTTTGCTTTTATTTTTTCCAACAATTCAGTAGATATCGCCACATAGACTTCTCTTGTTCTTCCGTATCTGCCTTTTGAGATGACTTTTGCATTTATCAAGCCGAGCATATCAAGTTCTCCAATTAAGTCAGAAACGCGTCTTTGGGTTAGTGGCGCTTGGCCTGTTTGGATGCAGAGGCTTTTGTATTTCTCGTAAATTTCTCCTGTTTCTATTTTCTTTCCGTTTGTAATCTGTAAAATTGCCTGCAAAACAAGCTGTGATTGTTTTGGTTGTGTGCCTATTATTTCCATTACCCTGTCTTTTTCGATCCTTTGTTCTGCTTTGTCTATGTGATCTGGCAGAACCTGCTCTACAGACTCTCTTTCTGCAACTTCACCAGCAACTCTCAATAAGTCAAGGGCGCGCCTTGCATCGCCATGTTCTCTTGCGGCGTACGCTGCAGCCTTTTCCAAAATACCTTCAGCCAAAGCACCTGGCCTGAAAGCCATAGCCGAACGTTTTTCCAGAATATCTTTTAGTTCGATCGCATTATAAGGTGGGAATATTGCTTCTTCTTCCCCTAGAGATGATTTTACTCTAGGATCTATTTGCTCTATAAACCTGATGTCGTTTGAAATTCCTATTATGGAGACCTGGGCCTGCTTTAGTTCGGGATTTATTCTTGTTAAATTATAAAGGATGTCGTCGCCTGCTTTCAGAACAAGCCTGTCAATTTCATCTAAAGCCAAGATAACTATTTGCGGCTTTGAATCTATTGCAGCTAAAAATCTGTTGTAGACTTCATCTGTTGGCAAGCCTGTTGCAGGGGCATCAACTCCTGCAGCTCTGGCTAGCTCTGTAACTATCCTGTATTCTGTATCTGCAATCTTTTTCAGTTTGCAGTTTATGTAAATTGTTTTAAGTTGTGTATTTTTTGCCGCTGCAGTTTGCTCAAGTGTTTTCAGAACGTATTGAACACAAACAGTTTTGCCTACACCAGGTTTACCATAGACAAAAATATTTGATGGCTTTTCCCCTCTCAAAGCAGGGCCCAACATAGAAGCTAGGAGCTCTATTTGTTGCTGCCTATGTGGAATCGCGTCTGGAATGTAGTTTGTCTGGAGAACCTTTTTATTGATGATTAATGGTTCTTTCTGCAAGAACTTTTCAAAGAAATCCATCAAACCTAATTGACCAGTCATTTACTTCCAAACCTCCAAACGTCGCACCTGCAGTGGAAGTATTTAAACTTTTATTTTCTTAACAAAATTCATATGAAATGGTGGTTGTTTTGTCCGCCACCCTTTCCTTGCACATAGAAACGTGTCTTTACTCTTTACTTTACTTAAACTAAATAAATATATTACTATATAGAAGCTAGGATAGTTCCAAAGGAAGTGTGGGGGTGTGGGTTTATTGAAAACAAAGGTTCTGTAGTTTTCAATTCCGCAAACATACTATTAGAGTATGTTTGCGTTATTTTAAAGAAAAATAGATGAAAAGAATAAAAAAAGAGTTCTAATAGAAGCTAAGGTGTGGGCGGCAGTTTAGGCTTCTAAAGCTTCTTTGATTTTGGCGTCGCCTTTAGGTTTTGCCTGGTCAGACAAGCCATAAAGGATCCTTTCAGCAGACGGGCCCCAGCTAAAGTTACCCTCCACCTTTTCAATACCAATTATTTTGAAAACTCCAAGATCTTTACCTTTATTTAGGT
>CAYGXM010000001.1:41323-160051 GCA_964354105.1 Candidatus Woesearchaeota archaeon
ACCTTTTCAATACCAATTATTTTGAAAACTCCAAGATCTTTACCTTTATTTAGGTTATAGTAAACAGAACGAATATTGACAGGGCCATAGACCTTTTTATATTTTTGATATAAACCATAAGCATGCGCTTTGTTAATATGGAATAACAGCTCTACTAAATTGTCCCTTATCGCAGAACCTACAGCACGGCCTCGTTTTTTAGTCTCGGTTTTCATAAATATCGATACAATATAGAAAGTCAGCCTTTTAAAACTTTGTGCATTCCAAGATACAGATTATTTTTAATACCCCCCCTTCGTTTTCTACAGTTAAATAGTTCTTATTAAGCACTTTTGAAAATTTTTAATATGTCTGGCTCTGAAGAAATGCAAAAATATTTTGATGTTTTAAACAGCGAGCTGCAAAAAACCTATGGAATTGCGCAGCAGGCTCGCCAGGCAGGCATAGATCCTGAGTCACATGTCGATATTTTTCTCGCAAGGTCCGTCGCGGAAAAAGTTCAAGCACTGGTAAGTTCTGTCGCACCGCAATTGAAAGAATCAAAACTTTCGGAAGCGATAACAGAACTCGAAAAAGAGTTTGGAGCAGGCGATTGGAGAGTTGCACTGAAAATCGCAAGAGCAGTTGCAGAGCAAAAATTTTGCCAGTTTGCAGAATTGCGGGAAGCTATTGAAGTAGGTATTAGGACAGGTCTTGCTTATTTAACTATGGGCAGCGTCTCTGCTCCACTTGAGGGTTTTGTTGAACTGAAATTCAAGAAAAGACTTGACGGAAAAGATTACATCGCAATTTATTTCGCAGGCCCAATCAGAGGCGCTGGCGGTTCGGCACAAGCAGTTACAGTCTTGATAGCGGATTATCTGCGCAAATCTTCTAACATTGCAGAATATGATATCACAAATGAAGAAGTTAAAAGATACCAAGTAGAGCTTGATGACTATCTTTCAAAGATTGCGCATAGGCAGTACAAGCCGACAGCGGGAGAAACTGAAATGCTTGTACGAAACATAAAAGTAGAAGTCACAGGCGATCCCACAGAAGTATATGAAGTTTCTCAATGCAAAAGATTGCCTCGTGTTGAAACAGATATCATAAGGGGAGGAATGGCCCTCGTTATGACTGAAGGGCTGTCATTAAAAGCAGAAAAGCTCTGGAAACAACTCTCAAAATGGGGAAAAGATTTTGGATTAGAAGATTGGACTTGGCTGAAAGATTTTATCGCGCTAAAAGCGAGGTTGCATGCAGGCGAGGCTAAAGAACTGGAGCTTACCCCTGTTGATTCTTACCTCACAGATATTGTAGCAGGAAGGCCGATTTTAAGCTATCCGATGGAAAAGGGAGGTTTTCGCTTGAGATATGGACGCGCCAGAGCCACGGGCCTGGCTGCAATGGCGATAAATCCTGCAACCATGGTAGTCCTGAACAATTACATTGCGGTCGGCACGCAAATCAAGACAGAGAGACCAGGCAAAGCAACAGTCTTTACGGTCTGTGATTCAATTGACGGGCCAATTGTAAAACTGAAGAATGGATCTGTTGTAAAATTAGATAATTTTGCAGATGCAAATTCTGTAAAAAATGAAGTAGAGGAAATCTTATTCCTTGGGGATTTACTAGTAAGCTGCGGCGACTGGTCGGAAACAGGGCAAAGGTTGGCTCCTGCAGGTTATTGTGAAGAATGGTGGGACCTTGAAGTAAAATCAATAACAGAACAAACCCCGCTAAAATTAGAAAATGCGAAGGCGGCAATAGAATTTGCAGAAAAAGCAAAAATGCCGCTGCATCCAAAATGGACCTATTACTGGAAAGACATTTCTCAGGTGCAATTTATAATTTTGTCTAACTGGGCGCAAAAATTAGATGGAAACATTCTTCCGCTAGAACAGGAGCCAAAAAAAATTTTAGAATTAATAGGCTGCCCGCACACCATTGATGATAATAAAGTTGTCTTATCGGAAGATAATGCCTATGTTTTGAACTTTTTACTGAAAAATAGAGCATCCCCTTCCGGGAAAAACGGTTTAGACTGCATAAATTCCATTTCACCAGTTCAAATCAAGGACAAATCCGGAACATATATCGGCACAAGGATGGGCAGGCCCGAAAAAGCAAAATTAAGAGTTATGAAAGGCAGCCCAGCAGCATTATTTCCTGTTGGCAGAGAAGGCGGAAGATTCAGGTCCATAAATGAAGCAATAAATCAAAAAGAAATTCTTACAGATGCACCAATATTTTTCTGCCAAGCATGCAATAAAATTACAGTCTATCCCAAATGCGAAATCTGCAGCAAAGCGACAGAAGCATGGCGCATTTGCCCGCTGTGCAAAAAGAAAACTAAAAAATTAAAGTGCCACACAAAAACACTCGGCTATGAAAGAAGAAAAATCAACGTAGAGGATTATACAAAATTAGCCCTGCAGCAGCTGCAAATGCCACAATTGCCGCCGCTGGTAAAAGGAGTTAAAGGAACATGGAACAAAGACAGGATATTTGAGAACTTAGCCAAGGGAATTTTACGCGCGAAGCATAATTTAACAGTTAACAAAGACGGCACAATAAGATTTGATGGCACTCAGCTGCCGATAACACACTTCAAACCAAAAGAAATAGGAACCTCGATAGAAAAATTAAAGCAATTAGGCTATCAAACAGACATCAATGGGCGCGAATTGGCAAATGAAGACCAGATTTTGGAATTAAAGCCACAAGATATAATCCTCCCAGAGTGTCCAAACTCGCCGGATGAAGGCTCGGCAAAAGTTTTCCTTAGAATTTGCGCATTTATTGATGAATTGTTGGAAAAAGTTTACAAACTTCCAAAATTTTACAATGCAAAGACAAGAGAAGATTTGATAGGGCACATTTTTATCGGCTTGGCGCCGCACACATCTTGCGGTATTACATCAAGACTAATTGGCTTTTCGCAGGCACAAGGGATTTATGCGCATCCATACTGGCACGCCGCCACCAGAAGAAATTGCGATGGTGATGAAGTTGCAGTTATACTGGCACTTGATGCATTTCTAAATTTCAGCAGGCAATATCTTCCTGATAGAAGAGGCGGCAGAAATATGGACGCGCCCCTAGTTCTCACAACAATATTAGACCCGAGAGAAGTAGATACAGAGGCGCACAACCTCGATGTTGCTTCAAATTACCCACTGGAATTTTATCAAGTAGCGCAAAAATACGGTTGGCCCTGGGAAGTCAAAGTTGAACACGTTAAAGATCGCTTAGGAAAACCAGAACAGTATTATAATTTATTATACACACACGAAACTTCAGACATAAATGCAGGCGTTCTTTGCTCAGCCTACAAAACAATTCCGACAATGCTTGAAAAACTGGCGGGCCAGCTTGAGCTTGCATCAAAAATAAGGGCAGTTAATATGGAAGGAGTTGCGGCGCTCGTAATTGACAAACATTTCCTTCGCGATATTAAAGGCAACCTGAGGAAATTCACAACACAGGAATTCCGCTGCGTCAGCTGCAATACAAAATACAGAAGGCCGCCCTTGCAGGGGACATGCACTGAATGCGGCGGGAAATTATTGTTTACAGTTGCAGAAGGCACGATTAGAAAGTATTTAGAAGCCGCACTTCAACTGGCTGCAATGCCAAAGATGCCACCATACATGCAGCAAACGCTTGAAATACTAAAAAGGAGAATAGATTCAATTTTCCTAAAAGAGGCAACAAAACAAATAGGATTGAAAACATGGTTTCAATAAAAATAAAATGCCCTTCCGGAAAAGAACATACTGTAGAGGAAGCAAAATCCTGCAAAGATTGCCAAAAGCTTTACCCAAAACCAGTCCTGCACGCCTTACTGCACGACAGAGACAGACCGCACAAAGAAAGAGAAAAGCCAGCCTTCGGAATCGGAATGCTAGTCAGCAATTGTCTAAGGCAAAGCTATTACAAGCTGACAGAAGAACAAGTAATGGAACTGGAAAAACTATGGATATTCTCAAGAGGGCACGCAATTCATACTTTCGTAACGCACACACTTGATGAGACTGAAAAAGAAATTTTTGTTAAGAAAGAATTTCCAAATTTTGACGTCCTCGGCTTCGTAGACGCAATGCATGATGGCGTTATTTATGAATTCAAAACAACTGCAACCTTGCCTGATGCACCGCAGACAGCGCATGTTTTGCAGGCGCAGGCATATTTTTCCTTATTGCCAGAGCCGCAAAAATCTGCAGTTAGGGCAATACAAATAATTTATTTGAGCATGCACAGCATCAAAGTCTTTGAAGTACCAATTAGAGATATAACATCGTTCCTGGAGGCAAGGGCGATGCAGCTGACACTGGCACTAAAGAATAAACTTCCAGTGGAAAAGGAAGTCAGCTGGCTGTGCAAGTACTGCGAGTTCTATAATCTTTGCTTTGAGAATAAGCCAAAGTTTATAGACTAATTTTGAATCCCTTAAGGTTTGTTTTCATACCGCCGCGATGCCTTATGTTATACGATTCCAATAGTAACCAAGCTTTAACTAATCCAAACATCAGTTTTAATCATGCCTGTCGTAGAAATACTGATTCAGATTGTTAGCAGATTTGGTGCGATTTTAGCTGCTCCTGCAAAGCAGCCAGAAATGCTCTGGATTTTAGTTCCAATCTACCTTAACTGGATATTTACAGATTATTTCCAGGAAAGAAAAGGAACGGATTTTGGAAATGCCATGACAAATGGCGTTGTAACTTTATGGGCGGGCATGGACTGGACCAGGCAAACAACAAAAGTATTCGAATTTAGCACAACAATTTTGACCAAAATCGGAATAAGTATACTTTTCATTTTTTATGGTTTATTTATAATGGTAGAGTCTGCTCGGGCAAAGCCAATTGCCCGCTATGTCGGCCGAGTAAGAGAAGTCAGCTATTTTATGATTGTTGCCACACCAATTTTCTATGGCGTAATTCATATAGATTTAATCACGATTGCAGCAATCTTGCTGTTTTTCCCAATCTTCTATGGGCTTGCAGAACTTATAGACAGAATTCTGCCAGCTCCTCCAGGAGAAGATGAAATGGGCCAGCCAAATCTAAGCATGCCAGAATTAGAACCATCTGCAGGAATGGGCGCAGGGATGCAAATGCCGCCTATGGGCAAGATGCCAAAATTTTAATCTATTTTCAGATGATGCGCATAATTCATTAGCAACCAAACCGAAATTATGCCAATAATAATTGAAATCATATCTCCAGATAAATCCGTACCAATTATTGCATCAAGTATTCGCCAAATACCTCGCCAAATTGGAACAGATGCAACAAGTATGAGAACCTCGAGTAAAATTGTTTTGTGATGAATCTTATGTTTTTGTCTTGTAGTGGCCATAATTTATGCAATCAGGCACGATATAAAATGCTTTCTGTGAAGGCGCATTAAATTCTAAATAGCTTCAAAAGGAATTTTTAGCTCTTCTAATTGCTTTAAATCATGGTATAAATTCATAAAGTCTGCAGATTTTACAAGATATACTGCAAAGTCATCAAGATCCCTTTCAATTAAGGCGTTCCTGAAGCATTCAAACCTTTCCCTGCAAGGGCGCTCCTGCAGTTTTTGGGCTAAGGGCATTATTGTTATGCCAAAATTAATCTCGTAACTCGGAATTCTAGTTGCGCCAAACTTATGAATAGTGTTGATTATGCCAGGATTTGGAATTAATGAACCATCTTCTTTGCAACTGCCTCCAGAATAAGGAATGAGATAGTAAGCCGGGAAGTCTTGTACATATTGGTCAGACCTTACATTTCCATTATCGTCAAAGTGTTTTAAAACAATGCCCTTTTCGCCTAAGAAATGTATCCTGTGAATTTCTCCTGGGCAAGAAGTCCTAACTATTTTTACAAGGTCTTTTTCAAAGTCCCAAAAAGGATTTTTATCGCCTAAAATAGTCACATTTCCTTGTTTCTTAACGTCCGTGTCTTCTATAGCATTCGGAGGCCACGGATCTTCCGCTAGTGAAAACAAAACCTGCTGGAAATCCAAGCTTATGGGAATTCTAATCATACAAATATTAAAAGCTAAAGTGATTTAAAACTTGCTGCAAGTTTAAATGAAGTATAGCACAATAGGAATAGCAAGACAGCCCATTGCATGAATTCTCTTAATCCCTACTTTTGGAGCAATCAAGCCAACTGCTGTTGATACGCTTAGGATAAAAAGCCCCAGAAAGCCGCCAAAAATACCTGCAAGTAATATTAAAATAACTAAAACAGCGAATGAAAGCTTTCTGTATTTTATTTTTGTAATTCTTCTTGCAATTATTTTCCCGAGCCATAGTGTTGTAATTGCTGCCAAGGCAACTGCAACAAGGCTTGCAGCAAGCAAAACAGCAAATGTGCTGTAATTAAGCTCCAGGAATTGTTTCATTGTTGCAAGGACGCCAGTTCTAGCCCGGCCAATCAGAAATAAAGTTACCAATACAAATAAAGAACTCACTGTATTGATGCCGCCAACCATAACTAAAAATTCTTTGTCGTCTTTCTCTTTTCTCGCAGCTGCCTGTGCCAGAACTGTTGCCTGAGCAGCTCCTAATGCAGGAAGAATTGACATAATTGCAGCAGAAAGGCTCGCTTTCAAATGCGTCAGCCATCTCCCTTCAAATACCAGATTGGTGTTGATGTCCTGCTCAACAATTTTATTTTTGCTTAGCATGCTGATTATTATTGTAGACAGTCCAAACAAGCCAGTCAACATCGGAAATAACGGCTCTTTTATTGGCAGTTGGTTTAATACAATAATTCCAAGAACGCCAGACATCATAAAAACAAGAAGGGCCCAGATTTTTCCTTTCAGACTTTTTTCAAGCAGAATGAAAAAAGCAGAAAATGCAAGTATTAAAATTGGGACAACGATTCCGAGTTTGTCATAACCATAAAAAATAGCTAAACTGAAAATAGGCAATAACATTAGTCCTATAATTGTAGAACCAATTCCGCCAATCACTGTTAGTTTTAGTGCAGTGTAGCCTTTTCCTTCCAGCAAAAGCTTATGGCCAGGCAATACAGACAGGGCAGTTTCACCGTCGTCAGGAGCTCCTAAGAAAATTGAAGGAATAAAATCAACAAAACTATGCATTATCACCATTGCAACAAGAAAAACTCCAAGAGCTAATGGGCTGAAGTATGCAGTTAAGATTCCAAGACTTGCTAAAACACCTGCGGCAACAGTGTTTACGTGAATTCCAGGGGCCAGGCCAGTAAAAATCCCAGCAAGACATCCCAAAAATAATGAAACAACTATTGCTAGCAGCTCAGACATATCAATTCCTGAATTATTATTTCAATATCACCTTTGTACAGCTGAACTTTCCCCCTGACAGAAACGACATCATTTTCAATCAAGTCAAATTTTGGTTTGTCAAAATAAACAGCAGATATTTTTCCAGTTGAATCTTCTAGTTTAAGGAAAATAGTATCTTCCTTGTAGCTTACAGAGGTGACATTAACAGCATCAAGCTCAACTATTTTTCCGACTTGGCCTTCTAATTCAGAGACATTTAACTTAGGCGGCTCTGCAAAACTAGCCAATAACAGCAAAACAAAAAGCCCGATTAGAGACCAGATTACAGCAATTATCAGAAATGTGCGCTCCTGCATTCCTTATTTTTAATAATAAGTTTTTTATCTCTTGCTAATATCTTTTGTATAATGGCTAGGCCAACTAAAGATGAGTATTATCTGAAAATAGCTTTGGAAGTTGCGCAGAGAGGAACTTGCTTAAGGCGGGTTTATGGCGCAGTGATTGTAAACAACGATAAGATAGTCAGCACAGGCTACAATGGCGCGCCTCGTGGAGCCCCTAATTGCGTTGATTTAGGAAAATGCTACCGCAAGGAGAAAAAAATTCCGAGCGGACAGCATTATGAATTATGCCGTTCGGTGCATGCAGAGGCAAATGCGGTAATTCACGCAGCATATGAGCAAATGAATGGCGGCAAAATGTATATTGCTTGCCAGGTAATTGAAACTGGGGGCGAGCCACACGCATCTGCTGGGTCTTGCATGATGTGCCGGCGGCTGATAATAAATGCGGGCATAAAGGAAGTAATTTTCAGAGATGCTTCCGGAAACATTGTTAAACAAAATGTCAATGACTGGATTAAAAAGGCCAATGAAAATCCATTTGAAGACGTTGAAAACCTCTTCAAAGCAAGTTAGATTAAATTAAATTCTCCAATTGTTTTGTAAGTAGGCCCTTCTGCAGACAAGACAGATTCAATTAATTTTATTTTATCAACTTTGAAAGAGCCAAAATCTTTTGTTTCATTTTCTGCCAGTATTTGCTTCATCTTTGCCCAATTATAGACTTTTTTTATTCTAGCCAATGTCAAGTGTATTGAAAATTCTCGAGCTTCCTTAGGGAAGCCTAATTTGCCAAGCTCAAAATCTATCTTATTGGCTAAGCTCTCAGCTTGCTGGTCTGAGCTTCCGCCAACCCAAAGAACCCTTTGGTTGAAATGACCTAGGCCTTCCAGCTGGATTGTGAAGCTTTTGGTGCTCTTAGTTATTGCTAAAAGAACAGCTTTTACTTTCTCTGCCTGCTCTTTGTTAATCTCGCCAAGGAACTTAATGGTTAAATGCAATTGTTGTTCAGAAACCCACTTAGCCTCGCAAAAATCAGCATCTTCCAGCTCAGAAATTGTACCATCTATTTTTTCCTTTAATTCTGAAGGCAGTTCTATAGCAATAAAGGCCCGCATAGTTTTCTTACAAAATTAACATTAAAGTAGTTTATTACTTCTATATGGTAATATTTATAAACCCTTATCCTAATTTATCTGTATGGGAGACGATTTCCTGGTTAAGATACTGGGCATTACAGATGTAGTAGCAGCAATCTTTCTTGCTGTTGCCGATGTTCCCATAATCGGCAAACTAAAATGGATTTTAATTGCAATTCTCTTGGTAAAGGGCGTTCCTTCCCTACTTGCCTAAACCTTAAATATCCAATATCTTATCTTGAGTTATGGCCACACCAATTATCATAGGTATTGTAGGCATGCCTGGCTGCGGCAAATCCACAGTTGCAGACTTTTTTGTAAAAAAACACAAGGCACAGAAAGTTCATTTGGGAGATTTTATCTGGCAGTGGCTGGCTAGTAGGGGTATAAGGCCATCGGAAGAAACGGGAACAATGGCTTCTTTGTATATGTGGATAGAATATGGTGAAATTCCTTTAGTAAAGTGGGCTGAAGAGCAAGTCAGAAAATCAAGGGCAAAAATCATAATTCTAGATAGTTTAAGGACAATGGAAGAAGCAAGATATTTCCAATTGAAATACAAGGATAATTTCCATGTCATTGCAATTCTAGCATCGCCTGCAGCAAGGCTGAAAAGATTGCAGGGAAGAGCGAGATTTGGCCCGCTCTCAAAATTAGAATTCAGGGTCAGGGACAGGGAAGAGCTTCGTTTGGGTGTTGGCGATTTAATAGCGTCTGCAAACCACTACATAAATGCCAATGGAACAATTCCATCAGTGCAAAAGCAAACAATGGAGCTAGCAAAGCATTTGTTGAAATAAGCTAGATAGAATAGGTTTAAATCTTTAACATTTTTTCATTTTGTTCGGATGGACAGCAATAATTTAGTAGTTAAACCGTGGGGTTCAGAAGAAATTTTATACAAAAATAATGAGAAAGTTATAAAGAAGATTTTTATCAAAGCTGGCGAACAGCTAAGCCTGCAGTATCATAAGGATAAGGAAGAAGTATGGATTTTTGACAATTTTGAAACTAAACATATACCTAAATTGAGCGTGCACACTAATAATTTAAGCGATAAAGACCAGACTATCCTGGAAATATCTACGCCAGAACTTGACGATGTTGTCCGAGTTGCGGATAGGTACAACCGGGGGAAAAATGTACTTGTATGTGATATGGATAACACGCTTTGCGAAAGCTGTCAGCCAATAGACAATGAAATGGCAGATATGATAAATAAACTAAGCGAGCACTATTTATTTACAGTAATTGGCGGAAGTACGTATGAGCATATACAAGAGCAAGTTACGAGCCAGCTGAAATGCCCCACAATTTATGTTTTATCAAATTCTGGAACGATTTTTGATGTTATACACACTGTGGCAAGGGAAAAGGTCTATGATGGTTCATTGGCTAAAGAGGAAAAAAGAGAAATAATTTCGGTCCTGGAAAACCTTGTTGAGAAATATAGTATTAAAACACTCACAACTAAAGAAGACCAAATACAAGATAGAGGCTCTCAAATTACTCTTTCTGCTATTGGTAGGCATGCACCAAGTGACTTAAAGGAAAAATATGATGCAAATAAAAGTAAAAGGATTGAGTGGGTAACTTATTTGAAGCCAAAACTTTCAAAATATGAGATTAAAATAGGCGGCACGACGTCTATAGATATAACAAAGAAAGGAATGAATAAGGGTACAGGAATACAAAAATTTGCCAAGAACCGCAATATTGACCTTAAGGATATTTTATTTATTGGCGATGGTTTGTTTGGCGGGGGAAACGATGCCAGTGTTATTGGCATTGTAGATTATTTGCCAGTTTCCAGCCCAGAGGACACAAAAAATCTGTTTAGGCAAATAATTGCATATATAGACACCACATAGAATATAACGCCAAAAATTTATTTGGCGGAATGTCCAGAAAAGCAATAATTTGCTTCTCTGTACAAAAACTTATAAAGCTTAACAGAAAGGTATTTATTAGCGAGAGTACAACTCCGAGGTGAACATGGCAGATCCTATAGTTGAAAAGCGATATTCAAAGTCATTGATTGGTAAAACCGTAGTTTCTAAATCTGGCAAAAGGCTAGGTGTAATCGGCGACTTGATTTTTGAAGTCAGAACAGGCGAGCTGATATACTTCGTAATAAAGCAGCCAACAAACCACGCAGTAACCATGGACTTGGAAAAGACAAAAGACGGCGAGATAATGATCCCATTCAGCGCAATGATCAGCTCAGCTGACTTTGTTGTAGTGGCTGAAGAAGATATAGTTTAATTTTCTTTAACTTATTAATTTAGCTTAGTGAGAGCTAGCTCTCAAAGAAAGGCTTTTAAGAGTTCTTTATTAGTTTTATTTCATGCAAGCTAAAAGGTTGCGAGATTGGTTTATAGAAGCAAAACTTTATGTAAACAGAACATCAGGTTATCTCAGCATACTTAATTTTCTTATGATTGCATTGGTGTTTCTCAATACAACAGTGTGGGATTATGCTCCCGTCCAGCATATCTTTGGAAGTAGAACAAATTTCATACTTACAGGATTCGTCGTGGTTATTACCATAACGATTTTGATAGGATACGTCGATACAAAACTTAAATTGTGGCGCACTGAATCTGAAAAAACTTTAAGTCCCGAACGAAATCCGCAGTTTATACCAATAGCGTTCCAATGTGCCAAAATGCTGGGTGATTTGAAGATGCAGGGCAAAGACATAAAAGAAATTGAAGCGCATTTAAATGAAATCTTTGCAAGATGCAAGCTAAGTAGAGAATTCGAATTTTTCAAAGAAAAAGCAAAATAAAAGGATTAATGACCCCTAAATCTCATATTTTTTGGTAATTTGCAATAACTTCTGCATACATTTTTGCCTCTTGCTTTTCGACAGTCTGCCAGGAAACAACCCTAACTAATTTTTGCGCTAATTTTCCCATTTTTTTCCTAATAGTTTCATTTTGCAACAGAAATGAAAACGCCCTAGCAAACTCATCAGGATCGTCTTTTACTATTATAGCGGATTTGCCAACAAGTTCGGGCTGCGGCATCCATTTATTGCCAGTCATAACTATTGGCAAGCCCGCAGCCATTGCTTCCATTATAGGAATAGATGCGCCACCAAATCTCATAGCAGATGCAAAAATTGTTGCAGACTTATAATAAATAGGTATTTTGCTGTTAGGCACACGGTAAATAAAAATTACTTTGTCACTTACGCCTATTTTTTCAGCTAATTTTATCAACTTATTTCTTGCCGCGCCATCTCCTATTAGAAGAAGCAAGGCGTCGGTGTTTTTCATGGCCTTAATGAGGCAATCCTGACCTTTTTCTTTCATTAGCCTGCCAACAAATAAAATAACTGGTTTGGGAAAATTGAGCTTCGAACTATTTGCAAACTTCTCAATGTAAACTTTATTGTAGATTAACTGTACGTCTTTTCCACCATAGCGCCGCGCATAATCTAATGGAAATGCATACGCACAAACAACCTTGTCGGCATGGGATATAACGTAGCGCTCAATGAAAAATTTGAAAAAAAGCGCTTTAGCCAACATTCCAAATCTGAAATTGCGCAACAGGTTATAGCGTATATCGCGATCTCCATCTCCATGTAGTTGTATAACTGTAGGAATTTCTAGGGCCTTACCAGCCTTAACTGCTAAAAAACCGTATATGCCCGATCCGTTTGCTTCAATAACATTTGGATTTATTTTGCTTATTAAGATAGTTAATTCTTTTGCTCTGCGAAATGAAGAAAAATCGCGCTTACCTAATTTATACCAAAATACCTTAGCTCTGCCAGCCCATGCCTGAAGTTCCGCAGGATCAAGATTAAAATTTTCATTGTCAAAAGTAATTAAATGCACCTCATCAAAAAAGTCTCCAGGGTTATAGAAGCGAGGCTTTACTTCACCTTTCTTAAAATAGATAGACAGGGGCTCTGTTATCCAACATAATCTTTTCATGCCAGTAGCTTATGGGTAAATCTTATAAGAATTGCGTACGGCTGTAAAGGAATGTTTAAGATAGCAGTTATACTCGGAACAAGGCCGGAGATAATTAAAATCTCCCCAACGATAAAAGAGGCACAACAACGTGGAATAGACTTTTTCATAATTCACACTGGACAGCATTATTCTGCAGGTATGTCCGATGTATTTTTTGATGAATTGATGCTGCCAAAGCCCAAATACACCTTAAGTTCCGGCCAAGAAGGGCCAGGCAAATTAATGATTGAATTAGGCAAGATTTTACAGATGGAGAAGCCAAGTGTAGTGATTGTCCAGGGCGATACTAACAGCGTTTTAAGCGGCGCATTAGCTGCAAAAAAATGTAATATTCCTGTAGCACACTTAGAAGCGGGCTGCAGGTCATTTTCAAACATACCTGAAGAAAATAATCGCGTAGTTGTAGATCACATCTCAGATTCACTTTTTGCACCAACAGAACATTGCGCAAAGCTCTTGCAGGCAGAAGGCATAACTGATAATGTATTTGTTGTCGGAAGTTTAGGGGCTAGTGCGGCAGCTAAACATTTAGCTTTAGCAAAGAAATCTGAAAAATTAAATCTTCCAGCAAAGAGTTACGGCTGGGTAACAGCTCATCGCTCAGATAATGTAGATAACAGGGATAAACTAACAAGCATAATTAATGCAATTAATGTGCTTGCAGAAAAAACAACACTTATTTTTCCAATCCACCCCCGCACGAAAAAAATGGTAGGTGAATTTGACTTAGTTATTAATCCCAAAGTGCGCGTGATAGAGCCGGTAGGGTATTTGGAGTCATTAGCAGCCATATCCAAAGCACAATTTGTTATAACTGATTCTGGCGGCGTACAGGAAGAAGCAGCGCACTTAAGAGTTCCTTGTTTTACAATTCGCAATGAAACAGAGTGGACAGAGTCTGTGGAAATGGGAATTAACAAATTGGTCGGAACAGAAGCAAATACTATAATCTCACATGTTAGTTCTTTTTTGAATAATTCATCAAATATTAAAATCGAACAAGATTTGCTGCCTGCAGGTGCAGAGAAGAAGGTAATTGATATAGTTTTGAAGAAATATGGCCAAATGTAAGAAATTTGCTGCGTGCATAATAACCCAAAACAATGAGAAAACTATATCGCAATGCATGAATAGCGTTCTTTCACAAAGCCATAAATTTAATGAATTAGTTATTGTTGATGGCGAGAGCAAAGATAACACTGTAAAAATTGCTAAAACTCTGCTTAGAAAAAATAAAATCAAATATAAAATAATTGTCGAACATAAGGCAGGCTTGGCTGAAGCAAGGAATATTGCATATAGAAATTCAAATTCAGATTATATTGCATTTATAGATTCAGATGTGGTCATAAATTATGATTGGCTCAAAAACGTAGAACCTAAATTTATAGAAAATGATGAAGATGCAATTACATCAGTAGAGTCGCTGAAGGTTGAAGTTAAACAGCCGTTCTGGCACAAATATGCGTTTGTGCCGTCTGTTAGTACAACGGATAACTCCAAGGAAAATTATGTTACAGGTACTAGCTTTGGCGCCACAGCAATTAAAAGAAAATTTTTAGATGATGTTAATGGCTTTCAAACATATAGTTTATGCGGCGAAGACGCCGATATTGTCATGCGTTTAAGAAAATTTAAAAAAGATTTTAAATTTTTAGTTTTGCCGGGTGCAAAATGGGGGCATTATAAGGTTGAAACTTTTTTACAGTATATTAAGCGCATGTATTATTGGGGGAAAGGTAATGCGCGGGTAGCAATTCTTCATAAAAATCCAAAATCTGTAAAGAAAAGTTACATATATGCTATGTTTTTGCCGCTAATAATAAACGTATTTTTTCCAAATTTATTTTTTATGGTGCTTGCAGCAGTACCGCCCTTATTATTTTTAGCGTTCTTTTTATTTTCATTATATCATACAAAATATGTAAAAGTAAATGGGTACAAGTTTTATGAAATACCCTTCGTTTGTTTGATATTCTTAGTAGTTTGTTTTGCTTTCGGGCTAGGCGTTATTACGCAACTTCCTTACGTATTAAAGCCATTTAAACCACGTCAATTTATTGGAAACAGTCATTATACTATAATCGAGGAGAATTAAATGTTTACAAATAATGTACAGGAAGCTATTGTTAATTGGTTACATAAAAAATATTTTAATAAACCTGGAAAAGTTTTAGAAATCGGCCCGGGCAGCGGAGTTGCGCTTAAGGCGTTAAAGCAATTAGGTTACGAAGTTTATGCAGTAGAAGCGAATAGAAAGTTTATTTCTAATTTTCCAAAGGAAATGAATGTTACAGTTCAAGATGTAGGCAAAACAAAGCTTAATTTTCCAAATGCATATTTTGATTTTATTTACTTATCACACGTCATAGAGCACATAAAAGATCAAGGTTTATTTTGGAGCGAACTAAATAGGGTATTGAAATTGGGTGGTAAAATAGCACTAATGACCCCAAATTTTTCAGTTACGCATAAAACTTTTTATGACGAACCAACACATGTTCAACCTTTTACTAAAGTTGGTTTAAATTCGAGACTAAAGTTAGATGGTTTTAGAGTTGACGCAATTAGAAATTTCAACAATATACCTTATTTATGGCGATATACCGATTTAGCACTTAAGATTGCAGTGCCTTATTTTCCACCGTTTAATAAATATTATAACATACTTGCAATAGCAACTAAAGTAACAGATACGCAAGTGCCGTATTGATAGATTTTTAAGAATATCGTTTTACTTTATCATGAACAGTCATGAAAGTTAAGTTGCCAATATCGGTTGTAATTTGCTCTAAAAATAATGAGAGCGGCATAAAACATACTTTTGACAGTGTTTTGCAGAATAATCCTTATGAAATAATCGTGGTGGATGGCAAATCAACAGATGATACTATCGGTATAGCAAAAAAGTATACTAATAAAATTTATTTTGATGAAGGAAAAGGCTTAGCTATGGCTAGGCAAATGGGTGCTAAGTTAGCTACGCAGCCACATATTGCATACGTAGATGCAGACGTCGTTCTTACAGATAATTGCCTACAGACTATGCTCGAAGAGTTAGAATCTAAAAATTACGCGGCAATACACGCCCAAATCCTTGGCATAAATATATCTGATTATTGGTCATGGGCTGAAGACCAGCAATTTAGATTATTCTTTAACAAGCCTGGTGAAAGACATAGGATAGGCACAATCGCCGCAATATATAGAAGAGATGCCGTACTAAAACATACTTTTGACCCATTTTACATAACGTCTTATGAAGATGGAGATCTTTGTTATAGGATGCGAATTGATGGTAATAAAATAGGCGTAAGCAGCGCAGTTGCTTTTCACGCGCACAGGGCCACATATAATGTTTTCAAAGCGCATAAGATTCGTTATGGGCGGGGCACAGCAAGATTTTTCTTACGCCATAAAAAAATCTCAACAATCTTTAATCCGATTGCATATGCATTTATAGGACCAATTAGAGCAATGGTTGCAGGAAAACCCCAATTAATAGTGTATTTTGTGCTTAATTCGTTATTTAGCATACAAGGTATATTGTCTGAATTAATGATTTTAGCAAAGGCGCAGACTAACCAAATTTAAAAAGCTTTGTTTTGGTGCTTGAATAATGAAAGTCCTCATATTAGGCTCAAAGGAGTATCCATTTGGCGTATCTGATGATATACTGCCATCTGGTGGGATGGAGACCTATGTGCAGGAGCTGGCAAAACATCTCGTAAGGCAGAAGATTAAGCCAATAGTAGTTACTAGGAAATTTGACTTGTTGAAGCCAGTTGAAAATAAAGAGGGAGTAGACATACATCGTGTTAATTGGGTAAGAGGATTTTGGCTTAGGGGGCCCAGCTTTAATTTTTTTAGCTTCATTAGGAGTTTGGACTTGGATTTTGATATAATACTGACAAATGGACTGCCATCAACTTTCTTTGGGCATATTTTATCCAAACTTAAGAAAAGACCGCTAGTTGCCATACCGCACGGCACAGCACATAATCAGGATAAATACGGACTAGTTGCAAGAAAAGTAGCATATTGGCTTGAAAAATCTCTTTATTCAAATGCAAATTTGATTTTATTGTCTGATGAAGAAGCAAGGAGATTCAAATCAGATTTTAACATCGAAAAGCCAACAATAATACCTACACCAGTTGACATACAAACATTCAAGTTCAAGCGCAAAAATGCAAAAATTCCAATCATAACCTTTGTAGGCAGGCTGGCAGAGGTAAAAGGTGTAAAATACCTTTTAGAAGCGGTTCCATTGCTGAAAGGCGATTTTAAGATTCGAATAGTCGGTTCAGGGCATGATGAAGCTAAGCTTAAGGCGCAGGCAAAAGAACTAAACATAGAATCTAATGTTGAATTTACTGGCTTAAGATTAGATGTTGATGATATTTTATCAAAAACAGATATTTTTGTTCTTCCAAGTTTGTCAGAAGGCCTGCCGATTTCGCTTTTAGAAGCTATGGCATCTGGCTGCGCATGTGTTGTTACAGATATAGGCCTGCCAGTTACTGATGGTAAAAATGCCTTAGTTGTTCCAGCCAGGGATTCAGAAAAGCTGGCAGAAGCTATTGATGAATTAATTAAGAGCAAACCACTAAGAGCTAAATTAGGCCAAAATGCCAGAACTTATGTTGAACAATTCTCCTGGGAAAGTGCATCAAAGCAATTTAAGCAGTTGTTTGAGAGTTTGAGTTAAACAATAAACATAAAGCCCAATATTGCTAAAATTATTTCTGCACAAAGTATTATTTTTGTTACGCCTTTTTCAGTTGCCTTTCCAAATAGTTTCTTTTGGAGCTTTATTGCAATGTGTGCAGAATCATAGATTTTATCATAAGGAGCTTCTATAGTTCCATCTTTATTTGGCTTGCCGAATGCCTGCACATCTCCAACCTTATCGATGCATCTAGCTCTGAAATATAGAAGAGCGTCTATGAAGAATGGAATGAAAAGTAATAGCGCAAATCTTTCCAAATCGCCAAATATGGCAATAACTGCTATTAGCGCACCAATTCCATAAGTTAAGCTATTGCCTGGGAAAACTTTTGCGGGGCTCCAATTAAAACATAAAAATGCAACTAAGGCAGCAACTGCAATGAATGCAATCAAAGCTAGCCAGTAATTATTGTATAATGTTGCAGCTAAGCCTAACGCAGTTAATATGATTGCTCCAAGTCCAGCTTCTAAGCCATTATAGCCAGCAAGCATGTTGTAGCCATTAGCAGCACCCATTATTGCAATCGGAACTATAACTAGTGGATAGATTATTCCAAAATCAACTATTCCAAAAAAAGGAACAGTCATTGTGGAATGACCTGCGTTAAGAATTGCCAAAGGCAAAGCTAGAGGAATTGTCAGCAATGGCTTTTGCCACTGCTTTAATCCCTTCTTCCAGCCTAGGATATCGTCCATGAAACCAATGAAGCCCGCAAGCAAAACAGTAACTGCTATTGCAAGAAGCTCAACAAAATGTGTTTCTGTCTGAAGCAGGAATGTTTTTAGGAAAATGTAAAAGAACAAGCCAAATACAATTGAGAAAATTACCGCGACACCGCCAGCCTCAGCAACTTGCTTGCCTTGCCATTTGTTTAAATCCTTTCCAGTCAGGCCAAATGCCTTGGCTACTCTTATCCACATCTTTGTAAGGAAAAGCGTAGCTACAAAAGTTGCAAATGTAATTATGCTCGCTAAGACTAATGTTCCGTTAACCATAGTTGCTTGATTGCAGATAGAAAGGATCAGCAGTTATGTTTGCAGGGTACTCAACTTCCCATATCTTTATCGGACCGACTACTCTGCCCTGATATATTCCAAGAGGAGTATCATCGCTGTAAACTTGCTTGAAATAAGGCGATGTTTCATTGAACATGTAAAGCTTTGCGAAATTTGTATCCCAAACCTTTTCAGACATCCAGAATGCCCCGCCAACAGGATTTCCCTGTCCATTTTGGTCAAAATATGGCACTAACATCAAGCAGCCATTTATTGTTTGGTTTGTCTCAAATTCCATTCTTTGATCGCCAATGACTAAACATGGAACTTGCAAGTCAATTTGCTGGCCATTACTGTTAATCATATGTGCTGTTGGCGCTTCTATTATTTTGCTTTCGTTGCTAACAATTATTGTAAAGCCACCGATTAATGCTGTGCCAGATGGTAAGACCTTTTTATCTATAATATATTCCTTATCCAATACCCAGTACCCACCATAACCAAAAGCATTTCCATCGCGAACTTCTTTTTGTTGTTGCAGGCCAAAAATGCCAATTGTACTGTATCTGTCAAGATTTTCATCTGAGCCTATACTTGAAAAAGCGTGGTATTTCATTATTTCTTCTTCCGAAATCAAAATGTGTGTTACGTCGTGTGTTTTCAAGTATGTTAGTGTGGAATTATCATCCTTTCCAGTTAGGAAATAACGACCTGATTGATGGTTCCAGTTCATGGCATTGCCACCGTCTGTAACTGCTGCCCTTTCGCCTAATGCAATTGTCATATAACCATAATCCCACCAATGTGTAAAAACAGCATCTTCAGTAGTGTTGTTTCTTATCCAGTTCATGGCATCGCCCCATTGGCCAGGCGTCATGGAGCCAGAATATTTATTTTGTATTTCTGTTTGCTGAGCCGCAGTTGCAAAAGCAAATACTGAAAATAAAATTAAAAGAGCCAAGATGCCATATTTGAGAGCTTTCTGTTGAAGTTTAATAGACCAATCAACAGTTTCTGAAATAAAGATTGCAGAAGCAATTGCTATTGGAGGAACAGTTGCGAATAATAATCTGATTTGACCTCTTGCAGCCAATAGAGTCAGCATGAACCACGCAATAAGCAGCAAATAAGGCCATTTATTTCCCATTCCTTCCAGGGCCTTTGCATCTTTGTAGTATGCCAGCAGATATATTATTCCGATTAATGCCATGAAACCTGCCAGCCAGTATAAGTATGTACTAGAAAAGAAATCAACTAATGCCTGATGTTTGCCAGATTGTGAAAATCTTCCGAATATGAATGCTAAAAAGAAAATTATATAAGCTATTGCTGCAAACCAATGCAACTTTAATTTTGATTTATCTTCAGGTTTGAATATTTTATAGAAAAAGATTGCTGAGCCTATGAACGCCAGCAAAAATATCCAGCCAAAGCTGTCCCACCATCCGCCAATAAAGAATGGCTGCGCATTTTCAGATACTGTAAAGAAAAGCCTGCCTTGTCCATGCTGTGTTAAACGAATAATAATTTCTTGTAATTTAACAGCGCCGGACAATAAGCCTGCAGCTAGACCAATGACTAATGTTAAGCCGAAAGTTAAGAATGAAGTTGGAATTTTAATTTTGAAATTTGCAAATTTGTCTTTGAGAGTTAAATGAATGCCTAAGAATAATAATGCAAACATAGGCAAGAAATTAGTCAAATTCATAAGCCAGCTCAGGCTTATGTTTTGCATTGTTATCGCGCCAATTATCAAATATGATAAAGTCCAGGCAAGAAACTGAAAGAAATGCTTCTTGCCAATTTCCGGAGTAAGAACTGTATAAATTACTACAAAAAGAGATAATGCATAAATCAAAAAGTTGTATCCGCCCCAAGTTCCAGCCATTACGCCTGCAAATATGCCAGAAACTGCTGCAAAAGGAATGAATTTTTTCAAATCATCCGACTTCCACGCCAAAACAAAGAACCACAAAGAGACGAACATCCATAACATTGCCATGGCTTCGTGGTCTGCAAAGCCCGCGCCTGTTCTTTGCAAATATGCTGGAATAACTGCTAAGAAAGCTGTTGCAATGAATGCAATCCTGTAATTTAGTAATGATTTTACAAACAAGAAGAAAAATATGAAACTAATAATGGTAATAACTGGCGGGTAAATTACGTGCCATTCTATCTGGCTTAGATTTGGGAAAATTGAATGTATGATTTTATAGAAAAAGACCATTGTTTTTGGGAAAAACTGCGCGCTAGCTGTTGGAAATCCTGTAGGAACATACCGCATCATGTCTACAACCGGCAAAGAACCCTGTTCAAACAGCATCTTGGCATATCTAAAGAAGAAATAACTGTCTAATTCAATCAGGTATTTGCCTTGAAGCAAAGGCAAATTTCTAGTTCTGATAAATAAAGCCAGTATAAAGACGGGAATTAAGCTAAGCCAATAAAGAAGATTTGAATTTTTGAACTTAGGAATTGTTAGCTTTATGGTTTCAGGTGCTGCAACAATATCTGCGCTTTTCTTGAACAGGCTGCTTAGCTTTGACATTACGTTGAATGAGAAAAGTAAGCTTTAAAGCTCTTACTAACGCATCTGCTCGCTTCGTTCGCAGGGCTATCTTTTAATGTTTCGATAGTTTTCTTATGCTGATGTTGTGATAGCGAGCTTTACAAACCATATGAGATAACACCAAGTCAATAGTTTAGCGTACTAACGGCGATATAGAAACTTCAATCAAAGCTGCAATAACTAATAAAATAGCAGAAAAACCCAAGAGAAGCGCAACATTTTTCGATGTTTCTCTGAATTTATCCGTGTTGAATTCCTGATGGGCAACCGCTATGGACAGCATGCCGCCTGCCAGCGCGCCGATAAAATAAGCTAATATCTCAGGTATCCCATGAAAGAGGTAGCGGAAAAGGCCGACAGAGACCGCACTGCTATAATTTACAAAGCCAATTGCTCCCCCAGTTATTTTAGAGGCTGCAGCAAGGCTGCTTCTAATGGCATCACCGATTGCAACACCTATTACAGAAGCATTCCAAGCCAGAATAAACATGGCGCCTGCGCCATAGATAAATGAAAACAAGATTGAAAATGCAAGAACTTTCAAATTGTTTGCCAAAATTGCAGAGAAAAAGCTGCTGAAAACTGCTCCACCAGATGTCAAGCTCAAATTAATTTCTTTTATCGTGTTTAATTGCACATGAAATAGATCATTTAGCATGCTACTTGGCAAAACTGTGAACCAAGTTGCAATTGCTAATGACATCCCCAAAAATAAATATACAAAAAAAGGCAATAATTTTTCTTTGTTAGCCCTGCCAAACCTAAAAAGATCTTTGAAATAACTCCTAGAACCCTCTTCCTTTTGCTTTTCAAACACAACAATATCAAAAAATAAAGGCATCGCAGCAATTGTCATCAGAAACACAGCAACAATTGCGGCAGATGAAGGGAAAATCCAGAGCGCAACGAAAAGCGCCACAGAAGTGTATATGAAAGCCAGCGGCAATACAAGTAAAGGTCGTTGTTCTGCAAACTTTGCGTGAATCAGATCTTCTAATACCATGTCAGTGTATTTCACTAACTAAAATTGAAGTATAAAAGTATTCTGCTATTGGGGAATGTCTTATGGCGTGTTATCCTAAACTTAAGCCAGCAAGGTGAGGAAATCTGAAACTAAGAGATAACCCCTACTTCATCAAAACTTCCACTATTTTAGCATAGGCGGGCCTTGTTACGAAAACACCAATGCTGACTCCAATTAATGTTATTATTGCAAAGCCTTTCAACATAGGAGCGCCGATAGCCCATAATGGCAGCATCGCAACCAACATTGTCGAGAAAGAGCCAAATATGATGAAGAATGCATGCTTTAATTTCTCCTTCCAACCCAGAGAAGCGCCTGCACCAGAAATGAATTCGTCAGTTATGACAATTTGAGCATCAACACCAGTACCGACTGCGGCAATAAGGCCGGCAATTCCAGCCAAATCCAAATTCCACTTAATCATCGCAGCAATTCCAAGAATTATTATAACCTCAGACAATCCTGTTAAAAACACCATACCCGCAATCAGTGGTTTCCTGTATCTTGCAAAAATAACGACGCCGACAGCGGCTACTGCGCCTATTATGGCAATAATTGCATATCTTAAGAACTGCTCACCCAAAGCAGGAGAAACGATATCAGTTTTTACAAGCTCTAATTTTACAGGCAAAGCTCCAGTTATCAAAATAGTCTGCATAGCTTTCATTTTTGTAACGGCATCATTTACTGCAGCTTCTTTTGTTGTTCCTTCGCCAGGGCCTTCGATTACAAAAGAGGTGCTCTCAACGCCCTGCAGCCCGCTTGAAATATACAAAGACTCTACCAATTCGTTATCAAGATACAAATCGAGTTTCTTTTCCAAGTAAACATTATCCCCGACATTAATTAAAGTCATATTTCTTGTGATATCTGCATGCTTCTTTGCAGCTTCAGGGCTTACATCAACTCTGAACTGGAATTGGCAACTCCAGCCACCTTGCACTTCATTGCAGGTTCTAACGCCAGAACAGTCTGCAGACCTGCAGACTTGTTTTATGTCTGTACCGCCTACAAAGACAGTATCATTCCCGATTTTTGCTTCAAATTTCCCCTGCTGGGAAATTAATTTTGCGGCCTGCTGTTGAGTCGTACCTGCCATTTCAACTAAAAGATAGTTATTTCCAGACAAATCAGAAACAGATTTTACAGAAATATCCTGCAAGCCAAAAGTGTTCAATCTTTTCTGTGTTATTGCAATGACGTCCGATAATTGTTGCATGTCCAAAGGCGTCTCTGGCTTAAGTAAAACACGGACTCCTCCAACCAAATCAAGGCCTTGCTTGATGTTGCTTTTCGGTATAGGATTGACATCAAAACCTATTGATGTTTTATTGTCAATTGTTTCTGACAGAAAACTAAAATCCCCTTTGTTTGTAATCAGCTTTACTGTGGTGTTAGGCTCTAAATTTGCAGTTAGGCTTCCAAATCCGGCAACATCAACAACAGATTGGCCATTAACACTAATAATTTTCAAGCCAGAAGTTATTCCATTTAATTCAGCACTGCTGTTAGAAACAACAGAAGTTACAACAACTCCCTGCGCATTGAATTTTGGGCCAATTGCAACAACAGAGCCTAAAATAAATAAGAATAGCAGAAGGACTTTCCATGAAAAGAAAATTTCCTTAAGCTTACCCATGCACCCCTCCATGTTTTCTTTCAACATACCATCTTAGAATACCAACATTCTGTATCCAAGTGCTAGGCATGTCCATGAATAATCCTATAATTAGAATCAATGCGATTTGCTTCAATGTTTCTGCAGGACTTGCAATCCATAATACCAGCATTGCTGCAATTGCAGTAAATTGCATAGTCATCCCTGTTTTTAATGAAGATAAGACGCGCTCTGCAACAGTACCCTCAGATCTCTTCAAAACACGAGCAGACAATAGTATATCAGTATCGACAGAGTAACCAACTAGCATCAACAGCGCGGCAACCCCCCCTATAGAAAGTTCCATGTTTGTTAAACTCATTACGGTTAGAGTTCCTGCAATATCCATAATCGCGCTAAGTATGATAGCCAAAGATGGAATTGGTTTTCTGAAATAGATGAAAACTACAATTCCCATCATAACAAAGGCAACAGCAATTGCTTTCATGGTATTCTGCCAGAAAGTAGCGCCGAGGCCGCTGCTGACTTCTTCAACAGTATAATTACCTTCGGCTAACTGCAGGCCGGTTACTTCTGAGATTGCATCCAGGACTGTCTGCGGCTGAATAGGCTCAACAGTAAAACTGTAACCTATACCTGCAGTTCCAATGCCCTGCAGCTTTTTGATTGAAACAGACACTCCTAATTTCTCGGCTAACGCCTTCTCGGTTTCCTCTATGTTAATTTCTTTATCGCTATGAATTGTAACTAACAAGCCGCCCTTCAAACTTACATCTTTTGATATAAATTCTCCAGTCTGGACTTTATGCATTGTAAGAACTACGCCAAAAAATATGAGCATAGTTATGGTTATTAGAATCAATAATTTGTATTTGTTGATGTAAATGTCTTTTAGTTTATCTAGCATCGACGAACAGTCATAAAGTAAGTTTTAAAACGTATCGGAATATATGCTTGATATGAAATTCCTATTGATAGCTCCGGATGACAAAAGATATGTTATTGAGAAATCAAAGCAAAAATTATCCACACATCTGGGCGCAATTGACTTGAGCAAGCTCAAAATAGGAAAGATAAAGTCAAACACAGGGCAAACATTTACAGTTGTTCCAGCAAATTTCAGCGATTTATTACAGCATAGCAAGCGAGGGCCTGCTGTAGTCCTGCCAAAAGATGCTTCTGCAATCATTATTAATTCTGGATTAAGCTGTGGCGATGCTGTTGTTGACATAGGAACAGGCTCAGGGTGGCTGGCTTCAATGCTAGCACATGCAGTTGGGTCTTCTGGAAAAATAATAACGTATGAAATCAGGAAAGAATTTGTACTTCTTGCTGAAAAGAACTTCAAGTTTTTAGAGTTAAATAATGTAAAAGTAAAACTGCAGGATGCAACAAAGAAAATAAATGAAAAAAATGTTGATTTAATTACAGTTGACTTGCCAGAACCTTGGTTAATTTTGAAAAACACCGGGAAAGCTCTCAAGGCAGGTAAATTTCTAGTAGCTTACTGTCCGCAAATTACGCAAGTTATCGAATTGGTTAGTAAACTAGGGAATAGTTTTAGGTTGGAGAAGGTGCTAGAGGTGCAGGAAAGAGAATGGAAAGTACATGATAAAGTCTGCAGGCCGCAGCATAATGCCTTGACACATACAGCTTTTCTGGTATTTTGTAGAAAGTTGTAGTGGGGCTGCCCAGATTTGAACTGGGATCTCAAGCATTCTCGCAGAGCAATCAGCGAAAGCTTTGCTTTCGCGCTACCCGAGGCTTGGATCCTACCAAGTTAGACTACAGCCCCAGAATTAGAATCTGAAAGTTGATTTTTAACGTTTTCAGCAGTCTTAGCTCCAATTAAAGGTGCTAGCTCTATTACAGAAGCCTTTCTGATGTCTGAAAGTGTTTTGTAGCCAGCATGGAATAATCGCCTTGCTCTGGCCCTGCCAATTCCTTTCAGCTTTACTAATTGCAGCAATTCTTCTTTAATTCCATAGTGCAGTCTTATACGAAGCCTCCTTGCTGTTGAGCGGACATCATTTTTGTTCAGCAGGCCAGCCAGCTCATCAATGGAATAGAGAAGCCAGTCTGCAATCTCCAACTTTCCATGCAATTCTCCAGGCGTTATTTTGTATTTATTATACATTAGCTCTTCGCCAGCTTCGTTGCACCAAGATTCAAGAGCTAATGCGGATTTAATTGAATTTAGAAAATCGTCATACTCAATATCCCATTCTTTTGGAATATTTATCAACAACTGTTTTTCCCTGGTTACTAACTCATTTAGAATTAAATCGTATTCTGGCTTCCTGACTTTTAATGCTGGCGATAATTCTGCAGAATAAGCAATCAGATGCAGCAAGCCAAAATCAGTAGCTGGTTTTTCAAGTGCGATTATGAATTCGTGCGCGGTCAATGGATCGATGTAAAGCTCCGCAACCCTTTTGCCAACTCTATTTGCCTTCAGAAATGTATCTTGCTCGGATATGAAATTCCACTCCAACAGTTGCCTGAGAACTTTGCTGATTTGCTTTTTCAGGCCAGTTACATCTTTGTACTGAAAGCCCCAGAATGTTGATTTGAAGAAATCTAATAATTCAGATTCGGAGCCGACAACATCTGAAGCAATTAATGCGAGGACATGCATTCGCAAGACAGGCTCGACTGCCAGCTTTGATGTAATCTCTTCAGGCTCGCCAAGTACAAATTTATTATATAATTCTCTAGCCTCCTTTTCGGAATGCGCAATCAGGATTGCCTGGCCTTCTTTATCATAGCGTGGCCTGCCAGCACGGCCAGCCATCTGCTGGTATTCTAAAGTTGGAATGAAAACATAACCGAACCTTGGATAATATCTGCGGCAATCTCTAATCAACACGCGGAATGCAGGCAAGTCAACGCCTGCAGCCAGAGTCGGGGTTGCAGAAATTATTTTTATCAATCTGTTTCTGAAGGCATCTTCTATGAGATGCCGTTGCTTTGAAACAAGACCTGCGTGATGAAATGCTATTCCTGATAAAATACAATTTGCTAATTTCTTGCATTGAGGGGTAGGGCTTTCAAGAGAATTTTTAACGTCATCCGAAATCTTTGCCAGTTCTGTTAATTCCGTATCTGTTAGCGATTTTCTAACAACTTTACAGCATTTTTCAGCAATTGCCTCCGCATTTCTTCTGGATGATGCAAAAACTAAAGCCTGCTTGCCAACTTTCACAGTATGTTCTGAGATTGAAATTTCAGGAGCATCATTATTGTTATTTGTCTCAATGCATTCTTGCTCCTCAAACCAGACCTTGTTGTCGAAGTAAACTCCCTGGTGCAGTTTTACAGGGCGCCAGTCAGATTTTATTAATTTGGCAGAAATCCATTTTGCCAATTCATCAGAGTTGCTGATTGTAGCAGACAAAAATAGAAATAATATTTTCGGGTTTAACTTTTTCAGCCTCGTAATTGTAATTTCCAAAGTAGGGCCCCTGCCAGCATCGTGCAGTAAATGAACCTCATCGATGACAGCAATGCCAACTTGCTGCAGAAATTCAGCCCTGTGCCGCAACAGAGAGTCTGCTTTTTCAGATGTCAGAATAATCAAATCATATCTGGCAAGCCATGGGTCTGTAGAATCGAAATCTCCTGTGCTGATTCCCACGTTTACTCCTAATTGAGAATATTTTTCTTTGAATCGTTCATACTTTTCAGTCGCCAGTGCCCTTAATGGTACAACATAAATTGCCTTTACTCTCTTTTCTAAGATTGCTTTAATCATCATTAATTCTGCAATCAATGTTTTTCCAGAAGCTGTTGGAGCTGCAACGACTAAGCTTTTGTTTAAATCTAGCAGGCCAGCCTTTACTGCAGAAATCTGAACAGGATTCAATTCTGTTATGTCTGCAGCTAGAACGTCTGCAAATTGTTTTTGTATATTGAGTTCTTCAGGTCTCATACTAAGCTACCGTCATAGGCAAAATCGGTAGCCCTAAAGCCAACAGAATAATTATAAATGTATGTGTAAATCTCTCCTCCAGGAAGCCGCGCAGAACAGTTAAATGCTATATTTTTCCTTGCCAGTAGGCCAGCAAAATGATTACAAACATCGGAAGGCACAGTCTCGGGATATTTTGTATGTGTAGGCGCAGTGCCGGCACTCGGCAAAGTTCCTCTGCCGCCTCTAGGATTATTGCAGTTTAAGGAGCCAGTGCAATTCCAATAAATTTCATAAATCCCCGTCGTTGCATTAAATATAACGTTGCAAGGCGCAGTTGAAGAGCTTACATTTGATGGCACATATGTATAAAAGCCAGCACTAGATTTATTGAACACTACAACATGATTGTAGCAATCATATCCATTTGCAATGCTGGGGTCTATCTGGACTGGGTTTGTTATGCCGCCGGTTATGTTGACAACAGCGCGGTTTCTCCAATGCAATTCTTGCCAATAGCCAGGCAACCAGCTATTTTGTTGCCCAATCGCATTCTGCAGATTTTCAAAATCTGCGCTTTGTGTTGGCAATGTCAGTGAGCCGAAATCTACGAATGCTGCAAAGAGAAATAATGCGGATAGTGAAATCATTACAAAAACAGATGCTATTATGTAGAACTGGCCCCTTGTGTTTTTCATTATCCTAAAATCCTCCTGAGGTAAAGCTTTATTGTAACTGGATTGCTGAGTTTTGCATAAGTGTATTCCGCAACAGCAGTGTCTTTTGTTCTTGTTATATTGCCGCATGTCGGAAGCAATGAGCCATCTAACTCTGAGAAACACTTCGTTCCGTTGAAGTATTCTATATTTGCTGCGACTGTACCTGGCAATGATGACTTGATGTAAACAGAAAGTGCAGTGAAGTTAGAGCTTGTGAAATTTGTTGTATTCGCGTAAGCCTCTATAATATTTGCATTATCCAGGCTTTGCAATGCGCTAAAGCCTAATTTTTCCATGTCCAGCGAATCCTTGTTTGCGATGAAGCCGTCTTGTGAGCGTGGAAAGCTCAGGACAATCATGATTAAGACTATAATCAGCAGAATGAGTTCGATCCAGTAAAACAGCCCCTTTCTGTTCATCACTTTTACCACGCCTCCAAATTAAAGTTGACAAGCAAACTTTCAGCAGACAAATTCAAAAGGCCGGAAACTTTTGTATCGCAAATCATGGCTTTTGGCGGCGGATAGGCGCCAAAACTATCATACAGCGAAATATTTCCCACCATAAATGGCATAGCCTGGCTGCTATCAACATTAAATTGATCTATGAAAACAAGTTTTGGAACAGAGGATACAGACATATTAACGGAATCAGAGTCTGTAAAATTAGTGTGTAGCTTGAGCGTTACATAAGTGCCGTTTGCAGCCGTAGTAGCAATTGAATCATCGCCTTCCGTTGTTGAACTGCTGGCCGTGGCAGAGCTAAAAGGGAAAAAGAATCGTAATTGCACCAAACTCTCCTGTGTGCTGCTCACGTCCACTATAATGAATGTGCTTGCCCTGCACAGATTAACTCCATCACCCACAATGCAAAACGAATCAGGCTTGAACTCAAAAGCATAGGCATCATAGCCGATGTTCCAGCTTTCTGATGGGGTTGAATTAACTGAAACGTTCACAAAGCTGAAATTTTCCATAGCCAGCCATTTGTCATTTGAAATAACAAGAGGCGTATTATTGCCTTTGCTCAATCCAAAGACTGTAAAACCTGTTGAAGAAGTCCAGTTTGAAGGAACCCCCGGCTGCCTCAAAATATTTTCGAGTTCGTAGACCTTTAAACAAGCAGCTTGCTGGTTTGATTTTTGTACTTCTTCTTTCAAATTTCCAGACGCAGTTATGAAAATAAAACTTATCGAAAGCAGAAATATGGCAGTTGCAATTATGAATTCAATCCAAGTTTGGCCTTTCATGCTAGCGCTCCGTTGAAAATGTTGGAATAGGAACTAAAAAGGTTATCTCCTTAGGGCTGTAAAGCTTGACCGGCAATTTGCAATTGGCGGTTAATGATTGCAGACTCATAGGCTTAACACTTACTCAAAGCTCATACGTCAGCAAAGCTTCGTATTAGCTCACGACAATTGTCCTAGTTTCTGTGCGGGATTCTGAACCATAAGTCATCATTACAGTAACATAGTATGTTCCGGGTTGTGTAGGTGCAGAGAGGGTGGTAGAAAATTCTCCAAGACTATTAGCAAATAGTGATGTAAGCTCGCCGGTAGGACCTTGTATCTCGATGTGGGCGCCGCCAGAAGGCATCGCATCATAGAATATCTTTCCGTTTACAGTAAAGCTCTGTCCAATCCCAAGAGACTGCGGCGTTACTTCCATATCAAACGTAAGTTTAGACGGAAAGATAAATATGAAAAATACCGCAATTCCTATAGCAAGCATTATCATTATGTGCTTCAAGCCTGCAATCATTTTTTCTTCAGTAATCTGGCCGGCTATCACGCCAAGAGAGCCAGCCTGTACAAGAGTCATGATAAAAAAGAGATTCTTGAAGTATTCAACTCCCAAAAGCTCGGAGGACCTGAAAGCAAGGCCACTGAATGCGCCAAACCTTTGCAAATATAAAATTGGAAGCAGTATCTTGTATAAAATTACAATTATGCTTAGGAAAACTCCAAAGACAACGTACATGACGGCAAGATGCTCAGCCATCATTGCTCGCTTGTCAGCTTCCATTCTTTTAATTATGTCAACGTCTTCGGACAAAGCCTCTAAAACGTCAGATATATCGCCGCCAGAATGGAAAGACTCCAAAATTATTCCATTAATCCTGGATATGATTTCGGAATCTTTTAGCAAATTTGTGAAACGCGCCCATGCTTCGGGAAATGGTGCGCCCCAAGCCAAATTTGTGTTTAATTTTTTGATGTATTTTGTTAATGCCCTATATTCAGTCTGTGATGCAACAGTAATTGCCTGCGGGATTGTCATGCCGGAGCTTACAGACTGTGTTAAATCTCGCAAGAAATTAGGGTAAGCAGCTTCGGTTTCGCGAATGTCTACAAATTTCAAATATTCTAAGATAAAATGTGGCAGGGCTACTCCTATTATACCGATGGCTATTGCAGAAATTATTACTGGACTGGACTGGCCCAGTAAAATCAAGACTAAAACTAAGGAGCCAACTATTGTAGCACCTATTGCAGGAAGCAAGTACTTGTTTTGTCTGAATAACATAATTGTATCCATTTGTTTAATCCTCCAGCGGCGAAACCCCCTTGGCGATTATTATGAATGCGGCAGTGAGCATAGGTATGCCTACAGTAACAATCAGCAGATTAATAATTTTTAGCAAACCTACAGGCACAGCGCCTATAGATGTCATAATTGACGTTATAACTATGAAGAAAATTGCACCCACCACTACGAGGGTTATGTAAATTTCAATCAGCATGGTCAAAAAATTGCTGTACTCTGTCAATCTTCTCCTGTAATCTGCGACAAATCCAGCGGCCTTTTCATCCAGGTATTTTGCAAGGTCTCCACCGACAGTAATTGTCGTCTTTAATCCAACTAAAAGTTCAGACCAAAAAGGCGATGGTGATCTGTTGATTGCCCGCGTCAGTGCTTCAGGTGCATCTAATCCTAATGCCCTGATATCCGTGGCAATTTTTTCAGCTTCTTTTGAAAGTTCGCCATATTCCTTGAAGTTTGACATCATCCTGAACATCTGCGGCAACGGGAAGCCTGCCCGCGCCAATGCAGCCAAGTATAAGGTGCCAAAAGCCAAAGCGTTTTCAATTTTCTTTTTTCTTTCACCGGCGATAATTGAAGGATATGCATATACAAATACACCGGAACCGAAACCAATTCCAATGGACAGAAAAGGAGTTGCTGCTATAATGAGCAGGCCGGCGTTTAAGCCGAGCGCAAAAATTATACTTATTACAAAACTAAATGCAAAAGCAAGTACGCCTATTAATATGCAAAGTGCGGCCCACCTTTCCGCAGGCACGTTTATTCGCGCTTTTCTCAGGTGCTCGTTTAGGGGCGCCCAAAATCTGTCATATTTTCTAACTATTGGCTTAAAGATTTCAAAGGCTGTTTTGTAAATGTCATCCATGTCAACCTCGCATCTGCGCCGCGAGTTGCGCCGGATCTGTATAATACAAATTTATTATGTTTGCAACGTCCTTGAATTTAGTTACGCCTTTCTCAGACATCCATCTCAGCAGATTAGCTCGCCGCAGCAGCTCGTCTTTCAATTGCGCCTGCGTCTGGCCAGTTCTTGCAGCAATTCTTGCAAGAATCACAGAATCATGCGCTTCAAAAACATCTTCCGTGGGGTTCCAAGAGAATGCAACATTCGTTTTCAATTTACCAGAGTTTGCATCGTAGCCTTCGATTTCAAGTATTTGGCCTACTTTTCTCATCAACCTGCCTTCCTTTTTTGCCTTTTCCAGAAATACGATTGCATCAAGATTCTCGAGCAACGAAACAGGCAAATCAATAGGCCTTGTAGTCAGCCTGTCTATAACTGCATTAAGGCTGTCTGCATGCAGTGTTGACAATGCAGGATGTCCTGTAGCCATCGCCTGGAACATAACTGAAGCTTCTCGGCCTCTAACTTCGCCTACAATCAAATAATCAGGCCTCTGTCTCAACGCTGCTTTCAGCAAATCAAACTCTGTCACTTCACCGTATTTTTTGGGGCCGTATCCTGTCCTTGCAACTTGAGGCACCCAGTTTACATTCGTCAATTGCAATTCTGCAGTGTCTTCTATTGAAACTATTTTCAGGGTTGGTTTTATGAACTCCGCAACAGAATTTAGGAAAGTTGTTTTTCCAACAGCGGTAGTGCCTGCTATTAACAATGATTGCTGCTCGTCTATGATAAGCCACAAATATGCTAGGAGCAGAGGATTTGCAGTTCCATATTTTATCAAATCTACAACAGTTAATGGCATCTTGAAGAATTTTCTAATGCTGAAATTCGAGCCTTTTCTTGCAATGTCTGTTCCAAATGTAGTCTGCAGCCTGCTCCCATCCGGCAAAGTTGCATCAAGCAGGGGAGTAGCAACAGAAATTGTCCGGCCTGCCTTTTGTGCAAGCTTCATGACAAAACTGTCAAGATTTTCTTTTGTGTTAAATGAAACATTTGTTATAAGCTCGCCATAAAGCGGATTCCTGTGGAAAACAAAAATCGGCTGGCCAACACCATCACAACTTATATCCTCAATGTTTGGGTCGCGCATCAGCGGTTCGATAGGACCGTAGCCGATAGTGTCCCTTAAAATGAAATATTTTGCCTTCAGCTCTTCATCTTCGCTTAAAACAGTGCCAAGATAATCCCAAACCTCATTTATTTTTTCATCGACATAATGATAGACTTCTTTTCGGGCCTTAAGCTTGGAAGGCTCTATCTCGAGTTTCTCCTGCAACAGCTTGAGCGTTTTCCCAATTATTTCTTTTACAGGATCACTTATTGTCGGCTCTTCGACAATATACATCAGCTGGTTTGTTACAGGGTTAAACCTGATGTTTGCAGTCGCAACAACATACCTCATTCCCTTGAACAATGTCGTAACGAGTGGGTAGCTTTCAGAAACAACCCGCAACTTTGCAAGAATGTCCGTTTTTATTTCAGTAGCGGATGCGTAAACCTTCGGAAGTGCCATATGGCCTGCGTGTTCTGGTTTTAACTCCTCCGAAACTTCAATTTTTGTTTCTTCTCCAAGCTCTTTAGGAGTCTTATCTTCAGCAGCCTTCTGAGCTCTAAAAAGACGTCTTACTGTTCTCTTAATTGCAAAGGCCATACCTCAGTTTAGCTTTGTAATAGTCGTTGAAAAGCTTTTTCTTGTTCACGGCTATGTCCTAGAGCACACACTCTACCTCTGCCCTTCAGGGCAGAGGCTGTGGAATGTCTTAATGTTAATAATGCCCAGAACTTAACGTTAAGGCCTAATAAGACCTTAACACTTAACACCTTACTTCATTAGTACAGAAGTGGCATTTCTTAATTCTAGTTGTACATAACCTTGCTGCGAGTCTACAAAGCCGTTTATTGTAACACTCCAGAATTTTATTGTCAAAAGCTTCAGAACTGAGGGGTTTCCAACAGTCCTCAGTTCTATAACATTATTATTAAAACCTGAAATCATGTACTGCTGCTCCCCTATCTTGTTTGGTATTTGCAATTTGATGCTGGCATTCTGCTCATTTGTTGTATCAGCAATTTCCTTTAGCTCAAGAAAACCGCCTTCTAATTGTGTGGCAGTCCTTTCCAAACCTGCATTTGCAAGCTGTTCATTCAAATCTGCCTGGAAACTTTTCGAGAATGCAAATACTCCGACAGCTATGATAAAAGCAATTCCTATTGATATTACCAGATAAATTATTTCTGATTGCCCCCTTCTCATGCTAAAACCTCAGTTTTAGCAGGCTGTTCAACCAATCTGAACGTGCTTCGTTCAGATGGATCCAGCGAAATTTCATTTCGCTTGGTTTTCATTGTCCGCACCTTTTGAAAATTCAACATCATTCTACATTAAACTCCACAAGCTGCTCTGTTAAGGTTGAACAGCCGCTAGGTATGGTAGTACTGATGTTTTCTCCCTCCCAGATCAATCTTATTGTGTGCGAGCCAGCACCAGCTCCTGCTTGCCCGCCAGGAACCAATTTTATCTGATGGCAAGCTCCAGAATTGTTGACAATTCGATAATGCAGATTGAATTCAACAGCGCCCTGCTCGAATAAGTAGGCAGGCTCTTCTGTTCCTAATGGAACAATTTCTGCGGCAATAGGGGATACAGTTCCAATTGTAGGTGTGTTGTTGCCAAAAATTAATTTTTTTGGCGTTGGCTGCACAACGTTAAACTGGCCCTGGTAATTTATGGTGTTATTGTTGCTCAATGTAATAACGCCCCTGTTGATATCAAAAGGCAATGACAGAGCGCCCTGTTCAGATGCAACTTTCTTTATTGCTTGATGAAGCTCCAAGAATTTTTGCTCCATCCGGTTGACTTCCTGCTGATCCTGGGCCCTTTCAATGAGCGGCCTGGCCCAAAACATAGTTGCAGAAATTATAGCAACAGCTATGGCAGTTATTAGAATAAAACCAATGATCGTTGATTGTGCTTTTTTCATAATGAGCTTAGCTGATTAATGATATAACTAAGATGGCTTGATGAATGTTCCGCTAGTTGTAGTCTGGCCGGAAAAGTCAATTGTGAATGAGAATACATGACCACCTGAATAACTACTAATGTTGCAATCAGTGCCGCCGAGATGTAATACAACCTCATGTACTTCTCCAACTTCAATATATGTGATATTTCCGCCATGTGCACAGCCCTTTTCGCACAGCCCAGCCCAGTCGCTAGCACATACTGAAACTTGATTAGAATCTCTTAACGTCCAGTCTGTTCTTGGCCACGCGCAGCAATCCCTTATTGGTATCTTTGTGTTTCCAGTATTTTGCAATATAATCGTCAGATTTTCAGTTGTTGTATTATAAGCCGTGCCTTCCCTAACATCTACTTTGGAAGACATTCGAGTTAGCAGTGTGCTTTGGTATGATTCAACACTGCCCTGAAGCTGGTTCTGCATTCTTTGTGTCCAGAAGAAAGCAGCCCCTGCTATGGCTACGGCCATCATCAAAAGCAGAATTGTCGCGATTATGGGCGTTATACCCTTTGAGTTTAACATTGTGGCCGTTTATTCTGTTATTTTAGATATTTATGAACTTTTCCTTTATACCTTAGAATTACTGTGCTATGAATTGGCCGCTAGATGTAGTTTTTCCAGAGAAATCAACCGTGAAATAAAATACTTTACCGCCGTCATCATCAAGGTCTATCGCGCAATCATCTTCGAGATGCAAGACTACTGGATGGGGCTTGCCAATATCTATGTATGGTGGCGGATCGTGGCCGCAACCTTCTTGGCATTCAGCATCAGATGTAGAATTCCAGTTTGAAGTAGAGCATCTTATCTTTTGATCATAGTCCTTTAAAATCCAAGTAGTAGTTGGAGAATCGGTATCATCAGATATTGGTATTTTAGTATTACCTGTATTTTGAAATATTATTGTTAGATTATTGTCGTCAGCATCGAAATCTACAGCAATTACATCAACGCGAGAAGCCATTGATGTGAAAATTGTTCCCTGATATGATTCTACGCCACCCTGCAGTTGATTTTGAATTCGAGATAGCCAGAAGAAAGCAGCTCCAGCCACGGCAACCGTCATCATTAGCAGTAGAATGATTGCAATTATTGGAGTTATACCTTTGCTGTTCATCATAATTTTCTCCAGCTGCCTGGCGGCAATGGCGGCGGTTCCAAAGGTCGCGGTTGTTTTAATATCCTCAGCAGTTCATCAAGCATTGCGCCTAATTGATTATTTTGTTGCAGTAATTTATCAAGTTTTGCTTCTACAGTTTCTGGCAATTTTGTTTCAGGCTCGGGCTCTTCGCCGGCTTCTTTCAAAGCGCCAATTAATTCCCTGACAGATTTTACAACCTGCGCAGCCGATTCCTGTGTCTTGATATTTGACTCAATAAGTCGTTTTTGCAGTTTATCAGAAGAGCCAGATTGCATTTAATAGCATTACATTACAGTTATTTTAAGACTTGTTTGTTACTTCTGAATAGGAATTGAAATTAGTGCAATGTTATCTCTTAACATTATATTTCTCTTTCAAGCCACAAATGAGCGGCAATAGGCCATAAATTGCAAACTTGAGAAAGATTTCAGACTCTAAACACTTACTACTAGTATTCATCACCAGGAGGCATCCTCGGCATCCCAGCAGCCTTGTCTAATTTTGCGGCAGAGATAACATCATCAATTCTTAGCAGCATGATTGCAGTTTCTGATGCAGATTGTATGGCTTGGGTTTTAATCTTCAAAGGCTCTATAACACCTTTCAAAGCCATGTCAACAGCTTTTCCTGTAAAGACATCCAGGCCAGCCGTTATGTCTCCCTTGTCATGTTTTGCCTTTAATTCAGTTAAGGCATCAATAGGATCAATTCCAGCGTTTTCTGCTAATGTTCTTGGAATTATGTCCAGAGCTTCAGCAAAAGCCTGCACTGCCAATTGTTCTCTTCCAGATAAAGTTTCAGCATAAGCCCTAAGCTGTTTTGCAAGCTCTACTTCACAGGCGCCTCCGCCTGCAACACACTTTCCAACAGATATTGCTGCTGAAACATCACCGACAGCATCAGTCATTGCCCTTTCAACTTCAGCAACGACATGCTCTGTTCCGCCCCTCAACAAAACAGAAACCGCCTTTGGATTCTTGCAGTGCTGTATGAAAGTCATGGACTCTTTATGCAGTTTTCTTTCTTCAACAATTCCTGCATATCCCAATTCATTTTGTTTCAAATCATCAAGATTTGCAATTATTTTAGCTCCAGTTGCTTTTGCAAGAGCTTCAATGTCTGATTTTTTAACACGCCTTGCAGCATAAATCCCCTTTTTGGCCAGATAATGTTGCACCAAGTCGTCAATTCCTTTTTGTACAAAGACAACATTAGCTCCGCTTGCTGAAATTTTCTCAGCCATATTTTTCAGCATTTTTTGTTCAGATTCTATGAAAGCCTCTAGTTGCCGCGGATCTGTAACTTGTATTTTTGCATCAGTTTCAGTCTCCTTTATTTCTAAAGCACAATCCAGCAGTGCGATTTTTGCATCCCTGGTGATTTTTGGCATGTCTGGATGAACTTTTTCCTTGTCAATAACAAGGCCATCAATTAATTCAGAATCATCAATTCCGCCGCCCTCTTTCTTCTCAATCTTTATGTTGTCAGAATCTATCGATAATTTTCCATCACCGCTTGTTTCAAGGACTTTCAAAACCGCATCAACTGCAATCTCAGCCAGTTTCTCTCTTGCCAATTCAACATTTTTACCAGTCATTGCTGTTCTGGCAAGATTAAGCAAGGTCATCCTGTCTTTTACGTCAACTTTCCTGCAAATTCCCTGCAAAAGCTGCTGGGCTTTTTCTGTAGCCATCTTGTAGCCTTTTGCAATTACAGTAGGATGGACATCTTTGTCAATAAGAAATTCAGCCTGCTTCAATAATTCGCCGGCAAGAACAACAGCAGTTGTAGTGCCATCGCCGACTTCATCTTCCTGCACCTTTGCAACTTCAACCATCATCTTGGCTGCAGGATGCTCAATTTCCATCTCATCTAAAATTGTAACGCCGTCATTAGTGATTACAACATTACCCATAGAATCAACAAGCATCTTGTCCATTCCTTTAGGGCCTAAAGTAGTCCGAACAGTTTCTGCTACAGCTTTGGCTGCAGCAATGTTTGCCTTCTGGGCATTCTTTCCAGTATTTCGCAAAGTGCCTTCAGGCAGAATGAATATTGGCTGTACGTTGTTTGACATGAGAAACAGCCTTATGTAAGAAATTTAAGGGTTTCGTATGCTTGACTATCTAATAAACGCCTTTAAGCTCTTTTCTGATATCTGCCAGGATTATTGCAATTACCAGAAGCACTATAGTTGTAAATGCTGCAAAGATTACAACTAACGACTCCATTGTAAGCAGTGAAATGATGTCTGCAGATATGGCCTGCTTCAGCATCCATAGAACTGCTATAATCCAAAATGCAAATATCACGACTAAAGTTGCCTCTATGAAATCAGGCTTTGTGACCTTTGTATGCCTTAATACAGCCATACTAACAAACAAAAAGGACAGAATAAAAAGCTATTCTGTTACTGCAGTAAGACAATTCAATAAGAAAAGGCTTTTATTTCACTGTTTCAAAACAACATGAGATGGCAAACACGATTTCAATCCTTGCTGACGAAAGGATACAGTATGACGGTTATTTTGATTTAGCTGAATTATACAAGCACGCATACAACTGGCTTAACTGGAGAAAGTTCGATGTAGCAGAAAGCAAGTATACGGAAAAAGCAAAAGCCGCTGGAAAAGAGATGGAAATGATATGGAGCGCAACAAAAACTCTAGACGAGTACAGCAAATTTGAAATTAAGGTAAGATGGCAGCTTTTCGCTATAAGGGATGAAGAAGTGAAGAAAGGCAATACTGTTGTGAAGATGCAGAGGGGCGAAATTAACATCTATATCACTGTAAATTTGATCACGGACAGGCAGGATTTCTGGGCACAAAATGCATTCTATTCGTTTATGAGGGCCTTTTATGACAGATATTTGTACAGAAGTTCAGTAAAAAGATTGAAAGATGAGGGCTGGACAGTAGGCTGGGAATTTTTCAATGAACTGAAAGCTTTCCTGAATTTGTATAAATACTGAACTAAATTGCTAGCTCTCAGGGTCGGTCAAACTTAATGGCCTTTTGAAGGCTTTACAAACTTTAAGAGATTCCCAATTAGCGTGCTAAAACAGGCTCACGCCGCCTAAGGACAAAGCTTATAAATGTATAATTAAGTATACAATTTAAGAAAAAATTAGCTCATGATTATAAATGATGAGGCTCTGAAGTTTCACTTAAAAAAGCTTCAGAATGCGTGCGACGACGCAATTGTTATAGTAGAAGGGAAGCGCGACGTTGCAGCTCTAAAGTCTCTTTTGGATGCTAATTTTTTCACAATTAATGAAGGAACAAAAAGGTCTCTATACGAGACTGCTGAACACATAGCATCAAAATACGGAAGCGCTATATTGCTTCTTGATGCTGACAAAAAAGGAATGGAGCTAACGAAAAAAATGAGCTCATATTTACGCTCACACGGCGTTCGTGTGCTAGTCGAGGAGAAACTGTTGAAGCTAGCACGAGTCCGCAATGTGGAAGATTTGTGTTCTGTAGCCGTAATTAGAAACCTTTAGTCCGAACTAAAGGAGATGAATAAAATGGGTAAAATATCACCAGTAAGTATAAAATACATAGTACATGCGAGTCTGGATTTAACTGGAGTCGCTGAAAGACCAGACATTATTGGAGCCGTTTTTGGCCAGACTGAGGGTCTTTTGGGATCAGAATTAGAACTTAGGGAATTGCAAAAATCAGGCCGTATAGGCCGTATTGACGTAAAAATTGAGAGCAGAGCAGGAAAAACAACTGGCGAGATTCTATTGCCTTCTAGCATGGGCAAAACCGAAACTGCAATTATAGCTGCAGCCTTGGAGACCATAGAGAGAGTTGGCCCTTGTGACGCTAAAATCAAAGTTACAAAGATAGAAGATGTCCGTGTGGCAAAGAGAAACTTTGTTATGGACAGGGCAAAAGAACTTTTGCAGCAAATGATTACAGAATTGCCAGATAGCCAGGCATTTACAGCTTTGTTAACACAAAATATCAGAACTGCAGAGCTTGTAGAGTACGGCAAAGACAGATTACCTGCAGGCCCGGACATAGAAGAATCTGACGAGATTATAATTGTCGAAGGCCGAGCAGATGTTGTAAACTTGCTGAAGTATGGCATAAGAAACGTAATCGCAATGAAAGGAGCAAAGCCAACAGACACCATAATTGACCTGACAACAAAGAAAATAACAACTTTGTTTTTGGACGGAGACCGAGGCGGAGATTTGATTATAAAAAATCTAGCAGGCCTGACAGACTTGGATTTTGTAGCAAGAGCTCCAGATGGAAAAGAAGTTGAAGAGCTTCAGCAAAAAGAAATTCTGAAAGCTCTGCGATTGAAACAGCCGTGGGACCAGGCAAAAGCTGAAGTCAAGAACGGCACAGGAAGTTCTGCATCAACAGTAACTTACGTGCCGCATGAGGCCGTAGCAGTTTCAGAAGCCAGGGTTGAAAGAAGAAGCGATTATGAAAACACGGCTTCGAAGCAGGCGAAATCCATGAAAGCCATGGCCGACGAGATTTTCGGCACAAGAGGCGCCTTCATTTTGGATGAACAGCTGAATGTTCTTGGCAGAGTTCCGATAAAAGAACTTGAGTCAACATTGCAGGAAATAGATAATGTCTATGCTGTAGTCCTGGATGGAGAGATAACGCAAGGCTTGGCAAAGATTGCAGACAGCAACGGCATAAAATATCTTGTAGCACAATCAGCTGTGGCAAGGCCATTAAAGGCAAGGGTTATTATTGCTTCCGACTCCGCTTAAATTTAAGCGGAATTTTTATTTTTTCTATTAAATAAGCAAAAGCTAGTCCTATCAACGTTCCTGCAAGAATGTCTGTAAACCAGTGCTGGTTTAATGCAAGCCTGCTAATGCCAATTAATATTGCCCAAATATAGAACAGAATTTTATATTTTCTTTCTATCGGCAAAAAGCCTGCAACAAAGAAAGAAAGACCTGCATGCCTGCTAGGGAAACTGTCATTTCCTGATAAGTCCGGCCTCATTCGGCCTGCAAAAATTTTCATAACTTCAAGCACAGCATAAAGCATCAAGATTCCTATAACAAATTTGATAGTGTTATTTTTGTCTTTTTTGTAAATTAAATAGGCAAATGCGACTAAAATTATTGCATAAAGAGACCAGCTTATTATGTTAAAAATCTGCAGAGATGCCTGGCTTTGTACTGACATGAAACTTTGTTGTATTACAGTATCAATTGACATCTTCATCCAGTGTGAATTAGTTTAAGTTTAAACTCTTTTGCCAACATTTTAGCAAGGTCTTTTGGCTTTAGATATTTGCGCTTAAGTTCAACAACATATCTGCCGTTTTTTACAGCTATTTTATGATTTTTCCAAGCTTTTTTGAAGCCTAAAATGTGTTCTTTAGCTAATTTAACAGGAGGACCTAGATGCAATTTCTTTGCAGACAATTGTTTAGAATCAAAATAAAACCAAAATCTTGTAATCGTATTGAAATGCCAGCTCATTTCAAGTATTTTAAAATCATTTTCAGCAAAAGATTTCTGCAGCCTTTCAAAAATTGTTTTCATAATAGCGCCTGCTATGTCTGGTTTGTCTTTCGGAGGAGTTGCTTCAAAAATAATAAGCGTTCTTTTGCCTTTTTTGGCGATAAGAGATTCAACAGTAATGTGTTTTTCCTTGAAGAATTCAATCGATGGTTTTTTCAAAAATGCCTTGCAGGCTTTTCTCAGTAAATTGAATTTTTCTTTTCCAAGAGCTGCGGCAGCATTTCTTTCAGGCTCAACAGGGTCAATCAAAATCAAAGGTCCTGTTTTCTTTGAAGGATTTAATATCTGCAGGATTTCATTTTTGTTTTTGTATTTTTTTGACAAATCTATTATGATTTTATCCTGCCAGCTGGCAACATTCCTTACAAAGCGCTCAAAAGTGCCACAATATGCTATTAGCAAATCAGCAACGTGTCCTGAAAAGCCGGCGATGTAAGATTCAGCACCATAAACTCCTGCAGCTTTCATGAATTGTTTCACCAAACGAACATCGTCTTTGATTTTCGCATTTTTAGCAACATACTGGATATGCAGGGGAGAAAAATCAGTTATGTTTCTTGCCTGCTGCCTCTTGCTAATATCAAGTACGGGAACGAATTCAAAATTATAGCCTTTATGATTAGTAGAAAAATAATCCCTGCTGCCGTGTAATCTCCTAAGGTTTGCAAAAATCTTCATTAGGACTTTTTCAGCAAAATCTGAAATCTCTGTACTTCTGTCTGAAAATCTCTCATAATTGAAAATCATGAAAAAGTCAATATCAGATATGCCTGGCAACCATGTGCCTTTAGCAACAGAGCCGCCGACAATTACTTTCGCATTTAATTTTTGTTTTCTAATTTCAGAGCTAACCTTGAGTGTAATTTCTCTAACCAAAGAATTAACCCTTGTATGTTCGGCTTTCGTTGGAACAGCTAGCTTCTTTGCTTCAGTTAAAACTTCTTTAAGTATCATACAAACACTTAAAACTTTGAACTTAAAACCTTTACCAAGACGTTCCCGGGCCCTTGGTCTAGCGGTATGACATCTCCTTCACAGGGAGAAGGTCGCAGGTTCGAATCCTGCAGGGCCCACATTTTTAAAGTTTAGTCTAGTAAGCGAACTATGTATTGGATTACAACGCGGTCTTGTCTAAAATGTGGCGAGCTTGTTTTAGAATGGGACCCTCAAAAGTATAGCCAAAATGAAAAATACCAGACGCTTAAAGCCACAATTCTCAATGAGTTAAAAACAAAATCATCTAATCCTTGGCCTGATGAAGGCATAGGCCGTTTTGGTTTAGGCATGGTAAAAATATTTGTTTCTAAAAAAAGGCATGAATATCTCAAATATAAAATGAAGTGCTTTCAATGCGGCTATGAAATAGATGGAGAAGAACTTGAAAAACTTATGGAGGAAGAGCGCAAAAAGTCTTTGCCTTACGACGTACCGAAAAGAACTGATGTGCGTTTAGATTTACGGAAAAACCGCATCAAAACGGTCACTGGCGAATTAGGCCTTTTCAAATACGGCCAGCAAGTAGTTCCGCCACTTGAGCAGTTTTTATAAATAACCATTTCAATAAAAAGGCATGAAGAGGCCACTTGCATTTCTATTATTGCTGATAGCGCTAGCCTGGCTATTGCACTGGAATGATGTTTATCTTACAGGAGGCGCGGTTTCTGAGGAGAGCACTATTTGTGATAATGGCATCTGTGAATTTGGAGAGGACAATAACGAATGCCCTGAAGACTGCCCCGAGCCTATTTGCGGCAATGATGTTACCGAAGAAGATGAGGAGTGTGACGGAATTGATGATGGCCTTTGCCCCGAATTATGTCAACACGATTGTGAATGCCCGCCAGCAGAGCAGCGCGATATTTATGCTTTACCTTACACATACACATTTGCATATGATAAGATGGAGCAAAATGAAGTTCTGAGTGTTAATTTGGGGAGGCCAAGAGTAGATATAATGGGTTTAAGTGTTGTTGCAAGCCAAACATTAGAAAATCCAAAAATTATCATAATTTCAAACATTTCAGCCCCGCCTGAAATTCCAAATGGAACAATACATTCTTACTTTAAGCTTCAAATGAGCAATTTATCACAAGAGCAGTACCTCGCCTATGTTGAAATTTTCTTCAGGGTTCCTACAGAATGGACAATTGAGCATAACATCCGAACTGTACAGCTTGAAAGGGCGGATGCACTCTGGCAAGCTATGGACACTGAAAAATTATATCAGGATTTGGATTATGTCTATTTCTCAGCAAAATCAGAAAAGCTCGGATTGTTTGCAACAGTTGCACCGCCACCGCCAGCCAAGCCACAACCAGTTTGCGGAAATAACATTGTTGAAACTGGCGAAACTTCAGAGACTTGCTGCGCAGATGCAGGTTGCCCAGAAAAGCAAAGCTGCATTTCGAATAAATGTAAAATCGTAGCAATTTGCGGCAACAATATTTGTGAGCTATCTGAAAATGGAAACAGCTGCCCTGCAGATTGCGCAGCTATAAAATTTAGGCCTTCGACAGCACCGGCATTAATCCTGATGGTTACAGTACTGGCTGCAATCCTATTTTTCCTGTACAGAAAGCTTCCGCCATTATACAGAAAACCAAAAATAAGCCAGCACGCTACTCCAGAACGATGGTTTTGAGGGTTAGCTCTTAGGTTTAGTTATAGAAAATCGCAAGTCTTGCGCGCTAAAATTTTTATATGCAAACATAACAGTTAACCTGCCAGAAACAATCTTTGGTAAGCTATTCTAAGACAATAGTCTTTACCGTGGCTTTTTCCAGATAAGCAATCTTCTGCGTTAATTGATCTATGTTCCTTGAATTTTGCTCCAACATGTCTTTAATCTCTGTAAGCTGTGCAGACTGGCTTTCAAGAGCTAAAATTTTATCCTTAATCAATTCCAAAGCAGCCGTAATTTCTGTAGCTGCAGCAGTATTCGAATTAATCCTGTTGTTGAGGCTCTCGCTTTGCTTGAAGAAATAGTTCATAGTGTCTTTCAAATTTTCAGCTTTTATTACAAGTTCTCTTGCAGTCATCTTAGCATCAATGTGTTCCGCTTCAATATCTGCAGCATGCTTGGAGATTGCAAATATTCCTGAATGTACTTTATCAAGATTTCTTACATTTTTTGAATCCCTTTTTTCTATTGCTTCAATAACTTTGTTTACATCAGCAAGCGTCTTATCAGTTCTCTTCAAAACATTAATATTCCAAGATTTTATCATAGCAGCCTGCTTTGCTGCCACGTTTGCAATTTCCGTCCGGGTTGCATCGATTTTTGCAGACATATTTCTGTTTATAGCAGCTACGCTTCGAAACTTCTTCTTATTTTCAGTTTCGGCATCAAACAAAGGCATGACTTCCTTGCTGAATGATTTTCTTTCTTCATCAATTTCTTCATGCAAGGTTGCAAGCTCAGAATCCATGCTTGAAACTGTCTTGCCCAGTTTATCTAGAATTTTAAATTTCTTAGTAAAATCTGCATCAAGGTCATAAAGTTCTGTAACTTCCTTGTTAAATCCGTGCATGGTAGAGTCTAGTTCTCCCCTTAAGGAATCAAAATTTGCATTTAATTTAGCAAGCTGGCTTTCAAGCCTCTTTAGTCGCTTTTCGATAGCATCAGCCATACATTAAACAAAATTCAGGCAGTAATAAAGGTTCGTTGCTCTCAACTAGTGTGGAAAACAGGCTTCATTACATCAAGCCTTCTTTTGGCAGAAACAGCAGGCCTGTAAAGATGCCAAAAGACTCGCTGAAGCCATTCTATCCATTCTTTATCATAGATATAGTATAGCAGGTATGCTTTTTCCTTCAATTCTTTTGGTGCATAATTCTCAGGCTCTAAAACTTCCTTTAAGACTGCAACTTTGTCATCAACAATGGTACAGCGCAAAGGCTGGTACCTGTGCCGGACTTCGATTGCATCATAGCCGACCTTATTGTTGACTGCCAAGATATTTTTTATGTTATTTATGCCAGCCAGCTCAACTCTAGTCAGAACTTTTGACGAAATCTTCTTCCTTGCAAGGCTTTCCAAGATATCCAAAATTTTCTGATCATGGACTGGATAATTACTCCAAGTCATATTTCCAGAGAAAAACAAAATCTGCTGCGTTGCCTCCTTTAATTCATCCGCAAAATTCTTGAAATTCCTGTATGAATTGTATTCGTGCTCCTTGAGTTTGATAATTTTTATTTTATTCTTATCGATGTTATGAATAATTTCTGATGGCGAGAAATCGCCTTTCTTCCTGCCAGATTCAATCTGCTTCAATAGATGTTCCTGCACTTCGCTTTCAGCCAGTCTTTCAATGTTATTCCAGAAAACAATTTTCAAAGCCCCGCGCGTGCCTTCCCTAAAAGTTCTGCACGAAATTGTCCCCTCATCTTTTGCAATTGCATCAACATAACGGTCAGCAGTGCGCCAATTAACTTTCAAAAGCAGGGAAATTTCCTGAACAGTCCTAGGTTTGGCATAAACAAATTCGCTAATCTGTTTGACAGTAGCCTTGTCCAGCATATTAGCAATAGTACAACACCTTGTATATAAATTTGTCGATAAATGACAAATTTACTACAACTCTATGTATATTATATGAGAGTTGTACTGACTGGAGGCGCCTGCACAGGCAAGACAACCGTAATTGAGGAGCTAGCCAAAAGAGGTTGCAAAACAGTTCCAGAGGTTGCAAGACCTGTAATTGATAGCTATCTGAAAAGAAATGTGCTCCAGAAACCTCGCCTTAACGATATAGCTGTCCTGCAGAAAGAGATAACCTTAAAACAAATCGAGCTTGAATCCAAATTAGATCCAACCAAAGAGATAATCTTTTTCGACAGAAGCGGCTTAGACACAATTGCATACTGCCAGTTTTACAATGTGGAGATTCCAGAAGAACTGACAAATTATTCACGAAATGCCAAATTCGACAAGATTTTCATTTTAGACCAGATTGGCGAATTTCAATATGATGGTATCAGATATGAAAATCCTGATGACGCCAAAAAAATTCACGATTTAATCAGGGGGATATATTGCCAGCAAGGTTATTCTCCAATTCCTGTTCCAGTTATTTCAGCAAAAGATAGGGCAAATTTTATTCTGCAAAATATTGGAGGTAAAAAATTGCAATGAACTCAAAGCTAAAATGCATAGAATTTATGGGCATGCCCAAATCAGGCAAGTCGACACAGCTAGAGATTTTGAAAACAAGGCTTGAAAAAGAAAAAGGCGCGCGAGTAAGAGAAATTTACGAAGGTGCACGAATTAGCCCTCTAAATAAGGCAGACAATCGCTTTCTGTATAATGCATGGTCTTTCCATAATACTTTGAATAGACTATTGGAAGCAAGATTGGACGGTTATGATTATTTGTTAATCGATAGGGGTGTTTATGATCATTTAGCTTTTACTGAAGCCTTGCACGAATCAAAACAGATAACAGATAAACAATACATTGCACAATTAGAATACTTTAAACAATTTACTGATTTGGAAGATGTTGTTTTAATGTTTTTGATAAATCCCGCAGAAGCTATGCACCGGGAAAATAAGCATCATAATTTTATTGGCAGAGTCATGAATGAAGATTTTCTGTCTAAATTAAAGGAAGCGTACACTCTGTATTCTTTTTATGCGGATCGTATAATAGACTGTTCTAAATCTTTAGAGGAAAATAGCAAGGACATTTTCGATGCAGTTTTAGGAGATAAACATGGGAAAAGAGATTGAAGCTAAAATTCAGCTAAATCCTGGCGAGGGGGAATCTTTGTACCACAAAGTAAATCGCTCAGCATATGAAGCATCTCCGCATTATATCCTCGAAAAAAATATAATTTACATTATTCCTTGGGCAAAAGGCGAAATTTTAAGGTTAAGATTAGTAAGCCAAGAAGGTTCTTTGGCAAGTTCGTATATTACTTACAAAGGCAAAAATATTGGTAAAATAGTAAATTGTCGCGAAGAGCTTGAAACTCCTTTTGAAGTACGTTATGAGGACACATTTAAGCAAATTCTTAATGCCATTGGCTTAAAATTTTATTCAGGCTATGCAAAGACCCGCATGGTGTTTTCATCCGGTGGTATTCGAATATGTTTGGATACTATTGTTGCATCCGATGAAAAGTTTGAATTGGACAAAACCCAATGCCATCGTACATATCCTTCCATACCCAACTATGTAGAGATAGAAGGCCCTACTGAAGAGAAGATTCTTGATATGATAAAGCAGTTGGGCCTGCAGGATAAGCCAATTATTCACAAATCATATGCAGATTTAGTTCGAGAGGAGAAAAAATGACTATAGTTGTGGAGCCAACTGAAAATTATTCTATGCTACCACTCGCAACACAAGAGTTTGTAACGAAAATGATATTTGGCAAGAGTTTTAATTCCCTGGATGATATATTTAACCAAAAAGATGAAAAGGGCCACAGAATGGGATCATTTTTTCGCCGATATGAAGTAAAAATTATACCCAAAAACCTACCTGAGCAAATAACAGAAATTAATCTAATCACTAATGGTGATTTTTATACAGAGTTTATTGCACTAAAAGCAAAATATACGGAGAAAAATGGTTGAGAGAACAAGTCCATCTCAACATTTGAAATTTAAGTGTCTGAGCTGCGGCGAGAAACTAAAAACGTATACTAGGACTGAAGATTGGGGGAATTGTGAATCTGGTAATAATTATGTCCAAGTTGAGTATTACTCTAGGCAGAATGATGCATATTTTATAAGATTTGGAAAATATGATTTTTTAGATTTATTTAGAAAAATAATTGATGACTCCATTGAAGTGGATAGAAATAAGCTCAAGGCAGAAGTCGAAAAAGCAGTATCGAGCGAAGAATACCAGAAAATAGTTCTTGCAGTAAAAGGCTCGGATATAGGTCTAGAATTTAGAGTTAATTATGATAACTTGGCGAGCATAGCCCTAGAGCTGAGAGAGCAAAAATGGGAGGATACATTTTTCAAAATAAGCAGGCACGGACATTCGATACATTATGATTGTGCAAAGCCACTTTTTGAAAAAGCATCAAACATCGAAGAATTGAAATATATTATTGAAGGGAGCGATAAAAAATTGTTGAAAGCAAAAATAACAACAGATTCCGGAACGCTTTTGGACGTGCTGGGCTTTTTTAGAAATTATGTTTCAGAGCACATTGCACCACCATATCTTGAAAATCCGAAACAAGTAAATTTTGAAATAGCATACTTTTCAGAATATCTTTAATTATAGAAAAATCCACAGTCAAAATTAGTGATTTTTCTATCCCTCAAATTAGTTAAATTTGAGTTATTCATTATCAGGATTGCTGAATTCGTCATCTTCGTCTTCTGGCTCTTCTGGTTCTGGCTCCCCGCCGCTGTCTGGCTTTTCATCACTTAGCTCTTCGTTTTCATTATTGTTATCTTCATCTTGAGCTTTAGTTTCTTCTGCAGCCTTTTCAGCAGCCTCTAGTCTTTCTTCAACCGCTTTTGAAATTGGAAGCTTTTGGTTTGACTTTACATTAAAGTATTCATAGAACTTTTTTGTTGGCTGGAGCCATTTTGATAAGCCTGATTTATGTGATTCTATGAAGCCTTTTTCTATCAGAAGTTTGATGTGATTGTACGCTTTGTTTGATCTTACACGAACAACATCACATTGTCTGCTGCCACCACGCCAGCCTATGTATGCCAGCGTTTCCAAAATGGATTTGTCAAATTCAGGCAATGCAGCATCCAAAACTAAAGTTGTATGTTCGTTTGGAATTGAAAATTTCCAGCGGCTGCCGTCTTGGATTAATTGGATAGCTCCTTTTCTAGTCTCATATTCTTTCTGAAGTTCCCTGAGAAGCTTGCCAACATCCGCTTTCAATCCAAGATTGAGCTTGTTTGCAAGGGCATCAACAGTAACACCATCAGGAATGCAGTAAAGTACAGATTCTATTTTTGCCTTTAGTTCAGCATTGAGGTCTGGCTTTGATGGAGGGCTTTCTTCCTGCCGCTGTGGCTCTTGCGGCTGTTCAAATGGATCTTCAGGTTCGATATCCAGATTTTTTTTATTCTTCGTCTGTTTCATCTTCAGTAATTTCTCTTTCCCGCTTCAACGGCTTGCTAAGCTCCTTTTCAGATGTTTTAATAAATATTTTGCCGAATGCTTCCTCTTGCACCAAATCCAGTTTACCTTCGTTTGCCAGATGCAATAATGGTATGAGTGTCCAAATCACGTCCCTTTTTTCTGTGCTCGGAATTATTTCTTCAAATGGTATCAATTTGCTCTTGAATTTTTTAGCTAATTCTCTGAGTTTTGAAAATACAACCTGGATTTTTGAAAAAATATCCGGCTTTTTTATATTTAAAAGCCTGGGAGCAGGCTTTAAATCCAAAACTCTCTGCCTTCTTCTCTCGTCTACTTCAAGAGCTTTCTTCAAAGATTCAACCAATTCAAAAATTGTGACCTTTCTTTTTCTAGGGAAAGGAATTCTGCTTTGTAATTCAGCTTTTGTAAAATGCTTCTCAAGTTCCGAGCCATCCTCTGCATCAATTTCCGGCTCCTCAGGAGGATTCATCAACAAATATAATTGCTCCAAACCGATGCGCTCCGCCTTCATTTTTAACAGAACTGCTGCAGCGAGAATGACCTTGCCAGACAAGCGGAAATTCATTTCTTTCAGTTTTCTAACCATCTGTAGATATTCAACAGAAAGAACAGAAATGTCAATATCCCAAGGGTCTATTTTTCCTTCCCTGGCCAGTTCGTAAATGACAGACTGCCAGGTAACATCATCTTCCTGGAAAATCAAATTATGGACAACTTCATTCGGATTCAAATTCTTTATTTCAGTCATAGCATCACCGTAAGGATGAACATGAGGACGCTTAGGCCCATCACACCTCCCCAAATCCCCTTAGACCAATGCCAAACTTTTGCTCCATCCAGCATAGAAATTGGAATCATATTGAAAATTGCCAGCCACGCATTAACTTGGGCGCCGATTTTGAAAATCAATAGCGGTGAAACTAGTGCAAGTGCTCCAAATACCAAACAAAGTATTATGTTTATTACAGGTCCGATTACGCCAATTTCGCCCAAATCTTTTGGCTTTAATATTTGCATGGTGTAGCCAAATCGATTTCTTTTGACAGGAGAGATCATTGTTGCACCAGGAGCTGCAAAGACAAATCCCCCTCTTGATATGATTGCCATACCAATTGCTAGAAGCAAGCCGGTTGGCCAGGCTCTGAATTCAGACCAAAGGCCTTTCGACTGTGCCATGAATTTATGCCCCAATTCATGCAAGACAAAAGCAAAGCCAACTGCAACTAATGATTGCAAAAAGAAAACCAGCATCGCAGTTATGTTGGAAAATAAACCTTGGCCGAAAATTTGGTCCCTGAAAAGTATAAACTGGAATGAAAACGCCAGAGCGACAAGAGCGGCAGCTATGTGCTTGATTTCTACAAATGAAAAAGTAAATTTTGGTTTCATATTTTCATGCTGACTATTACAGATTCTCCTTCCTTATTCATATGTACACCATAAACCGAATCTGCCTCCGATATTACAGAATCGTTGTGCGTAACAACAATGACCTGCGCTTTAGTACTGTATTCTTTCAAAAGTTTTGCAACTTTCTCAGAGTTTAATTTGTCAAGGGCAGCATCAATCTCATCTAAAAGATAGAAAGCGGCAGGTTCATGCTCCTGGATCGCAAAAATAAATGCGAGAGCAACAAGAACTTTTTCTCCGCCAGACAAAGAAGCTGCAGAAACTCTTTTCCGCTTTGAATCCATTATCCGGACTAAAATGCCAGCTTCAAACGGCTTCTCGAGGTTTTCCAGTTGCAAATCGCCCAGATACTTTGCGTTCGTTTTAGCATAAATTGTTGAGAAATGTCCATTGATTTCATTGTAAGTTTTCATAAATGCATCAGTCTTTTTATTCTCAACTTCTTCTATTAAAGATAAGACTGAATTCTTCTCTTCCTGTAATTTTGAAACTCTGACAGCAAGCTCATTGTATTCCTTGATTACATCTTCAAAAACCTCCAAAGCTCGCATATTTACATTTCCGAGCGACTCTAATTTCACTTGTGCCTCATTAATTTTCTTTCTCGCCTCTTCTAAAGTTTTGAATTCTACAGGCTCTATGCCAACAAAAGGCTTCAATTCCTCTCCAATAGCAGCCAATTCAGCCTCGTATTGTGCTTTTTCAATCGCAAAATTATTTTTTTCTGTGCCAATTACATTTTGTTGCATTAAGAATTTATTGTAATCTGCTTCTGCGCTTCTCAACTGATTGCTCAACCCAGCCTGCTCCTCAAAAGCCAACTTTAATTTGCCATGGAAGCTTTCCTGTTCCGTTTCCTTAGCTTCCAGATTTTTCTCCAAGTTTTTCACTTTGGACTCTTCTTCTGAAATCTGTTTGTCGAAAGATTTCTTTTCCTTTTCCAATTCCTTCAAAACCCGCAATGTGTTTTCTCTGTCAGGTAAAAGGGCATTTTCAATCGTCGCTTTTACTGCCGCAAGTTTAGTCTCAAACTCAGATTTTTTCTGCTGCAATTCCTCGACTTTAGATGCAGAGTCGCCAAACTGCAGATCGTGCAGTTGTGTTTTGATGGCATTTCTTTCTGAAACTTTCTCTGTTATCTTTACTTCAAGTTCGGCAAGATCCTTTTCCAATTCTTCTATTTTTGAGAAATTCTTTTTTGCAGAATCATTCAGTTGGGAGGCGCGCTTCTCTAAGCCGCCAATATCCCTGGTCAGCTGGCCTTTTTCCGTAAGCTCAGCCTTTGCGTCTACTTCAGCCTTTGCTTTTCTGAGCTCAAATAATTTATCTTCTAATTTGGCCCTTTCTTTTCCTAATTCGGAGAATTGTTCATTTAATTTCCCAAGTTCCAAGTCTAATTTATCAATCTGCTCTCTTGCTACAGTCTCAAAAACAATGCCTGCCGCTTGCCTGAAGCCGCCAGTTATAGCCCCTGAGGGCTCGAATAAGTCCCCATCTAAAGTGACCATTCGGCATTTTCCAACGCCGATTGATTTTGCAATATCTATGTTTTGAATAACAATGGTGTTTCTAAAAATATATTTGAAAACTTTGCTGTATTTTGGGTCACAGTCTATCAAAGTGTGCGCCAGCCCCAAAACGCCGGATTTTTTCAGGACAGCTTCTGGAACATCTTCCGTAGACATCTTTAATTTATCCAAAGGCAAGAATGTTGCAACACCTGCACGAGAGCTTTTCAGCATTTCCAGGCATTTTATGGCAGTATTTACAGAGTCAACAACAATATTCCTCATCCTGTTGCCGGCTGCTATGCTTAATGCAGTTGCATATTGCTGTTTTGCATTCCCTAATTCAGCAACAGTTCCATAAACTCCAGATATGTCTTTTTCTTTCAGCACGCGAATTGCAGCATCCCTCAACAGGGCTTCCTGTGAGCCCCTGGAAAGAATTTTATTTTTTGTAAGCTTCTCCTCTTTGCCGATAATTTCTTTTCTCAGCTCACCAAGCTCTAAAGCAAGCCTGGAATCTTCCCTTGCCAGCACATCAATTTCTTTCATTAATTTTTGCTGCTGCTCCTTTGCAACGGAGAAATCTTTTGTTGAATTTTTTAGCTGTGCAATTCTGTCTTCGATAAATCTTAATTCACTCTCTTGAACTTGGAATTTTGCCTTAAATTGTTGAATTTCAGAGTTTGTCTTGTCCCTCTTGTTTTTTAGAGCATCAGCGTCTTTCTCAAATTTATCAACATCAGCTTCTAATTCCTTCAAATCTGCAATTGAGCCTTTTTTCAATGCAGATTCCTGCTTTTCTATAGCGGAGAGTTCTTTTTCCAGATTATTTCTTTCAGATTCGTTTTCTTTCAGCCTGTTGCCTAGTGTAGAAAGGTTTTGTTCCAAGTCAGCTTTTCTCTTTTGCACCTGCTCTATCTGGCTTAATGATGTCGAGATTAACGTTCTGGCCTTTTCTAATTCTACACGAACGGCTTCAACTTGCCTGTTCAATTGCAAAGATTCTTCTCCACCCTTCTTTTGAATTTCTTTTTCCAATTTCTCCAATTGCTGCTTGAATTGTGCAATTTTTTTGCTGGAAATCTCAATTTCGAGTTTAATGTTATCTATTTCCATAATTTTGGCCTCGATGCTTGCGGCAACCTTATCCCTTCTTTCAAGCGCGTATTTTTTCTTTAATGATAATTCGCCAGTCTGGAATTTTTTAATGTCAGTTTGCAATTCTCTGTAAGTCTGGGCGCCTTTCTTTTCATCATCCAGATTTTTCATGTAAGTCTCTTTTTCCTTCAGAACAATGTTTACTTCCCTCAATTTTTCGTCAACTTTTCCTAATTCAGATAATGCTTTGGCTTTCTTTTCCTCATAAATTGCAATTCCTGCGACTTCCTCAATTAATTGCCTTCTCTCTATCGGTTTTAGGTCTACAAACTTGTCAACATCGCCCTGCAAGATTATGTTGTGGCCGTCCGGGAAGATCCTTGCAGGCGCTAGAAGGTCGAGAACTTGTATTCTTGTGGCATTTTTCCCGTTTATTTTATATTGTGTCTGGCCCGTTTTCTTGATTTTTCTCTTCAATTCAACAGCTTTTTCTCCAAGTGGAAACATACCCTTGCTGTTGTCTAAAACAATGCAGACTTCGCCTTCGGACGCGGATGCACTTTTCCTTTTGAACAACAAATCTGCGAAATTATCCGCTCGCATGTCGTGGGACGACCTTTTTCCCAGAATGAAGCATAAACTATCGAGGACATTGGATTTGCCAGAACCATTAGGACCGATAACACAGTTTAGGCCTGGCTGGAAAATTATGTCTATCTTCTTGTTAAAAGACTTGAAGCCACGCATATGCAGCGACTTAATAGCAGTGCCCATTAAGGTGCAGATAGCCGAGCTTGTTTTAAAACTTTTGTTAATCCCAGAATACGACTTATAGAAAGCTGAAAACTACGGTGTTAGTCTTTAATGTTAGTTGGCTTTCCTTCTCTGCAATGCTAAGGAGTTAAGCTTTACAAACTCATAGAGCTTCAAAAAGGAATTAGTCTTCAAATTCTGTTAAAGTCTTCTGTCCTTTAAGCTTTTCAAGTTCTTTGATAGTTCCCCAGCTTTTTCTAATATATTGTGAAAGTGAATTTTCCCAGTGTTCCTTGACAAATCTTTTAGTTATGGGGTCTGCAGGATATCCGCTACCGAAATCTAGGCCAATCTCTTTTTTTATCATTTCAATTTCATCATCTCTGTCAACTTTTGCAATTATAGACGCTGCGGAACAAATCGGATATTTGGAATCTGCTTTGTGTTCTGCAACTATTTTGATATGTTTATGTACGGAAGTTTTCAGAATCATTTCTGCAAACTTATCCGCTTTTGGCGAAGTTGGCGAGTCAACATAAACCACATCAGGGCAAAGATCATCAAGAAGCTCAGCAATTTTCAAAGCTTCAAGCTGGTTTAAATTTGTTCCAACAGCATTCCTGCTGTCAATCTCCTGTGCTGAAATAACTGCTAATTTGAAATCTTTTGATAATTTCTTTAATTTGCTGTAAAAAGAATTCCGTTGTTTTGGCGTTAGAAGTTTAGAATCTTTGACATTTAATTTCTTGAGCTCTGGAAGCTCTTTTTCGTCTATGCAATAAGCACAGATTACAAGAGGGCCTATAACAGGACCCCTGCCAGCTTCGTCAACTCCGCAGATTTTCATGTGACTTTAAACTATTTACAGACTATAAAAATCTAAGCACAAGCTTTAAATATATGTAAATACATAAATATATAATTATGGCTAAAGAAACAGAACGTGTAAAAGCGATATTTACAGTGAATAAAGAAACTTGGAAAAAATTCAAAGTAAAGGCAACGTTGGCAGATAGAAAGTATTCAGATGTTATAGAAGAATTAATTGAAAAATACTTGGAAAAGTAAAATGGATATTAAATTTCCGCAACCAAACGATCCTAAGCTAGCCGAATTTGTAGGTATTATGTTGGGCGATGGTTCATTGAACGAAAGAGGAATACAAATAACAATGCATAGTATAGATGAAGTGGACTATACTACTTATGTTGTTAAAATTATAAACGAGCTATTTAATTTAAACGCTAAAGTTGTTAAGCGTAAAAATGCTAATGCAGTAGATATTAGGGTTTATAGCAAAGAAATTGCTAGCTTTTTATTTAAGCTAGGCTTAATCAGAGCTCCAAAGTGGAAAAGAGCTATTATTCCTAATGGTTTTATTAACCAAAAACTTGGCAAATATGTACTACGTGGCTATTGCGATACTGATGGCTGTATAACATCCTACAAACGAACCGATAGGCGAAATCAAAAGCGGTGCCCGAGATTAGAAATGAAATTTTCTCCTTCACCCATGCAAGACCAATTTATAGATTTGTTAGAAATGTTTAACTTTAAATTTCGCAAATATCCAATCTATAAAGAAGACAGAGGACGAAGTCTTGTGCGAATAAATGGCATTCCTGAAATAAGCAAGTGGATGAAAATTATTGGTACGCGCAACCCTAAGCACTATGCTAAAATTAGTAATTATGTAGCGGGGGTAGGAATTCCACTGAACTACAAGGTGTAGCTCGTTTTGAACCTACGACCTCTTCACCTCTCGCAAACTTCGCTTGCGAAATCGGGTTATGAGCCCAGCGGGCAATCTGGCAACATTTTCGTGTTGTCTCCAGGCTGCCCTACCCCGCTGAAAATGCAATCTTAAATTCCCTTTATAAAACTGACTACAGTCAGTTAATGTTTTCGTTAAAACAAAAGCCTAACCTACGAGCTGCTTGAATTTGACAACTCCAGATATTGTTTCCAAATAATTCTGTGCAGGTTTTGCCAGCTTGCCAGGGCTATACAGCAAAACAGGCAGTTTCTTGTCAACGCCTGCTGCATACGCCAGGGATAAATCATCTTTTGTTATTGTCTTCTTGCTCTGCACAATTACCAAAAACTGCAAAAGCCCGATACTGCTGGGGATTTTTGCAATAATTGATGCTTCCTTCCCTCTTTTGATGATTTCTTTTGATAAAATTTCAGCGCCAGCAGAATTTAACTGTGACAATGTTAATTCAATGGCAGGGCTTGCTGCACCTGTAATCAGTTTTTTGACCGCAGTTACAACTTGAGCTTCTATCGACGGTTTTTCTTGAATCTCTTTAGTTTCAGAAGGCGTTTCTGCTGCTTGAGGTTTAGCAACTTCAACTTCTTTAACGGCAGGAGCAATAGGCTTTGGAACTTCTTTCCTGGCAACTTGAATTTCAACCTTTGGCTTTACAAAATCTTTTACTTTTACCTGGGCTTTTACAGCAATCTTAATATCTTTAGATTTCTTCAATTCAGCTTCTTTCTTTTCTATCTCTTCAAGTCTGGCTTTGAAGTCGGCTCTTTTTTGCTCAAGTGCAGGGCCTTGCGGCACTGTTGCCGCAAAAGTTCTTGCAGTGGGCTTGATGCCAAGAAGTTTTTTGATTTTGGAATCTGCAACAAGTTCTTGTCCAATTACGAAATAAACAGGGACTCCACCGACTTTTTCAGAAGTCATCTTTAATTTGTGGGCTTCTACCAACTGATCAAGAAAAGCCTTGGCTATAAAACTGTCAACACCTAATTTTGATGCAACTTCAATAGGAAGAGCAGGCTGTTGTCGTACTATGTCAAATGCCCTGTCCAAATTGCTGGTGTTCATACTTTTTCAGAAATGTTCTAGCTATTAAATTTTTGTTTAGAATTGTATAGACAAATAGCAAAGGGAATCTGTTAAGGTCTGGAAAGCCTTCTGGAACGAAACCTTGCTCGCAATGAGAGCTTCCTCTATACTAGATATTTCGTATCGTTTACAAAAACCAAGCTTTTATCAGCATTTCCAGTTAAAGCATCAGCTAGCTTTATTCCACCCAAAACTTCTGGCAATAAGATGTAGTCTGCGCCAGCTTTCTTCAGCTTTGGCACCATTTTAGGGTCAGATGCTCTTACTGCTATTTTGGCGCGGGGATTCAATTCTCGCGCAGTTATTACCAATAGCATGTTTTTGCCGTCGTCTCCAAGGGCGATTGCAACTCCAGCAGCTCTCTCGATGCCTGCATCTTTCAGAACATGTTCGTCGATAGGGCCTACATCTAAGACATTGCGATTATCTGCCTTCAATTTATTGATAACATCTTTGTCTTTCTCAATGAATACGACTGAATGACCTTTAGCTATTAGTCTTTGGCCGATGTTTCGGCCAACTTTGCCGGATCCGCAAATTATGTAATGATTTTTCATCTTCTTTATGTCAGATACCATTCTAGCCTCCTTTAGGAATGCCCCAAATTTTCCCTCTACTGCGAGCGCAAAAGCAGCCCATATCGCAAACCATATGATTATGGCCCCAAATAAATTTAACCCTATCACTAGACCGTGAGGTTGTACTGTTTCCGAGGCCTTGCCGGCCAGCGATTCTATTGTCAATCCAAATGCGCCAGTAAAGCTTTGCTTGCTAAATGCCATAAAGCCAACTAAACCTGTAACCAAGATGGTTACGATTAGAGAAATTAGCAATTTCAGCTGTCGCAAGACGTGCTCAGTGGCCATGAAGTAAGACTTCATGGCTTAATTAACAAAATACTTAATTAAAAACTTATGCGCCGACGGGGATTCGCACCCCGGTCTTAAGCTTGGGAAGCTCATGTCCTGCTACTAGACTATCGGCGCAGTTTATCGCATTTCTTTTGAGTAAACAAATCTTTATAAATAAAATCCAAGAAAGCATAAAACCCACGATGAAGCCAGCAAAATGCGTTACAAATTTAAGGCAAAGTATTCAGAATCAGACGAGTATACTGTCTATAGATACTATCATTATACTCCCAGACAACTAGGCATAAGAGGATTTTTAGCAACAGTTTGTACAGCAATTGCAGTTTTCATATTATTCCCCTTTCCAGATGAAATTGTTGTGATTCCTGCTATTGCAAAAGCCCTGCAGCATGCCTTCCAGCTAGAATTTAATTCTGCAATCGGCTATGCATATGGAGTTTACAAATCCATAGGCTTGGTTTTCCTGGGTTTAGCCTTATTGTTTGGAGCGCAGTATTTGAGGGATGCGCTTTTGGCTAAAGTAAGACATGTCAAGGATACAGAAAGAAAAGTCCGGCATTACGTGCAAAATGGTCACAGCACTTTAAAGCATCTGGCTCGCAAGCGTTAAAAAGCATTCAAGTTTTCTTTAAACTGTAGACCTGGGCCCATGGTCTAGTGGTTATGCGCTGAAATCGGCAAAAGCCAATTTCGCTGATTTGCGTATCCGCAAATGACGCCTGCTTGACGTGCAGGAGGTCGCAGGTTCGAATCCTGCTGGGCCCACTAAAAATTATCTTTCTGTTTCAACAATCAAAAATTGGCGAGCTTCTTTAACCGTTAATTTGTTTCGGCGATATAGTCTATGCACTTCTATACGCGCTTCATTTTCTATCTCCTCTGTAAAATTAACCGCATCTGTTAGCGTTTTTCCTATGCTAACCAATCCATGGTCTTTAAGTATAACTGCATTTGTGTCTATAACTTTCAATGCATTTGCAGTATGCACAGCTAATTCTTTCGATCCCGGTTCGTAAAAGGGTATGACCGGAACTTCGTAGTGTATATTTTGGTCTGGATCTTCGATTACTAGCTTATCAAAATAATTTGCAAATAATTTTGTGCACACCGGATGTGTATGAATAATCGCATTAATATCTGGGCGCTCTTTGTAAATGCTGACATGCATACCCGTTTCGATAGAAGGTTTATTTGTGCCCTCTAAGATTCTACCTTCTAAATCTACCAGAATAAAGTCTGAAGTTTGTATCTGCCAAAAATCTTCTCCACTTGGTTTTATGAGTACTTTGTTATCGTTTACTCTCATACTAACGTTGCCAGTTGCTCTGTATTCGCCAGCCGTCTTGATAAGTGGTACATATCTTCGCCCACTAAAGTGATAACAAGCTGCCGCTAGTGCAATCCGATTTAATTTCATTTGGTCTAAGGGCGCGAAAAGGAGTTGCAAAACATCAATGGCAGACTTGTCTGTTTCTATAAGAAAATTGCCCAGATAATCGCTAGTGGCTTCTATGAATGGGCCAATTTTCTCGGCATTTAACTTTTCCATGGCTAAATCATAAAGCTAAACTTTAAAAGTCATTTTCAAGTCACCTATTAACGCGGGGATACCAAAGTGGTCAAATGGGTACGGCTTAGGACCGTATGGCTTAGTGCCTTCGAAGGTTCGAATCCTTCTCCCCGCACCTCGATAACAAATCTTTATATTAGCCAAAATTTCTTAATATTTAATGGCCGAACAGGTTAGATATGTTGAAGTTCCAGAGTATTCTATGATAACTTCAGATTTGTCAAAATCTTCTACAGACATCTCGACAGAACTGGAGGCAGCAAAAGAGGCCGCAAATCTCCACATTGAAAAACACATGCACGTAAAAAGGGCGGAAGAACTTTTGAATTTGATAGAAAAAGACATTGCCAGATTTATCAGAATGATGCCAATAAAGCAGCCAGGCAAGTCGGCAAGAAAACCTGCAACTGCAAAATCTATTGTCGAGTTTACAGCAAGGCCGACAAAGCCAATCATGACAGAATCCGACAGGGAGCTGATTGCAAGATCACATAGAGCATTGCAGAACCTGCAAAAGAATCTGGCAGAATTAAAATCAGAATTGGGAAAGGTTTAATAGATTTTCTTACGTAATTATGTTAAGGCAATGGCAATAACCAAAACTAATTTTGAGCGCAGAGGGATTAAACAAGGCAGTTTGTTAGAAATAATTGTGCTGTGGCAAAGGCCTTGTCCGGAATTACCAGGGCGGTTGAAGAAATTATTTAGAACTGTTGGCTATGTCGTAGAGCTTACAGATAATTATATCACACTTTCACATAATGAAAGAAACCAAACATTTTCCAAGATACCTTTTTTTAAGTCGAAAGATCCGGTATACGATAATAACAATGGTTATGGTGCGGAAGATAATACTGACTGGGGCTATGTTGAACAGGTAATAGGCTATAGAATTCTGGGAGATGGCAGAAGGCGTTTAAACGCAAGTTAAATGGTAACTAAAAAAGATTTTGAAAAAGCAGGCATTAAAGAAAACTATAAGCTAAGTTTGATGTTGCAGCCAGAGGGAAAACATATTTGTTATTTTATGGAATTTCAATACCGTGATGTTGCGGTTGCCAATTCCGTAGCTGAAGCCCGCGCTGGCGTGCATTCGTTACTAATTCCCTATAGACATATACTTTCCTGTAAAGTTTTAAGAAAAGATTTGGAACCCATTACGAAAAAAGAATTAGAAAAGCAACTTATTGAAAAAGGCAGTAAACTAGAATTAACACTTTCCAATGGTGCAGAGATTATAGGTTTTGTTAAAGAGCTTGAACGTGACTGTATTTCCTTAACGCCAGGATGGGATAAAAGTGGCGAACCTTATCGGTTTAATGACGGAGGCGTACCTGGAGTGGAAATAAAGTACCGCGCAATTAGGTCTTACAAAGAATTGGGCCAATTTGATTAGGCTTCGGGCTTGGTTAATTTAGAATGAACATTATCTATGCTTGCTTTTGCATCATTTAGCATTGCTGCCCAGCCATCTATGATTTCCCCTTCCCTGCTCTTTATTGCAGCAATCCTGTCTAATGTTCCCTTTAATTCTGCTAGCTTGTCATCAATTTCAGAAACAGTTCGCATAATGTCCCTGTATTTGTCTAGTTTTACAAAGACTGTTGCAACCGGCCTTTCAATAGCAGGTGTTGACTGCCAGGATGTTTCAGGGATTGCAGGTCCTGCAGGCCTCATTCTTCTAGCAGGCATTTCTTCCGGCTCTGGCATTGGAGGAAGCTCCTCTTCTCCAGGCAAAGGGGGCAGTGGAGGTAGTTCCTCACCTTCAGCTTCAGGCAAAGGGGGTAATTCGCCATAGTCTTCAGCTTGTTTTTTCTTAAAGAACGCCATAAGTTTACAAAAGAATACGACCTTTTATATATAATTCACTAATGTGTAGTAGATATGCGCTGGCTACTTTTATTGTTGGTGCTATGCTGTATTTCAGGTGCTTCAGCTATTCAGATTTCAGAAGTTATGTATGACCCTGTAAATGAAAGCGAAGAATGGCTTGAATTGTATAATGATGGAGCCACAAGTGTAAATCTTAGTGGCTGGACAGTCTTAGACCCTACAAAACATACTCTAAGTTTAGTTAATGGCGATTGGATTTTAGCCCCTGGCGCTTATTCGATTATTGCAGAAAGTGCAGCAACTTTTGCAGCTAACTATTCTTACACTGGAATGCTGTTAGAAGCAAGCTCTTTAGGCTTAAACAATGATGGGGACTGGATAGCGCTGAATGATTCATCTGGAAATATCGTTGAAAATGCTACTTATTCAGATATTGCAGATGAAGGGAATACCATACAGTTAGTAGATGGAGTTTTCTGCGAGGGGATTCCAACACCAGGTTCAACAAATGATTGTGCAGATGATGAAGAGCCTCTGCCTGAGGAAGAGCAGTACGACTTGAAATTAGAAGTTAAAATACAAAATGCCACTCAAGGCACAGATGCAAAAAATCTTTTCAAGCTTACAAATCTCGACTATAAAACGAATCAGCCATACATGAATGTTACTGTTGAATTTACTGTTAAATTAAACAGTAATTTGGAATTTGAAGATTCATTTACAGTTGAGTTCAAGCAAAGCAAATCCATAGGCACAGGTGAATGGACGCCAGAAAGTTTTGGCACGTATGAACTTTGCGGGGAAATCACTGATGCTCCATTTAAAGATCCTGGTGAAAGCAATAACGACGCCTGCGAAGATATAATTGTTTATGAAAATGAAACAATACTTGAAGAAGTTCAGGAAAATAATAATATCACTGCTGACGAAAACCGAACTTTAGGGATATCTCTTAGAAACAGCACAGCAAACGCATCCGCAAAGGGTGATTATGTCACAGGAGCGTACACTTGGCGTTCAGGCAGCACTTCGATAGGAGTTGCTTTCTGGCTTTTTACTGCGGTTCTGCTGATATTTGTAGTCTTGCTGCTTCTGATGCTGTTGCGAAAGCAGAATCCTTAAAAGACATAGTTCTCAGTAAAAATTATGGCTGAACAGCAGAAATGGCTGAAGACAAGAATGATTGTTGAAATAGCCGGCTTTCCAAAGGAACATATCGAAAATACCATTGTTTTATTGGGGCAGAAATTTGCTGAAGGCCTGCAGACTGTAAAAGTCACAAAAAGAATGGTGCGGGAGCCGCAGCAGATAAAAAATTCTAAAATCTGGAGCGGATTCGTAGAATTCTACTGCGATGTCCAGAATCTCGCAACATTAATCGGATTGATTTTTGATTATATGCCTTCATCTATTGAAATCATAGACCCTGAAACAATAACAGAAGACACACCTTACCTGAATGGAATTTTAAATGATTTGGCTGCAAAACTGCACAACTATGATGCAACTGTAAAAACATTAAGGGCCGAAACGAGAATTTTGGGAAAAGAATTGAAAAAGAAAGAAACTAAGCCTGCAGATAAACCTGCCACGTGAGAATTAATACCTTGCGAAATGGAATCTCTCAATCTGCAAAAAGTTTTTCTCAACTAGCTAACTTGGGCTCGCTAATGCAAACAAAATCTTGAGAATTTTGTTGCACAGCGAAATATGAATTTCGCTTGTGTTAAGAGCTAACATCAGAGTTAGTTGTGCTAGTTATGATAAAATAAATTAAGTAACTAGCACAAGCTTTACTTTTTCTTTCAGTTCAGGGCTGGCCCAACTGCAAAATTCCTTCATGCTTACATTTCCAAGCTCGTTGCATCTTACATTTACAATGCCTGCAGATGTGTCTGAAGTGCAGTAATCTGGCTTGACTACTTCAACCTGGCTGAAGCCTTTTGCATAACCATAGCCGTTTCCTACGAAAAAGCCAAGGATTACAGCAAGCCCGACTCCCAGCAAGGCTATTCCTAGCAGCTGCCCTAACTGTATTTCATATTTTACTTCAACTGTTTTTTTCGTTTCATCCATTTTTTTTGTCCTCAGGTTCTTTTTTCTGAGCATTAGTTTCTTTAGGTTTGTTGCCTTTGCCCCACTTTATTACAACTTTTGATTCCAGGAATTTCATTAAATTAAACCTGTCAACAGAATATGTCGTTTCCTTGCCTTCGCCCTCTCTTGTTACCAGGCCTTGTTCTTCCAGTTCCTTGATTTGCTTTGATGTAAAACTTTTATCAGTATCCAGAACTTGTGCTAATTCTTTGTTCTTGTTCTTGCCAAGCATGATTGCAGTAATTATTCTCATGCTTTTCAGCATGTTTTGGGCTTCTCTCTTCCCAAGGTCCTTCTCCAGTTCGTGCAATGGCTTGTCCAAAAGCTCCTGCGCAGTTAATTGCGCAGCGGACCTTCTTTCCATCTCGTCTTCTGTGGCAATCGAAGGAGATTGCTCGGCAACAACCGCATAACCTTCTATTTTTGATTCAGAAATTGATTCAGGGGTAATTTGTATGGAAGAAGACGTGCCCTTTACCTTTGCAGGTGTGTTTTTTCTGAGCTTAGGCTTGACCTTAAGTTTAGCCCTAACTTTAGTTCTGGTCTTTGCGATGGTTATAGGGCCAGTTTGAGGTTCAATTAGTGTTGGTTTTTCTAGCTTGTCTTTATTCATCTTGCTATATTTTGTAAAGTAGTTACATTTTTAACATATTGTATTGTTTTTAGAATAAATACCATATTGCAAATTGTCTAATTGTAATATAATTGGTATGAAATAAAATCTAACCATAATCCTTTTAAAGAATTTTCAATTGCCTTTATGTTAAGGAGGCAAAAACAAAAAATTTGCTAAAATATAAAATGGAAATACGAACTAGAAATGTAATAAAGAAAATAGCCGCAATTGGAAGCGGTGCTTTGATGGCAGCAACGTGCTTTGGCGTAGCAGGCTTAGCAACAGACCTAAGCGATTATCCAGCACCATTTGTCGCAGACGGCAAGTGGGTAGGATTAATTGCAGTTGGCTCTGATGCAGCAGCAGGCGACATCATAGGCGCGACAGACATCGCAGCAACACTAGCCCAAGTAGCAGGCGGTACAGCAGGAACGACGACAGTAACAGGTGGAAAAGAGAAGGAAGTTGACTTAGGAACATACTTGAACGCAACTGCAAACTTCGGAACAACTGCATTAGACGATGATGACTTAGCAGGACTCCAAGACACAGCAATAACTATTGACATTGCAGAAGGCGATGACGACTTCGACGTATCGGACCAATTGAAGATAAGCGGAATCGGCACAGATGCTGCATCTATACAAACTGGATTGACATTTGCAGCAAACCAAGATGAAGACTTTAAGGAAGACGCCTTCATGGCAATTCCAAAGGGCTCCATCGGATATTACTATGTGTTTGATGACGCACCAACTGCAACAGTTAACTTGAGTGGCGCAGATGACAGTTATCCAATAGAATTAGACTTCTTAGGAAAGAAGTTAATTATAACTGGTACAACTGCAACAAGTGTAACTGCACAAGTTGGCGAAGAATTCTTCATGAACACAGACGACACCGTAACTGTACTGGGACACACTGTAAAGTTGATTAATGTAGGCAGTGCTGGCGCAGTCGTTGTAAGTGTTGACGGAACACAAGAAACTGTATCTGGTGTTGAAAAGGTTGGCACAATGAGAATAAAAGTCAAAGAGACTTTCTATTCTGACACAAAAGCCGAAAGGTCTGCAACATTGGTCATTGGCGAAGACGCAACAAAGACATATGACAATGACGATCCATACATAGGTGAAGATGAAGACGATCCTAATTGGGTATGGGACTTAGCAGGCGTAAACGGCTTGACACCTACAATTGGTATAACTTGGGACCAGGTATATGATGACCCTGAAGAAGTTATTGCAATAGGTGGAAGCTTTGCATTACCAAACAACTATGTAACCATAAAGCCAACAGCATACACTGTAAATGACTACCAGACATACACAATCGGCACGGAAAGTGGCATAACATTAAGCTACAACAACGGCACTGGTGGAGACTTTAAGACATCTGCAAAGGCAGTACACATAGAAGCAAGTGGTGGCAGTGACGATGGCCTAAAGGTAAGCACATATGAGACCGATGACATATACTTGTACCTTGACACCGTTACAAACGACACAATAGTGTTCTACAAAGATACAGATGACAATAAAATAAAGGATGCACTAACATACTTTAACACAACAGGTGACGACAAATTCACCTTAGAATACCAAGATTCATCGATAGGTGTTGATGGTGTAATAAATGCATCAGGACAGTTGACCCTTACCATTGATGAACAAAACAATGATGGCACAACAAACAACTTGAATTTGTTCTTACAACCAGTGGGTTGGGCTGCTGCAGACCTATACTATGGATACATAGGACACAGCGACGGCGACACAGTAACAGCAAGTGATTTGACGTATGGAACAAAAGACATCTCAGGCTGGGAAGAAAACACAAGGACGCAAAAGGGTCTAATTGTGCACAGCTACGATGCAAGCGCATCAAGCGATGAGTTTGTCTTTGAAGTACCATCAGACACAGCAGACATGGCTGTAAATGTGTTGATAAGCTCAAGTGGAACAAAGACAACTGTAACAGGCGGAGCAGGAACAATGAGTGGTGTACCTGTTGCGAAGTTAGACACAGAAATAACTGACGCAAAGGCACAGAACTTAATCCTGGTCGGCGGAACAGCTGTCAACAAGTTGACCGCAGAAGCATTAGGTTTGACATACCCAACGTATGGAACTGACGCATCAGTTGCCACAGGAATCGGCGCAGGCGAAGCAACTTTGAAGCTAGTCGAAAATGCATTCGGCGGCACAAACACTGCTTTGATTGTAGCTGGTTGGGAAGCGGCAGACACAAGAGCAGCAGCCAACGTGTTGAAAGACTACAGCGCATACAGTGCAACATTGACTGGCAAGCAAGTTATTGTTAAGTCCACAGCGGGCACGATAACATTGTCAGCACCAACTGTAGCAGCACCAGCACCAGTACTACCTGAGACAAACGAGACTGTGTAAGTGACGACAAACACCTCAGCTTAAGCTGAGGTTTTTTCTTTTTTTTATTTTATATTTTTTGAAGCTCTTAATGGAAGTATCAAGCGCCGAACCTAAGCTTTGTGGCTAGCTAGCAATTAGGGATATCAGGCCATCGCCTTTGGCGATGGCCATAACGTTTAAAACATTATTCCTCAAACTGGAAACATGGTAGATATAAGTCCTGAAGCAGCAGAAGCTATTGCAGCAGCTGCTCCTGTACCGCAAAAGTCCAAGAAAAAGATGTCTATTTGGGCGAAGGTATTTGCTGTTGTTGTTATAATATCAATGACTGGCTGGGTTTTTGCAGCTTATATTGAAAACCCTGATAATGAAGACAAGAAAAAGAACCCTAATCTCATAGAAATATCAGGCTATTCGTTCTATGATTTGCAGGATGGGACTTATGGGACTTTCATAAATGCCGGCGGCAAGGACGAAATTCCAATCGCATTTAGGATGGATCCCAGAAATGCCAGCAACATTTCCATAGATAATACTTCAGTGACGCAACTGCTATCAGCGAAAAAAGTTTATGTTGTAGTCAGCCCGAACAATACAGAGCTTGCAAAAATAGCTGTTGCAGCTGCAGAGATATCAAGAATCCTGCCATTATATAATATTACCACTGTCGGTGCCTATACGGAAGACAGCAATCCGCCAAATCCAAATATTCCTATAAGAACTTGCAATGACACTTCCGCTACAACAGGGATAGTTTATCTTAGCATAGGAAATAAAACAGGAATAGAAACTATTGACGGTTGTGTTCATGTTACAGGCATAAATGCTGATGAACTAATACTGGCAGCTGATAAACTAGGGTATAATTTAGTAGGCATATTGATATAATGGCAAAGCAAATAGAGCGGAACAAAGTTCCGCTAATGTTGTTACACAACACGTATCTGATTATGCATTTGCTGTGCCAGGAACAGATTGTACAATGGAAATCTTGAACTGGCTAGCTCTTTTCGGAATTTATATTTCATTGTTTGCAAGCACTTTTTTCCTCTACACTTTTTTTGAAAACAGAAAATCAATGAATGGAAAAGAGCCGAAGGAATGGCCTTCCGTAACAATAGCCGTGCCGACATACAACGATGCAGATACAATAAAGCAAACGGTTGAATCGTTATTGGCTTTGGATTACCCTAAAGACAGACTGCAGCTGATGATTGTTGAAAATAATCATTCAACAGACGGAACTTATGAGATAGCAAAACAATTTGAATCTCGTGATGTAGAAGTTTATTCTATTCCGCAGGGAGGAAAAGGGCCGGCGCTTAATTTTGCCCTAAAATTTGCAAAAGGGGAATTTTTCGGCGGATTGGATTCAGATTCAATTGTGGAGCCCGATGCCTTGAAGAAATTGATAATGCATTTTACTTCAAAAGATGTAATGGCTGTAACGCCTGCATTAAAGGTGCATAATCCGAAATCTGTCCTTGGCAGGATACAGCAGATAGAATATATGATGGGAGTTTTTCTCAGAAAAGTTTTTGCCAACCTGAACAGCATACACGTAACGCCAGGCCCGCTGACTGTTTATAGAAAATGCTTTTTTGATGAATATGGCGGCTATGACGAGCACAACATTACAGAAGATATGGAACTCGCAATGCGTATACAAGCGAAAAGATTCAGAATCAAAAACGCAATTGAGGCAAATGTCTATGCGGCAAATCCAGAAACATGGGGAACTTTGGCAAAACAGAGAATCAGATGGTACATTGGTTTCATTGAAAATATGATAAAATACAAGGAACTTTTGCACTATAGATATGGTGTTTTGGCGGTCTACATCCTGCCGATGGCGTTTATCTCGGTTTTACTGGCGATGATGTTCTCAACATATACTTTTTACAGGGCAGGCGTGCATATAATTACATACCCATTTTTCCTACAGTCAATAAATTATAACCTGCCTGCTGCAGTTCACAGCTGGTTTGTGCAGTTCATGAGCAGAGCTCCGGATGTAAAAACAATCCTGGCTATACCCTTGATTGTATTCAGCATGATTATGCTGTATGCTGCAAAAACATACTCTAAAGAGACGAAAGAGAGCGGCCTGAAGCTTGGAATCCTTTTTATTCCTTACGGAATAGCATACATATACATCTTTTCGATTTGGTGGATGATGGCAATAGGATACAAGATATTCGCGAGAAAACCGCTCAGGTTTGGCGGTACAGTGTGGGACAACAGCATTCTTAACAGCATAAGAAGGAGGCAACATGCACAGTGTTAGTCCTCTAAAATTGCTCGGAATTTTTGCAATCACTACCTTAATATTCTTATCAGGCTTTATGCTCTCAAAATCCCTGACAGGGTCTAAATTAGGAGATTTGGAGCAGGCAGTCAACGATATCACGCTGCAAACTGCAAGCATCGAAACCGAATATAACTTATTGCTGGAAAATCCATGCAGCTTTGGCGGCTTCAACAGGCTTACAGCAAGTTTAGACGAGCTTGCAGGAAAACTTTTGTTCAATAATGCGCGGGAACAACAGACACAAACCCGACTTAATTCAATTAAGCAAAATTATTTTCTTTTAGAGACACGGCATTGGTTATTTGTGCAAAAATTAAACAAAGAATGTGGAACAAACTATACTCCAATGCTTTATTTCTATTCAGATCAAGGCGATTGCGATAATTGCGAAGCGCAGGGTATTGTCTTGTCTGAAATAAAGAAAACACATCCAGATGCCATGATTTATTCTTTTGATACAAATGCGGATTATTCTCTTGTAAGCACAATAAAGGCAATATACAACATAACAACTGCGCCATCTGTCGTAATTAATAATACATTATATGATAAATTTCTTACGCAGGAAGATATAGAAAAAATACTTGGAAAGCTGAACACAAATGCAACAACCCAAAATCAGCCTGAAGCCTGTAATTCTTCCAACAGTACAGTCGCATAGCATCCTTTTGGCAAGTTAAAGGATAACTTCAATTTCTGTTTATTCTTGTTGAAATCATCATTTTCTGGAGAACCAAATTTTAGCTTCTTGGGCTTTATAACAGCCATACGAGATTCCCCTTTTACAGCAATCTCTGGCATCCTTTTACAGTGGAAGCTCTCAAGAGTCAAATTGTCTTTTTCCAGAAGTCTTTTGATTGTCTGAGAGAAGCTATCTTTACTTAGTTTTGTCGCGAAGCCTGGAACTGGGAGATTCCCCTTAACAGTTTTAAGCGATTTTAATGCAGAGTTCCAAAGCCAGCTCTGATATGCATGTACATACAATTTCCTTATGTGTTTTGGCAGGATGCGCAAGGCTCCTGCAAAATCATTGGGATTTTTAACAAGCCATTTGATTACATCTATTTCCAAATGCAGATGTTGGGGGAATCTTTCAAGGATGGAAGACCATTCCTTCCAATGCTGGGCAGCAAATTTCTTTGCTACTTTAACATCTTCTCGCTCCTTCTCGCCAGCAAAGCAAACTATTTCCCTAACAGCTTCATGCAATTGCCCTGTTAAGATATATTTTCCAATTATGTGTGTGTTTCCCTTGCCGAATCTTTGCTCGCCGAAATAATTCCTGAAGCCTGATTTCTTTATTCTGGCGAAATTTTTCTTCAACTTTGATATCTCTTTGGTTGAGAGATCGCGAACTATAATCTCAAAGCGATTCCCTTTCAATGTCCCCAGTGAGATAGGCGCATCGCCAATGCCTATGATGTCTATGGAAATATCCTTTAGTTTTATTTTTCGCAAGACTTCTGCAGGGATCTTGAAAGCTGAAACCAATTGTTTTGTAATTGCAATCTTGTCCTTGCTTCCAGCAAACTTGAATCTTCTTTGGGATGTATTGCAAGCTCTTGAAATTGCCCTTATTGCAGCTTCGGTTGTCCAGTTCTTTTTAGTCAGCCAGAAGTATGTTTGATTTCCTTTTTCTTCCAACGGAATATTGATTAGTTCTTCCACTATAAAATCTTCAGGTATTTGCTTGATGCGCATTTCGTGCTTTCCAAATCCAATATCCAATAATTATAAATATTCCAATAATTACAATCAGCTGGAATTTGTCGAAGGTTGCTATTATTGCCTGCCACCGCTCCCCTAAAATATAGCCAAAGTAAATAAAAATAATTGTCCAGGGAATTATTCCAAGTATGCTATAGAACAAAAATTTCCTGAAATTCATCTTTGCTATGCCTGCTGGAAATGATATCACAGTTCTTACAACTGGCAAGAGCCTTCCGAAGAAAATTGTTGCAGAGCCATATTTCTTAAACCAGTTGTCCACACGGGCAAACTTCTTTTCGCTTAGGTGCAGGTATTCGCCGTACTTTAGTATGGCTGGCCTGCCGCCATAGTGGCCAATTGAGTATGAAATTATAGAACCGAAAAGTTGCCCTAAAATCGCAATTACTATTGCTGAAAAGAAAGTCATTTGCCCAGAGTAGACCAAAAAGCCTGCAAATGGAAGTACTATTTCTGAAGGTATTGGCAACAGTGCAGATTCGCCAGTCATTAGAAAAAATAAGCCTAAGTAACCGGATTTTGAAATCAAGTCCGTAACGAATGAAGCCAATCCAAATACCATAACGCAACATTTAAAAGAGCTAATTTTAAGCCTTTCCAGTATGAAATCGTGCATATCCTGCAAAAAATCGACGGAAAATGACCGCTCTGCAGCCAGCTTTAGCTGTCCTGCCTGCAATGAAGCTATAACGAGATGCGGAAACTGCAGGAAAACTTCAGTTGCTTACAGATGCAAATGCGGTTTTGAGGGTCCATAATTCTAATGGTACAATTTATCTCAATGTTCACAAACGTTACGAAAATGCAGGGAGAATTGACATAAATTGTATGGCAGATGTTATTGTAAAGCTAAAAGTAATGCCCTCTGATCCAAGCGCAGATCTGCTTAAAATGCAGAAGGCCTGTGAAATAGAAATAAAAAAATTCGGTGCTAAAGTCATACACTCTGTAAAGCAGGAGCCTGTTGCTTTCGGCTTGAAAGCTCTGGTAATCATATTCCTGATTGATGAAAAAATATCAAACATGGATGTTTTGGAAGCAGCCATAAAGAAAATTCATGATGTCCAGTCCGCAGAAATTATTGATGTGAGAAGAGCTTTGGGCTAGGGTTATCTCTTGATGTCTGGTTAGACTTTCTATAGCTTTGGGTGAACTTTTGCTGATGTTAGGAACTAACCCGCGAGCGAAGCGAGCTAGCCTTTAGAAACATTTATACATTTATACTTTTGTGTTGAGACATGGGAGTTAACCTTAGAGACCTTTTGATAAAACACAAGTTTGAGCTGGAAGACCTGAATGGCAAGAAGATAGCAATTGATGCTTTCAATACACTCTATCAATTTCTTTCTATAATTAGGCAGCCAGATGGCCAACCACTGATGGATTCTAAAGGAAATGTTACTTCACATTTATCTGGCTTGTTTTACAGGACAATCAATCTTTTGGAGGTTGGAGCGAAGCCAGTTTTTGTTTTTGATGGAAAAGCCCCTTTTGAAAAGGTTTCAGTCCAGGTTTCCAGGGAAGAAATAAGAGAGCAGGCCAGGGCAAAACACGCTGAAGCTCTGGCTGCAGGCCAGCTGGAAGAGGCAAGGAAATATGCACAGCAAACAGCCAGATTAACAAGGGAAATAATCCAGGAATCTAAAGAACTGATAAGTGCAATGGGCCTGCCATGGGTACAAGCCATGGCAGAAGGCGAAGCCCAGGCAGCATACATGTGCAGGAAAGGAGATGTTTGGGCGGTTGCATCGCAGGATTATGATGCTTTATTGTTTGCAACAACAAGGTTGGTTAGAAATCTGACAATAAGTGGAAGAAGAAAAGTAGATTCAAAAACAATTGCTGTTGAGCCAGAGTTGATAGACTTAGCTGAATGCCTGAATTTCCTGAGCATAGACATTGAAAAATTAGTTGAACTTGCCTTGTTGATAGGAACAGATTATAATCCTGGCGGTGTTTCAGGAATAGGGCCTAAAACTGCCCTGAAAGTCATCAAGGAAGGGAAATTTTCAGATTATTCAGATAAAATTTCAAATGTAGATCGTTTGAAGCAATTATTCCTGAAGCCAACAATAGTAACAGATTATTCTTTGGAGTGGAAAGCTCCAAATCCAAAAAAGATAAGAGAAATTTTAGTGGAAAAACATGAATTCTCGGAAGAGCGTGTTGATGTTGCCCTGAAGAGACTGGAAAAAGCTCCTATTTCGCAGAAAGGGCTCGGCGATTTTCTTTAAATCTTAAATAAAATTTGCTGGCAAAATATACCAGTATAACTGCAACAGTTGTTAATGCCAATGAAATTAAAATTGAAAATGAATCTGCAATTTTCAGTAATTCTAATGGCTTTATTATGAACAAGAAGTGCCCGACGTATATTCCAAAAGCCAGTTTTCCATAAACAGCCAGCTTTTTCCACAAGGCAGAGGCAGGGAATTTTTGCCAAAGTGCATACGCTCCTAAAATTATCAAAGCAGGCTCGCCTATCCCCAGCAAGAAGCAGCTGAATGTCCTGCTGTAAAAGTCCAGTTTTATGCCTGCAAAATGTAGGATAATTGCTGAAACAGTAAATATTAATGCTAGCGCAAGAATTTTTGTTTTGGGTTTATTGCGTCTTATTAGATTAAAGAACAAAACACCAGCCAGCATAAATGGCAGCAAGTGTGTAACTGAAAACCAGCCGCGCCAAAGCATGCTCTCTATAAAATTTACTATAGCACTGGAATGGAAGCTGAATGCTGTTGAAAATAATCCTATTTGAAGCAAGCCTACTCCAAAAATCAGAGCGAGCAGATGCTTGTTCTTTGGCTTGAATAATAAAATAGCTGCAGTTACGATTGCAGTCAAGCCTAAGCCTTGTATGGCTTCTTCCCAGCCCAGATAAGTTGACAGGCCGAACATGAACCAAGTGAAAGGTATGCTAAGCAGTACATACTTGCCGTATCTTTTAGTTACATTCCAAAATGTTGTTCCTTTGCTCAAGGCTGAAAATTTATTTAGCAGCAAAACAACGCTCATTCCAACGACAAAAGTAAATACTCCAAAACAAGGATAAATTGTTACTAAATTAAACTGCGAGTTCGGCAAAATAAAATCTGAATATATGCTTTTAGTGGAAAAACGGTCGAATAGCTGGAAAAATATCATAGAGACGATAGCAATTCCTCTGAAAACATCAACGTATTCAAGCCTTTGTTTCATTTTCAACTTCAGCAATAGTTTTTACAGTTATGTTGGGATTTTTGATTTGCTCTAAAACCCAATTATAATCTTCTGGCGATAAATCAATATCAGGCCTAGGATTATCGCTGACATCATGAATTGCCAAAACAAGCCAGCCACCATTCGATTTCAAATCTTCCAGATATGTTGGCAAAAGCTCCTTGTAATTATTATGTGTTAAGGCAAGCCCATTAAGCTCAGTTTCATTTTTCATGTCAATAGGGTTTATTCCACCATTTACATTTCTTCGGATTGGATAATATTCTTTTGTGATTTCAGTATGGTTTATGTCATTGTAAGGATATGCAAAACTTTCTACAGTTATGTTATGCTGCTCAAGCAAGTCTTTTCCCTGTTTAATTTCAGATTCCCATTCGCTTTCACTGAGATTGCTTGCTTTTGCATGAGTCAGAGTATGCCCGCCAATCTCATGTCCCCTGTTCTGCAAATCTGAAACCTGCTCCCAGCTCATAACAGGAATGTTTTCAAAATAACCGCCTGCAAGCCCTGATGGGAAATAAATTGTTCCATGCCAGCCATATTTTTCCAATTCCAAGGCAGAATTATATTCAGAGACATAACCATCATCAAAAGTTATGCTGATTATTGCTTCTTTTGCGTTTTGCTGCGGAATATTATACTGACCAACAAGCAAAAGCCCCATGGCTATGAGAAAGCCCGCAATTATTGCCGTTGCTAATCTTTTCATAATTTAAGCTAAAATGATAGAAATTTAAGCTCTACGGTTTAGATTAGTTTGCAATTTTCATTGCGCATTAAAACAGCGTCAACATCTTTTTCAGTTATTTTTGCTAACTTTTTCTTATAATCTACCAAGAATTTTTCTAATTCTTCATATAGTTTTTCTTTTAATTCTGCGCTTAGAATTTTTCCAGCTTTGTAATCTTTTTCCAATTTATCTGCTTCTTTTTTATCTAGGAAATAAGCAGTTAGATATTTCAAAGCAACATCTTGTTCGGGAATTCCACCGAGCCTTCTATGCTCTTCAACAGTTCCTCTACCTCCCGAGAAAGCGCGCATAACTTTTTTCTTAACTAATTTTAAATCATCATCTAAAAATATCGCAGATTCCGGCCTTGATTTTGACATTTTTTCTCCATCTATGCCAGGCATAAATGCAGAATGTAATACGGAAGGTTTTGGCAAATTAAGTTTACCCGCAATATCTCTGGATATTCGGATGTGCATATCTTCATCAATAGATATTGGCACGAGAACATGCTTATAGCCTAAATAAAGTGGCAGAAGGATGTGTGCTGCTTGCACACAAGGATAGAATTGTAATCCAATGTTAACTTCCTCAGAATGCCCGTAAGTTGCTTTTATTGTTGACCGTGTAACTAATCTGGAGAATTTTATTGCCAAATTGTAGATTTCTGTATAGATTTGGTCGATTATGAATTTTGTTTTTTTAGGATTAAATCCTATAGCCAATAATTGTTTTACCAAATGTCTGGCGTTTTTCAAACCCGTTTTTTGGTCTTGAATTTTGCCAGCTAGATATGATTCGTCATCTGATAAAGGGATAAAGACATCAACGTTATATTTTTCCTGGAAAAATAAATTCGTATCAAAAACGCCCTTGTGCCCTAAATGCAGTGCAGAACTTGGATTTAGTCCCGAAACAATAGCCACTTTCTCCCCTTTCTTTAGTTTTTTGAAAAATTCATCAAAATCTCTATGTGAAAATAGCAAGCCCGATTCAAAACCTCGGTATTTAGGAAAATCTTTCAAGTCCTTAGTATAACTAGCTCCAAATTCCTTTACTAATCGTTTATGTTCGTCATCAATTGGAATTTTCATTTTTGTCTCCTAAAGTATAAAGTGGGGTGACCCGGATTTGAACCGAGATGTGCCGCTCTGGAGGCGGCCATACTGCCAGGTTATACTATCACCCCATTTGTAACGCGTTCTATTAAGATTGCGTTAGTATTTAAATTTGATAAAAATCGGGCTATCTGTGCGCTTCTTTCAACGCCAAAGATAACCACCTTTTTCCATAAACTTAATACAAAACCGGTGTTTATAAGCCTTACTTTACGAGAATATCAAACGTATATCTATTTACGCGAGGCGCATAGCTTCCGAATAAGCGCCAGTCCTTGATTACTACTTTTTTGCCGGCACTTTTTGATATGTCCATAATTTTGTCTCTCGTTTTTTCAAGTCCATCCTCATGTACAAACACAATGAAATGTATCATCGCATTTGGAATTGCATATTTCAAGGCCAAATCTAAGAATTCCCAGTTCTTTTCCGGGAACGGCATGATTATCCTGTCATACCTTTCTCCTATTTCAGGCAAAACTTTTCTTACATCTCCTTGGATTGCAGTAACAATATGACCAACTCTGTTAAGTCTGATGTTCTCCTCAGCTAATTTGTGGGCATCAGGGTTAAGCTCTACTGCATAGACTCTGCAGTTTGGCTGGAATTTTGCAATCACAAGAGCATAAGGGCACACTCCTGAGAACATCACTAAAACATTTTCATTTTTCTTAACAAGCTGTGCTAGCCTTAATCGTTCTCTTGAAGCTCTCGGGCTGAAGTAAACTTTAGACAAATCAACTTTCATCAAAACACCATGCTCCTTGTATGTTGTAATGAAGCGTTTTTCACCTGTAATTATCTTTAATGGCTGAACTCTTTCTATTGCAGTTCTTTTGCCTTCCTTTTTGGCAACAACTTTGATATTTGGAAAAGCTCTTTTGATTGCATGTCCAATTACAAGCTCGAACTTCTCCAGCGATTTTGGAATATCTAAAATACAAATGTCTCCAACAGTATCATAGCTTCTTATCAGCTCATCAATTTTCTTTTCTGGAATAATATGCTTTAACAAATCCTTCAGGTTTCCAGATGAGGGTGGTAGTGGTTTAAGATTTCTGCGGTCTATTCTTGCAGGAGCAAATTTCTTCACAAGCAGGGATTCGTCAGCTTTTTCGTTTAATGGAAGAAGGATATATCTTTGTACTGAACGGCCGACTGAGATGTTTGTGGCCAGCCAGCCTTTCTGCATAAGGAATTCCTTTGCCTTTTGCGCAGATTCTTTTTTCAGTCTGAGACAACGAACCATATTTAGAAATTTGAAAAGACTCGCTTAAAAAGTTATATCCCTTTAGCTCCAAGCTCGCGCTTCTCTGCAGGCAGCTCTTTTTGCGTTTCAATCTCCATCATCTCAACACCACGAAGGACCGCCATGGTATTTGCGAATTCTTCCCGCATTATCGTCAGCTTCCGAATAAGTACAGACTTCAATTGAGCTAACCGTTTGTATTCTTTTATCGTGTCCTTAAGTTGCCTACGCTCTGCTTTGCTGTAGTTGCGTTGGTTGCCGCGCATGGCGTAAGTCATGGCTATATTCTGGTCCCATAATTCTCTGTAAGCCTGCATCTCCACACCTTTTGAAAAGGCTCCACCTTCCAGCAATTTACGCTCTTTTTTCATCAATTTCTTTAATTCCTTGTCTTTTGCCTTTTCCCTATCTCTTTCGGTTTCAACAGCTTGCATAGTTCCTAGTTCTGCACGATAAGCTTGCATAAAATTCGTAGCGGCTTTTGCGGCGGCTTGGTGTCCTGTCCGCCAAGCCTTTTGAACTTTGCCAATAAGTTTTCCAAAAACCTTGCCAGCTTTTGCAGCCACGCGAGCCATATCTTTTTTAAAGCAATCACTTTGTTATAAGTTTTATGTTATACTTAATCGGCCTCGGATTGAGCTGGAAAGACCTTAGCATGAAAGCTCTTGAAGCCCTAAGTGTGTGCGAAGAAATTTATGTTGAAGGATACACATCTGTTGCTGACTTTACGCCACTTCAGCTTCAGAGACTGCTTGGAAAACCAATTCATGTTCTTGATAGAAAACAAGTGGAAGAAGAAATGATATTTTTAGGGGATGCAGAAGTCAAAAATGCTGCTCTTTTGATTTATGGCGATCCACTTTCTGCTACAACACATCAGGAAATCCTGCAATTAGCAAAGAAAAGAAACATAGAAACAAAAGTAATTCACGCACCATCTATATTTACAGCAATTGCAGAAACAGGCCTTTCTTTGTATAGGTTTGGAAAAGTTGCTTCTATTCCTATTTCTGAAAAGGGCTTTGAGCCAGAATCCTTCTTTGATATCTTGAAAGGAAATCTCTCAAATGATGCACATACTTTGTTTTTGCTGGATTTGCGGCCAGCTGACAACAAGTTCTTGACAATTCCAGAGGCCATAAAGCAGCTCCTTGAAATCAGCAAGCGACAAAAAGATACTGAGACATTCCACGAAGGTTCAACAGTAGTCGGATGTGCAAGACTGGGCCAAGAAAATTCAATAATAAAAGCAGGCCCTGCAAAAGACATTATGAAAGAGGATTTCGGGAATCCTCCTTATTGTTTAATTGTTCCAGCCAAGCTAAACCACAAGGAAGAAGAATATCTGCAAAAGATATAAAAACTCCTATTTCTCTAATAGCAGTATGCTTAAGAGAGTGCTAGTGGCTACAGCAGCATCATTAGCAGTATTGCCTGCCGCTCTTGCTGCAGATATAACCTTTTCAAATGTTTTTGATATAATCACAGAAACATTAGGCCCGCAAGGCTTTGATTTCCTAACCGCTTTTGGCGTTGTATTTGCAGCGCTTTGGATGGGCATAACTATGCTCCCCATGTTTCAAAAAGAAGGCCCCACCAAAGCAGCAGGCATACTTTTTGCGGTTATGGGCGGCCTAGGAACTGCTTTTTATGTTTACATGAAACAAATTCCATTTTTGGATATAGTTGCTCCATTTTCACTCTTCATAACCTTTACATTGTTTGCACTTTTGATAATTAAAGTAATTCTTGCAGCAAAAGAAGGCGAACTTAAAGGCACAGCTTTATGGACGATGATTGGATTTGGTGCGTTGATTATGGGTATAGGCCTGTTGGTGGCAAAACAGGGCGCAATAGGTGGCGTGGTAGTTGTAATTGGCATAATAATTTTAGCTGGCTCGGGAATATTTTGGCTTGCAGGTAAAGGATGGAAAAACGTGCAATTTGGCAGGCCTCCTGGCAGGAAAACACAATACGAAGCCATGGAAGAAGCACTGAAAGCCGTGCGTGAAATAGAATATATACGAAAGAAGCTCAGACTTGATGCGAATCTTGTTCAAACAGCGATTAACACCACTACTAAAGGTAATGTTAATGCAGCCCTCGCGGAACTTCAGCAAACAGATAGGGACGAAAGAAAACTGGCGAACTTATCTACAGACATAATCAAGAAACTAGAGGCAGCTGGTGATATTTTGCGAAAATCGCGAAGCCCTCTCATCAATGAAGTACAAGCTGCAATCGCTGAAGTGCGACTTTTGCAGCAGATGGAAGTTACAATTGTAACTTCTATAGAATATATTGAAAGAGAAACTAGAAGACTAAGGGGACGCAATCCGCAATATTCTACTGCGATTAAGCCATTAGTACAACGTCAATTAAACCAATTGCTTACATACCTGCAGAAAGAAGCAAATGTAGCTAGACAGATTGATTTTGTGATTAGAACTATTGAATCTAAATTAGCTTGAATTTAAGGTTTTTTTTAAGTTTTATTTGGCCTAAACATACCGAAACCCTTTTAATTCTTACTTGCAATATAGTAAACATAACTATGGTAGAAAACAAAGATACTTCGTCAAAAGATAAGGGCCTGGAAGAAAAGCTAGATGAGAAGAATAAGGTAATAGACATTATAAAAAACGCAGAAGGCAAGTACAAAATAAATGAAGACGAAACTGTTTATTTTTCAAAAGACCACATGTATGTTGTCACAAAAGATAATGATTATTGGGAGCTTAAAGGCTCAATTAAAAAGGACATGGAAGCAAAAATTAAAGCTTCAAAAGATGGCAAAAAAAGCGATTTAACAAATAAATTAGATGAGGATAAAACTGAAGACGAAGAGCAAGACTACACAGAAGATGAAAGATTATCAAGCGCCATCCTGAATGCTGGAGTCGGCGATTATGTTGCATACTGGGGTAAAGATGGCAAAATTTACAGGGTTGCAGTCAGTGGCGGCAATGTTGAAGAATTAACTTCAAACCATGTTGATTATAAAACTACGAAACAAAAGCTGGAAGCAGAGGCAAAATCACACGGAATAACGCTCCAATAATTGTGTCAATTTAATCCTTAACAAAACATTTTAGTTTTCTAAATATGCTGTTTCATACATAATCTTAAATACTTGGATAGCTCTAAAAATAAGTTAGCAAATTTGTTAACAGGTGAAGAACATGCCAAATGGTGTAATGCCCATACAGCCACTACAAAATCAAATGCACGTCGCACAACAAAAAATTGCTAGAATACAAACAGATATGGTGTCCCACGCCACCAAACTTAATGAATTGGCAAGCAAACTCTATAAGGCCGAACTAACTGCAAGACAAGATTTAGTAGCATCTTTGACTGCAGAACAGCGCCAAATTATGGATACGCAGCAAGCTTTAGAGCAGTTACGAACAGTACAATCGCAATTAGCAACCTTTATACAATCCGTGGTTAATTTTGGCGGAGAGGTTCACGCAGCAGCCACACTCCTTTGGCGATTAGCTAGTGCTCCAGCTTCCGTAAAAAGACTCGAATTAAATAGGTTGGAGTATATGGAATCAGATCTGAATGCTAAAGACAATACGATAATAAGAGAAGCAGGCGTCTTAGCGAAAGAGATTGCAAAAGTGAAAAAGCTAATCGTAGACATATTAAGGGGCAGGGAAAAACAGCTAGCTGCGGCAGGGATTAAAAATTTAAACATAGCCCTAACAGAAGCCATAAATCTAAGGGCAGAGATGACTAGAATTAAAGGAGATGTCCTCATGGCAAATGGGCCTATATTAGAAGAAACTAGACTAGCAGCGCGCGTCCCACCACCGCTACGCCCAGCGGTCAGATAGGTCTTTAAATTTGAAGCTAGGAATTAGAAACCTTTTTATTTGTAATTGTTCACTATATAGAAATGGATAGAGCACTTAGCGAACTCTTCAAACTCTTGGATATCAGTGATGAGGGCCTTTCTCAAGATCTTTTAGCCTTGGAAGCCAAATATGGAATAGGGGCGCCTCTCGTAGACTTAGGCACAGGCACCGAAACATTAGCCCTTGAAGCGGCGCCAGAAGGCGGGCTTTTCTGTTGCCTGCTCTATGATTCCAGAGGATTTGAAGAGAGCAAAGAAGAAAAAGCCCTAGAAATAGGAGCCCATTTAGAACATAAAATAGAGCAACTTTCGCATGATAAGGTAATTGAAGTAGAAAAAACATTTGGCTTGGGCCCAATCTGCAGACTTAGTTATGGTTATGCCTACCCACCTGTCCACTATGATATATGGTTTGGGAAAAGCCTAGAAGATAGCCTCCATCTTCACGCTGAAACAGAAATAAACGGCAACTTTGAATTCTATTCTTTAGAAAAAGGCATGGTAAAGCCGGCATCACCTGCGTTGCAAGATGTCCTGACGTGGTTTTCAGGCTCCCGCATAGAACTCTCTAAGCCTGACAGCAGTGAATTTTATTCCTGCAAGGACGGCAAGATAGAACTGCAGAAAGGCCAGTTGAATAAGGCCACGCAAGAACTTGCAACAAAAATAATGGCGGCAACTCCTGCCAGCCTGTTAAATTATCTAAAACAAAAAGGCATAACTGTTTTTGTTTGGAGCAAACCTCATTTACAAGAGATTTATGCGACAAAAGCAATTGGAAGGTACCTGCCCGAAAATAAATTTTTGGCACAAGCGCTAAACCAGCCGCCAAAATTTAATACTGAAATTGAAACGCTCAAAATCTCTGATGTCCAGCGCGAGCTGCAGTACAGCCTGCAACAAATAAGCGAGATTTACGAACAGCTAAATAAGTAGCTTTATATTAATCCTTGTTTTAATTAAAGCATGCCGCAATCATCTTCCCCGCAATTACAGCAGCTGCACGACTTGTCTGCAGAAGTGAGGAATTATATCAGCGAGAACCTTATGGATTTTTTGGATGAGAAGCATACCGAAGAGCTGAACAAGAAAATGAACAGCAGCAATGCAGTGGTTTCTGTTGTATTGCAGCCTGTTGAAGCTTTTGAGCTTGAAGTAAAGCATAAGCTATCAAATGCTGCACACGAAATTCTTCAGTGCATTAACAGGGTTGAAGATTCACGGAAACAAAATACGGACTTAGATGTTGCAAATTTCCTTAGATATGCCAGGCTGAATCTGGAAGAAGCTGAAAAAGATATGGATGCAGCAAAATCGGCCTGGGATTCATTAAATCTGTACACCAGCAGGATTGAGAAGCAAAATGTGCAATTGGCAACAGCTGTAAATGGAATTGCAGAACAGCTGATTAATATGCTGGAGCAGACAAAGAATTATAGGAAAGAATTGTATGAAAAAATACTGATGGCCTTAAATGCCATCATGGCAGGTTAGTTGATAGGTGATAAGTGATAAAATGGTAGACTTAAGGGGCTTGAAGGAGATAAAATACAAAACTGCAGAACTGGCAGAATGGATAAAAGTAGCGTATGGTGCCGAAGAATCGATTATGCAACTTTCAACATACATCAAGGACCTAACTTACAAGCGCTTAGGAACAAAAGACCTGACGCATCGGGCAAAATATGATCTTGAAATTGCAAAGCTGGAAAAGCACAGGGCAGCGCAGGAATTAAGGAAATCAAAAGCATTCAATGAATCGAAAGATGCAGTAAAACTAATTGTAGATAAACTTGGCAGATAGAATTATAGAAAAACTAGAAAATAATTAACCGCCGGTTGTACCTTGGGCTTGTCGTTGATAAGGGATTAATATGTATGACTGTCCATCCATTTCAGCTGAGTGCACATTTCCACGAGGCGTGTTAATTTGCCCAGCATAAGTTATCTGTGGCACTTGCGGATTAGCCGGAGCAGGTGGTGTTGGAGCAGGTGGTGTTACCGGAGGTGTTGCCGGAGTTGTGGCAGTGGTTGTTGCAGGAGTTGTAGTTCCTGCTGGAGTTGCGTTCTTTACAAAATATCCTTTTCTTTGTACAAGAGCTTTGTATATTTTTTGCAGGTCTTTTGCAATAACTTTTTCAGGAACAGCTTCATCACAGACATGTTTTATTGTTACTTTTCCATTATCTATGACAAGTTCAACATGTCTCTTGTAATCAGCCCTGAATGGGCTTTCTAAATTATAAGTGGCTGTAACTTTACCATCTTTTTCATCTACTTTGTAATAGCCAGACCATTTACCAAATATTCCAACTAAGCTTGTATAGCCAAATCTGCTTGCTAAACTGTCAGCAAGCCTTTTTGCATCCTTTTTGTCAGCTAATTGAGTATAATTTGCAGTGTATTCAGGATTGTGTTTTACAACAATATCTTCAAGCTTGTATGCATTTGTTAAGCCCCAAGTTCCAGGAATTTTAGCGGTTGGTTGTTCCGGTTTGGTGAAGTTAAAGAACTGGCTATCAATAGCGTCAAACTTTTTCCATCCGCCAAAGCCTAACATTTTAGTTAACTCCCTGAGCTTCTAGAACGAGTTTTGCAATATTTTCATATTTTATTTGAAATTCTTTCAACTCACTTTTACCTTCTTTGATAATTTGCTGATAGTCCCTATCTCCAGCAGCCGTTATTGCTTGAAGTATGTCTTCAATATCTACGTTAAAGTATTTTGCAAAATCCCTAGCACGCTCTGCATAGACCTCTCCACACGTCTTATTTTCAACAGAACATCCCGTTCTTGCACTACGGTATGCGGTTAAATTATGATATAAGCCGTTTAAACAAGCTGTTTGTTTTGGGCCCGGATCAACTATATGACCCTTTTGCAATACAATCGGATTCTTACCAGCGAATATAATTCCATCTTCTTTTGGGAGGTTACTTGAATAAAAAGGCCATAAATCTACCTCAGACATTCTTTTTTCCTTGAAAAGCCCTTTGAACAGACCTACCATTGCTTTAGCCTCCAAGTATATCTAGCGTTACCTTAACGAGTGTGCCTGGTTTAAGCACGTCTTTCAGCAAACTAGGTATAACTAAGACTGCTTGCTTGCCTTGCTTGGCTATCTTTTTTGTTATTGTATACTGTTGCATTTTATGTTCCTCTTATAATTACTATATAGAAAGGATATTTATAAAGGTTTCGGTTAGGCCTTTTAGCTTTTTTCACCACAAGGCTTATATATTCAATATAGTAATTATGCTGAATGGTAAAGGAAGAGTTTACAGATACAGACGGCAAAACGTATCGAAAAGCGTACGGCTTCTGGTACGAACGACAGCCAGAAAATGGTGTTTTTATTATAGTTTCATACCAAAACCTCGAAAACCAAAAAATACAGCAAAGGTTTGAGAGGTCACAAGGGCTTGAAGATAAGTTAACTTTTGTATTTCCAGGTCGTATAAACGGAAAAGGTTATGCTCTGAAGGGTGGTGAAGTAGTTTATGAAGTTTGGCCGCTTCCTGCCCGTACTAAAGACGATAAAGATTCTCGTCCAATATTAGAGGCTTTGGGCTTTAAAATTCTGAAATCTCCCGAAGGCGGATTTGATGATATTTACACAGTTCAAGCTCCAGAAGACTTAGTTTGCGAGGACGATACGCTCTATGGCCAAATTTACATAAAAGATAAAAACGGAAAGGAGCTGCTGGATCTAAAGCAGCCAAGTCATTGGCTTTATGATTGGAACTCTGCGCTTACTCTAACTAAAGATGGTGAGCGTTTCGTAATGGAAAAGCACAAAAGCGAATCTGGAACAAAGCCAAATTTAGTAGCACAAAACTGAGCTTTTCAACAAGACCAAAGAGGGATAACATTTATATTCTACATACATCTTAGAAAACATAATGGCCATAAACTTTCTAGCACAACTAGGGATTGGAACTATGCCTGCGAATGCGGGGCCTTTAGACATGGTTATTGCAATGCTGCAGAATTTCGGCTTTTTTAGGGTCATATTACCATTTTTATTAGTGTTTGCGGTCATCTATGCAGTTCTGGCGAAAACAGAAGTGCTCGGCACCACAAAATCTGCAAAGAGCGCAGCAGCAATTGTAGCATTAGTCTCAGCATTTTTAGTAATTGTTTATACTCCTGTTGTTAGCGCAATTGCAACATTAATGCCACAGGCTTCATTCTTGATAATAATCGTAGTTTTGCTGTTGATGGTTCTTGGAATGTTTGGAATCACATTTGGAGAAAAGGGCCCATGGGCAGGAAAACCAACTACGTTGTACATAATAGCAGCCATTGTCTTGGTGCTTTTTGTTGTGATGGTTGGCTATATATTAGGGCCGGATGTTCCTTTGCTGTATGGATTCAGCCAGCTCTTGATGGGCGCTCTTCCTGTAACAGGAGAAGTTCCTGCGGAAACTGTTGCACTGATTATTGGCCTGATAATAATCTTTGGAATAGTCGGCGGCGTAATCTACATGGTTACAAGGTCTGAAAAGCCTTAGTTATTATATGTTAGAGTTTTGTTGAAAGTCGCTTTTACTAAAGGGAATGCTTTAATGTTAATAACAGCCAGAGCTTGAGGCATAATAGCCAGCAGACTTTATTTCTGTATGATTTATACGATGTTAGAACTTGACCTTTGTAGCAGTAAACTTTTATAATGCCATTTCTGTAATAATACAGATATGGCCACGCTTGTTGATGCTCTTGGCGTCTTGAAAGGATTTGGTATCTATGACACTATTCTGCCGTTTCTGCTGATAATGGCAGGAACATATGCAATTCTTGTAAAATACGAGCCGTTTGGCAAAATTAAAGGAGTGAATGCGTTAGTCGCAACAATTGTCGGTCTGGTGTTTATTTCATTTGCAAAAGCCGTGCTATTCCTTAATTTATTGATACCGGCAATGACAATATTTTTGCTTTTGCTGATTATGGCCCTTTTAGTGTTTACTTTCATAGGAATTAAGGGAGAGACGATTGCAAAAACATTTCAGGAGACACCAGCTGCCTTCGGCATATTAATCCTGATGTTTGTTGTTGTAATATTTGTAGTTGCCAGCTCGACTCTGCCTGAAGTTTCATTATTCATCCAGAATCCGGTTTTAGCACAACAATTAAACATAAGCCCGACCGGCGGAGCGACTCCAACAGCACAGGCAGCAACTTGGCTGATGTTCCAGATGACGCAAGTACTTCTCAGCCCGCAAATTCTAGGCTTGATTACAATGTTGGTTGTATTTGGAATTGCAGCTTATTTGATTACAAGAGAAAAAGATTAGTTAAGGGTTAACTCAAAAGCTTTAGCTTTTGAGGGATAGAAAACAAAGTTTTCTATAAGTCTTAACATCAAGCTTTGCGGAAATTACGAAATCAAACCTTAACAGATTCCCTCACCGTTTTCTTTTCCGTTTAGGTTTCCTTATTCCTTTTTCTTTTGCTTCTCCTACCAATTCCTGCAGCTCCTTGATGTTTTCTGTAAATGAAGGCAGGACTGTCCCAAAAACTTTCTGCATGGCCTTTAATTCAGTGCCAACATCAGAAATTCCTTTTCCGTATTCCTCAACTTTCCCAAGAACTTCCTGTATGACCATATCCATCTTTTTCTCTACATTAGAGATGCGCTCCTGCATGCCTGAAATTGTTGAAGAAATATCTTCCTGGGATCTTTTAATCTCGTCAAAGTCTCTGCTGAATTTCTGCCATCTTTCAGCAATGATGGCTTCTGCAATCTCTTCAATTTCTGCAGTCGTTGTTCTCCTTTCTGTTACTAAAGGAGCAGACGGCCTGAAAACTGGAGGAGAAGGAATCGGCGGCAATTGTTGAAATTGTTGCGGCGGTCCTGCAGGCCTCATTTGGGAAGCTTGCATCCCTGCCAAAACATCAGCTGATGTAAAGCCTCTTGTTGTCAAATCCCTCATTTGAGGCTGCGATATAGACGGAGAAATAGGCGGGAGTTCAGGTATTTCAGGCAAGTTGCCAAAATCCATCGGCATTTCAGGTAATGCTTCTGGTTCTTTTCTCTTAAACAAAGCCATTTGGTTAACTGCCTCCTTGCTCTTTTACTTTAATGCCGTGCTCTTTTAAAATGCTTTGCACCATTGTTTTTACTTCAGCTCTGGTAACAAATTGCAAAGGCTGCCAGAGTTCCACGTATCTTTCCAGAACCTTAACCTCTTCTTTTGAAGCAAGAGCTTCCATTCTTTTTGCAATTCGTTCAGTCATATCCTTCAAAGCATCAATATCTGCGCGGAGGGAGCGCATGCCATCTTCAACATCCCTAAGTTCAGAAATTACAGACTTGTGTTTTTCAATCAAACTGCTGTCAATAAGTTCAAGGTGCCCTCTTAAGTTGTCAGTTTTTTGCTCCAATAATTTAACTCTCGCCGCAATGTTAAGAACAGTTTCAGAAACTTTTTTCTCTAGAGCTTCCAGCTCGGGGGGCAGTCTCCTTTCCATAGGGGGAGCTTGCTGCGACATAGGTATGAATGCAGAGGCTGGCGCTGGTGCAGTCGTTTTTTGAGGAGAAAATAGGCCATCTGGCATATACAATCATATTAAATGGAGCTATAAAAACACTGTGGCACTGTTGCCAGATGGCAACTATTTGAATCTGTTAAAGCCTGAGAGAGCATTCCTGAAACAGCTTAGTGGAAGATTAAGCTTTTCTGATGCAAACAAAACCTCGAAAATTTTGTTTGCACAGCGAAATATGGGTTTCGCTTGTGTTAAGAGCTAACCTTCAGTAGTCAACTTATCCTTGCAGCAAGCTTATTAAATTCAGATAACTTTGTTTTAATCGAGGTATCAAGGCAGAGCTAAACTGCTATTTAGCTAGTTTGCTCGCAAGGCTACGCAAATGTCACAACCTGGAGAATTTCAAGTCAAGACAGAAGGTGGAATCAAAGTTCTTCGCATCAATTATGAGGGAGTTCTTTACACACCAAGCATAGAGGATGACCTAAACATAATGTCCAGAGTTTTTGACATTTTATTGGAAGTCGGCAAAGTAGGCAAAATCGTTTTCCTGCAGAGAGAAGAATATGAATATGATTGGGCGCAGGTGCGCTTGCTTTCAGAAGTAGTAGATGCTTACAAAAAATTAGTCCTGGAAGAAAATATTCTGGAAACGTCGAAGCTTGGAGCAACATCTGAATGCCAGAGATACATTCCCGGGTGGTATGATTTCTTAAGGGATACAATTATGCACCAGCTGAAAGAAGATCCTATTGGAGCTTATGTTGAATTAGTGAGAAAGCATAGGGAGGAGTTGATAAAACAAAGAAATCCGCCAACTCCTGATTATGCGCTTTGTTCGCAAAGCTTCATCGAAATACTGCAGCACGCTATTGATGTAATAGGGAATACGGCTTTAATCAAAATATCCGCACAGCACCTGCCCGGCTTCAAGCCAGGGGACAGGACTTTATACAAACTGCACTTCAGGCCGGCGATTCGGCCTTATTTTGTTTATACAAAATTAGTTACCGAATATCCGACCGGAGCTGAAGAAATTGACAGTTATAGAATTGCAGAAGATACCGAAGTCCTGATTCTGAGAACACCGCAAGACCTCAGGCTAATTTACCACATAATTCCGCCGGAATTCAAGCTGACAGAAGAAAAGTATGCGCTCCTGACTGAAGCCAGAGAGGTAATGGCTGAGCACAGGCCGCAAAAGTCTGAATTTATAGACCCTGCAAGAACAAGGGAAATATTTCTGTCTGTTGAAAGGGATTTGATCCAAGATTTAGCAAGGAACAAAGGACTGAAATTAAATTATAAAGAATTAGAAGAGCTGGCAAGAATCCTGCTTAGATATACAATAGGGTTTGGATTGATTGAAATCTTGCTTACAGATCCAAACATACAGGATGTTGTTGTCAATGCTCCGCTGGGAGCCAATCCTATTTCCATAATACACGGAGATTATGGCGAATGCCGGACAAACATCACGCCATTGACAAAAGAGGGAGAATCTTGGGCGACTAAGCTTCGCTTGATGAGCGGAAGGCCATTTGACGAGGCCAATCCCGTTTTAGACACAGACTTGTTACTGCCGGGTGCAAGGGCAAGAGTTGCAGCATTACAATCACCTTTATCGCCATCAGGATTTGCATTTGCCTTCAGAAGACACAGAGATAAATCCTGGACGCTTCCATTGTTCATTAAAGCAGGCATGCTAACGCCATTAGCTGCAGGAATCATTTCATTTTTAGTTGACGGTGCGCGCACAATTTTAGTAGCAGGAACAAGGTCTGCTGGAAAAACATCCCTGCTGGGCGCTTTGATGGTCGAGATTGCAAGGACAAACAGGGTGCTTACGATTGAAGATACGCTGGAACTTCCTGTTGTACAGCTAAGACACCAGGGCTATGACATATTATCGATGAAGACTCGCTCGGTTATAACAGGAGCAGAGGCAGAAGTTCCTGCAGAGCAAGCTATCAGAACTGCATTAAGATTAGGTGATTCCGCTTTAATAATTGGCGAAGTTAGAAGTGTTGAAGCAAGAGCTTTGTTTGAGGCCATGCGTGTAGGAGCCCTCGCAAAAGTTGTTGCAGGAACCATCCATGGAGATTCGCCTTATTCTGTATTTGATAGAGTTGTAAATGACCTTGGTGTTCCGAAAACAAGCTTCAAAGCCACAGATATAATTATGACTGCAAACACAATAACATCTCCGTCAGGCTTGGAGCGTTACAGGAGATTAGTAAATGTCTCAGAAATCAGGAAATTCTGGACAGAGGATCCTTTATTAGAAAAAGGTTTTGCAGACCTTTTGGTGTATGATGCAAAAACAGACACCTTGCAGCCAACTGATGTGCTCCTAGAAGGTGAATCAGAAGTTCTAAAAGCAATTGGAGGCCGTGTTAAGGAATGGGCCGGCAACTGGGATGCAATCTGGGGCAACATAGAATTAAGGGCCAAGATAAAGCAAGCTTTAGTTGAAAATGCAGCAAAATCAAAACTTCCAGACATCCTGGAAGCGCCATTTGTGGTGGCATCAAATGACGAATTCCACAGGCTGTCTGCAAAAGTTGCAGAAGAAGTAGGATTTACAGACCCTAAAAGAGTCTTTACAGAATGGAATAATTGGTTAAAGCAGCATGTAAAGAAGATGAAAGCATAACGCAGCTTCACAAACCTGGGGTGTAATGGGTTTCGCTGATGCTCAAGCCCATAGAAAAGCCTTACAAACTCATAGAGCTTCAAAAGTTCAAATTGAAAATCAAAAATGGCCGAACTGACACCTGAACAGAGAAAAACATTGTTTCTGAAATATAAGGACAAGATAGAGAAAGAAGTGGACCAGCCGGCTTCTATTAAAGAAGGCCCTAATGTAACATATTCTGAAGCTTATCAGATTTTCAAGAAAGAGCAAATTGACATCGGGCACAGCTTGTTTGAGCGTTTGTGTGCTGGCTCTGAAAAAGTGATAAAACTAAAACTGAAGCCTTCTGAAACAGAAAGGCTTCTGCCGTCCCTCGAGATGGCACACATCAGTGCAACTCCTGAAAGCGTGTATTCTTTCGCGACAATAACAACACTCATAGGAATAGTTCTTTCATTTGTATCCGGCTTGCTGCTCGGGAATTTTTACATAATAATAATTGGGATGATAGCCTCTGCAGGAATTTTCTTTTACATTCCATCAATACCAAAAAGGATGTTTATGATATGGCGCTCAAAAGCTTCCGACCAGATTGTCCTGGCAGTTTTGTATATGATAATTTACATGGAGCACACGCCTAATCTGGAGTTGTCAACATGGTTTGCCGCAAAACATCTTCCGCCACCACTCTCGCTTGATTTCATAAAAGTTCTTTGGGATGTCGAAACTAAAAAATACAGCAACATAACTACAGCACTAGAAGATTATATTGAAACATGGAGGGGCTGGGATGACGCCTTTATCGATTCGATACATGTCTTGGAAACTGCATTATTTGCAGAAACAAAATCTGAAAGGTTAAAGACTTTGGAGAAGGCGGAAGAAATAATTTTAGATGGAACATATGACAAAATGCTGACATTTGCGCATAATCTGCAAAGCCCGATACAGACACTGCACATGCTTGGAACAGTTCTGCCAGTGATGGGCCTAGTAATGCTGCCCATGGTATCTGCTTTCATGGGCGCGTCAATAAAATGGTGGCATATCGCAATTCTCTATAACTTTTTATTGCCAATATCTGTTTATGCATTGTCAAAATCTGTTCTGGCAATAAGGCCTGCAGGCGCAAATCCTGCAGATGTTTACATGCATCTAAGCCAAAAGTATCTGAAGCCAAAAATACCGCCGGCGCTTGTTGGCTTTGGCGTTTTTGCAGCAGTTGCAGCACCTGCAGTCGCCTATTTCACTATTATACAGCCTGCAGGAACAGAAGCCTTCACGACGATGCCACTTTTGTTTTCAACTCTAGTTACTACAGCAATAGGGCTCGGGTTTGCAGCGTATTATTTCTACAAAATAAATCACCTGATTGCCATCAAGAAAAAAATAGCCCAAATCGAGAGCGAATTTGCAGCAGCGATTTTCCAGCTAGGAAACAAGATTGCACAAGGCGTTCCTGCAGAAGCGGCTATTTCAGCAGTTATGGAAGCCATGCCAAAAGCAGAAGTAACTGATTTCTTCAGAATCATCGATTATAACTTAAGAGAGCTTGGGATGAACTTGAAAGATGCAATCTTTGATGAAAAGAAAGGAGCATTGTCATTTTATCCTTCAGCCATAATAAAATCAGTTATGAATACGCTAGTTGAAGCTGCAAGAAAATCTCCAGAAATTGCTGCCGCTTCGCTGATAACAATTTCAAAATATCTCACGAATGCACACAGAGTTAATGAAAGGCTTCAGGACTTGCTGGCAGATACAACTTCATCAATGTCAGCACAAATCAAAATGTTTGCTCCAGTTATTTCAGGAATTGTTGTAGGCCTTTCAGCTTTAACAACATCAATCTTGTCAGATCTGGGAGACAAACTGAGAGGATTCGAAGCAGGCACAGAGACGCAAGGCTTCGGCACCGGTTTATTGCAGGTTTTCCAGATAGAGCACATGCTTCCTGCTTATCAATTCCAGCTTATCGTCGGCGTATATTTGGTACAAATTGTTATTGTAATGTCTTTCCTGCTAAATGGAATAGTAAACGGGCCTGATAAAATAGAACAGGAGAACATGATGTCGAAGAATCTCATATTGGCAACATTATTCTATGCGGGTCTTACTGTGGCCACAACATTATTATTTGCGGGTCTCGTCGGTGACATAGTGGGGGTAATCTGATGGAAGAGGAAGAAACTGAAAATTTGGTGAAGCTCATAGCGTCTGTCATAGTAATACTAGCCATAGTGGCTATAATAATCATTGCCTTAGGTACTGTCGAGATTCCAAGGGCAGCAGGAACTCCGAGATAAACAAATGGCAGAATTCACGATGGAAAAAATGCTAATTATCATTCTAGTAATAATTGCCTTCATTTTGTTTGTAATCATACTTTCAAGATTTAATGTTGCGCTTGACTTCTGGTATTTGGGATGCGAAGGCGATGTAGGTGGAGAATTAGTTCCAGGAAAAGGCTATGCAAATCCTATCTGCGACATTCTTTCAGAAAGAGATAATGTATCATGCGAAGTCACGACATATGAGAACATAACGAGAAAAGACGGGGAAGAACTAACCCTTTGCGTTTGGAGCTATTCGCCAGAGCTCATTGGGGGGAGGAACATTACCTGCTTCTTGAATGAAAGATTAAGCTGTGAGAATTTCAACCAAAAGACAAAGCCAAAATGCCAGGATGTTCCTGACTGCCTGCCAGTCTCAGCATTAAAAGTTATAGTGCACAGGCTTGCACCGTCGGAGTAAAATGCAAAACAAAAACAAAAAAGGAGACATTACTGTTTCGGTGATATTTTTAATCGTACTTATAGCTGGTGGGCTTCTCGCAATATTTATTTTTGCTCCAATTCTCGCCGGAGCTTCACCAGCAGCAGCGGGCTTTAGCTGCGGCCTTAACATGCGAATAGACGCCGCAGTCATAGAAAACAGCAGGGTGCTTGGCAAGCCAGTCTTTGACGCGCCTATTTTTATGTGTGGCCAGTACAAAAAGCCTATTGACATAAATGCAAACAACTTCAAGGCCTGCCCTAGCATTTCTGATTTCTGCGAGAATGCGCAAAAAGGCTCTGCCTTGCAGGTTGAGTGCTGGAAGCAGTGTGCAAGAATCCAGATAGATAAATTGACAGACAGCTGCTGGACAATGGCTGGAAGCGGGAAATTAAATTTTGAAGACAGCTGGCTGGATGGCTTTAAAGATATTGTATCAAATCCCTACACTCTTGGCGCAGTTATTGTCACGGGAGGCGTTGGGTGGTATGCAGGCGGAGCCCTGCTCGGCAAATTAGCAGTCGGCTCCACTTTCGTCATAGGCGGTTATTATTCAGGCACAGGGTCTAAAATACTGCGCTGTTATGAATACAGAATTGTAAATCCTATTGTCAGCCCGATTGACAAAAAGCCGATTAAATATCTTGACAATAGTTTAGGGCGCAGCTGGGCATATAGTTTAGAGTGCAGCTGTGACAATTGCACCAATCGCACTCTTTGCCCAAGCCTGATGAGCACACATCTTTGCAGGCCAACTGCTGAAGACCCAATGTGTTCTTTCGGCGGAACAGGCGTCTCGCACATTAATGAGATGGGTGAGCTAAAATATGTTATTAATGACAAGGATATAGCCACCCCTACTGATGATGTTGAATACCTTACAGGCGCAATTCTTAATTATAATATTACAGACCCCAAGAGCCAAATTTGCTACATTGCTTATCATCAGTCTAATGAAGGACCTAAAATTGAATACACCGATCCTGAGGGAAGTCACAGCGCAAAATTAAACAACAAGTATGTTGTCAGAAGCTGCAATTCGTGGAGCGCATATGCAGGCGGAGACGCCCACTTCATGAACTAATTTATTATCGCAATAGTTAACTCTGCTTTTCAAGACAGAAACTGTTGAATGTCTTAATGTCAGTAATGCCTAAGCTTAACGTTAAGGCTTAATCATAAACTTAAAGCTTAACTCTTAATTGAAATTCGTTTAGTATTTTATCTATCTTGTTTGCAGTCTTATCCCAACTAAATTTCTCGGCGTGCTTTCTAACTTTTTTTGAATATGCTGAAGCGCCCTTTTTGGCTACTATTGCCAGCTTTTTTGCAATGTCTGCTGAATCTGGAAACGGCTTTTTTATGCCCTTAGAACTTATTTTATACTGTCCTATTTTAACTCTCAGCTCAGGCGTAATCTCCAATAACTCCTTTGATGCGCCCCAATCCAGTCCTATTACAGGTGTGCCGCAAGCCATGGCTTCTAAAGCCGGCAGGCCGAAACCTTCTGCACTTGCATTTAGGCAAACATCTGCCAAATTATAAAATAAAACAAGATCTTTTTCAGTATAAATGTTATTGATGTAGCGCTGCGGGTCGGGAAAAGCGCAATTTTTCCTCAAGCCCAATTGCGCAACCAGGTCGAATAATTTGAAATAGCCAATTGGATGCGCATGTATGTAAATTTTCACCTTTAAGTCTGGATTTTCATCAATAAATTTCTTGATGCCTGTCAATTGTTCTATGTAAGCCTTGTTTGCAGCATTTTTCTGCACTATTATTATGAGAAATTCATCTTCTTTTACAAGCGAAGGCGCAAATTTTTTCCTTATCTCCGTTTTTGAAGCTCCGAGCGGCTTGTACAAAGAAGAATCAACACCGTGATAAACAAAATCCTTGACATTAGACAAATCTGATTTCAGTTTTTGTTTTGCCCATTTGCACATAGGTATTATTCCGTTTACGCATTTTAGTTTTTCAAAAACGAAATCAGGTATTGGTTCAAAATCTATGGGAACAAGGGCCAGCCATTTTATCAGGCCTTTTTTTGCGAAATCATAGGTTTTATCAAAAACAGAGAAATCTGATTCTGTAAAATACAAATCTGCAGAAAAGCTTTTGTAAATTTTTAACAAAGAAACTTCTCCTGTAGGGATATCTTTATTTAAATCACCCTTGAATATCGGAATACTATTTATTTTATCCGGGAAAAATGTGGCAGACACTGGAGCATAAATCCCTATTTCATATTTTTTAGACAAGCGCTTTACCCAGATTTCATTTAAGCTTCGAGCATAGCCGGTGTTTAAGCTAGGATGGTCTTTATGGGATACTAATATTTTCATGTTGCTTAATGTTATAGAAAAATCAGGGTTTAAAATCTTATACTTTAGTGTGCACCCGTGATTTTTCTATTCCTCAAATTCGCGATTAAGCGAGAGGCGTAAAAACCACAGGCTTCAGCCCGTGGAATCACCTCGAGCAGCGAATTTGAGTTATGCAAGAAGATTTATATGCTTTAGCATATAGATTATTTTTATGAAAAAGGAGTTCAATCAGGCCTCACGAAGCCTGTTTTCAGCGCAATGTCCTGTAACTGAATGCAAAGAAGGCAAGCCCTCTAACAAATATTTAGAACTAAAAATTTATGATTCATATTTCAATCTGCTGGATAATTTTGCAGAATTTAAAACACAGTTTGATGCCATTAGCAAGCAAGGACACAGGGTTTGGCACAGCGAATTTGAAATAAATGACGTGAAATACACAATTAAAGCGCTGGATAACCAAATACTGCATACTTTTAGCGATGAAAATGGCGATTTCTCAACAGTTTTTTTGCCTGAAGGCTATGTTAAAATTGAAACTGCGGATAATGTTGAGTGGAAGTCTTTCGCAGAACTCCATAAAGAATTAAGGCAAGATGAAAAATTGCTAAACAAATTTGATGAAGCATTTGTAAAAGCAGAAAAAACTGAAATTACAGATGAATATTTTTCAGATTTAAGAATAATTTTTGCCAATTCACTATCACCTATGCACGCATTAGCAAAAGATGAAGTTTCATTTAACAAAATGCTCGGTTTGATTGGAACTTACCGTCCAGAAATTATCGATTTTGTATTCGAAACTTACAATTCTCCAAAAGGCCTATCTCAGATATTAGAGCATCAAGCAGATATCTCGTTGAAAGAGCTTCGGGCAACAAGGCCAGCAGCTCTAGAAGATGTTTTGGAAGCTGGAATGCTGCAGAAATTTGCATTGGCAGTTAAAAGAGGAATGACAACATTACCAGGTATGCTAGTTGCAACAGCGGGGGTTGCTGTTGCTGCAGACCATAATGCAGGCCATGATGCAGATTCAAAGGATAATAATATTGAAAGTAACAAAGATATTTCACAAAAACCAAATCCATTTTCTATTGATAATGGCTGGGAAAAGATTAACACGTCAAATGATATAATAAAGTCTTTATGGGGCCACCATTATGGATTAGCGCATATTTCAAAACACGATGAAATTCTTTTACTGCAGTACCATCACGCAACAAATGGTTTTTTCCAGACTTGGGTTTACCACTTAAATAATGACACCTGGGAAAACAAAACAAGCAGCATTCAGCCACCAGAGCCAAAAGAGCCTATTATTGCTCCTGCAAATATAATGCTGGCATATGATTCAAAAAATGACAAAGTTGTCTATGCAGAATATCCGTCTGCATGGGTAAACCAGGGAAAATTTGAGACATGGGTTTATGATGTAAAGACCAATATCTGGACTAACAAAACTACGGGCGACGAGCCTTCCGCCGCATTTGAAGGCACAAGAATATCTTATGATGAAGAAAGCGGCAAGATAGTAGCCTTCCCTTGCCCAAGTAATAAACCTCCATCCACATGTGATTATACATATACGTATGATGCGGCAAGCAATAAATGGGAAAGCAAGGACACTTCCTTGAAACCAGCAAGCTACTATGCAGATTTCGAACTTTTTTATGTGGCTAAGGAAGGCAAAGTAAGCTGCATCAGCGACAAGGGCAGGTGGTCTTATGATGCAGCAAATGGCAATTGGGAAAACAAATCAGGAGAGCCGCAATACGTACCTGAGAGTTTTATATTTCCATCTTCTGTTTCCCCACCTGAATTTGCATATGATGCGCAAAGCAACAAATTAATCATGTTGGCGCATGGCTTTGAGACGTGGCTTTATGATCTGGATAAAAATAACTGGTCTGATGCAAAGCCTTTAGCAAACATACCTTATGGCGAGCTTGGCCACTATAAACTAATATACGATGCAAAAAGTGACAGGGTTATCAGCACATTGATATTTGATGAATATACAAACCCCTCAAATTTCTGTCCGTTTGAAGTCTGGCAGTATTACTTCAGCACGCCTGCGCAATCACAGACATATCCTACATTCATAATTCCTGACAAAGAAATTTTAATGCAGGGAACTCCGCAGCAAACAAATTATCCTGCAGCAGGCGATGACAACAATGTTGCAAACAATCATGCTAATGGCCTTTTAGACCAGCAGCAATTCACTGCTGGCGGAAAGCCGATTGTGCTTTATAATGAAATTACAGGCTCAGATGGCTATCTTTACAAACAATACATCCTGTATGAAACAGACAATCCTGTTTATGTTTTGATGCCCGGCTTCAAGGACCATCATGCGCAGGATATTGAAGCAGTTATAGACAAATGCACATTAGAAGGCAAAGTTTTGGAAAGAGCGACTTCCTATCATATAAAATACGGCGGCGGACAGTTTGAAAGGGGATGGAAATTTACAAATGATGCAACCAAGCCGGTTTACATAGAGCTGGCAGGCCATGCGATGTCCGCAAACAACAAGGATTTTTCCAACCCATTTGACATAGTTGTAAAAGATCCTGCAAATAATGAAGACCTGCATCCTGCATTTTATCATAAAAATGGAAGGACGTTGACCCCAGAGAATTATGTCCTTATGCAATTGAGCAAGGTAGTTGACAACAGCCAGATAGACGCTTATGACAGGTATAAAACAGAAGGATATCCTGAAGCTGCGCCTATTAAATTCGGAGACGCATCAAAAGTTCCGTGGAAATCAACAGCTTTTGTAAGCCCGTGGATAATTTTTAATGAAAAGGACAAGAGCGAGGCAAAAAGCTGGCAGAACCTGATTGAAGGAAATAACATAGAAGTCAGATTAGTTGCCGAAGGTTCAAGGCTGGTATTGGGAGAGGAAAATGGAGAAAAGAAAGCAGACCTCCCAGGCACATATGTGGCAGAGGGAAACAAGACCTTCCTAGCCGCTGACTTTTCTTCATACGATAATGTGCAGCTTGAGATTTGCGCAAAAGGAGACACACACTACAAAGATACAATGTATTTGACAAAAAATGTGAATGGCCAGAGTGTTGTTGAAGAAAAAATTATTGAAAAAGACATAAAGAAAGGCGAAACACAAATTGTAAAGCTAAATCCAGATACACTGCAGCCAACTATAACGCCAGGTAATGGAAACAATACAAATAATCCGCAAGGCTCAAACAATTCAATTACATGGACTTACATTGCTGCAGGAACTGCAGGAATTGCAGCTGCAATCGGCATAGGCTACGTCATATACAGGAAGAGAAACCCGCCAAAAAGACCACAGCCTGCTGAATTTTATATGCAGCAGCAACAATCGCAAGCTTAAACCTTATATATCTCAAGCATTTTTCCTAGCAATGGCCATTAAAGACAAAATCAACATGAGAGGAGATGCGCCCTGGTGGGCTTTTCTCGCGGCAGTTATCATAGCCATAGTTGTTGTAATATTTTATCTTGTATTTTTCGGCAAAGTCAAAATAGGGGGAGAGGCCGCAACCACAGGCATCATAGACAAAATTGGCCAGATGTTCAAATGATTAAAGGCAAAAAAGGCGATATATGGTATGGCTACATAATTATGATAATACTTGGCATAATAGGAATTCTTTTTGTATTGTGGATTTTCAGAGGAAGCTTTAGCCCTCTGAGCAGCAAGCTACTAGCCTTGCTGAACCAGACAACCTAGTGTTAAATGTTAATGTCAGTAAATCATTATGTCGCATGCTGAATTAGAACTTAACACTTAGCCCTTTGCTCCAACGTGCAGCGTCAGATTTATGTTCATCAGAACATTAGCGGACCATAGCGTCAGATTTATATATCCGCATATGTTCAAACAGTATGAGGTAATATGGCCAATTCAAAAGGACAAGGTCTTCCATTAAGCTTCATTGTAATAGCAGCAATATCAGTGCTGGTGTTGATAATTATAATTGCAGTTACGTTAGGCCCTGGCGGAGGCCTGCTGAAGCAATTGATTGCACCTGCGCCAACAGAACTTGGAACAGTGCAGGTTGCCTGCAATTCTTTCTGCGAGAGGGCAAGAGTGACTGTACAGACTCAAGATCAATATAAGGATTCAGATTATTGCACAAAAACATATGCCATAGATATCGATAAGGACGGCAAGATCAATACTAATGCAACTGCTATGCCAAAAGAAGTTGGCCTGCATTGTGTGGATGTAGGTATGCTTTGCACAGTTCAATCAGCAAACGGCACACTATTAACTTGCTAGGCTACAGCAAAACTATAAAAATAACCTTTCTTCTTTTATTCTCATGGCTAAAGGAGGCATTGACAGAAAGGGCCAGGGTTTGCCAATTAATCTTATTGTTATAGCCATAATTGGAGTCATTGTATTATTGCTTGTTGTTGCTTTTGCAACAGGCACGTTAGGAAAATTATTTGGCGGCACTAAAGAATTGAGTGAATCAGTAACGCCAGAGCAAGTTGCAACATTCAGGATAGGATGCAAGCAGGCCTGCTTTGGTGCCCAGCAATTAGCAGATACGCCAGGCGAATGGAAGAAATCAGATTACTGCAACAGAACAATAGGCGGGCAGCGTTGCTGGGAAATCGGCGCAGAATGCAGCAAGAATACAACAATTGAAGGCGTAAAGTGGTACTTTAATGCAACAGGCAATAATCCTGGAGTAAATATAGCGGGATGTCAATAATCAATAACAAAAAAGGCAGTGCTAAGACTTCGCTTAGCAGGTCTTTCTTACCTCGTGGAAAGAAAGGCATAGAACTTACAATGCAGGTAATTGTAGTTATAATTATTCTTCTTGCACTTTTGGTTTTCCTGCTCGTGTTCTTGACAGGGCAGGGCGGCAAGCTGACAACTTTATGGGACAATTTAGTCGGAACAAGCATTAACCAGACAAATATGTCTACACTGCCATGACGCGCAAAGGTATTATAGGTGCCATTATACTCGGTCTCATTGTTTTAGCCATAGTTCTTATTTTCTTTGCGGGTACAGTAATGCCTTTCTTGCAGAAAGCACCTGAAACTGGGCAGAAAACACTTTACTCGCTGCAGGGAATAGAGCCAGAGCCTTATTATGATGTAATTATAGACAGCTCTAAGAGCTACAGAGGGCACTTGGAATTTTCAGTCTTGGACCCTGAAGCTGATAAATACGTGACAGATTTTCCATTTCCGTCAGCATTTGAAGGCTTTTCAGTTTCTGAAGACAACAACCCTAGAAGGGTGCAAAGCGTTTCTTTATACAGAAATTTGTATATTGCAACAGCTTTTGAGGGCAAGCTTGCATTCGGCGACTGCAATACATCTTATCTAGAGAAAATGAAAGGGATACCATTCAACAATACACACATAGGATTTTTCCCGGGAGAAGGCTTCACAGGAGTATGCTCAGATACAAAGCAGAATTATCTTCAGGCAGTAAAAGATGCAACATATGCATTGCCAGCAGGCGGCGACAACTATAATGCTCTTGTTATAATTGCAGACGGCGACTGCACAATAAGCCCAGACTGCGATAATGGTTCTGAAGAGTATGATGAGCTGATTGGAGATGCAGCAAAAGGCCTCAACAGGCAGGATGTACAAACAGCATTGATATTCACGACTAATGTAGCAAACTGCGTAAAAGATGGATCACTTATTAATTTCACAAGGGGTGCATTAGGTATTTCTGCTGAACAAGTTATAGATGCAAACACAGGTGCGGCATATTATAAGTCACCAGACGGCAGGAGGAGATGCGAGGGAATCAGTGATTCGAGCTATGAAAACCTTGCAACCACACTTCTCCCTGATGTAGCTAAAATAAAATTAAATTACGTACCTTATGCAGGTGAAGACGGCGTGTCTCACACGATTGCTGTGCGCGCAACAAAAAAGCCCTACATGGGTAGGAATGAAATTGAGATTATATATGGTGTTGCTTAAGAAAGGACAGGAAGGACCTGGCTGGATAATTGTACTTGTCTTAATGATTCTTATTGTAGTAGCATTCTGGACTTTTTTGTCACAGCTGGCGGGGGGAGCTCCGCTGGAAAAGGCATTGAATGACGTAAAAGAATCAATAGAGACTGTCTGCCAAAAACCTATATCTAATTACAAGCAGGGCTTTGCAGTCATACCTGAAGGAAACAAAATAGAACTGGAAAAACTTGGTGGCGTCCTTAATTATATGAAGGATTCGAATGTACTTGCAAAGAAAACCCTTGAATGCCCTGAAAACACTGTTTTTTCAAACTGCGTAATAGGGCCGACTAAATCAGGATGGGAAGGTGTGGTTTTCGGCGTGAACAAAACAATAAACATAACAACTGGACAGGCAAAAATAACTTTAAATGGGACAAACGTTACTTGTAGTGGCTGATGGCAAAGAGCATTATTATAGGCATTATTTTTGCATTGATAATGATTGGTTTTATGCTTATTATTGCTAACACATTTATTGCACAGCCGCTTATGGGCGGTGCAGAAGTGCAGGCTGCAGAAAGCATAGCGACAACATTAAATTCAGCCTGCATGCAAAACAAAGGCTACGTAACTGAACTCGCTGTGTTTTTGCCTGATTTCAAGAAAGGAGGAGGGCGCACGGAATATTTTTACATTGCAGTAAGTGATTATAATTTATTGCTGCGCGAAAGGAACCAGGCTGAAGATATTGTCACGTCATTTATAGATTTTGCAACACAGAGGCCTGGGGAGGAAACAGTTGCAACATATCCGCTTAAGGCATGCAAGGACAAGGGCGTGCAGGTTTGTATATTATCATTTGACGCCAAAGAGAAAAAATGCAATAATTTCCAGTTTGAGTCCAATGAAGGTATGGAAATGATGACATTTACAGTAAACAGGACATACGCCAAAGAAGTTGTCATGAATTATACGCGAGCTGCAAAAAGCTAAAGAAAAGTGTTGGGAAGGTCTTAATGTTAATGACCGCTAGAACTTAATGCATATTAGCCAGCAAACTTTTCATTATGTCATGTGCTGAATTAGACCTTAACGATTAACCCTTTGCTCAGATATATAAGAAATCAAATTTAATTAAACCCAAGTTATTTAAATCAAGATTTAGACTTAAAGCTGGCCACAATGAAGTCTAAGCGAGCTGTATCTGACCTAACCCTTATGATGGGTATAGTCATTGCAATAGCCATACTTCTTATTGGCGGGATGGCTACTGTCATCAAGCTGGTTGAAGGCGAAGCAAGAGCAAGCCCAAGGTTTGTTGCTACCGATCTGGTTGCTATTATTAATACTGTCCAAGCAGCTCCTGAAATAGCAATATTTGATTTCTTCACGCCCCAAGACGAAAACGGCTATCCAATAATAGGAAGCCTTGAGATAGATGATGATGCAAGAAAGCTTTGCGTGAGCAAGAAAACAGAAGATGAAATCATAGGCTCGATAGCAGAATCCGCAGGCATCACAGCCTTCGGAACAGGAGGGCAGTATGCCTACGAGACAACCAGGCAGAAATTCAGGACATTTTCGCAAAACAAGCTCATTGACAAGACTTTGCCAAGCCTCAAGGCCAAATATGGCGAAGGCATTCCTACAACACAGACCGGAAAACTCATATTTGCAAGCGACAATGCAGCAGCCACTGGCATGAAGAGGCTCATCAACAGCGATTTTAAAGTAGTAGATACGCCAGATATGATACGATTATCACACGCTAGGCATAGGCTTCTTGGGACGTATGATGGCATAGAAATTTTCGACAATGGTGTGGAAACAGCACTGTATCAGCACATAGTTGACGAGCAAGGGCGCAAAGACGTAAGGCTACTTGCAAAATATACTGGTAATCCTTTAATGTTAAAAGATGAAGCAAGGAAAATATCTAGATTTGCAAAATTTACAGATAGCCAAATGGATGAACTCGTTGATGACATAGATGTTTTGGTAAGAACAGATGGTATAAAAGCGTTTGACAGTAGAACAGAACTAATTAGCGGCAATGCTCTCCCTGCTGGTGTGAGAACTAATCTAAAAGACGTTGTTAACGATCTTCATAACGTTGACATTGCGGTTAGCATAGACCCAGAAGCAAATACGTTGTATAAAGGCGCGACAAAAATACCTAAATGGAAGCTTTGGACGCGATTTAAAAATTGGCGTTCTGCCCGCAGTGCAAATGTTGCCAAAACAGCAATAGGCATGGAAGCAGGCAAATTCCAGAGAATGAAGGCTTATGGTGGCACAATAATAAGCGGCGTGACAATCATAGCATCTGTTGTTGCTATAGGTTATGTTAGCGGAGACTGGAATGAAGCAATTATACAAAGCGCCATACCTTCTATCCTAGCTTTTTCAAGGTCTTTTATCGAAACCGGCGCTTATAAGATATTTCGTGCATTGATAAGGACAAAAGCGGCGGCGGGTGTGGCAGGAGCAGGCGATAAAGTAGAAGACACTGCTGTCTGTGCAGCCCCTCCTGGTGCAGATGTTGTAGTTGGTTTAGGCATAAGAGCTGCAAAGGCCACAATCATATTCGCAGATTCATTATACACTACAGCATTAATGGATTGGTGGCTTATAGGCATATATAATGGAGCATCAAGTGCTGTCAGCAAAGAAAAGGCAGCAATAGACTGTGAGTCTTTCACGTCAACAAAAAAAGTTCTTCTGACGCCTCCTAATTGCGCTATTGATTTGGAGGATGGGCCTGCTGTCAAGGAATTAGGGCCATCGTTTAAGGCGCTCGAAGTACAAGTTGGAACTTTAATTGCAACTGTCACTGGCTTGAGCATTGTCTGCGCAATGCCAGGCAAAGTGTGCTGCGGTGCTAGGTTTCCAATATACATGGGTACGGTAATGCCACAACTTATTTTGATAGGGGCAAACATATATACAAATCAGGATAAATATGCGAAACTTGTAACATCTCCAAGTGATATTATTCCAAGAACTTCATGCAAGCCAACGCCAAATTTAAAAACAGATACGTGCGACAGGACTTATCTTCAACAGGATTGTCCGAATTGGTATATTTCTGATCCAGGTCTTGGCTCTGTTGCTGCCGGTGCAGTTCTTTTGGAATTAATTAACGCAGGGCCTGCCTGTGCAGCATTCTCTTGGCTTGGGCTTGTCACGCCTGCCTGCAACATGGGTAGGTATATTGGGATGACTGTTTTGCTTGTAACATTTCCTGGACAGCTTACAGGTGCAATGCTCCAAGGTTATCAGGTTGGCTTTACCAAAAGCAAAATATCTGCCAAGCCTGCTCCTGAATTAGGCCTGACAGAAGCAGAATTTGCAGACAATGAAGGCTTCTGGTATGCAGAAATGCCTTTTGCCATAGAATTTACAAAAATTTATACAGACAATACAACATCATTGGACTCGAGGTCAGGCCATTTCGTAATAAGGAAAGCATAATGAAAATGAAAATAAATAAGAAGGGTGTAGAACAGCCGCAAGTAATTGTATATGTAATCTTTGTAATCATTCTTACAATAGCAGGAATTTATGTTTCATTTACCAAATTAGGCGGAGTTGATATAACTTTTGAATTCCATGATTTTGCCTCGCGGCTTAATGTTGTTTCAACAAAACTGATGTTCACGCCTGAATGCTATGCAGTAGAAAGTAATTACACTGCCGAAGATAAAATTTTGCATTACCAGATAAATGGCGGAATAATCGACTTGGCAAAATTCAACAAGACAAATACAAACATAATAGATTCAAAATGCCTGTCAGGAGAGAAACAAGTCTGGGCAAGCCTGAAAGAAATTAACAAAGCGTATAATGAAACAGTGTGGAGCTGTCCCGGCGGAAGAACTTCCTGTACAGAGCCTTTATGGAATGAAAGAACGGATTCAACATTGTGGAACAAGCAAAAACGCTCTTTTTTCGTCTTGATTAAAAACGGAAACAAGCTTGACAAGGGAATACTCACGGTGCAGATGAAAGAATAACATGGCAGAAATTAAAAACAAAAGCAGGAAAGGAAGCGCGGACCTGCTCATAGAAATAATTTTCTCGGCAATTGTCTTCTTTGTAGTTACTATAATTGTTTTTGGCCTGCAGATACCCCAGCAGGAATTCAAGGCGAGAGCAATTGTGGTCTCTGCAGACTCTGCTGTTGCCTGCGACCTTTCACTAACAAATATGCTGAGGGCAAATACCAGCACAGGCATAACTTACAGCGACTGGCTGATGAATGAATATGTAGTTGGAAATGACATCAATGCAAGCGCGTCAGGCAGCTGGAAAAGCATCATGGCCGGTTACCTTGACCAAACATTTTCATCGGGGAAATGGGTCATGAACATAACACTGCCAAATGGCACAGTTTTGTTGAACATGGGGGAGCTTAAGGGCAATCCTCCTCTAGAAGCAATTTTTACATGCATGAATTACGTACCTTATCCTGCAGCTTATTCACAGTATTTCTGCTTCCCAGACATTCCTGAATTTACAGATATAACAAGTGGAAACAAAATAGCCAAGTTCAAGACGCCTGAAGGAGAAGATGTAGAGTGCGTTATTAATATCAAGCCACGGCTTGAGGTAAAAGCCGCTGCAAAATGCAAGCTTGACCTAGCAGCTAAAAATCCATTCGAGGAAGATCTGCTGTATTATATTGAAAACACAGACGGCTTGAATGACTCCATTACTTTGCCCATTACAGTTGCGAATTCAGATTATACTATAACAGTTTACGAGACAGTTGACGGCCTAAAGGCAAATGCTATTCTAAGAAGAAGCTCCCTGCTTGAGGACTGCTCATTGCACGCAGTCCTGAAAATAACAAACATATCTGCTCAAATCTAAACGTAAAATGGCACAACAAAAAATAAGGTCGAAAAAAGGACAAGGCCTGGGCTTTGTAGCCGTAATTATAATGATAGCGCTGCTTTATTTTGTCTTCAGGTACAACACAGAGGCTTACGAATTTGTTATGGCTGCAGGCCAGCAGCAGGCGCATCTCGTAACAAGCTATGTTGAAACAGAGAAGGCAAAATTCTTTTCAGAGACTGCAATGGAACAAGCAGCTTATGAAACTGCCTGGAAATTTGGAGCGGCAAACTGCAGCAACTTTACAGCAAAAATCTGCAGCAAAAAAGATGATTTTATTGAGAATACCACTGTAATATTTTATGAATATCTTGCTAGATATTCGCCGGGCGTAATTGATTTAGACACATATTTCCCCGATTACAGATTTAGAATAAATAAGTGCGACAAAAATGGAATGGAAATAGAAGCATTTGGCTTTGATGAAAGCTGCTGGCTAAGGCCCGATTATCCATTCCCTGAATCTGCCTGCCTTGACCAGGAAAATTCAGAAGACTGTCAAGCAGTCAAGTTTACAGATAAGAAAACAGGCGCGTGCAAGTGGAACGATACGGGAAAAGCAAATACCAGTTATTGCTATGAGACAAAACCAGCACCGGACTGCGAATCGATAATTAATAGCGCTAATTGCACAGCCAAAAAGGATTTGTTTAACAAGGCAGCATGCTATTGGGAAACATCTTATGCAGAGAACATCAACATCCTGTCGATATCTTTGTCAAATTACCAGTTTGGCATAGATTCTGACGCACATTTCATAGAAAATATAGACTGCAAGGGCTATGATGCTTTTGTGGCGACAAGGAAAAACATACAGGCCTTCAGGCCGGTGTGCTCTGTTAAAGTAGAGCCGCTGACTGGCAACACAACAGACACTTTCATATTTACAATTACTTACAAAGGGGAAACAGAGCCAACATTGAATTTTGGAATATTAAATTCAACAGGCTCTGAAATCAAAAAACCGAAGTTAGACGAAACAGATAGTACTGATAAGATATATCTTGACGGGAAAACTTATACTGCCGGAAGCTTATTTGCTAGCGCAGGCAAGTATACTGCAAAAATAAGCTGCAAGGACACTTATGGCAGAACGGATGATGATTCGAAGTCATTCACGGTAACTTAAGGTTAAAAATGAAAAAAGGAGCAGTGTCGCAAATCGGGGGCATGTTACTTGTACTGGTCGTGCTCATAGCTGCTTTTATAATATTTTTCGCATTCCAGAGAGGGGCATTCTTCCAGGAAAAAGTTCAGATTTACCAGGCAATTGAATCAACAGGCGACCTTCCATGCTACAAGGCGCCCGTAGTTTCAATAAACCCTGTAACTTTGATTAGTCCAAATGTAAAAGACACTGTAAATCTAAGCGCTTCATTGGGCTCAAGCTGTTTCGAGGCTCTTGACGTGCAGTGGGATTTTAAAGATATAAATCCGCCAGGCACAGGAACGATAGTAAAGAATGAATGCACTTTTAGTGCAGAGAATAACATTTATGGTATATACAACAATACTACAAACGAGTTTAACCCATTTGGCTGTTCCAAATTAAATCACACATATAATGCTGAAACAAAGGATATCTGGCAGACTTTTCCAATCACAGTGTCTGCCTTTGGCCTGCGCTCAGGCTCTTATACTGCAGCAGAAAGCAGCGGCTTTGTAAAAGACCCACTGTTTAAAGTGATTAATACTTCTAAAGTTGATGCAAGTGATTTTTCATGCATAAAGCTGCAAGTTGGAATAGAACATACAAATATAGCCAACGGCAAGAAAGCAGTCATAAAAGATCCAGGTGCTGAAGATATTTCCCTTGAGTTGTTTGACAAAAGCAAGCTGATAGAGATGGAGCATGTTGCTCCGACACCTTCTGTCAGCTCAACAGATATAATTTACAGGGCACCCTGGCAGTCTGGCAACCATAGCATTACATTGACTGCAACAAAGCAATACCAGACTACAAAGCCTCTGGAGTTAAGCTATGATGTTATATTAGGGCAGAAAACAACAGGAAGGCCTGAAGCAGTTGTGCTAAGAGGCGGAACGGCAGCAGGAGACATAGGCGTTTACAGTACAAAAGCTCCATATTCATCAGCCCCGATAAACGGAAGCCTGTTTCCTGATGCTGGCGGACATGACCAGAAAGATTTCAGCATAGCTGACTTGGATAAGGATAGGGTTGGAGAATTTATTTTCCTAATTGCCTCGGAAACTGACAACGTAAAAGGGCACATACTTGTGCAATCATATGCTAATTTGAAAAGAAGTTTAGGCAAAGAGCTGAATGAACTTACACTGGAGCAGCTGGAAAGAATGTGGCCGAGCTTCAGCAAAATGCCTGATGCAAGTAAAGAAGGCTGGAGAACTGTTGCTGGCAGCTATAATGGAGTAAAGACTTCTGACAACAGGCTTGGAAACATAGTCGCCCTCGGAGAAGGAGGAAGCGACCCAAGCATACTCGGGCTTTACAAATATTCTTCTGTAACAGGGAGTATAACAGAAGTAGAAAGGGGAAATGACCTGCCATCATTCGGCGAATGGAATGATTTTGCATTAATCGATTTAAATAATGACCAATATGATGATGTTATGTTGCTGAATTTTGATGGCAATATGCAAAGCATAGGCGTCTTTAGCTACATTAACCGCATGAAATTAAAGGAAGTCAGCCAAATTAATTCAACAAAATATATGATGAGACTGCCACAAACAAGCAGCAGCGATAGCTATAAATGGAAATGGCTGGCAGTAGGACGGGATGCATTAAGATATGCAGACCAAAGATACTTCGTAGTTTTAGGCGAGAATAGCAAGAGTTATTCAGTTTGTTATAGGGAATTCCCAACTGCAAGAGGTAATGAAGAAGTAAATGCAATTACAACAAATTTAGTCGGAGCTTCTCCTACAGATACCAACATAGGAGGTTGTGATGCCGGCTCAAACTATGATAATTATGGCTGCTGCACCACCCATGAATTTTGGGAAAAAGCATATGTGGATGCCAACACTGGGGTGACACATAACATAGTATTGAAAGACGTGGCAATCATACCAAATACCGCAACTGATGGTGTGCTCGGGGTGCCTGATAATATTGCATTCCTGTATACCGACAATAATCAATACAAGATAGCAATTTTAAATGACACGTCTATGTTTAATAGTATACACTTATACGACTACAAAGATTATTCTAATAGTACTAAAATTATCCCGATTTCATCTACAGATTGGAGTCATGTTGCAGCGGGTGATGTGGCATGCGTCTGATAAAGAATAAGAAAGGCCTTGAGCTTGTGTGGTGGACTGTGATAGTAATTGTAATTACAATAGTTGCACTTCTGTTTTTCATTTACTTCATCAGGAGCGGGTTTTTCCAGATAGAAGGCCTTACAGGCCCCATATTTGGAGCGCCAGGGCATTTTGCTAAAAATGCTACAACAGCCAGCATAACGTAATGGGATAAGAAAAATGGTATTGCATAGAAACAGAAGAGGAGTTACCCAGTCCATAATGGATGTATTTTTGCCTATAATTTTGATATTATTTTTTGCACTCCTCGCATTTTCTTTTTATGCGGGTGGAGGCAAGCAGACAGTAGAGAACTTTAGCGCATGGGCGCTAAGCAAGGCCAATGTTGGAGCAATACCTTTGCCGCCCATAACCAAGCTTATTCCCGCGTCTATGCAAGAAAGGTATTTTAATGCAAGCATAACGCTCATACCCGGCCCGCCTTACTGCCAGGGCGAAAATATAACGCTATCAGCATATGGTTCAAAACTCCCGAAAAATGTAACAACAGCAGATATTGATTGCACATGGGATTTAAACACGTCAAAAGATACGAACTGCTCTAACAATAATGTAGCTGGCTGCAATGATAAACGAGTAGACAATGATGCAGATTTGACTGGCTGCGAAAAGACCACAGATTATATAACGAACATGTTAGGCCAAAGAGACATCAAACTAACAGTTACTATAGCAAGAGGAGAAACTGGTTTAGGAGAAACAAAAACTGCAAAAGCGACAATATCTAATATGCCTTTAGATTGCGCCTGTGATACAAGAAATTATTGCACCCCTTTCAACACTACTTTAGTCGGAAATATAATACAGGACCAAGATGAGATAAAGCTTATTTGGAAGGGACCGTTAAATGTTGATGTTACAGGAATACACATTAAAATTTTTATAGACCAACCAAGTGAACATTTATGGTTTGTTACTGCGGACAATGCTCCTTATTATGGTGGTGGCATAACATTGTACGATGCTGTTGAGAACATAACGCCTGGCTACTATATGATAGACGGCAATACTCACCCGGCAGCAGGACGTACTTTCGTTGAACATCTTAATTACATGCTTGATGAATGCAAGGCGTTGAACAAAATGCCCTGCGAAATTCCAATGATTTGGTACGAAACGCCCTTAGGTAGGCCTTTTACCCCCTATGCAAACATAGAAATAGTGGATGTTAATATCCCTTATGAGCTAGATTAATTTTAGAATAAACAAGCCAACTACTAAACCTATCAGCAAACCAATTACACTTCCGTGAATGAAATCTGCAACTTCTTCATGCACTTTTATGGACAAGCGCAAGGGAAGTTTTGTTTTAGGATGATGCAGACTGTGCGAGCTAGCCAGTTTTTTTAGCAATGATGTGGCCATTACTATACTTTCTTGTAATGGATTATAAAGCTAACTAGTTAGCTAATTTGCCTAACGGCAAATAAAGGTTAGCTCTAGACTTCAGATAGCTTTACTTTGCAGAGTATTGCAGAGCATGGCCATAAGGATTAACAAGCGAGCGGAGCGAGCAAGCCGTAGAGATAGCCTTTTATTGCAAGATTTCTAAAAACAGTTATGTCACTGGCCGCCTTAAAGAGACCATTTTCAGCTAGAGTGCTACCAGGCTTGCTTATAGTGTTTATTCCAATACTAGAATTTCTTGGTGTTGGCTACAAGCTTGAATGCGCAAGAACCGCAATGTCGCAGCGCTATGAATTGCCGAGATGGAGAAGTTTCAAGCAGCTTTTCATTTATGGCGCAGGTGCAAGATTTATCCAGCTGATATGGCTGGCGCCTGCAATTGCAGCATTTGTTTTAATATGGTCTAAGATTAAAACTGCAGCTGTTGTGCAAAGTATGGCAGGCTTGCAGCAGTTTCTTGAGCTGCGCAATCTTTTGATAATATTTCTTGTTTTAGTAATACTTGCAGCAATTTTTGCACCTGCCTGCATACTTAATTATGTGGCAGAAGCAAGATTCAAGGCAGCATTTTCCCTTTCCGTTTTGAGAAGAATGTTCAGCAGAGCTTATTTAGTAAATTGGCTAATAGCATTTGCTTACACAATTCTAATAATTGTGGTTTTCACAGGCTTTCTTTTATTTGCAAGCGGCTTGATGCAGTCATACGCGCTTTTGATTACTTCAGTAACGTTTATTCTAGAGTTATCTGTGTTGTGGTTTCCAGGAATTACTATCTGGACATTGCTTGGAGAAGCCTGGGGAAAATCAATCTATAGAGAGTATAGAACATAAGAACTAGCTCCGCCCTCAAGGTCGGAGTGAAAGCATTAATGTTAGATTAGCCCTAAACTGCAAGCTTTATGCCTTATATGATGTTAGAACTTATAGAAAACTTTGTTTTCTATCCCTCAAAAGCTAAAGCTTTTGAGTTAACCCTTTATTCAAATGCGCAGGAAATTTGATTTTAGTCTGATATAGAATTACTCGGTAGAAATAAGAGTCGAAGTTTGTTTAACGCCTGCAAGAGGCCTGATTTTGCTCAAGATAAAATCATTCAGCGCAGTAACATCGCCTTCCATTTCAATTTTTGCAATGATGTCCCATTCACCGTATATCATGTCAATTTCTGCTATCTCGTCATAATCTTCGAGATTCTCCAGCAACTCTCTTTCAGTGCCGGAGTCAGAACGAATGAGTACAAATGCGCTTACCATTGTAAATTAGAATAAGGGTTTAGTTATTTAAAGGTTTTTAAATTAGGAATTTAAACTTAATTGAAGTTACAATGCCAATCAACGCAGGTATAGAGTTTGCAAAGGCAAATGAAGAATACCTAAAAGCTTCTACTGCAGAGGAAAAGCTCAAGGCTCTAAAATTAATGCTATCTACTGCGCCAAAGCACAAAGGTGCAGAGAAGCTGCGAAATCAATTAAAACAAAGATACGCGGGCTTAAAAAAAGAATTAGAGAAGGAAAAGAAAGCTGCAAAAAGGAAAAAAGCTCTCGCAATTAAAAAAGAAGGCGCGGCAACAATTGTTTTTATTGGTGTTCTGAATTCCGGGAAGAGCAATCTTTTTGCAAAACTGACAAATTCAAAATACGAAAGTGAAAACAATTATGAAATCAAAATGAAAATGATTCCACTTGAAAATATATGGCTACAGGGAATTGATTTGCCCTCGTTTTATGCAAATTTCCCAAATTCGTCGTTAGCAGGCCAAGTTTTCGGCTTGATAAGAAACTCTGACGTAATTGTTATAGTCGCAAATGATGAGGAGCAATTGCTTTTCGTACAATCAATTTTAGGAAAAGCAAACGTAAAAACTGGAATTAAAAAGACGCAGGATTTCACCAGCACAACTTTGCCGGTAATTGTAACGACGTCTGATGTTGAAGACTTACAACAGTTAAAACAGCAAATATGGGCAAAGACGGGAAAAATCAGGATACAAACAAGGACAGCAGGCAAGGTCGCAGAAAAACCAGTTGTGCTCAAGCAAGGCGCAACAGTAAAGGAGCTTGCGGGAACCATACACAAAGACTTTCTTAGGAATTTCAAATATGCAAAAATCTGGGGCAGGTCAGCAAAATTTCCAGGGCAGGCAATTGGCTTTGAGCATAAGCTAGCCGATAAAGATATAGTCGAGATATTTACTAAATAATACTATGAAAGCAAAAGGTTCAGCAGCAGAAAGGGAATTATTAACTATGTTATGGGGAGCTAATTTTGCAGCGATTCGCGCGGCAGGTTCTGGAGTTACAAAATTCTATTGCCCAGATGTTTTAGCATCAAACGGAAATAAAATTATTGCAGTCGAATGCAAATCTACAAAACATAAATATCAGTACTTTGACCCTGAACAAATCAGGCAGCTGCAGGAATTTGCAAGAATGTTCAGGGCAGATGCGTGGCTGGCCGTAAAATTTTCTGCAGACTGGAAATTCTTTAAAATAGAAGACTTGAAACAAACTGGAAAAGCATTTGTTGTCACAAATGAAGATAATTCAAAATTATTTCCAGATATTTGCAATAGCACTGGAACGGGTTAAGTCTTAATGTTTGTAAAGCCGCCAAGCTTTTGCAAAGAGATGCAGATTATCTTTAAGACATAGCAGCGAGCGAAGCGAACAACTTATTTGTGTTTAAACGCGTGCTCAAACGTTAATTTGTATTTTCTCTGCAAATATCCAAGCTCTCTATAGAAGAACTTTTCGCTGTAAATTGTCAGCAAAACCAAAAAGATGATACCAGTGAAAAAAGGAACTAGGATCAAGTCTGCTTCAAGCGTGAATTGCTTCCCTATGGCAAAGCTTACAATGTCTCTTGTGGCCAGCCAATACAAATACAGCTTAATTGCCAAGAAGGCCGAGGCTATCGCAATAACAGTAAGATGTATCGAGCGGGCAATAGGCCTATGAAAATGTACAGAAATCGGTCTTGCCATTCTGTGGTGCAGTGTAAAATCTTTGACCATGGCCACGTCAACAGGATTAATTGAATAATAAAAGGTTATCTCTTAACCTAAGACAAAAAACTAGCTCCGCCCCGAAGGGCGGAGGGGAATGTGCTAATGTTAGTAATGCCCAGAGCTTAACGTTAAGGCTTAATATGAACATAAGAGCTAACCTTTTGCTCCAACGTGCAAGAAGCCTCTAGCTAAACTTCATCAAGTTTTGCAAAGTTTTGAACAACTTAATCCCGGTAAACTTGCCCAGACTTCCTCTTTTGCAAAAGTTTTCGCTAAGTCGCAAATAATCACAATCTTCATCAGGGACATATAATAAAACAGGCACCGCATCCGCAGTATGTGTCTTTGTTTCTGATGATGTAGTATGGTCTGCAGTCACGCAAATAATTATATCTTTCAAATTATGTGTAATTGTCTTGAAAAATTTAGAATCAAGGTCCTCTATGAATCTTGTCTTGCCGATGAAGTTTCCGTCATGTGAAAAATTATCAGTGCCTTTTATCTGAACATAAACTGCCCTGTGTTTTTTGATTGCCTTTTTTACAGATACTGATAATTTTTGCAAGTCCTGCGGCTTATTCAAAACCTTCATGCCGCAAATCTTCCCAATTGCTTTCTCAACAGGCATGTCCGCAAGCATGGCCCAGCCCTTAAATTTCTGCAACTTTGGCAGTTTGTTGCCAGCACCCCGAACTAAAATCAAATTTGTAGAAAAATTTCCATGCTCGAGAGCTGAATGTGCATGCTTTAGCCAGTCATTTACAACTGTTGCAGTCTTTTCAGCGCTTTTGCTTTTATCAAGAGCCTTGCATTGCAAAACAGGAACATTTTCCCTTTTTGGAATAGCCGTTGTTACAAAATCCTTTACGATTTGATATCCTGGATGTGTATTTGATATTTTTGGAGACAATCCCTTTCCTGATAAAATCAAAATCCCGCGATAATCAACTGTATGTATGAATTTTACATTTGTGCTGTCTGCGATATTTATTTTAGAAAGCTCCTTTTCTATTTCTTCCAACTCCGTTTTAGAAGGTATGGCTTTTGCAGATTTTATAATGCCTTTTTGCTGAAAGCCAAAATCACATCTCAAGATAATATCGCCAGATTTTACTTTGATGCCAAACCCATATGCTTCAAGCGGGCCTCTTCCTGTATAATCTTCAAATGGATTGAATCCTAATAATGCCAAAGTCGCCTGGTCTGACTCCGGCGCAATGTCTTTTGAGATTACAAACATTTCTCCTAGCTTAGATTTGGCTGAAAGCTCGTCAAGATAAGGTTTTCCAGCAGCTTCCAAAGGAGTTTGATTTTTTAATGCTCTTACCGGCAAGTCTGCAACCCCATCCAACACTACATATAGCAATTTCATGAGCATTTTCAAGTTTTGATTTTGTAAGGATTATTCGCTTCTGCAAATTCCAGGCCCTCTGCCAGCTTGCGTCCTGATTCGGCATACAAGCTGAAAAGTTTGTCTCCTCCCTTTACCTTGTCGCCGACTTTTACCCAGAGATACAAGCCCGCACCTTTGTTGTAAGGCGCGCCAAGGTGCCTGCCTATTCTTTTTATTATGTCATTATCAATTGCCTGTATTGTTCCGGAGCGGTCTGCAGTTACCGATTCATCATATCGTCCTATTTCTATATTTGCAGAAGTAATTTTTGGATTGCCGCCCTGTGCAGAAATTATTTCTTTTAATTTTTTGAGGGCCTCGCCGTTTTCTATTAATTTTTCTGCAGCCTTGAAGCCGGTGCCGGGTCTTGCCTTCTTTACTAATTCCAGGAGCAGGCCGGCAAGATACAATGAACGGTTTTTCAAATCAACAGGGGCGTCCTCATTTTTTTCTAAAACCCATAAGATATCCCTCGCTTCCAAGGCAGGGCCTATTCCCCTGCCGACAGGCTGACTGCCGTCTGTTTTGTCAATTTTAAGGTTTATTCCAAGTCTAGAGCTTAACGCTAAAAATTTCTTTTCGATTTCATTCGCCCTGGGCTTTGTGCACTTGGTGCCTGGCCCATGGGGTATTTCTATCAAAACATCAGTCGCGCCAGCAGCATATTTCTTCGCCATAATCGATGCTAATAGCATTGCAGTAGGGTCTAATTGCAAAGGCCGCTCAACTTCGACAATGTCATCGTCAGCAGGCGCTATGTCCAAAGCGCCGCCCCAGACTATGCAGCCTTTGTGCTCTAAAACAATTTCTTTAATTTCTTCGAGGGTGTGCTCAACAGGAGCCAAGACTTCCATGGTGTCTGCAGTTCCTGCAGGGTCTGTAATTGCCCTGCTTGCCGTCTTGGGAATATGGATTCCTGAAGCAGCAATTATAGGAACAATCAGCATTGTTGTCCTGTTGCCTGGCACGCCTCCTATGCTGTGCACATCAGCGACAGGCTTTACAGGCAAGTGCAGCATCTGGCCGGTCTCTGCCATAGCCCTTGTAAGATGTTCAATTTCATCAAGCCCCATTCCTCTGGCATAGATTGCAGTAACAAATGACGCAATTTCAGCTGTTGTCAGCCTGTTGTCAACTATGTCTGTGACAATCTCAAAAATTTCATCTTTGTTCAGCTCGAGGCCGTCAAGCTTTTTCCTTATGCTGTTGATTGAATATGGCTTTTCTTCAGGAATTATTGTAATCGGCTGGTCTGCAGAAATATTCAACAAGCTTTGAACTTCCTGGAAAATTCCGAGCTCGTTCTCCTTGATAGTTGAAGACAGGTCTGTGATGGCGACAGCATATTTCTTTTCTGCCATTATGCGCACACGATCTGCAGGCGCAAGGTCCAATTCTTTGGCAATTTTTGGATTTAGAACTATGACAAGCGGTCCGCCGGATTCAATAGATAAAAGTTTTGCCTTTAATCTCATACATGTCTACCTTTTATGAAGCCAGAGCCTGCGCCCTGAAGTATAGCCATTATCAGCAAAAGGAGAACGGGCCCTACAATAAAGCCTGAAGGTCCCAATACAAAGAGGCCTCCAAAGATTCCGAGCAGTATTATTAGAGGATGCACAGCAGCCCAGCGGCCTGCATAGAACGGCCTTATGACATAATCCAGGAAGCCGCCGATCGCAAGCCCGTAAATCATTATGCCAATGCCTGTGTTAACTTGCCCCTGTATAATCAGCAAAATGCCGGCTGGAATGTATACAGTTCCAGGGCCAACGACAGGCAAAATAGAGAATATCATTACCAAAAAGCCGGCGAGGAGCGCATAAGGCAAGCCAAATATAGTAAATCCAACCACAGCAACTAAGCCTTGTATGACTCCAATGATTAGCCAGATTTGGATGAAAGATTTTGCATAACGCCTTAGATTTTCAAATATCTGCATCTTGTGGTCATGCTTCAACGGAACTCTTTTTTGGATCCATGCCCAAATCCATTTGCCATCACGCAAGAAGAAAAATAATGTTACTATGAAAATGAAGAATGAAAGAATGATGCGGGGTATTTGCGTTATGAATGATGAAGTAGATTCTATTACTTTTGAAACTGCAAGTCTTGTTATCTCTTTGAGCGAGCTCGCCACGCTAGAGTCAGGCACGACTGTGGAGAAATCAAACTTGCCTACCACCAAAAACACCTGCGAAATTTCCTGCAAGAATACCTTTATACCCAAAGCGATTGCAGCTATCGCCAAAAAAACAACAAATCCAGTTATAATAGCTGCAGAAGGCGTACTTCCAATCATAGCAGTAATGCGCTTATGCGCCGGATAGAAAATGTATGCAATAACTGCTGCAAAAACAATTGCGGTCAAAAATGGCCGCAGCAAGACGAAGCCAAGGGCTAGTGCACCAATTATCAAAAGTATGTCTAACCACTTGTGTTCGTCAGCAGCCATATCATACTATCTAATTTTCACTTTTAATAAACTTATTGTTAGCTCTTAAGGTCAGTAAGCTTAACATAAATTTCTAAAGAATGTCCATAGCTCCATACAGATTCCCCTCGCCTCAAAGTTCGCCTGCAAAATATTCCGGCAGAAGGGCAACAGATTCTATAGTCATTGTAGGTTTTGCCTTTCCCAGTGTTGCAACATCGTGCACCCCTGTAAGAACTGCGATTGTTCTGACTTCTGCTTTGTTTCCCAATTCTATGTCAAAAGTTGTATCTCCTACTAACCATTCCACTTTGCCATTTGCTATTTCTTCCACTTTTTGTATTATATCAGGATCGGGCTTCGCATGTATCTCGCCATAGCCGAGTATGGCTGAAAAAAGTTTTTGCTTTATTCCAACAGCCTTTAAAATTGCAGATATTTCTGAGTGTATCGAATTAGAAATAAGCGCTAATTTGAAATCTTTACTTAAAATTTCCAAAGCTTCAGCAACTCCAGGAATAGGTTTTGTTAATTTATACGCAGATTCATTGAAGATATTCCTTTTATCTTTGACAACAGCAGCCAGCTTTCTGCTGGAGATGTTTGGAAAAATCTCTGTCACGATTTCTTCTGCAATAGGGCCAAACTTTGAGATGATAAAATCAACTGGCTTGGTTGGCAGATTATTTTTCTCAAAAGCAAGATTAAAGGAAACTGCATGAGCCTCCTGAGAATTTACAAGAGTTCCATCCAAGTCAAAACAAATCACTTCATCAAAATCTGCACCCATAGTTATCTCTTAATTTTCCTTGTCGCAGTTTTCTTGCAACTAACGGCGTAAATAGTCTCTCCTAAAATTGCAAGTATCAGGATTATGCTAAGTACAAAAAACACCATGCTGTGGATTTGCCATGAATAATACAACAAAAGGAGGTTGCCAGCTATATACAAAAGTGAAAAATGAAGGTGCACAGACATCTTATGTTTCTTGTAATTCTCCCAAGTTTCCCATATCCACGCAATTATCAATAAAACTGAGCCAACTATCCCGATAAGAATTTCAGATGCTAATGCGATGGCCATAAGTCTTTTATGACTTTGGCATTTAAAATGCTAATGGCTGATAAAATACCTGAAACAATTCATATTTTTGCAATATTTGAATGTGGTATAAGAGGTTTTAAATAACTATATGTTCTATATTGTATATGGTTGGTAAAAAAACCTTTTTGGTAAATGTACTTGACCAATGTAATTTCCGATGCACGTATTGTTATGTGGCCCCCCGATTTCTTAAAAATCAAAAAATCCAACCCATACCCTTTAAAACAGTTGAAACATTTTTCGCTAAAA
>CAYGXM010000002.1:0-92322 GCA_964354105.1 Candidatus Woesearchaeota archaeon
AGCAACCGGATTATTTGCAAGACAGGCCTTTCCAGCATCATAGACTTTATCATAGATGTTTTTTCCCGGCATTTGTAAGCTATTTTCTAATTTTAGGTCCTCTTCGACTAAATTGCGGATATACACAATTACGTCTTGTTTTATATTATGACGATAGCCGCAATCTTTGCATTCAGGTGCCTTTACGCAAGAGTCATAAAATTCGTTAATGACTTTGCAAATTTGCGGGTTTTCTTCTGCGAATGACATAAAGATATAATACCAGTTAGTCTTAAATTTCTTGCGATAAGCAGCACAAGCATTATAAATTCCAATTCTTACTGTAAATTATGGCCATACGTGATATTTTTAAGCGAAAGAAGAAATCGGATTATCTTGATTTGGAAGGAGTTCCAGGTCAAGTGCCAGGCTATGGGCCGGCAGGCTTCCCAGGAGCACAAGGAATGGGGGGGATGCCGGGAATGGGGCCAGAGATGCCTGGTTTGCCGCCTATGGAGCAATTCCCATCAGCAGGGCCCATGATGCCAGCACAGCAAATGCCTGCTGGAGGAGAGCATCTGGAAAACATACGGGCACAGATAGAAGCAATCAATTACAAGCTTGACACATTAAAAGCAGTTCTTGATAGCTTGAACAGCAGGCTGGCAAACATAGAAACTGCGCTAAAGGCAAGCCCATTGGAGAAAGGTGAAGGCTGGAATTACTAAGTTTTAAAAAACTATCATATTATTATAAATTATGACTCTTGAAGAAATAATGAAGACTGCTGACAAAAATATTAAACAAGCTCTTAAAACTGCTAACAAAGATATTAAGCAAGCTCATGAATTAATAAAATTGCTGGCCGCAGATGTAAAAAATGGAAAATCTACAGGCAATGAAGTTTTTGATTTCGTAATATTGGATAATTATAACCAAAAACCTGGCGTATTATTAGATTTAATTAAGCAAACTAAAAGTTTCCAAGAGCAATTAGAAAACCATCGCGGGCAATACATTTTAGCAGTCTATACGCAGGAACACATGATTGAAAGTGGGGGACTTGGTGGCCGTGGAAAATATGATACTATAACAGTAAAAGAGTGGGGCAAAATAGCAAAAACAGGAAATGTCTTGTTAATCGAACCATGTGAAGAAGACGAAGAAGATAAAATTGTGCGGATAAATACTAGCGGAACGTATAATCATAAATCAGAGAGTCGTCATCCTGCGCTCTATTCTACTGCAGATGGCGTCTTCAACCAAGATAAAAAGAATCAAACAAAGCAAAATATGGCGTATATCCCACTAATTCCTGGCAGTTCAAAGTGCAATTATGGATTTGGCAAAACATTCCACGAAGCTGAAAGTGCAGCTGGAAAAATAGCTGAAAAGAGTCCAGGCCGAAGTGAATATGCTTTTGCAGACGATGAAGAAGATTACTAAAGCTTAAATTTCTCTCTTCTTAAATTCAAAATTTTTGACAATAACTTCTAGTTTGCTTCCGTTGAGATCGCATGCGATTTCTAAATTACCTTTCTTGTTTAATTCAAGAATTCTGAGGTAGTTCATACGGCACTCATAAGATGTGCGTATACGGCCAAATTTCCCCAGACAAAGCAGGGCGCCTTTAGAATAAGTATCGAGCGTGCCATTTACATTCACTGTAAGGTCTCTAGGCAAAACTCTCAAATTTGGGCAGTTAAAGGGTTTTTTAGTTTTAATTCCTTGCAGATATGCTGTACAGTCTCTATAATCTACAGAATTTTGCACCATATTACTCGTTTCGTGACTTAAGCCTTTAGTTAAAGATTTAAATATTTCCCCACAGACGAGAAAGGTATATGGCCATAATAGATTTCCTCCAGAAATATTTCATAACCCCTATTTACACAGATTCAGGCTACAACGTATTCAACACAATTACATATGCAATAATAGCAATTGTTGCCCTAATTGGCATCTATAAATTGCTAAAAAAGTTAAATGTGCATATCGATTACAAGCTTTTCTATGCCGTTTTTCCATTTATCCTGTTTGGCAGCAGCCTGAGAAGCTTTGTTGATGCAGGCAATTATAATGTTGGCTTCTGGACAGTCAGCCCTGGCATCTATATCTTAACTGCAGCCATTTTTCTTGCTGTACTGGGGATATCTTTATTGATTGAAAAGCTTACAAAAGCTAAATTTGCTTATTGGAAGACCTGCCTCCTCACAGGAATTACCCTCGTTATTGTTAGTTTTGGCCTTGTAGCAAGCAAATTACATATTACAAATCTGAAATATGGATTTGCAATTGTCGGGATTGCTGCATTGATATCTCTTATGCTCTGGATTGCATTTAAACTATTGAGATTCAAGGCAGGAACAAAACATTTTCTTGTGTTTCCGGCGCATATGCTTGATGCAGCTGCTACTTTCATTGCAGTTGACTTCCTTTCTGCAACAGAAAAGCACCCATTGCCTGTTTTTGCAACAGGCATTTTTGGAACTGCTGCAATTATGTTTGTTCTAAAGCTTCTAGTTTTGATTCCGCTGGTTTATTTTTTGGATAAAGAATTTGAAGACAAGCAGTTTGTAACATTTATGCTGATTGCAGTTGCAGTATTGGGATTTGCTGAAGGAATTAGGGACCTTTTGACGATTATTTTATAAGTTTATCGCGTCTAATTAGATTATGGCAAAGCAAATCAAACAAAACCGAATTTATACTGCTGAAGACGGCTTAAACGTGTTGGGATATTTAGGGATAACTGCTGTTACAGATGAAGAAAAGAAAGTTTTTAGGGAAAAATGGGACGAGTGCTACAAGGCACGCGATGGGAATTTAATAATGACAACCTGGACTTTGTACGCAGAAGCTTTGCCTTACATCTGCGGCGATAAAAACAACGAACGTGGAATGTTCGCACTTGCGCAGCTAAGAGATTCGGATTTTGGGAAAAGACTAGACAATACCAAAGTAACTGAGAAATTTAAAAAGGGAATTCCGCTCGAAGAAATTCTTGGACATACAATAAAAACACAAATCAATCGAAAAGCTGCAGAACAAGCTCTTTTTGACGCAAAATTAGCGGTCATCGAAGTGAAAAAGACTGGCGGCGATATAACAACTTTGCGCGATTATTTAAGGCTGTCTAAACGTGCAATAGAAGTGAAGTATTATTCTGGTGCAATTAAGCATGCTAATCGGGCGAAAGAGGAAGCACAAAAACAAAAGACTCTTTACGAAGAAACATTTGAAGCCATGTCTGAAGCAGCAAATGGGATTGCGATGGCTAAAAAATGCAATATTGATGCTACAAAAGCGATAGAACGTCTTTTGGCGGCACGCACAGCATTTGAAAAATGTGAATATGAAAAAGCAAGCGAATATGCAAAAGAATGCAGAGATATCGCACACAACATAAATGAAAAATATAAAACTGCGCAATTATGCATCACAATTGATAAAGAAATCACGTTAGCTATAAAATGCAGACTTAATACAAAAAAAGCTAAAACACTCTTCGACAACGCCGTACAGCTGCTTAAAACTGGCAATTACGATGCTTCATTGGTACAGGCTAAAAAGGCTGAAGAATATATTGTAACTAGTTTGGAAAATTACCTTGCTACAGAATTTAAAGCTATAGAAGAATCTAGAAGAAACTGGACGCAGTTTAAAAAACAACAGAAATATGAACCAAAACCAGCGCCTGAATTTGATCTGGATAAACCTGAAACTTGGCACGAACCTATGACGCCTGATAAAGATCTTGAAAACAGGGTAAAGTGCTTGGAAGAAGCCCGGCAAATTGTGGAGCAAGCGCGCAATAGCGCCTTGCAGGGTTACATACAACTGCACCTAAATGATCCTGACGTCAAGAACCTTTTAGAAAAGGCAAGGAAAGCGAAAAAGTAATAGCATTACATGAAAAAACATAATCTCCATACGCATACTCGTTATTCTGACGGCAAATTATCCCCTGAAGAATTAGTTGATAAGGCAGAGCAAGCTGGCTTGGAAGTGTTAGGTATTTGCGATCATGCATTTTCTTCAAAATTAAGTTCGACGTATCAGGTAACAGATCGTTTAGACCAATATTTGAACCACCTTCGCAAGCTTAAAGGACAATTAAGAAGCACCCAAATTATGATGGGCATTGAAATAGACGTGTCTGAGTTTTGTGGCATTGACCCCCAAGAGCTTCCATTTAGTATGCTCAATAAATTTGATTACGTACTATTTGAATACGTAAACACAGAAAAGGAATATTGGGGTGAAGTAGGTTGTAGGGATATCTCCGAACTTATTGCTGTAAGATCTAAATTAAAAATTCCAATAGGCTTGGCACATAATGATTTGCAGAAGAATTTCAAAAATAAGGAAGAAGAGCTCGCACAACTGTTGGCTAATAACGATATTTTTGTTGAACTTAACCAGTCGGAACACCATCCTAGTCGCGGGGTTGGCAGGAATACCCGTAATAGGAAAGATTATTACATGCATTTTTCACAGGAATTATTAAACTATTTAACAAAGTACGATGTAAAATTTGTTGTGGGAACAGATTGTCATTCCGGCGCAGGCCTCGCAGACATTGATGACGTGCTGCAATTTATTGAGAAAAATAAACTTAAATGCCACCCTTGCGTTTTATAATCTTACTCTAATTTAATTTTTGTAAAGCAAGTCATATAAGCCAGAGTGCCAAGCTGCTTTTTTCAAATTGCCTGTTCTCTCATACTTATCAGAAAATTTTACAGCTATATAAGCTATGTTAAAAACAACACCAATTAACTTTTCGAGGCCCATTCAAATCACTTCAGTTTAATCTTCAAGCAATTATCGCATACAAATCTGCTATCCTTGAACATCAGATGGCCGGCTTCACTACATAATTCACACTTGCCGTATGCTGAGTAATCTGTCTTCAGAGTTCCCTTGATCTTGGCCTGCTCTAATAGGACTTCAAGATAGTCTTTTGCATTCGTGAGGACGTCTTTGTTTGTAACAATTCCAACAAGTTTGCCAGTTTCATCGATAATTGGGATTCTTGTGACGTCAAATTTTGTTATCTTTTCAGCTAGGGATGAAAGGTCTTCATCTAATGTGCCTATTGCCTTAGGAGGAGTAGTCATGACATCTGCAACTAAAATTTCGGAAGCTTTTTTGTTAGTGGCAACAACTTTCTTCATAACATCCCTTTCTGTCAGCATGCCTGTCAATTTGCCGTTCTCGACAACAGGCAGACCGCCTATCCTAAAGATATTCATCAGCCTGGCAGCTTCAGCAACAGTCATATCCGGCCTGGCTATGACTACTTCGCCGGTCATTATGTCTATTGCCTTGATATCTGAAGCCATAAGGGGTTTGTTCTTATCGCGGCCATTTAAACTATTTTCTTTACACCTTGCGAAAGATAAAATTTCTTGCTATCACATTACGATACCCTTTTAAAACTATCATTATTTATAATATATCATATTACGACGCGCGAAAGAGAGCTTTCGCCGGTTTCTTCGTGATACTTCGAGAGGTGCGAAAAGTGGGAGAAAACCAGACAGCAGTAGGTCATATGAACGAAAACGGGAGTGGAAACCCGGAAAAGCATGCTTTATGGGCAGATTTAGCTAAAAAAGTCCAAGCTCTAGACAATCCTGTTAAATTAAGCGTTTTGTCATTGCTGGTTGAATCCGGCTCCTTATCTATTACCGATATTGCCAAAAAGCTGAATATTAACTTCAGTACAGCACACAAATATCTTGAGCAATTGGAAGCTGCAGATCTTGTAACAAGCAAGCAGGTTGCAGACAACAGGTTGAAGAGAATTTTTACTCTAAACAAGTTCGAAATTTTATTGTCACCAGAATCTTTCTCAAATAACTTCAAGCCCAACGGCAAATCAGGCGGCAAATACACTCTCCTAAACGCACACAGCAAAGTTTCAGATTTCGACTCTAAAGAATTCCTTAACCGCTATGCGAGCATGGGCATACCAATTAGCTTGATTGCAGAAGGACTTGAGCATGTAAAATCAAAATTATACGATCAAATGTCACTTTTAGAACTTGAAAATGAATTTTCTCAATTTTTAAGGGAGAAACAGCAAAAACTTACTGAAGCTGTAGATTCTTTTGAATCTAAGGGCTTGTCTGACGAGAGCACATTCTCAAGTTTTTTGAAAAAGCGAAACGAGGAAGGTTTAATCCAAAGCGCCATTGATGGCAATCTGCATATAGAATGTTTAGACAGACCAAATCTGTTAAATTTCTCGCATGATTTGAACGTTATGGCTATGTTGGGCTTGGAAAAGCCGCCTTCAAATTTTAAAGAGTTCATATCAGAAATATTAAATGCAATCAAACAGGCAAATGAAGTAGTATTTTCCAAGCATTGCCTCGATTCATTTAATGTATTTGCTTCGCCTCTTTTGAAAAATCTAAAGGATCGGGAGATTGAAGATGTCCTAAAGGCATTTTTAAGCGAAGTAGACAAGCTTGGCATAAGACTTTACATCGGCCTCGATATAGGACTCGCCAGGTTTTTAGATTATGTAAGGGCATTAGCTCCTGACGTAAGCACAAAGGAACGTGAAAAACTAGATGTTTTTTCAGCTGAATTTGTAAAGAAAACCGTATCCTATAAAGATTACACAAATGATGCGAAAAGAATAGCAAAAATCATGTTAAATCTGATTAAAAAAGAAAAATACAAAAATATTCTGCCAGTATTAAAATTTTGGGAAGATTGGCAAACGTATGACATTAATGATGATGACTTATGTGAGAATTTTTATATTGCAAACATGCTGCCTGCTTGGCAAGGTACAAATGCCACGTACTTAAATTCAATCAGAATAGATTCTTTATGGAAATACTGGTATCGATGTGTTAGAGTTGGGGAAGTCCAGTGCATTGCTATAAATCTGCCCAGAATTGCCTTACAGACGATGGCAAAAGAAAAGTTCTTTGATGTACTAAAACAAAGACTTGACGAAGCTTACAAAATACTAATCTTGAACGCAGAAGCGGTAACTGCAGAAATCAATACAAGGTCTCCTAAAATAATACATAAAGTGCCTGGAAGAGGGCAATATTTCCAGCTTGATGATTGTCTTTACTCTATATCTTTATGTGGCGTTGAAGAAGCAGTAAAAATTTTAACCGGCAAAAGCATCGATGAAGATGTCAAATTTGCAAAGAAAATCCTTGACTTTTGCGATGAATTTGCGAGGGGCAAGTCCGAAATTCTTTTGAGAACTATCATCAAAGAAAATACAAATGAAAATGTTGCTGCAAGATTTTATCATCTGGACTCTCAAAAATTCAAGGTGCCTGTTTCGGGATATTCTTCAGGCATATCTACAAAAGTTTCTGACAAAATCTTAGCTTTACAGGAGAACATATTGGGTGGACATTGCGCCAAAATCAAGAAAGAAGATATTCAGCTCAAAATTTTGCTGAAAAAGAACTGGGGGTTAATTAAAGTAATCTGATGGCAAACGGAAACGGACAGGGATGTGAAAAATATGGAATTGGCTATTCTATCAGATTTTTATATAGCACCAACAGACCTGAACTTACTCTAGAAAAAATTCTGGAAGATAATCCTGATTTTTTTGCACCAGCATTTAACTTTACTCCAAAAGATGATGATATACCGCCGATAGCAGAAATTTACATTATGGATGATCCAACTATCGAGCCCGCTCTCCATGTAACATACACTCGTAAAGAAGATTTGCCAAAGGCAAAACGAGATCGTTTAACAATTTGTTTACAAGGCCCAATATATGATCTTCAAAAAGAAGCTATGGAAAAGCGCCAAAAAGGCGAGGAAGTTTTGTCTCTTGGTTCGCTAATCGCGCGCACAGTTTATGCAGCCGCAATACCGCTAGGCAACATGTATCTACAAGCATGCGGAGTTATTGATGATAAAACAAAAACATTCTATTTGATAGCCAGTGATAAAGACCATGCTGGAAAAAGTGTTTTGGTGAATGAGCTCTTGCGAGATGGACCAGAGTTCAAACTAGTGTCAACTAATCAAAGAATAAGGATAGGTGATAAGAAAGCCCGCGTAGCATATCCGCAAGCATACAATAAAGAAAATCCTAAAGAACTCGAAGTTATAACTTTAATAAACAATAAGGAAAAAGATGCGTTTGAGAAAAAAACTGGTCAAACTCTCGAAAGTTTAGGCTATGGAAAATTAGAAGCTAAACTAGGCCCAGAATATGCGGCATACGGTATATCAGGCATTCATATTAAGTCAAATTTGAACCAATATAATGTTGCAATTATTTATGTTTCCAATATTTCAGCAGATTTCATGACTGAAAAACCTGAAAATGGAAAAGAACCAGCCAAACAAACTCCTCCTAAGATATATCCTCTATCGGTTGAGCAAGGAATTGAAAATCTAGAAGCGTGCTGGATGTCCAAAATAAAGTTTGGCCATCGCAAACTGTTCGGTAAAATAGATGCTACCAAATTTGATGATGTTTTTAGGAAAGAATTTGAGAAAGATGTTTGTAAATATGCCACAACCTTCTTTGAAACTAACAAACCAGATGCGGATAATACATTTACACCATATATATTTTCTTATGTGGGCAACCCCTATAATGCCTGGCGACATCTGACAGTAGAGATGGTTAAATTAGATAGTATTGGTGTTGGTGGTGGCGGTAACACTTACAAACGTTTGGAAGAGGTAGATACGCCAGGACACCGTGAATTAGCAGACCACATTAAAAATGAAATTATAGGTAAATTTGTGTATAAGCCTTTAAACGACGAGCCGAAAAAAATATCACCAACTCAAAAAAGTTTGACCACCTTTAACACTTCAGATAACGAAGGGGTGAAAGAAGAGTCCGCTAGTACAGAAACAAATACCGGCACAGATACAAATCAAACGCAAACTTAAGAGTTATAGTTCTAGCTAGTTATGCACACCTAACTTAGCTCTTAATATATCACTAGTCCGCACTTCAGGCAAAACACTTCGCCAGAGAAATAATTTGTGCTTATATCTTTGGAATTGCACGCAGGGCACTGTGTCAGGGTCCATACCTTGGCCTGCTTTACCTTTCCAACTGTTTGCATTGGTTTTATAGTTAGTTTTACTCCCATTTCACACGCTCCAGTATACTATATGCAGGCATGTTTAAAATATCTTTCTTCGTGATACGTGCTATCTAGATATATGATAATAACTCAAAAAGAGATAGGGGCATGCAAAATTCGACCGCTAGGCTTAATATTGTTCATTATACGTTGCCAAACATGGAAGAAATATCTAAAACTGTGACGCTGTTTGGAGATAAAGAACTTTTTGCTGTAGAGGATACATTCAAAAAAGCAATAGCAAGAATAGAATCTCTTGGCGGCAAAATTGCAACTGCCCAGCAAATAGCTGAGGCAAGCTTGGCTAATGATAAAACATTAGGATATTTCTTGGTCGCGGAAAACGTGATTTGTTTCCCCAACAATCGCGTTTTAATAACTTCTGCAGAATATTCGCCAACCCTGAAATGTACTCCAGAAACAATTGGCACAACAGATGAGCGAACATTATTTTTTATCTCTAAAGAAGAGGCGACAAATTTAGAACAAATAGCAAAGGCGGACCTTGCAAAAGACCCTGCCGAGCGAAGAGTATACATCATGACAAAATATGATAAACGCGTAATACCCCGCTCGAAATTTTCAGAAAACCACCCTCTTGTTCGATTTTTATTCAAAGATATTGCAGCCCAATATTCAGAATTTTTCCAAAAAAACAGCATCTCATTTTTGAAGTTTTCAAATGCAAGAAGATACCGAACCTCGATAATTAAAATTACTCATTCAAAAGAAAACCGCGCTTATGCTTGCCCGTTAATGTTCAATGATATTGCAGAATCTTCCTTAAATGATAGGGTGGGTAATTATGGCTTAATGGCGTGGAATAATGATGGAAAAAGAGGTATCACTTCATTGAACACTTACGATTGGGTTGCAGGCGTACGTTTTCCGAAACCTGCCGAACCAACCACATATGAAACAGTTATCAAAAAATACGGAATTAATTCGCCAGAAGACCTTGATAAAATTTTAGCACGACTTTAGTTGAAAATCAGTAGCTTCAAAACATTATTTCTCAACCTTAAGCAAACGGAAGCAAAAATTAAAGTTTCTCAGCAATGTTTGCAGGCAAACAGACATCCACACAGGCTGTCGGACATACCCTGCCGTCATTCGCATATAGCCTTGAGAGCTCGCAGTTATTCGTGCAAGTCTTTGTTGTGCTGTACGGGCAGGTTCCGCCAGATGCCAGAACAAATGTGGTATCTCCGCACTTTATGCCACCTGCAATATCCTTGCAATTTACAGTCGCAGCTCCTGTTAAAGCATTTCCACCAAGATTGGTCATCTCTCCGAAAAACAAAATTATGTTTATACCTACGATAAGAACAATCACAAAGCCAATCAGCATGGTTCTGCTGTCCTCCTCCCAGGCCATAGCTATTGGTACTAACTGGGAAATTTAAAGGTTTCTGAAATGCTTAGGTAATCCTAATGAGCTTGTAAGCCTTAACTCTCAAAGGCGGTAAAGCCAGACTTCAGCTCTTTGAGTTAAGCCATACAACCATACAAGATAACCCTTGCAAAGAAGTTAAAAACTAATTCTTCAAAAGAATAACATGCTAATAGGAATAGTAGGCAAGCCCAATGTTGGAAAATCAACTTTCTTCAAGGCTGCAACGCTCGCCGAGGTCGCTATTGCGCCTATTCCATTTACAACAATAAAGCCGAATGAGGGCATCGGCTTTGTCCGTGTTGATTGCGTCGAGACTTTCTTCAAAGTTAAATGCAATCCAAGGCAGGGCTTCTGCATTGACGGGCAAAGATTTGTTCCTGTAAAATTAATGGATGTTGCTGGTCTTGTTCCGGGGGCGCACCTGGGAAAAGGACTTGGAAATAAATTTCTTTCAGATTTGGTCCAGGCCGATGTTTTGATTCATATTGTTGACGCTTCAGGCTCCACAAGTGCCGAAGGAAAAATGATAGAAGCTGGAACATATGACCCTTCAAATGATGTAAAGTTTTTGGAGGAAGAGCTAGATCATTGGTTTGCTGGCCTTCTGAAAGAAAACTGGAGCAAGTTTGTCAAGCAATCGCAGCAAAAAGCCATCGATAAAGCGCTTGCCGAGCAGTTTTATGGCTTCAAAATCACGCTCGAACAAGTTGTCAAGGCTCTGAAGCAGACAAGACTCGAAGGCAAAAAGCTGATGGAGTGGACAGACAAAGATTTGTTCACATTTGCATCCGTCTTGCGGCAATTATCAAAGCCAACAATTATTGCTGCAAATAAAATCGATATTCCAACTGCAAAAGCAAATGTCGAAAAACTGAAAAAAGAATTTCCACACTATTTGATTGTTCCTTGTTCAGCAGAATCCGAACTTGCTCTGAGGGAGGCAGCAAAGAAAGACTTAATCAAATATATTCCCGGAGACAATGATTTCAAGATTTTAAAGTCAGATAAGCTTGACGAGAAACAGAACAAAGCATTAACATTTATCAAAAACAAGATTTTAAAGATATGGGGCGCAACAGGCCTGCAGCAATGCCTTAATTCAGCTGTATTTGATTTCCTGAAACATATTGTTGTATTTCCTGGTGGAGTTCACAAGCTAAGCGATGCACAGGGCAGAGTTTTGCCTGACGCTTTCATACTTCCGCCAGGCTCGACAGCACTCGATTTTGCGGCTAAGATACACACAGATTTTGCAAAGAACTTCATCGCAGCAATAAATGTCAAGACAAAACAAAAGATAGGCCGGGATGCTCCATTGAAGAACTATGATGTTATCGAACTGGTTGGCGGAAAATAGAAAGCCTTTTTAGTTTAATGTTCCTAACTAAAAAATAAGATGTTAGAATACTTAGCAAAATATAGGGTTCAAAACGAACTTTATCCTGGTAGGCCGGACGGCTTGAGCGACTATCCGGTAGAATATAAGTTTAAAGCAAAAAATGACGAATCCGCCATAAAAAAGGCAAACAGGCGCCTTATAGTATTGCAAAAACATAAAGGTGTATCCTCAGCTTCACTTGAAGGTTTGCTCGAAATCCGAGATGTTTACGCTGAAATTATCCGAAATCTCTCCCCAAAATCTAAGTAAATAAGCCATAACCCATTTACAGTGAATCTGCTTTTATTAATGGTATTCTTTTTACATCCAAATCAGAAAGCCTGTCGTAAAGATTATTTTGCTTATGCTTCAGATGCCCTGCTCCGCCAACCCAGGCCACAACATTATCCTGTTTTCTTATCATATCTTCCCATAATGCCTCTCTTTTCTTCACAAGACCCGCGGGTAGGCCTTTCTTGTCGGTTCTACCTTGATAATGCCTATCCATTAGCAAAATAAGTTTTTCAGGGGATAAACTAAAATATTTTTCCATAATATTATCCATAGCTTTGTCAAAACTAGGTTTTTTTCCTAATTTATTGGCGTATTTCTTCATCCAAGGAACATTATCAACAGTGATCAATTTTATTTTATGTTTTTTAGCGTAATTTGCACAAATCACCCCCTCGTAACCATATGTTAAAGTAAGTGCATAGAACGTTTCTGGATTCATGTTTAATTTATCACAATCGTAATTACGCTCGAATTCTTGCAGGCCTCTTTTAGTTGGTTTAATTATCTTACGGGGTTTATCTCGAGGGCCTTCTGTAATAATTACATCCGGCTTGTAATGGTTTAGCAATTTTTCTAATCGTTCAGGCCCTTTCAAATCTAAATGAATTGTTCCGATCAAATATACTTTATCTGGCATATTTGTAAAAAACAGACAATAAGCCTTTTAAATCATTAACAAGCTGAGTTTCTGTAAAATGGGACGAATAAGGCCTGGATTTGTAAAAAGGCAGGCAGACCAGCTGATGGCTGCAAATAAAGAGACCTTTACAGTAAAATTCGAGGAGAACAAGAAAGCGCTTGAACCGCTGGCAGAGTTCCCAACGAAAAAGTTAAGAAACTTGATTGCAGGTCATATAACTAAGAAGCTTAAAGCGCAAGCAGTACAGTAATAACAATATATTCACATCAACAATAAATTGTGGTGGAGGTGCGTCACAATTAAGCAACAGCGATAACAATGGAAACTACGACACAACAGCTAGACGAGTGGAGAAATTCTTCAGCAAATATCAAAAGGCTTAGATCTATGAGCAAATTTTCTCAGCCCAAGGCTGTGCAAAAAGCTACAGATTTAAAAACTAAAAAATTGGCACAGGAATCAAAGAAATTGTCTTTAGATTTGGCATATGTGCTAGGCGTTGCAAAAGGTGATGGGTGCGTCTCAACGGCGCAGCGAAGGATTATTCTTTCAGCAACAGATAAAGATTTTGTTATAACATTTAAAATAGCTTTAGAAAATTGGAGCAAATTTAATGCTAGGTTTTATAGTCGCGATATTAAAAAACCAAACTATATTAAAACTAGAAAATTACAATGGGTTAGTTACATAGATTCAAAAGAAGCTGCTGATTTTCTAGCAAGTTTCAATGTTAATGACGTTCTATCTGCATCGAATGATATTAAATGTGCTTTTCTTAAAGGTCTTTTTGACAGTGAAGGTTCGGTATCTAAAGATTCCGTTATATTCTACAATAGCAATAAATATCTAATAAAACTAGTTTATAATTTGCTAATAGAATTAGGGATCGAACCGCGAATTAATGATTACAAAGCTAAAAGTCTAAGCGGTAAGAACATATCATATTCAAGAGTATGCATTTACAAAAAAGATTCGCTAGAAAAATTTGCGAATCTAATAGGGTTTTCTATTAAACGAAAATCCATTAAGTTACATACTCTTGTAAACTGAAGGGAGGAATAACAAAGATGGCAGATGAACACAACATCTTTATCGGCGGTAAACCGTTTAATTTGCCCACCTCTGTTGAGATGGCAAAGACGAGTGAATTACGTAACCGCTGTAGTGATGCAGTTTACGACAAAGGGCGCTAATAGCGTAGTTATAAAGAGCAGAGGCAAATTCATCAGCAGGGCTGTTGATGTAGTAGAAGTTGCCCGAAACCGGTTTTTAAAAGACCAGCTGGACGTAAAGGATGTAAAAATCGGCTCTGAAGCCTTTACTAATAAAGAAGGCCGCCAAGTCCAAGTGTCGACATTGGAAATTACAATAGGAAAGAAGTAAGAATGGCCAAGGCCAAACTTAAAATTGTTCAAGATAGAAACAAATGTATCGGCTGTGGAGCTTGCGCTGCAATTTGCCCAGCTAATTGGTTTATGGACGATGACGGTAAATCCAGCCTTAAGAAAACTATTGTCGAAAAAGAAGGTTGCAATAAAGCTGCAGCAGAGGCCTGTCCTGTTCAAGCAATTAAGATTACTAAAATCAAATGACTAATCCAACAATTTTACAAAGATTTAAATCTTTAATGGTTGATTTGTTTCTATGAGCCTTGATTCATTAATAGAGCTTCAGGAAAAACAGAAAAATACAGAACAAGAATTGAAAACTGAATTAAAAGAAAAAGCTTCTGCATTAATCTGCGATATTAAAGCCGGCAAATCAACAGGAGACAAATTCATAGACGCAGCACTTTTGGGATACGAACGCTTTAGTCCAAATGATGTTATTTCTTTAATTAAAAACGTACGATCTCAGCGTAGAAATTTAGAAGCACACAGGGGAGAAAAAATTCTAATCAGCTATAATACATCAGGCGCAATGATACGTTCGGGAGGCGTTACAGGACTTAACCCTGCTGAATATGATTTAGATTTCGGCGCTTGTTGGGGCACTATATCAAAAGAAGGTGATGTATTCTTAGTCGAACGTAATGAAGATACTGACGATGCAAAATATACCCCATACTTATTCTATATCAATACTGGCGGCGAACATTGGCACAAAAAAGAGCCGGGCGTCTGGTCCCGGCGTGAGCCGACATTAACCCAACAAAAATATAACCTGCCTTGCGGCGCATTTTTTATAGAAATGTATATTGATAAATACTGCATCCTGCCTACAAATCATCAAATATTCTTTGGCGATGATGCTGAAAAACAAATTCAAATACACTCTAACCATAAAGATTAAACTTAAATAAACCCATTCTCCTAGTAAATTAATGGCCACACTTCAGCAAGTTGTTAAAGATATCAGATCATTAAAGATACAAGGCTCGCAGACTATTGCCGAATCTGCTTTACGGGCTTGGAATTCTGCAAAAGACAAGAAAAAAGCTTCTAAATTGCTGAAAGACGCTAGACCAACAGAGCCTATGTTATTCCGCGCATTACATGCAGTTGAGACTGGTGCAGATCCTTTAAAGCTAATTGAAAAATTCAAAAAGGACAGGCAAAAGATAGCTAATTTTGGCGCAAGCCTGATTAAAAATAATTCAATAGTGTTTACACATTGCCACAGCAGTACAGTAATTGATATCCTAAAAGCTGCAAAAGCGCAAGGAAAGAAATTTGTTGTGCATAATACCGAAACAAGGCCTATGTTTCAGGGCCGCATCACTGCAATCGAGCTGGCAAAAGCAAAAATTCCTGTAAAGCACTTTATCGATTCTGCTGCAATGCTGGCAATGTCAAAAGCAGACATGTTTTTGGTTGGAGCCGATTGGATTTCGCCAAAAGGTGTTGCAAACAAGATAGGCACAGAAATGTTTGCCGAAATTGCAACAAAATACTTCAAAATTCCTGTTTATTGTTGCAGTCATAGCTGGAAATTTGCAGAAAAAGGAATTACAATTGAACAAAGGTCTGCAAAAGAAATCTGGCCAAATGTTCCAAAAGGCATAGATGTTCATAATCCTGCATTTGAAATTGCAGAAGCTCAACACATCAAGGGAATTATTTCAGAACTAGGCTTACTGAACTATAAGGAATTCCTAAAGAGGGTGCATAAATGGTAAAAAAAAGAATTGGAAAAGAATTTTTTTATGAATTAATTGTATTGTGTGTATGTCTGGCATCAATTTCATTATTATACCAAAACAATCTTTTGCTAACGCTATTTCTTGCTGGATTTTGGATAATTTGTTTAAAATTATGGCACACCAAACGCGATTTCTTTTTCTTTATATCGGGCGCTATTGTTGGACCTCTTTCAGAAATTGCATCAATTTATTTTGGCGCATGGCATTATACAAATCCAACACAATTAGGCATACCACTCTGGCTGCCTCTCGCATGGGGCATATTTACAGTTATGATAGTACGAGTTGCAGATACGTTTGCTAAATTTTGGGGTATAAAATGGTAAAATACCGCGGTTATCTGCAGCTGGGTTACAAGCCTGCCAGAGATGATTTGGTTATGCTGTACAAAATTAAACCAACAAAGGGAATTTCTATGGAGCAGGCTGCAGAAGCTGTTGCAGCCGAATCATCTGTTGGAACCTGGACAGAGATTTCAACAATGTCGCCTAAAATTCAGAAGATGGGTGCTAAAGTTTTTGAGCTGAAGAATGGCTACGCAAAGATAGCTTATCCTTTGGAACTTTTTGAGCTTGGAAATATGCCCCAGATCTGGAGTTCTGTTGCTGGAAATATCTTCAACATGAAAGACGCGGCTTGTTTGCGCCTAGAGGATGCGCGCTGGCCGGAAAAATTAGTCAAAAGCTTCTACGGGCCTAAATTCGGCATTCCTGGAATCAGAAAACTGTTAGGTGTAAGATTTAGGCCACTTTGCGGAACAATAGTAAAACCAAAATTGGGTTTGGATGAAAAAGGGCATGCCCAGGTTGCGTATAATGCATGGGTTGGCGGTTTGGATATTGTGAAGGATGATGAAAATCTTACCTCCCAGCCGTTTAACAAATTCCAAAAAAGAGTTATCGAAACTCTAAAATTAAGGGATAAAGCTGAGAAAGAAACTGGCGAGAAAAAAATGTACATGGCAAACGTCACTGCCGAAACTAATGAGATGATAAAGCGCGCTAAATTCATCAAGGAACAAGGCGGTGAGTATGCAATGGTTGATATTCTTACAGTTGGCTGGTCTGGCCTGCAAACTCTGCGAGAAGAAAATGAAGATTTGAAGTTAGTTCTGCACGCGCACAGGGCAATGCATGGTGCCTTGACTCGAAATAAAGAACATGGCATTTCAATGATGTTTATTGCTGACACTGCAAGATTGATTGGAGTTGACCAATTGCACATAGGAACAGCAGTCGGAAAGATGGAAGAGAGCAAAGAAGAAGTCATGATGATTGGTGAAGAAATTGAGCAGGGTTTTGTCAAAGAAATAGGAAAACACAGATTGCAGGAAGACTGGCACAACATTAAACCTGTATTTGCTGTCTGCTCTGGAGGCCTGCATCCAGGATTAATTCCCCCCCTGATAAAAATGCTGGGAAATGACATAATCGTACAAGGCGGAGGCGGCGTCCACGGCCATCCCCAAGGCACTATTGCAGGAGCCAAGGCAATGAGACAGGCAATAGATGCTGTTTTGGCAGGCACAACATTAAGAGAATGGGCAAAATCACATTATGAACTAAAACAAGCAATAGACAAATGGGGCACTTATTAGTAACTGTTTTATAACTTTCTTTATTTTAAGCCTTGATGGAAGGAAAAACTAGAGCTGCACATTTAGGCGAAAATTATGCGGTTGTGGTAGATGGCATCGTAAGTACGATTCCACCAGACGAAAGAAAAGAATATAAAACAAGGCTCATAACAGAATTAGAAAAATATTCGTTTACAAAAAATATTCACGAGCTTGAAGGTATAATAAAAATCAATATTAAGATCCCTGAAGAGTTTGGAAAATTTATCAAAGAAGATGTAAATTTCTATTACCAGAAAGATACAGCTAAAAGAATTCTAACCTCAATATTAACTGATTTGAGGCAGGGGAACCCTTAAAAGTTTAAATTTTTGAGTTTTTATATGACTCTGAACACGGATAAAATAAGGCAGGATTTCCCGATAATAGCTAGAAAAAAGCTGGTTTATTTTGACAGCGCCTGCAACAGCCTCAGGCCAAAGCAGGTTATCGATGCCATGAACCAGTATTATGAGGAATTTCCAGCATGTGCAGGCAGAAGCGCACATAAGTTAGGACAGCTTGCAACAGAAGCATACGCAAATGCCAGAAATAAAGTTGCAAAATTCATTGGTGCAAAGCCGAATGAAATCATTTTCACACGAAATACGACAGAAGGCATTAACTTGATTGCAAAATGCCTTGATTTTAAGTCTGGAGATGTTGTTCTGACAACAGACAAGGAACATAATTCCAACTTACTGCCATGGCAGCAACTGGGGAAAGAAAAAGGTGTTAAGCATCAAATTTGCTATTCTAAAGCAGACGGCACATTCGACCTTGAGAGCTTCAAGAAACAGTTAGACAAAAACGTAAAATTAGTATCGCTGGTGCACACTTCAAACTTAGATGGAACAACAATTCCTGCCAGAGAAATAATCCAATTAGCACACAAGAACGGTTCTCTTGTTTTGCTAGATGCTGCACAATCAATTCCGCATAAAAAAATTGATGTGAAAAAGCTGGATGTTGATTTTCTTGCTTTCTCAGGACACAAGATGCTAGGGCCAAGTGGAATAGGCGTGCTTTATGGCAGATTTGAACTTTTGAAAAGCTTGAAGACATTCATGGTTGGCGGAGATACAGTGAAAAATACTACTTATGAAACTGCTGAATTCCTGCCACCACCTGAAAAGTTTGAGGCCGGCCTGCAGAATTATGCTGGAGCAATCGGCATGGCAGCTGCCTGCGATTATTTGGCTGAAATTGGCTTGGATAAAATTGAAGCTCATGAGCTCGAATTGAATGAGTACATTACCACAGCCATAAGAGATATCCCTGGTTTACATATAATAGGTCCTAAAGATGCAAAGCTCAGGGGAGGAATCATTTCCTTTGTAATTGATGACTTGGATATGCATTATGTTGCGCAACTGCTTGATAAAATGGCAAACATAGCAGTTAGATCAGGGCAGCATTGTGTTCACAGCTGGTTTAATGCGCATAACTTGCCAGGCTCTGTAAGGGCATCTTTGTATTTGTATAATACAAAAGATGAAGCAAAGGTTTTTATTGATACTCTAAAGAAAATTGCTGAATTAAGGTAATACTACATGGTTGTCTGTATAATAGGCTTGATTGTTTTTGCGATTGCTGGAATATTCTCAGCTAAATACAGGCGGTTGGCAAAAGAAGCTTTCAGCTGCACCTTCAAGAAACTGACATTCAGGCCTTGTGATACAGGCCTTGATATAAGAATCAAGGCGCATGTTACCGCAAAATTGATCAGATGGCCTGGCACCGCAAGATTCTTTCATAAAAATTTTGAGAGAATATCCGTATTGCTTGTGATAATCATGATAATAACATTTGCATGGTCAGGCTATGTTGCGGCAAAAGGTGTCGGCAATTATGTAAAATTTGGCAATTGCAACGGGCCTAATTCTGATGAGTTCTGTATTTTCAACGTGGCAGGAGCTGAGCCCCATCAGATTGGAACAGTTCAATGCGGCGCCTTAGACTGTATTTGTGTAACCCCTACTACAAATTGTTCAATTGGCGCTGCCGAATACATAGACTATACCCCTTGTACGGGAAGCACGTGCAGTTGTCCTTAGTTTTTACTGTGAAAGTGTTACAACTGTTTAAATCCTATTGAAAGTTTTTGGTTTTATGGCAATACAAAAATTGAACGAAAAGCACGTGGCTATGACAGTTGGCTGCTTTGGAGCAGTCATGCACGCCATTTGGGCAGGAATAGTGTACGCAGGCATGGGACAATCGACACTAAACTTGTTGTTCGGTTTGCACTTCATGAGTGCACTGAGCATTACTGCCTTTAGCCTGTTTGAAGCTGCAAAGCTAATAATACTCGGCTTCATCGGCGGCGCACTATTTGGATGGATATTTGCGCGAATCTGGAACTGGGCGGCCACAAAAAAGTGGGCTAAGTAAATAGCCCTTTTTTCTTTTTTATTTCATTTTTAAAACAACCAAATTAGAATGCCTTCCTTTACTATCAAATCTTTGATACTTTGTAAATGTCATTTCATATTTTCCAGAAATATTCTTTTTCCTTGCTAAATCGCTAATCATCAGGTTAGCTTTGTTATTTGCAACATAAGTTAATTGCAACTTACCGCAGTTAGTGCCTAAGGGAGGATTACCTTTGTAAGCAGAATTTTTATTTAACTTAAAGAATTCATTTAATGCATTTTCATTTTGTGCAGGAAGTGCATCGTGAAGTATTTCTCGCATTGAAATTGCCCCTACAATTTCATTTTTTGTAAATAATTTATAATACAATAATTGAATTTCTCTACTATTAATTAGGTCCTGATAAGATGTAATTATCTCTGCAGTAAACTGCGTATCTGCATCCAAAAGTACTTTCAACAGCGTCCTATCTGGGTTAAAATACTTTAATACTGAAAATTCTAATTCTTTATTCAATTTGTCTTCTATTTTCTTAAAAAATTCTTCAACTGCCATAATAGTTAGTGGACAGTTAAACATTTAAAAGTAGAGCAGGCTTGAAATTAATATGGCCACTAAGCTAAAAAGGACACTTGGACTTTTTGAAACTACACTCTATGGTGTTGGTGTCATTTTAGGTGCTGGAATTTATGCTCTAATTGGAAAAGCTGCCGGACTTGCAGGCAATGCAGTCTGGGCTGCTTTCGCAATAGGCGCCTTCATTGCTGCTTTCACAGGATTAAGCTATGCTGAACTAAGCTCGATGTTCCCAAAAGCAGGCGGGGAATATGTTTATACGGAAAAGGCATTCAACAAAAGGCTTGCTTTCTTGGTTGGTTGGTTAATTGTCGTAGGCGGCATCATTGCTGCCGCAACAATTTCTTTGGGATTTTCAGGTTATTTTTCAGTTTTATTTCACACACCGGTAATACCAATTGCGATTGGATTAATCCTTGCACTGTCTCTGCTTAACTTTTGGGGTATTAAACAATCTGCAATTGCAGATATCATTGCAACTTTCATAGAGGTTGGCGGGCTCATTGCAATAATCGCATTTGGCTTGAAATATGTTGGCAGTGTGGATTATACTGCATTGCCGCCACTAGGCATGCCCGGCCTATTGAGTGCGACAGCATTGATATTTTTTGCATTCCTGGGGTTTGAAGATATAGTGCGACTTTCTGAAGAAACTAAGAATCCAACTCGCACAATACCTAAGGCGCTGATATTGTCCATAATAATATCAACAATAATTTATGTCTCTGTTGCGATTGCAGCCATAAGTGTTGTTGGCTGGCAGGCCCTCTCAACTTCTGAAGCGCCATTGGCATTAGTTGCACAGACAGCATTTGGCGCAAAAGCATTTGTCGTTCTTGCAATTACCGCATTATTTGCAACGTTCAACACAGTTCTTGTAACTTTGATTGCAACATCGAGAATGATGTACGGCATGGCTGAAGACGGCGGCCTGCCAAAAATTCTTCGTGATGTTTACCCGAAATTCCAGACTCCTTGGCTCGCAATTGCAATAACAGGTGTTGCATCCGCAGCTTTTGTCCTGTTGGGCAAAATAGAGCTTGTTGCATCACTGACGGATTTTGCGCTGTTCACTGTTTTTGCTCTCGTAAATCTTTCATTGCTGTGGTTGCGATACAAGATGCCTCATACCAGCAGGCCTTTCAAAACTCTGGCGCTTCTTGCAGTAATAGGAGCCATCTCCAGCGCAGGCATGCTGTTTTATCTGGGAAAAACTGCGTGGTTAATGGGCGCTGCAATGATAGTAACTGGATTACTGGCATATGAGCTCTTTAAAAGAAGAAAATAAAAAATAAAATTCTACAACTACCTGTGGCGCTTTTCTGTAACGTGATCGTAACCTGTTGCTAAAAGCACTAAACCTATTATAGCTACGCCGATGGTATAGTTTCCAGACCAAGTAGACCACAAAGCCACTATTCCGCCAATTAGCTGTATCCAGCCGATGGTTTTTTGTTGATTTGCCATGTTTTGAAGACAAGATTACGTATTATAATGATGTGTCACAACTTCCAAAAAGTCATAACTCAAACTCAGCACTCATTTGAATGGCAGAGTTTGAGGGATGGAAAAATCAAGTACATGTGATTTTTCCATAAAATATAATAACTCGTAACCTAATTCTATCTGGATGATACCTGAAGCACAGAAGGATGTTCTGTCTGTATTACAAGAAGCTATTATCGCTATTGGAACTAAGAGTTATTCTGACCTGCATGCAATCTCTGATCACATTTTGCACGCTATCGCAATATATCAGGATAAAGATACAGTAGACCTTGCAGTGGCGATATATGCCTTAAATAAGATACTGGAAATTGAGAAATATAAAGTTCATCCAAAGATGAAAAACTTTACAAAAAATATTCTAAATTTGTTTAAAGAAGCTGCGGGGCAGGTCAAGAAGAAAGATTACGCTGGTTATTCAAATACATTAAAAGAAATTTTGAATAAAATTGCAGACTTCACCAAATCGATAAAGTTCTACATAGAAGACATCTTGCATTTTGCCAGGATTAAAAAAGGCACTAAGCTGTACGAACATGGTTTGTCGCTGGGCAAAGCTGCTGAATTAGTCGGTGTGACGAAATGGGAGCTCATGCCCGCTATTGGGGAAACTGCAATACATGAGCAGCTTGGGACTCCAAGAGACATAGGCGAACAAAAAATAGCCTTTGTCAAAAAATTATTCAAGAAAAACAAGAAACGGGGCAGAACATGAGTATTTTTTTTGATTCTTCTGCACTAATCAGCATGGCCGTGACCTGCTCGCTTCCTCTTTTAAGAAAGCTGAAGAAAGCTTACGCCGGCGAGTTTTACATAACGGATACTGTTTACCAGGAAACTATAGGGCGGGCACTCCAGTCCTTGAGATTTAGATACGAAGGCCACAGGTTAAAAGAGCTCCTGGATGAAGGCATAATAAAAATTTATCCGGATAAACAGCTTCAAAACAGCATGACAGAGCTAATGAATTTAATTAACAACACATATTTTACAGAGGGGCAACCTTTGACCATTGTGCAGAAAGGAGAGATGTCTGCAATAATCGCGTGTATAAAAGAGAATGGTGATACAGTCGCGGTGGATGAAAGAACTGCCAGGCTCTTAGTAGAAAGTCCGGAAATGCTCAAGCCCTGGCTCGAGGCAAAATTTCACACCCACTTAATTATTAATGAAGACAGCGCAGATAAATGGAGAACGCAAATTTCTGAAAAATTTCTGCCCTTGCGCTCAGCGGAATTTGCGCTTGCGGCCTGGCAGAAAGGAATCCTGGGCAAAGACAAAGATGTCTTTTATGGCCTGCTTTGGGCCCTAAAGTTTGCCGGCTGCTCCATGACTGAGCAGGAAATAAACTTTTATATGAAAGGTGCAATTGAGCAATATGGCCCGTAACAACAGACAACTAATCTTGCTGGAAGAGCAGACCATTCTTTCCAGAGAAAGAACTATGCAACAATACATGTCTACCGGCCTGGCATTTATTGCACTTGGTGTTGTAATAATACAGCTGCTTGGAAAAGTCCCATATAATACATACATAGGTAGTTTACTTATTGCTATTGGATTCTGGCAAGTTTGGCAGGCATACTTGCGGCATAAACGTTACAGGAAATTAGCAAGAAAATTACGCTACAGAGAGAAAAAATTAGGCCTGGAAGTGGGCGAAGAAGACTAACATGGCCATGGGCAAAGACGCGTTGCTTATTTATTGGCGCACAACAGGCATATTAACAGATGAAAAAATTCTAGATGCATTCAAAAAAGTGCCCAGAGAAAACTTTGTCCTGCAAAAATACAGAGCTGAGGCGTATTTTGACGAGCCTCTTCCAATAGGATACGGACAAACAATATCGCAGCCGACAACTGTGGCAATAATGACTTCTGCTTTGGAGCCTGATAAAGGCGATAAAATACTTGAAATAGGCGCAGGTTCAGGCTATCAAGCAGCCATAATATCAGAACTAATCGGCGATAAAGGAAAGCTCTATACTCTGGAAAGAATTAAAGAGCTGGCAAGTTTTGCAAAACAAAACTTAAAATCTTACAAGAATGTTTCAGTTATTCATGCAGACGGCACAAAAGGCTATGCAAAAGCTGCACCTTATGACAGAATTATTGTAACAGCTGCGGCATCAGAGCTTCCCTTGCAGATATTCAAGCAGCTCAAAGAAAAAGGTACAATGGTTATTCCCATAGAAGACCATTTATTTAAGATCGCAAAGCAGAAAAGCAAGCCAGTGATGGAAGATTTAGGCTTGTTTGCTTTTGTGCCTTTGGTTATTGGGAAAGCCTGAGGGAATCTGTTAGGGTTCATAAGCTCTACATCGTTCTTGCAAGTTAAAGTTCAACTAACATAAGAGCTTCCCCTTATCCAATCGTATACAAAACTTCTTGTAATTTGAATGTTGTTCCTGGCTCAACAAAAACTTGCAGCTCGAAATTAGCCGAGGTAAATTCGCCTGAACTTAGGTAACAGCTATCCATGCAAACTGCAGTAACTGAGCCGCTTGCTGAATTCTCTCCGAGATTGCCTGGCCAATCTAATTTTTTACCTTCGTCTATCAATAAGCTTGCATTTTGCTCGACTTCAACTGCATGCGCCGCAGGTATTCCTGTTGCAGTGCCTGTTATCAAGGACGGCTTTTCCTTTTGCCCGACATTTGTATAAACCAAAGACCTTGAATTGCCATTTGCCAGATAAATTGCAACATCGCCCTCGCCCTTAGTTTCGCCGGACAAGCTGAACGAACTAATATAAATCGGCTCGCTGGAAGCTGATTTTAAATCAAGGGCCTGGCTTTCTGTAAATTCCATGTTCAGGATTTGAGCTTTTGTGTCTGATGCCACAAATCCTGTCATGGATGTACCAAAGAACAGCAAAGGCACTGCTATAATCGCAGCTATTATGAATATAAACTCGTATTTGCGAAGCTTAGACTCACTGTCAATTTTTGCATTCTTTGCTTCCTTGCCTATCATCACTGATTTCATATTCATTTGTAGACTACCCTGCTAATTATAATACTTGTGCTTGGTTCCAGCTCAACATACAGCGAATAAGGATGATTTTCAGTTGTGAAGTAGCAAGTTTCTTCGCAGGCATTCCTAAAGTAATTCGCATCTGCCTGGGATGCAGCAACATAGCCTGTTATTCCCGCCGGCTTTTGCGTCTGCAGGCCTGAATAAACCAAAAGCCTATGATTGTCTGAATCCTGAAGATAAACCTTGGCCTTGCCCGGCCCTTTGATAATTCCTGTTATGCTGAATGAAGTTATATCATCGTCTATGCTTAAATTATGGGCTGATGTCTCTGAGATTTCCAAGTTTACATCCTGGCCGCTGTATTGTGGGTTAAATATGGCTGCGGAATGTGTATTTAACAAAAAGGGGGCAAATAGCACAATAATTATAGCAAGTACTAATAATATTGTCAGGTTTTTATGCTTCATCTTTTCCAAATCCTATTGATGCCCTTTTCAGCTCTTCCTGGGCGAGCTTGACCTTTTCCTGCGCCATTTTCATTTTGTCCTCGGCTATTTTTTTCTTGTATTCCTGCAGCATCTTTTCAGCCTGCTGTTTTTCTGAAAATGCAATCTGTTTTATCTTTATGGCTTCAGCGCGCTCCTTTGCAATTTCCTCTTTAGCCTTTTCCTTTTCTTTTGCAATTGAATCCTGCAGGGCTTTCTTAGCTAATTGCGCAGCTTTCAGCTCTTCGGCAGCTTTCAATTTTGTTGCTTCAGCTGCCTTCACTCTTTCTATAGCTGCTTTCTTGATGTTGGCGACATCTGAGAGCCTTTTGTTGATTACAAACTGTTCCTTCTCAAACTGCTTCATCTTTGTAGCCTTGACTTTTGCAAGCTCTGAATCTACCTTCTTCTTTTCAGCAGTTATTGCATGATTTTGTGATAGAATGTATTGATAGCGGTCTTCAACCTGTGCCCTCAACTGTTCTGCCTGTTCTTTCTCTTCCTTGATTTTTGCCAAGGCCTCCTCAACTATCTCCTTTGCAGAGCATGCGTTGTTCCTTTCCTGCTCAACTGTGCTCTTTTGTAATGCTAATTCATGAATTTCTTTTTCCAATTCCAATCTTTTCGTTTCTTCGAGCTTCAAGTCGTCCAAGAGCTTCTGCTTTAACGCATGGGTTTCTTCCAGCTCCATTGAGAGCTTTAATTTATCCTGCTCAATTTCTCTGAGTTTGTTTTCTGCTTCCCGCCTGAATCCTTCAGTCTTGGCGCGTTCTGCTTCAATCAGCTCCCGGGCTCTTTGTTTTTCATTTTCTATTTGTGCCCTAAGCTTTTCCTTTTGATTATCCATTTGCTCAGCGAACTTTCGCTTTTGCTCAGCAAGGCTTTCTCTTGCTTTTTGCTTCTGCTCGCTAATAACCTCGAGAGCCTTGTGCAACTTCTCATCAATCCTTTCCTTTTCACCCTCAAGATTTTCCCGCTCATTGTGCACGTCCTTTAATTCTGTCTCGACCTCAGCTTTTTCTTTCATGACGGCATCAAGTTCTGCAGCAGCTTTGCGCTCATGCTCTTCGGCGTTCTTAAGCAGCTGCTCTGTCCTGATTTTCTCTTCATCCAGCAGCAACCTTGCTTTGTGTGCTTCGTCTTCTGCCAGCCGTTTTTCCTGCAATAAGCTCTCTTCAGTATCTTTTTTGATGCTTTGTAATTTCTCAATCTCGGACTTAGCGTTCTTTTGCTCTTCTTCAATCAGCTTTCTTGCTTTCTGCTTTTCTGCAGATAGAATTTCTTCATATCTTTGCTTCAATTGAGAATATCTGTGATTCAATGCTGAAATTTTCTCGCTTGCCCTTGCTTTTTCCTCTTCCAGCTTTTCCTTTTGGACATCCAGATTTAGCTGAACACGCTGTCTGGCAATTTCTAAGTCGTCATAAAGCCTCTTTTTCTCCTTCTCCAAGGCTATTTTTTCCTGCTGCATGCTCCCCAATTCTGTCTTAGTTTCTTGGTGTAATCTTTCTGTTTCAGAAAGCCTCTCTTCCGATGCCTGCTTTTCAGCTTCTATAGCCTTAACCCTGTCCGCCAGTTGCGTTCTTGCCTCAACAACTGTCTGGATCTGCACCTGTTTTTTCTTTTTCTCTTCAAACAGTGCATTTTCAAGTTCCTTTATTTTATTCTTGAGATTTTGATTTTCTTTCTGCAATCCTTCAATAGCATTCCGCTTCTCACCCTTCAGCCTGTCGATTTCCTGGTCTTTGACAATAGCCACGTCAAGTTTTTCAGAGATCTTTTGCTCAAATTCCTCTATCTTCTGCTTTTCTTCCTTCAATTTTTTGCTTGTGCTAAAGAGATTAAATGCCATTATCTTTGTCTCCTCTTGTTATTTTCCTATTTAGATAATTGCTGACCTTATCGTAGAGCCTCTCCAGGTGCTTACGCTCCTCCGCCAATAATTCAACTTCCAGGGCCATCTCCTCTCTCCTTTTTACAATAAGGGCTATAATAAATATTACGGTTACTGTTGCGGCTAGAATCCACCACAGCCACCTTCCACCAAAGAACTGTGCTATATTTATCGAGGGCAATGTGGGCAGAACAAATCCGGCAGCTGGCAATGCTTTTCCGCATATCTCCAGCTGAATTTCTTGGACCATGCCATATGCAGACTTTATCAGATTCCTGGCTAAATCATAATTTCCTCTTGCAGCCGCATCTTCTGCTGCCTTGAGGATATTATCAAGATCTGTAGTCTTTGTTTTCAATTCATTATACATATTTCGAAGCTCAATCAAGCTGTTGATTATATCCTGCGGAACTCCTGGTGGCAACACAGGCGCAGTGATGTTAACAGGCACACCAACAGCAGGTGCTGGTGCTGGCGGCACTACGGGCGGAATAACTGCAGACGTGACATCAAAGGCCTTGCTGGCATTCGCATCAGCTGTCGGCCAGGTTAGTTTAGACACGAAAAGGTACGCGCCAGGCGTTGACGGCGCCGTCAATGTTATCGCGGCTGTAGCTGACTGGTTTCTTCCAATAAAGATGGTCCGCACATCTAACGCAGTAATGTTTCCGAATGAGTCTTCAATCCATGTTGTCAATGTTCGGTCTTCAGATATTTCCGAATTCATGTTAATTGCCTTGACGACTCCTGTAATTGTGCTGCCTGCCGTAACGGATGCGGGCAGGCTGTCTATAATAACATCATACGGGCCGCCATAGCCAGGTATCTGCACAGAAGGCTGGTTTGAATAATAAAATACCGCATTTGCAGAAGCTGTCGCCTGGGTAAAGTTGTATGTATAGCTTTGGCTGCTCTTTGCTATCAATTTTGTCCCATTAAAGGACACTGATGCTCCTCTTGTGAGATTTACAAATGTTGTTAATCCAATATCTGAATCTACAACAGATATTCCAGTTAAATCCTCTCCGCCCGCATTTACAATCTGGTCCGTTATGAGATATGTTATATTAGTTGTTGTCTGGTTCACAAATGCGACATTCTTGATCAAAATCAGCTGTGCTGCAGTAATGTTTTGCGGTATCACAATAATTGGCTGGTTTGATTCCACAAACAAACTTGTATTATAGAATGGGTCATAGCCTGTGGCGTTCGCTTTTTGCAGTGTTATAGTATTATCAACAGAACCCCGTGCGTATGTTAGCAAATAGCTCTCTATGACTTCCTGTGCACCATAAATGGAACCTATGCTCCAATTCTGGCTGGCGTCAGGGTCTGTTAGTATGGTATTCTCTGACGTTCCTCTTCCATTTGCAAGGTATAATGAAATGTTATAAGTGATATGTGATGAGTTTATGGCCTGCACGCTCGGTATTTTATGCAAGAGAAGATTTGCCTTCTGGCCTGATTCAAGTAAGAAAACGCTGTTGTTTGTATAAACACCAGCATGATAATATGTTTTTGTTGCATTTATTCTTGCATCATATATCTTAGGTGAAGCCATGCCTGTCGTGTCCAAAGTGCAATTATAGAATCCGCTTCCTTCTTCAACATCATAGCAGGCATATACAAAACTGCCATTTATTGGCTCAAATTTAGCATTCGCGCCCGTAATAGGATTTGCCAGCTCGTCATAAACATAACCTTTGAATGTAATATTCTGCCCTTCATAATATTTCGGCGTTCCTGTTGGAGCAGTTACATATGCATACAAAATGCCAAACACATTCAGGAAGTGTGTCGATGTTGCTGCTGTGTAGTTTTGTGTCTCAGGCAGAATTAATGTTATATTTCTAGGCCCTAATGCAACGTAAGACGTAAGATTTGTTATAATTGGCGCCCCATTATTAATCAATGCACCATTGTCGTACAACTGCATATTGCCTTCTCCAGCATTGCGGATTCCAGTTATGTTTACAGTCTGGCTCCTATTGACATTAAAGTCACTATTTGTTCCATTCAGCAGTAATGTGATGTTTGCTGCAGCTTTGTTAACAGTTACAAAGAACGTTTTGCTGCTTGCCGTGTGATTAAAGTCTCCAGGATTAACAACAGTGTAATTATAATAGCCCGCAGCTAAAGTTACTGCAGTATTATTTTCAGCATTTATGTTTGTTCCATTTCGGTACATTGTTGCAGATAATAGATTTGTTGAAAACACTGCTGTAACAGTCTGCGGATAAGTTATATTCAAATCACTTTCAGCACCATTCAAGCTCAAGTTAACATAAGTCTGGGCAATATTTACAGTCAGGAAGAATGTCTTTGAGCTGCCAGTCTTGTTTGCATCGGTTGGAATAACTGCAGTATAATTATAATAACCTACTGCTAAAGTCGTAATTTCTGAAGTTCCAACATTAGTTCCATTTCTGTATAATGCCACAGTTCCATTATATCCGATTGCAGTTACATTAGTTGAAGTGCCATAAGTTACAGTCAGATTATTCTGTGCTCCATTTAGATACAAATCGACTGCAGTCGGCTGTATGCCGACTGTTAATGTTCTGTTAATGGTATTTGAAGTATAATTTTCTCCGCCTGTTGTATTATATGTATAAACATAAGTGTTAACTCCTAGTGTTGCAACATCTGAAACTACTGAGCCGCTTCCAATTGTAGTACTATTTCTATACATAGTATACGTTACGTCAGAATCATTTGTATTGCTTTCAAATGCGGTTGCATTTGTTTGTGTTGGGTATGTAACGGATTTATCGGCAGCAACGCCATCCAGCAATAAGTTTACTGTTGGTGTTGCTTTGTTGACTGTCAAGAACCAGGTTTCAGAGCTTGGCAGGTAATTTGAATCACCAGAATTTATGGCGGTGTAGTTGTAAGTTCCGGCTCCTAATGTTGCAATTTCAGGATTTGTGACATTAGTTCCATTCCTGTATAATGCCACAGAGCCCGCTGATGTTATTGCAGTAGCATTGCTTTGAGCTCCATAAGTTATTGTGGCATTTGCCTGTGCTCCATTCAGATACAAGCTGGTTGTTGTCGGCATTTTATTGATTATATAGGTAAATGTGCCTGTGCTGTTTGAATTTCCGGCAGTGTCGTTTGCATACCATTTGTAATTATAGCTGCCAGCATTCAATCCGACAAAGGTCTTGCTGTAGACATCTCCAGATTGGACTGCATTAGTGTAATTTGTCCCATTAAACTCGAATATTACTGTTCCTACGGCATAATTATCTGTCCAGGTTGCATTGAATTCATATGTCTGTGTCGGTGAGTATGTTGTGGGGCTTGCCGGGCTCTCTGAAAGATTGAAATATTGCGGCGGAGTCTTGTCTATCACAAACAAGACGGATTCAAATGATGGATAGCCAACATTATTCCTTGCATATACTGTAAGATTATATGTGCCTGAAGGCAAAGCGCCTACATTAACTAAGTCAGTCCAGTTAAATATAGGCTGGTTTATTGAATTATTTGAATTTGACTGCACAATCGCACCTGTTGAATTAGTTATATTATACGAGCTCGCAGTAAGCATGTTGTTTTGTATAAATACATTCAAGTTGAAGTTGGAGCCCCATTGCGAGTTATTCAATGGTGTGAAAATCTGTATGAGTGGGGGGGTATTATCTATTGTAAAGTTTACTGAGCTATTTTGCTGGTTTCCTAATGTATCATTCGCATACGCTGTAAAGGTGTAATTGCCTTCGCTGACAGTTGTGGTGTCCCACGTATCATTATAAATTGGCTCTGTCCCCGACATTGTTCCTGATTTCACAATTCCTGACGTATTAGTTATTTCATACCAGACAGAATTAACGCCAACTAAATTATCTGTAACATTAACTTCCAGAGTAGTAGTAAAGCCCAAGATGTCATTCTGTACTGGCCTGATATGGACTATTACCGGTGGTGTTGCATCAACTGTCAACAATCTTGTTTCACTCTGGCCTGTATTGCTGGCCCCGTCAGTGCAGTTTACATACCATTGATTATATCCTTCAAGCACTGTTGTATTTGTTATTGTTGTTGCTGTATTATTCGCAACAGAAGCATTAGTTCCGCTCGGCGCATCATTAATGTAAAGCGTACAATTTATGGTTGTATATTGATTATCTGTTGCATTAAATATAAAATTCTGTGTTTGTGTTGTGCTTGTTGTATTGTTACCTGGCGACATCAAGTTTACAACTGGCGGCGTAGCATCAACTGTAACAGTCCAGTTTGCCGGCGCGAATGCACAGTTGTTTGATGTGTCGCAAGCCAGACAATTCCACAATATTATACCATTATTCAGATTAGTTTTTTGGAAAGTTGTTTCATTTGATGTTCCTGTAATTATATTTGTGCTATCGGCTGAGAAAATTCCCGTATAATTCCAATACAAGGTCATGTTAGCAAGCTGATAATTATCTGTTGCATTACAAGTGAAGTTAAGGTCTTTCCCATTTGCGCTTCCGTTTGGCGGATTCACAAGTGCAGTAGTCGGAGGCGCGCAGTCAGTTATGTTTATGCTGTCAGACACTGTTATGCGTGGCCTGGTTGGGAACGTTGTCTTGATACAGCTTACATTGTAGGCCTTCAGGCCTGTTGAGCTGAAAGTTCTTGCATACTGGTAATAATTCGATGTGGCATTATAGGTCATTGAATTGCCTGTTGAGTCTGTGAAATTTATGATGCAAGTAGCACCTGTATTTGTAAAGTTGTTTCCGCCGAGCACCCTGTAATAATACGCATAAAAGTCTATTGAGCTTCCAACGCAGGCGGGTCTGTTGTTGCCGGGCATTCCAGTGTCATTCTGGTCCCAGATGAGCAATCTGGAAGTTCCATTTGTCGAGAAATTGGTGAAATGCGCAACATCAAATGTCACTGTTCCTGTTGTATTTTCATAAGTGACATTCTGGCAAGTCGTGTTGCTGCATATTTCGCCATTAATAAGCACGTTAAAGTCCTCAGTATCGCTCCAGTTAAGGCCTCGTAGCTTCAATTGTGCGCTTGAGTTAAATGTTGGATTCAGGCCAAAGTCAACTGAAATAAAGTTGTCCGAAATGTTTACATAAGTGTCAAAGTTCTGGCTTGCTGCATTTACACAGCCCTGCCATTGTATCTGTCCGTATGATGGTATTTCCAGTACTGCCTGCCCATTACAAACATTTGTCAAATCAGGCAGCGTCGCCCAATTTGTCGTATTGCCTGTGTAATTTGTTGAAATTGGAACTGCAGCTGTGTTGACAGCAAGTGCGTATGTTGCAGAGTTATTTGCATTTCCTGCAGCATCAGAGGCTCTGCAATACCAGTTGTAATTGCCATTTGTCATGGTTTTGCTGAATGTTGTGCTGTTGCTTGTTCCAGTAACTATATTCGTCTGGTTCAGCACGCTGTTTATGTAAAGTGAAATATTTGCGAGTGCGATATTATCTGTTGCAGAACAGTTGAACAGCACAGAGCCATCGCCGTCTACCGCATTATTGGCGGGGCTGTTCTGAGTAACTGTCGGCGGGGTTATATCCGGAACAGTTACATTAAATGTCATTATATTCGTTGAATTCCAATTGCCCTGCGTGTCATTTGCCCAGATTCGCCAGCCAATTATGCCGCTGGCGGAGCTGTTGCTCCAAGTAAAGTTGCTCCAATTTCCAGTGCTCGGGCCTATTTGCAGCGGGGAACCATAAACTCCAGTCTTATTTGCCCAAACTCCACCAGATTCATTTGTTGAAAGCATTGCATAACTCAAGTTTACATTGTCTGTCCAGTATGCAGAGAGCTTAATTGAGCCAGTATTATTTATTACACTCGCATTCTGGCTCTGGCTTGACCATCGTGGCGGTTGTATATCTGTCCAATTAACTATAAGTCTTGGCTGCCGAGATGTATTGGTTGCATCATTGCTGCTCACATAATATTTTCTATTAGTTCCTGACTCAGTTTCATCTTTTATTATCCAGCCGAAGTTTTGTGCCTGGTTGTCTGTAAAGTTCTGCACATCTGCAGTTACATTCCAATAATAGAATCCAACAGCGTTAACAGATGTATTTGCTAGCTCGTTTGCTGCAAAGTCGCCTCCAGTTGTTGTCCATGAGTTTCCAGTGCTGTAAACATTCCATGTTACCTGAAGCTCTACCCAGTTTCTTGCCGGAGACTGCTGGACTTTGTGCGCACCATGAGTTCTTGCGCCCGCCCCGTCAACATTATTAAACATATAAAGAGAAAGGTTTGCATTGTCTATCCTTACACCTGATGGTATGCTGGATAAATTGAATTTTATTATGCCTCTATGCACACCTGCACCTCCGCTTCTTCCTACTCTTATGCTGCTGGCAGAGCCATAATTGCTACCTGTAGAACCCGCTCTGATGTAAGAATCATTTGTCACCGCAGTTCCAGAGTATGTATTCACACCTTGTACTTCAAATCCTCCCGAAGTTGTAAAATTAAAGGCCGCAAACCCTGTTTGGTCGCCTGGCACAAATGTAATGTTGTAAAGCGTGCCTGGTGTCAAACCATATGCTTCTGTTGCCCAGTAATCTTCATCGCAAGATTGTAATGTATATGTATAATTATCGCACCTTGTAAGCACGTCCCCTGCGGGGTTAACAGTCAGGGTCGCAGTCTGGAACTGCCCGAGCGGATTAACTGCAAATTCGGCAAGCGAACCTGCTGCAGGTGTTGGCTCATCAAGGCCCGGCAATGCAAAACTGCCGTCAACAGTATAGTTGTAATATGTTATTGCTGAAACGCTTGCTGAGCTTGCTGGCTGTATTATTATGGTATAATTACCGCCAAACAGATCAAAGTTATGTACAGTATTAGTTTGTGAATAAACAGTCTGGCCTGTGGAGTTTATTATTGTAAGCGCCACATTTACCGGCGCTCCTGCAGCATTTGTTACGCTATTGTTTTGGTCTGCAGAAACTGCATATGTTTGTGCGGTGTTATTCACAAAAGTTGCATTAACATTACCGGAATTATCTGCTGTTCTCGTGCCAATTGTGTGGCTAGTTGCAGCTGAAAAACCTGTTGCATTATAGCTGCTGCTTGGTGTTGAAACATTTGCAGTATAACTGCCATCAATCCAAATTTCTGTATGGTTGAAATCGCTGTCAGCAGGGTTTGTCCAAGTCCAATATATCCAAGTTGCGCCGCGCGATGAAACCGCCAAATTAGTTACAGCTGCGGGGGGTGTTGTATCTGAGCAGGCTAAAGTTACTGCAGAATCCATAACATTTGTTGTATTTACATTTCCAGTTGTATCTTTAGTGTTAATTGTTATATTATGTGTAGTATTGCAACTGAAACCTGTTGCGTTATAATATGCATTTGAAGTATTCAATATATTTGAGCCGTCTACGTAGATTATTGCCTCACTGAAGTCAGAGTCGCCCGGATTTGTCCATGCCCAGTAAATCCAAGTTGTTCCTGTTGAAGTCTCATTCAAATTCGTAACTGCAGCCGGAGGTGTTGTATCAGGAGGAGGAGTGCTCGCTATTGTCAGATTATAGTTCATTGCAGAATAATCAGAATAGGTATTGCTTCCTGCCAAATCAATTGCCCTGCATCTCAAGTCGACATTAGACTGCTCTGCAATTCCAGAAAGGTTCCATAAGTAAGTGCTTTCATTTGTATGATTGCCAATTGCAGTCCAAGAATAATTATAACCGCCAATAGTATAAGTTATACCTGGGATTATGTATTTATTGCCCGACTGGCTGCCAGTTGGAACTGTACTATCCAGATCATTGTTTGTCGAGCTCTCATAATAGCTACCAGTTCCTGTCGGCGGGTAGTTTGCACAGTTCGCGCTGTCATCCCTTCCAAGATTATAAGTCGCAGAAATAGGAGCAACGCCTACATAATAAGTCTGGCCCAATGTAATCGTTATTGGTGTTGCCAGAGTTCCACTTATCCACCCTGATGCACCTGTTCCAGTCAATGTTACTTCCTCAGATATCTGGTTTCCACCACTGCTATACAACGCCATTTCTAGAGTCTCGCTGGCTGAGAGGCTCGTATCTGCCTGCCAGAACCAGAGTTTAGTTAATGTGGCAGTCCCAGAGCCGGGAATTGTCCACTGGCTATAAAATTCATAGCTTCCAGATGCATAAGTGCTGTCACTGCAGGAACTTGGAACTTGAGTTGCAGTCTCTGAAGAAGTTGAGTGATTATAGTAAGCATCAATAACATAAGTAATTGTATCATTATCTGCATCTGTTGAGCCTGAACAACTTATGTTCACGTCTTCATAGAATATACTGTTGCAGCTGCTGCCATCACAAGTTATGCTTGTTGGTGTTGTTGGCGGGTCATTATCTATGTAATTAATAGTTAAAGGAACGTAATCCATTACCAGCCATGAATCCTGGCTGTCGCCAACACTTCCAATAGCCTCATATCTTGTTCTTACCCAGCCACTTGAATTAACATAATGTAAAAGCCCTGATGTTACTGTATAACTGTCTACTACTGTATTTCCACCATCATTTGTTCTTAAATCTCCTATATCTACCCATGTACTGCTAGTCCAATTATATATCCAAACATCCTGTGTGCCAGTCCAACTTCCTTCTGCCGCATCGCCATCGCAGGCAGCAGGAGCAGAACCAGAACCATCGTGGCAATATGTTGCAGAAAATGTCATATTTGTGATGTCTGCGCCAGTTATGCCAAGCGAACTGATATTATACTCAAGAACTATTACTGAATTCAACGTATCTGTAGATGTTTCACCTGCATAGAAATAAGTTGTATCATCTGCTTGTGTTGCGGTGTATGTTCCGCCTTCCTCATCATCTCCTTCATTATCTGTCACATAACCTGCATCAGGAGTTCCGCTAGACGGACTTCCCTCTGCAAAACCAGGGTCATCCGGCGTTAATGTAAATGAATAAGTTTCTCCAGGCGTTATGGCCTGCAAAAATACCCAATCGATGCAAAATTGATAAGTTTCATTTGTTTCGTCGTCATAAACATCAGAACACGTTCCAAGACATTCCTGCGTTGCAAAGTCCCAATTAGCGCATTTATACAAGACTGTACCTTTTGCTTCTACTGTTACAGTTGCTTCGGTAAATTCAAAGCCAGTAGGGTCAATTGCATAAACTTCAGCATAGCCTTCATAATCTCCTGTTTCTGGAACATCATCCAGCTTTATGAATTCTGTAACATTTTCATCTATGACTAAATCATCAAATATTATTTCTTTTACGGGGTGATTTTGCGGCTTTACCTTGATGTCATACTTGCCTTTAGGGATATCCAAGCCCGCTTCTCCTGTTTCTTCTTCAACAACTGCTGCCCCCTGGAATAATGGAATCTCTTCAATGGATTTTTCTTTTTCTTCGCTTTTGCCTATGGCTTCAAGCTCGTCAGTTTCCGCATCAACAAATTCAATCGTAGCTGCAATTGTGTTATTACTTGAATCTTCGATGCCTGTTGCAAAGAAAACCGTTTCATTTGTTATATTTTCAACCTGAGAAATTAGCAACTCATAATAAATAGAATCCAATTTCAAAACTGCTTCGGATTCTATTTCAATCTGCAAGATATAGCTGCTTTTATTCAGCATTTCAGAAATATAACAAGTTTCTTCACAAACAGTTTCAAATAGGATTTCTTCGGCTAATGGAATTTCTATTGTTTGGTTTTCAGTTACATTTTCAAGTGTTGTAACATTTTCTTCAGGAATTGTGATGTTTTCTGTTGGAATTTCTGTTGGTTGAGTTTCATTTGCTGGTTCTTCAGCTGGAGGCTGCTCAACTGGAGGGATTTCCTCTGCTGGAGGTTCTTCAGTTGGCGGAATTTCTGCGCCAGAGCCACTGGTGGTGTCAGCCTCATTTGGCTGGCTTTCGTCCGGAGAAGATAATTCTCCGGAGGATGGTGGCTCTGGCTGTGCAGTTCCAAGCGGATTTGCTAATCCGCTGGATCCCGCTGAACTTTGTTCAGCTTGGTCCTGCGAATTCGTACTCTCATCGGAGGATGAGCTTGATTCGGTATCTGCTGCGGCAAAAGCAGTAATAGGAGAGGGTCCTGTTTTGAGGTTTGAAGAATCGAAAATTAATAATCGGCTGGAATCTGTGACAAGATAAACCTTGGCATTTCCGGTAATTGCACCTGAGAGTTTTACAGAAGTCAGCTGGAACTCCCCTGCAGGAACGTTCTGTAAAGTCCAGTTATATTCATAAGTTTCTGCAAATTTCTCATTAATAACATCAGAATATGCTTTCTGCTCTCCTGCTGCAAAGAAACCAATAATTCTAGGTCCTGCAACAAAAATAAATGCAACAAGCGCAATCAGCACAACTATAAACCCAATTATCAATAGTTCTTTTGCTATTGGCTTGTGGGCATATTCTTTTATCTCCCTTTTCACTTTTTTCAATTTTGATTCTTCTGATTTCATTAGAGCTTGATTTTCTTGCCACCGTGCCTTACATGATGGAATAATACTGCAAGAATGGTTACAGCTAGCCCTGCCAGAAAAACAGCTATGCCCAAAACGAGCTTGTCAGCGGGGATTGTGGTCTGCAGTGCTGTAACTGCAACAGTGGCGCCTGTAAGAGGTGTTTTAACAAAAGTGAATATCAGCAGGATGATAATCGTAATTATCAAAGCGATGTGCAATGCAGTCAGGGCATTTTTCAGCCGCGGCGGCAGATTTTCTTTCCTCATGGCAGCTATAGCAAATACAAGAATCAACAGTAAAAGTGTTGGAACAGCATACAATGGATTAGGAGCCTTGTATGGGCTGACTTGTACGGCTGCACCTGATAGAGGTTCTGGTGGTGAAGAGGGGATTTCCAGTCCTGCAGGCGTTGTCTCTGTGGGCGGGGTTGTTGAAACTGGAACAGTTTCCACTAGAATTATAATCCTTAATTTTGCTGAAGTATTTGTTTTTGCAATTAATGTGATTTCGATATCGCTCTCACCATTATAATTAGCGTCTACATCTTTTGTTTCGTTTAATTCAAGATTAACTTTAACAGGCGCTGAAGTTATAGTTAGCTCTACATAATCAGGGAACATTCCAGATAGCCTAATTGTATGAACTGTATTTGGTGAATAGCTTGCCGCATATGAAAACGTGCCGCCAAATGCCAAGTCTAAGTCTTTTGGCTGGCCAGGTGACAGGACAGCTTCTGCAGTTGCATTGCCAATCACGCCTGTACCACCGCCTCCACCACCATTATTGCCATTATTTCCGCCGGCTGCAGACGCCACGCTAAATGAATGCATTGTGCTAACATTGTTTACATTTCCAGAGGTATCGTTGCATTTGTAATACAAAGTATATGTCTGGCCGTTGCTCAAACCTGCATATGTAAAGTTGTGGTTTGTCGAGTCTGTATTTGTAAAGTTAGTTCCATCTGCGTAGGCAAAAGTTGAATTTGTTGTATTATATCTGCAAATTGCATCCTCATTTGTTGTTATTTCGATTGTAGTTGAAGTTGTGCCTGCGCTTAACTGAGAGCCATTTGTCGGGCTCGATATCGTTATAACTGGCGCTGTTGTATCAGGCAATGCAGATATTGTAACATTATCCTGTCCTATTGCGCCATTTCCAGTGCCATCATTAGGTGTTACAACACATTTCCAAACATCTCCAATAGTTGTTAAAAGATTTGATAATGTATTAGCTGTCTGGCCTACCTGCAAGACATCATTCTTGTACCATTGATATGCATAATTAATTGAATCATTGTCCAAATCTGTTGATGCGCTTGTGATTGTCGCAACTAAATCTTCAGTATCTGCAGGCACATTTGGAATAACATCTACAACAGGAGCTGACGGCAAGGAGTTTGTTATAGTCCTTGCGACAGATTTTGCAGTTCCATAATCATTTCCATCATATGGAATAACTGAGCAATTCCACGTTTCTGTTTTTGTTGTATTGCCCGCTGCTAATATTACAGAATTCTCAGTTCCGTTTGTTACACTTAATATTGCTGATAGAATTGCTGTTGAACCATTATACCAAGTGTAATTAGCAGTTAGTGTGTCTACAGCATCAGCATCTGTTATTGTAAATGTGCAATTCAAGTCATCATTTGTATAAGCTATTGCAGGCGTTATTGCTGGTGTTGTGGAAACTGGGATATTATTGTATGACAAAGTTCTAGCAGTTGAATTTACATCAGTATTATTGATGTTTCCATTTGTATCTTTAGTATGCACAGTTAGTGTATAATCCGTAAAGTTTTGCAGGCTTGTTGCATTATAATAATTATTTGACGTATTCGCAACATTGCTTCCATTTAGATAGATAATGGCCTGGCTGAAATCAGCATCAGCAGGATTAGTCCAGTTCCAATATATCCAAGTCTGGCTTCTGCTTTGATTTGCCAGGCTGGTTACTGAAGCAGGAGGTGTTGAATCTGCATGCAAAGTAACGGTTCTTGTTTCTGTATTAGCTTTGTTTCCAGCAGTATCAACAGCATAGCCTTTGAAAGTGTAATTTCCATAAGATAGGCCTGTGAAATTATTGTAGTACTGGTTTGCTGTTGCGTTGTATAATGCAAGAACTTCAGAGCTGGACAAAGCTCTCCTGAACATCATGACATCATCAATTGAGCCATTAAGATAGCTTGCCTGATATCTGCCAATCAGTATGTTAAACGACTGATCCTGGACATCTCCTGTTTGAGCCTGCGTCCTCACTAGAGTACCATTGATATAAAGATTAATGGAACTTCCATTGTACACACCAACTGCATGATACCATGTGTTTGTTGAAATAGGATATGTGGAAGTTGCCTTGTGTGTTGTTGCATTGGCGACATCAAAAATCAGATTAGTAGTTGAGATATACAAATTATAAGAGCTTGACGAAGCTGCCCTGTTGCTTACCAAGCCTGCTGATTGCGAATTTCTATACTTAAACCATAAGGAAATAGTCATCGCGGTAGTAAAATTAAAATCCTCATTATATGTCACTTGAATATATTGAGATGACGCTGAGTCAAAGTCATAACTTCCATTAAACACGCCGCTAGAATTATATGTTGGGCAAACTGAACATGAGCCAGTGTTTCCACTGCCAGAATCATCTGTAAATGATGTTCCACTAGTCTCTTCTAATCTCCACCAGCCGACTAATGCACTATCCCAATCCAGCATAGCATAGTGCTGGCTGCTTTCATCGGTGCTGCTTGCATTCACATAAACATAATTATTAGTTGTTGTATTTCCATCGCTTGGCGTTGGACTTACAAAGGAAATTGTTGGCGCTGCTCCTGTTTCACCATATGCAGGGTCGCTTGCTGTTAATGTTACCTCATATGGCTGGCCTGGTGTTATTTCCTGAACAAAAGTCCAGTTGCCATCTGTGCAAGTCTGATTTTCAAAGTCCCAACTCGCACATTTGTATAATGCGCTTCCTGTTGCAGTCACTGTAACAGTAGCTTCTGTAAAGTTAAGTTCTGTTGGATCAATAGCATAAACTTCAACATAACCTGTATTTGCTTCTGGAACATCATCAATGCCAATTACAGCATTTACATCGGATGTTGCATCAATGTCTTTGAATTCTATGCTCTGGATTGGAACACTTGTGTTCTGAACATCCACAACAAGATTATTTTCATCACTCGGAGCTGTTTCAAAGCTCTCCATATTGCCTTCGGCAGATATCTCATTGGCAGGAGGTGCAAAGATTTCGTTAGCTATAGTTTGCTGTCCTGTTGTTTCTTCAGCAACAACAGATTTTCCAGAATCGTCAACTAAAGCTATGTCTGCTGCAACTGGCTGGCCGTTGCTGTCTACAATTTCTATAGTTATGTTAACGGGAATATCTGTAAGATTCTGCAATGAATAGCTTATTTCAGAAATGGAGAGCTCTCCATTTTCCACTTGGATTTCAAGAGTGTAAGTATTATCAGCCAAACCATCTGGAAGCAAGCAAGATTGCTCGCATGAATCCGTAAATGTTACAGGTGTTATCTCTATTGGCAGTGTTTTATTCACGATTTCTTCTGCAGTTACGTTTTCTGTTGTTGAGACATTCCCCTCAGCAGGTGGAATTTCTGTTGGTTGAGTTTCATTTGCTGGCTGTTCTTGAGCTGGCGCAGGTAATTCTGCGCCAGCTTCGCCTTGATCTGTGGTGTCAGGTACAGATTCCTCTTGAGCATTAGTTTGCTCAGAGGATGGTGGCGAAGCTGGTTCTGCAGACTCCTGCGAATCGGAGGATTCGCCGGAGCTACCCACATCTGAACTGGTGGTGTCAGATGAGCTTGAACTTGGATTGCTGATAACTTCAGTAAGAGCGCCTGTAACGGCATCCGCGAGAGATTCACTTTTCACTAGATTGCTAGAATCAAAAACGAGATAAGTTTCATTTCCAGTTTTTAGAAAGACTTTAGCAGAGCCTTCTCCGCTAAAAGAACCTGAAATCTTTAGGGCTTTCAAATTGTAAGGCTGTTCTTGGGGAATTTCAAATGTATAATCGCTGTTTGATGTGAATTTTTCATTAATGGAAGCTGAAAAATCTTCAGCAGGCGCAAAATATCTGCCTGTGATTTTAGGATTATGAAATAAGACTACGAGAGCTACGACTATGATAGCTGTTATGAGGAAAATGTATGTTGTTGCACTAGCTATAGGTTTAGTTAGTTTGCGGTCTGACACCACCAAATGTGACCATCCTCCGATTACTAATTTTATAGTATGGGTATATTATAAATGTTACTGTATGTTTGCAGTAAGCTCTTTTCCAGCTACTTTTACATTATCTGCAGTGCCTCTAATTTGGAGCGTTCCCTGCGAAACTGTGAAGTTACCTGCGAAATTCTGCAATTCGAGCTCTTCATCAGTTAATTGCACGACAATCTTGCCTGAATTAACGTCAACTTTTCCTGAAGATGTGTATGAAAACTTGTCTAGCTGGAGATTTAAGGTTATTGAATTATAATTCATATCAAGATCCATATCAAGGCTCTTCTCATTTGGCAAAATCCTCACTTTATTTACAGAAAGCTCCGAGGTTTTTCCTGTTAAGGCTGCTGAATTGCTGATTTTTATGCTTCCATCAAAATTCTTCAGTTCTAAACTGCCTTGCTCTATCTGGGACAAGTCTAATTTCTCAGAATTGACAGAAATTTGGCTTGTTGGTTTGGTAAATTCTAAATTTATGCTACTGGCCTTGCTCAGCTCCAAAGGTTTCAAGTCCAAATCAGCAGAAATATCAAATTTAGTTTTATTCAATTGATTTTCGCCTGTAAGCAGGCCCGTAACACTGTCTTTTGTTTTGTCTAAAGCATCTGAAAATGCGCCAGGAGCAAATTTACTTACTGCAACCCCTGCTGCAGCTATCAAAAGCAATAATACAACCATAAATAACACTGATTTGCGTTTCAAGGTCATGGCTCTGCCAGAATAAAGTGCACGCTATAATTTAAATACTTCTACTTCTTCACAAAAAGCAAGGATGGTACTGGACTGGCTTGTTGATTTGCACAAGGCTGAAGATAAGCCTTGGAAGATGATAATTTTAGGTTTTGTCTACAGCACAATAGCTGCAGGCCTTGCTTATTTGATATTCCCAAGAGAAGCTGGCGCAGTCATGTTAGTATTGACTATTGCAGCTTTCATGCCTTTGATGCTCAACTTAATGAAAATAGAAGAACTGAAAGAAGAAACGAGCAGATTTTTGATAAAAGAACACTGGCCTGCCCTGCGCTTATTTGTGTTTTTGTTCTTTGGCATGGTTTTAGCATATGTAACTTTGTTTATGGCGCTTCCGTCAACCATAACAAATTCTTTATTCGGCATGCAAATAGATACTATCACAAGCAGAGGTGTAGAAATGGGTGCAGTTCTTAGCTTAGATAGCTTAGGTGGAATTCTGCTGAATAATTTCAAAGTCTTGCTTGTTGGCCTGGTATTAGCATTAGTTTTTGGTGCAGGCGCAATTTTCATATTGGACTGGAACGCAACAATCCTTGGTGTTTTAATAGGTGGAACTTTAAAACATAGTTTTGGAGTAGGTTTTGCACAATATCTCGTACATGGTGTTCCAGAAATACTTGCTTACTTTGTTGCAGGCCTTGCCGGCGGAATAATCTCTGCAGCAATTGCAAGGCATAAGATAGGAACAAAGCAGTTCAATAATGTACTGAGAGATTCCCTGGGATTAATCGTTTTGTCAGTTGCAATTCTGCTCATCGCAGGTCTGCTGGAAGTTTTTGTATCGCCTTTGATCAGTTGACGACTTATGTTAGCTCTTAGCATTAATTGGCACTAACTTGCAAGCTAATGAAAGATTTCAGACTTTAATGGCTAACACTTAGTGCTAATAACTATCTCTGAACTATGCCTGTGTGTTTGAAAATATGCTTTGCTTTTCTGTGATGTATTATAGTATCTATTACTAACAAAGCTACTAAAATGAGAAGAGCATAATAAACTGCCGGCGTTTCTGTTATCTGCATGCGCACCATCTCTTCAAATGGTATTTCTAAAGTCACATCTACTTTGCCGTCCTTTATGCTATTGAGTGTTATCTTAACGTCTGAATAGCCGTTTAGGTCAGAATCGATCTGCACAGTTTCGCCCACAAATATCTTAAGATGCAGCGAACCTGAGCGTATAAGGAACTCTGCATAATTCTCTCCTATGTAAACCGGCTCTATGGTATGATTAACGCCCTTAAAGGTATAGATCCATACCTCTTCAGGTGCCATTGTCACATTTGAATAAATTCTTCTTACTGCAAAATCTCCTATGTAATGAATCTTCTCTGCAGGGACTGAAGGCGGCAATATTTCTTCAGGCACTCCTGGCGCTGCAGGAGCAGGAGCTGGTCCTGGTGTTGGCGGAGTGGGCGCAGGCATTATTGTAACATAACTTTGTGTTGTAGCTGCGCCTGTAAAAAAGTTAATCTGCAGGATTATAACTGCAATTACCAAAATTATCAAAATAGCTCGCAGTGGCCTTTTCATATTATAAAAAATAAAAGAAAAGAAGTATTTATAGCTAACGGATGACGTTAGCTATTCCTCTAACTTGTCTATAAGCAAGTTAGGGTTATGCCTTTCTTTTTCTCAGTGCAAACAAGCCAAGCAATATCACTATCACTACGACTGCTATAATTACTGGCATCCAGCTTTTTGCTTTCGGCTCACAAGTCACTTTCAAAGTTAAAGGCGCTGCTGCTACTGCTCTTGTTGCAGAGCCTGCTGCTTCTGCGCTTGTGTCTGTCTGTGATTTTTCTGCCGCAAGAACATCACCAATGTAAGTCACTTGTTGTTCGCTGCAGGTTCTCTGGCACATTATGCCTGCTGTGCAGTCTTCTTTGTAGACTTTCGGGATTTTGAAGCAGATAGAAACTGGTATCGCCTTGTCGTGCATGGTGCCTGCTGGTACTGTAACGGATTGGCTGTCTATAACCAATGACTCCAAAGCGCCGCTGGCTGTCAGGTATATAGTTGCATCTTCACTGAATGGATTGTAAACACTGTAAGCTACGCAATTTGTCTGCCCTTCGTTTACAGGCTCGCTCTGGGTGGCCCACATAATCCCCACGCCTTTCTCAGCTGCTGCCAAAGGCAGCAAAAGCAAAAAGAAAAATAAGGGAATCAAAAATTTGGAATTCATTTTGACCCCTAGCAAGCTGCTCCATTATATACAGCTTTGTACTCTACAGTATTTGTGTATGTACCTGCTGCCTGGCCTACCGGAATGTCTAGCCAATATCTGTAATAGCCATACCCATTTGGCACGATGTTGTTGTTATTTGCCTTTACAAAAGATGTTGTAAAGGTATTATCGCCTGGTGGTCCTGATGGCTGGGAACTTGTGTTTGTTTTGCTGTCAGACCATGTATAATTTCCTAGGCCGATTGTATCATTACCAACAGTGCTCAATGGACCTTGTGCCCTATGACAGATATCTATATTTACGTTTGAATCGTTCGATTCGCGAACCCACATCGTCGTTGTGCTGTTTGCTCCGTTGTAGTCGTCTGTTGCATTTTGATCGTTGACTGGCAGGCTCGTTATGTTGCCGAAGTCTATGCCATCTGCTAGATTAGCAGAGAGCGTTATGGCATAATAATACGAGATGGCAACTCTAGACTGAGTTGTTTGTGTAGTTGCCGCACCGGTAAGTGATGGCCCGTGCGAGCTCATCAGCAATCCGCCAATCAGAACAGCTACTAGTGCAAAGAGCACAATAAGTATTGCTGCATTTTTCGCCATTTTTGCCTCCTAATTGTTTGCTAAAAGTGACGCTAGCAATTATATATACTTTTCTAAGGCTAAGGAGAATAACCGGTTTGCACCACCTTAAAGGCTAAGGTATTATTATAAAAGCCTGCAGGCTGGCCGCTTGAAACATTCAGGAAGAACTTCAGCCAACTTTTCGTGCTGTTTGTCATGTTGCTGCCTATTTTGTTATCTGTAAAGTTGGTTGTAAGGCTTTTCTTTACATTTGATGGAACTGTTGAATTTGTTATATTGTAGCTTAATTTTTCATTCGCCAGGGGAATAAAACTGGTATTTGACACCAAATTTCCATCTGCTTTCACATAAAGGTCTGCATTTATACCGATTGCATCAACAATTACATAATATTGTGTTGCGCCTGAGCCATTATTGCCTATTGCTGAATAATTGTAAACTGGCAGAGTTGTAATGTTCCAGTCAACACCAGAAGCCAGCGTTGTTGAAAGGGCAAGTGCAAGTGCACTTTGATAGCACGTAAAATTGCCGTGTTTGTGTGCCCAATTTCCAGCTCCATCTTTTGCCCAGACGGTTACGGGATAATATCCTATGGAGGGTGCAGTCCAGCTGTAATACCATATGTCTTCACAATAATGCCATCCGTCGTCAAAACAATCAACATGAAACTCGTCATGTTCATCGTACCAGCAATGCGCTTTATTCATAGTGTAATTTGTTCCATTTATATCCAGAATAACTTTGCTCACATAAGTATTATCTGTAATTTTTGTCGTAAAATTTACTGTCTTGCCGGCACATAAAGGATCTGCTGTAATGTTGAGATAATGTATAGTTGGCGGCGTATAGTCGCCATAACAGCTTGCGTTCATATCTGGATCTTGAATTGAAAAAAAGCCAGTCTGCCGTGTGCCTGCCAGCAATGATAAAGCAAGTACAATAGCAACGAACATCAGAAAGTAAACTGTACTTTTAGCCATGGCCTTAATTGAAGTGTGAAACCTTATATATATAAAATATTCTACAATAAATGGCCACAATGAAAGACGGATATCTCAGAGCTAATGCAATTCTCTTGCTTTCATCATTAGGCTCGGGCCTTACAGGCGCCTTTCTTTCCATTTATCTTATTGACAGGGGAATTAGCCTTGCCAGCATAGGCCTTATCTTTGCATTGGGCCCGATTTTAGCGGGCTTGTTCAGGATTCCATTTGGATATGTTGTTGATTGTTTAGGAAGAAAAAAATTCATACTAATCGGTGCACTCGGATCCCCGCTTTTTGCAATTGGTTTGATTTTTGCAACCCAGATACAGCACTTTATGCTTCTCAACATCATGGTTACGCTTCTAAGCGCAATATTCTGGACTGCATTTAGTGCGCATTTGTTTGATGTTTTCAGCAAGGGCAAGGAAGGCCTTGGGCTGGCAGGAAGAAATATAACAACATTTGCAGCTTCTGCGCTTGCCCCTATTCTTGCAGGCATCATTGCGAATAAATATGGATTCACAAAGCTCTTCATGATAGGTGCAGCTGTTGCAGCAAGTGCAATCTTGCTCATTTTAACAATGAAGGACAATACGAAATGCCAGCGGATGTCTTTCAAGGCCGTCAAAAAAGAGTACAAGCACATTTTAAAAATCAAGGACATGAAGGCAATTGCAGCTGTAATTTTTGCAGTTGATTTTATTTTTGTATTCTGGGGAATATTCATACCCATTTGGCTGCAGCAAAACGGCCTTAGCCTTGAAGCAATTGGAGCAATACTTTCAGTAAATATGTTAGTCGGTGCAGCCTTTCAGATACCAATGGGAAAAGCCATTGACAAGCACCCTGCAAGAGATGTCTTAATTCCTGGCTTCCTTCTTTTTTGGATAGGTGGATTCCTGTTTTTTGCATTTGAAAGTTTCTTTTCATATCTGGCTGCAAGGATAACCCTTGGAATCGGCTCTGATGCAGCCTACTGGCCGGCTGTAAGCGCTTTGGCAAAAGTCACGCCAAAGAAAGAGCATGGCGGCGTGGTTGCATTGATATTTGGGATTTCTACAGTGTTAAGCGGCATAGCTGCACTAGTAGGCGGCTTCCTTACCGACAAATTTGGCATTGCTCCTGTTTTGATAGGAGTTGCAGGCTTGCCTCTTCTTGTTGCAATAGGAATAGCAGCATCAAATTCGCTGAAAAAGACTGGAACAACAAAACACAAGAGGCATCACTTCAGGCATTACAGAGTAAATAACCACATTCTGCACCGCTAGGACTTAACGGTGCAGGGGTTATCTCTCAGCAGCAACAATGCTTTCTCGTTAAGTTTTTCTGATTCTAACAGATTCCCCTTCCGTTCATTTTTTAAAACTATCAGATTTTCTTTTGTTATGGCAATCGAAGAAACTTTAGTTCTGATAAAGCCTGATGGCATGCGAAGAAACCTGATTGGAAAGATAATTGCAAGATTTGAAAAAGAACATTTGAAAATCATGGGGCTGAAACTTGTGAAAGCTGACCGCAAGCTGGCAGAGAAACATTACACAGATTCTGATGCGCAAGTTATTGGAATGGGCAACAAGACCCTTGGCGCAAATGGCGAGAAAAGGGCCAAAGAGATTTTTGGCACAACAGACCCCAAAGAACTGGGGCTTCAGCTGAGGGAATGGATGCTTCAATTTATTGTATCAACTCCTGTTGTAGCTATTGTTTTGGAAGGCGAGGATGCTGTCCAGAAAGTAAGAAAGATTGCTGGATACACAGATCCAAGCAAGGCTGAGATGGGCACAATACGCGGCGACATGGGAGTAGATTCAATAGCAAAAGCAAATGGAGAGCACAGAGCTACTGAGAATTTAATACACGCATCAGGCTCTGTAGAAGAGGCACAGCAGGAGATTGCACTTTGGTTCTCAAAAGTGATCTATTACTAATGGAAATCGCATTAGAAGATATCGAATACCACCTAACATCAACTAAAACTAAGCCAAATATTACAATGTGTGAGGAAATTCTGCCATTTTTTCAGGGACAAGGATTCTGTGTAAGAAACATTCTTGATTTCGGTTGCGGCAGGTATATGCGGGACTCGCTACTTCTCACTAAAAATGGCTTTGACGTTGATGCTGTTGAACTTAAAGAACAAATCAAAAGAATAGACCCTAGGAAAGCTAAACGCGTCAATAATCTATCAACAGAAATTAGGCATGGTGATTACGATGCTGCGCTGCTCAATTTTGTGATACAGGTTTTGCCGACGCAAGAACAACGAACAGAAATCCTAGAAAAAGTCCGCAGTGCAGTCAAATATGACGGTTATTTTGTTTTATCTGTAAGGAACCAAAATGACGAGCGACATTTAACGAAATCAAAAGGCAGGCCATTTAATGACGGTTTTTTAATGGAAAGAAATAATGCTTATACGTTTGTAAAACTTTATGAGAAAAAAGAGGTTGAAACAATATTAGATTCCCTTGAATTAAAAGTATTAGACATATTCTCTACTTCAGATTCCTATATAGCATTGGCACAAAAGTTGTAAATTAAAGAAACATTTAAAAAGAACTTAAAGCAAGCCATAGTATGAAAGCAATATTATTGGTTAGTTTCATTTTAGCCACCTTAATCATACCAGTTGTTAGTGCAGATGTCCCAATGATGACAACTACTAATGTTTATTTTGAAAAAAACGGAGTACCTTATGAAGGTCCGGTAAACTTTACAATTGATTGTTATGGGTATTTATCGGATTACACTGGCAAGGCTCCAGCACCAGGATACACTCCTGAAAAGGTATTTGATTTTAGTGCCAGCGTCCAAAAATATGGAGATGTAATAGAACAAAGTTACTATTTTAATTATAGACACATAGATTATTGCAATGTTATTGGCAAAACGAAAGATGGAAATTTTAGCATAATGAATCTTCCCGATTTCCCGGTAAACCTTTCAGCATGCCAAAACATCGTAGAACAAGATAATTCTGGTATTCCAAAAGCGCGTTGTGAACTCAGATTAGATATGGCTAATAATACGCAAATTATACCTACTCCTAGCCCTGAACCGCAGCCTGAACCTACTCCAACCCCAGAACCAGTACACAAGAATTTTTGGGAATCCATATCTTGCTTTTTCAATAGACTCTTTGGCAAGAGCTGTTAAAAATGCTGCCAGAAACAATGTTTTTAATTTCCTTGCTCCTAACTTTAAGTATAGAAGTTCCCATCTTATTTATTTTTATTAGGTACATTTTTAAAAAAAATAAGATACCAATAAAAAAGGTAATAATCTCGGGATTTATTGCATCTGCTTTGACATTACCTTACTTATGGTTTATTTTGCCACCATTCATAAAATCTACTTATTACCTTCTTATCGGCGAGAGTTTAGTTATTGCTGCAGAAACTTTAATTTACTTTTATTTGCTTGATTTAGACTTAAAAAGATCTTTTGTAATCTCACTGGTTGCTAATATAGTATCTTTCCTAATTGGATTATGGTTTCTTTGATTAAACCTTTTAAACCCAATTTCTGTTATAAATTTGAGATGATGCAAGATGATACGACAGCCGATTATAACAGTGATGGGGCATGTTGACCACGGAAAAACCTCATTACTGGATTACATTCGCGGCACAGCAGTAGCCGCAAGGGAAGCTGGCGCTATCACCCAGCATGTAGGCGCATCCTCTGTTCCTCTTGACGTCATACAAAAGCTGTGCGGACCCTTGCTGGAGAGATTTAAAATCAAGTTCACGATTCCCGGCCTTCTTTTTATTGATACTCCGGGGCATGAAGTTTTTACAAATCTGCGAAAACGCGGTGGCTCTATTGCAGACCTTGCGATTGTTGTTATTGACATAATGCAAGGAGTACAACCGCAGACAAAAGAAGCCATTGACCTTTTAAAAAATTCTAAGGTTCCTTTTGTTGTTGCTGCAAACAAGATAGATTTGATTGCAGGCTGGAAAACCCACAACATAACACACACACAAAATTTACCTATGCAGATACAGATGGCCAAAGAGCAATTTGACAAGAAATTATACGAACTGGTCGGCCAGATTTCAGAATGTGGGTTTGATTCAGATGTTTACACAAAAGTTGATGATTACACAAAAAAAGTTGCAATTGTCCCTGTTTCTGCTAAAACAGGCGAAGGTGTTGCAGAGCTCCTTGCATTGCTGACAGGATTAACGCAGAAATTCCTGGGAAAAACCCTGAAAATAGAGGTCAAAGGCCCTGCCAAAGGAACAATCCTGGAAATAAAAGAAGAAAAAGGCCTTGGAACAACAGCAGATGTGATTCTTTACGATGGGAGCCTGAAGATAGGAGATACTATTCTTGTTGCAGGCATTGACAAGATAATTAAAACAAAAATCAAAGCCCTTTTGCGACCATTGCCATTAGTCGAGATAAGAGACGCACACAGGCGGTTTGAGATTGCAAAAGAAGTTTTCGCCGCAACTGGTGTCAAAGTTGTAGCGCCCGAATTAGAATTTGCAATTGCCGGTTCTCCAATAGTATCTGTGCAGAATGAAAAAGAAATTCCTGCTCTTGAAAAAGATTTGAGATCTGAAGTTGAATCCATTATATTAAAGACGCACATCCCAGGCATAATACTAAAGACAGATGCGCTTGGAAGCCTGGAAGCGATTTCATCTATGCTGGAAAAGAGAAACATCCCGATTCAGATGATGTCAATCGGTTCCATCAATAAAAGTGATGTTTCTGCAGCTTTGCCAAATGTGACAAAAGCGCCGCTTGTAGCTTTCGTGCTGGGCTTTAATGTTACTGTAGATGAAGATGCGAAACAAATGGCAGAAAAGGAAAATGTTGTGATACTCAATGAGAAAGTTATATACCATCTGATAGAAAAATTAGAGACAGGAATTCTAGAAAAAAGAACAAAATTGGAGGCTGCAGCCCTGGAAGGCTTGACCTGGCCTGCAAAATTCAGGATTCTGCCTGGTTTTGTTTTCAGGCAGACAAAACCTGCTGTTTTCGGCGTTGAAGTTCTAGCTGGAAAATTGAAGCCAAAAGTCTCACTGCTTACAACAGATGGAAGGGAAATTGGAGAAGTAAAAAACATAGAATCCGAAGGGCAAAAACTGAATGAATTGCCTGTTGGCCAGCGTGCTGCAATCTCGGTTGATGGAATCACAGTTGGAAGACAGGTAAAAGAAGGCGATACTTTGTTTGTAGCAGTAGATGAGAACAGCTTCAGAAGATTAAAGGCAAAGAAAGAACTCCTTACAAAGAGCGAAGTGGACTGCCTTAAAGAGATTGCAGAGCTCAGAAGAATACAAAAGCCAACTTGGGGGTTGTAACTTCTCGCATGGTAACAAAAGGCTGGGAAATCGTATACCAAAAAGAAGGCGATCTTTACAAAGATGTAGGTCCTGAAATTAAAAAATATGCTAAAATTCTTAAAAGAAAGAAATATAGAAAAGTTCTAGATTTGGGTTGTGGAACTGGTAGAAATACTATTTATTTAGCAAAACAGGGATTTTTAGTCTACGCATTAGACATATCTAAAACGGGTGTGGCTATTACAAAAAAGAAGGCCAAATCGCTTGGTTTAAAGAATATTAAATTTAAAGTTGCTGATATAAAACATACATCTTATCCGGATAATTATTTTGATGCAGTTTTATGCATCTTTACTCTTAGTCATGGACTATTAGAAGATAATAAAGATGCTGTTGACGAAATATATAGAATTTTAAAGCCAAAAGGAATGCTCGTAACTGAATTTATGTCTGTTAACGATAAAACTTGCGGTAAGGGAAAAGAAATAGAAAAAAATACTTTCTTAGGCGGCATGGAAGATGATAAACATATGATGCACCATTATTTCACCAAAAGTGAGATTAATGAAATATTATCTAAATTTGCCAGATTTAAAATTTCGCCCAAAACTTATTTCGGAAAAGTAAAAGCATTTGATATCGAAGCAATAAAATAGGTCTATTAAAGGGTAGGACTCTGAAAAACTTAGAGAGTCTGACTTGGGGCCTGTAGGGTAAAATTCGAAAGTTTTATAACAAACTACTTATTCTATTTTAGCATGGCAACAAAGCTTTGGATAATTCCAATTATATTATTAGTCGCAATAATTTTTGCAAGTGGGTGCACTTCACACAAGTCTACATCCACCCCATCTGCAAATACGGAACTTCAAAGCAAATATGAGTTTGATGTATCTACACTTCCTGATAGTCAGAATTACCACGTATTCTATGATTCTACGAACTACAGTTCTTTAGGTGTAACTGGACTATTAATGCACCATGAAACAATATTAAGACGCACAGATACGATAGATCCTGCAGTTAAAGACACCCCAATAACAATAATTGCTTCTGTTATTACAACAGCCTCCATAAACGATGCAAATAGCGAATACGACGCATTACTGTTTAAGAATAAACAAGCAAGTCCATCTTTATTTACAATAACTGAGTTCGATACTCAAATAGGTGACAGAAGCTCGGGATTGATATTTACACCTACTGCTAACTCAGAAGGTAATCTAATGGAATTTGATATATTATTTACATCAGGTGATCTTGTTGCCGAAATTAAAGTAATGGAAAATCCAGGCTCTACACCAACTTCTGTTCCAATAAATATGGCCCGGCAATTTGCTGAACAGATCAAATAAGCTATGTTCTTCTCATAAAATAGAATAATTAAAAAACTTAGAGAGTCAGACTTGGGGGCTATAGCTGAAAGTCAATAAAATGGCAATACAAAATATAGGCTACAAGAAATATAGATTCGACACGATACTTATGATAATCGTTGCGTTCTTAACAGTAGAGGTGATAGTAGATAAAAGTCTAAAATATTTTTACGGGGCATCGTTTTATATGCGCCTCGCGGCTAATGTTGGCATAGTTATGGGCGCGATAATAGTTTATTACTTAATAACGTTGAAAAAGTTAAATAGACTGACTTGGGGGTCATAAATATTTTGCCATTGCCTGCAGAATTTCGTAAGTAGTTTGTCTTTTATTCGCAGATTTTGTTATTGCACTACCAATAATAAGTATAGAACTTTTACAGGCTTCAACTGCACCATCAGGCGTGTTAAGTTGTTTTTGGCCAACATTTTGAATGCCTTTCCAAGTAATGCCTGGTGTTACATACAGCCAGGAGCCAAGATTCTTTTCCAATATTCCTGCCATGCTTGCAGAGCAAACAACGCCATCCAAATCCCACTCGCGCGCAAGCCTGGCTAAACGCATAACATGAGAACTATAACGATCGCTTATCCCTAAAGTTTCCAGGTCTTCGTCTGACTGGCTAGTCAGAACTGTAACGCCGATTACTTTTGGGGCAGGAATACTTTGTTTGGCAGCTGCGAGACGAGAACCTCTGATTGTTTGTTTGCACATTTCCTCTCCGCCATCGATGTGAATGCTAAACATGTAAACTCCGGGAACCGTCAACTGCTGAGCGGTAAGATATGCTTGATCAGGTGTATCTTTTATTTTCAAATCCGGAAATATGTTAGCTCCGTGCTTGTAAAGTTCTTGAATTATTGGCACACCTTCATTACAAGCAGCAGCGTGCAAGGATTTACCGACTTTAACCATCCCAACCAAATCGGAAAGCTCTTCATAAAGTCCCCGCGCTTCTTGGGTGGTTGGTACGTCCAAGGCTAAACAAACTCTTTCCCTCGCCTTTTGCTCTTTTTCTGTTAATTTCTTCCCCATTGCTGATTTCTAAATGCGGAAAGAGATAAAAACCTAGCGAAAATCTTATACAACAGTAACAATGGCAAAAATAATAATTTTTGATATGGGCGGCGTAATACAAGAAAAAGAAGTATATCAGTCAACTGAACTTGTCAACAAAGAATTATTTGAAAAAACGGGAGTTGTTTTATTCCCAAATAATGTAAGACCAAGCCCAAAGTATGAAGAATTTCAAACAGGCAAGATTAGCTCTGAAGATTATTTCCAGAATTTAATAGATTTATCCAACGCAAAAATTCCTGTCGAAGAACTAATGGAAGTTTACAAGCAAATTTACCTAAAAGCCACTAAATTTGACCCTAAAATGATAAAATTAGTAAAAGATTTGCGAAAGAAATATGCTATCGCCTGCTTTTCAGACACCACTGAATTTCACAGACAAATAAATGAAGAAAAAGGTTTTTTCAAGCTGTTTGATTTTAGTTTTGTATCATCCGGATTGGGAATTACAAAAGATGAAGTGCGTGCTTTTGAAATTGTTATTGAAAAGCTAAAAGTAAAGCCTGCTGATTGTATCTTCATAGATGATAAGGAAGGCCATGTCGCAAGAGCAAAATCTATTGGTATAGAGGCCATACAGTTCAAAAGCTATGCGCAGCTAGTTAAAGAATTAAAAGCTAGGAAGATAATTTAGAAACACTAAAGCCAATCAATCTAACTTTTCTGGAATCTCTTAGAAAAGGTATCAGTAATTCTCGTGCTAGGAGTTGTGCAGTTTTTTCATCATTATGTATTTCTGAAAGGGTTTTAGCTTTAGACGTTGTATGAAAATCTTCATATCTGACTTTGATTGTGATAGTCTTATAGTTCAGTTTCTCAGTTTTCACTTGCCTGAGTGTGTCATTTACTATCTCAACGAGCTTCCCCAGAATTAGTTTCTTGTCTTTCGTATCACGCTCAAATGTAACTTGCCGCCCGATTGATTTTGCTTCCCACTCCTCCACAAGAGGAGATTCATCAATCCCGCGCGCTTCATCATGTAAAACAGAGCCGAATTTGCCGAACCATTCGATCAATTGTGCCTTTGAAATCTTCCTGACGTCTCTTACAGTGTGAATATCTCTTTCATTCAGAACAGCTTTTGTCTTCGGGCCGACTCCCATCAGAACATTTACGTCTAAAGGTGCGAGGAAATCAGAGACGTAATCTTCTCTTACAATAGTAATGCCATTTGGCTTATGTATGTCTGCAGCGATCTTTGAAACTAACTTGTTTATTGATATTCCTATAGAACATGTAAGCTTTCTCTTTTGTTTTAGCTCCTCTTTTATCTTCTCTGCCAGCTCTTTTGCTTCAGAAAAGCTCTTACATCTCTGAGAGATATCCAAGTAGAACTCATCAATGCCGCCAATCTCAAACTTGTCTGCATATTTCCTGAAAATCTCTTGGCATTTTATCGATTCAGCGATGTATTTGTCCATGTCTACAGGCACAAATATGCAATTTGGACATCTTCTGTAAGCAATGGAGATTGGCTGTCCAGAATGCACTCCAAATTTTCTGGCTGCGTATGAACAAGTCGATACAACTCCCCTACCCCTGCCACCTTTAGGGTCTGCTCCTACAACAACAGGTTTTCCCCGAATAGAAGGATTATCCCTTTCTTCAACAGATGCATAAAATGCATCTAAATCTATGTGCAGGATTATGGAAAAATTGCGCTGTTTAGACTGTGCGATTTCATCGCGATTTTTCCATTCCGAAAACTGCGCATCAGTTTTCATTATTCTTGGCATATGAAATACAACGAAGTCTGGGCTTTAAAATTTAGCTATATAATCTATATAACAAAGGGTTTTAAATGCCTGCATTAAATTATATACTAGAGTATACAATGGACACAGAAGATTTTAAATCTAAAAGTTTGGACGATCTGCTTAGTTTATACGACGCCGCGCTGCAAAAGATTTTTGGCGGAGCCCAAGAGCCGGCGCCACATGAAATTGCAGGCCTGATACCTCCTTTAATAAGAGAAAAATTAGACCTACTGCAAAAGGCGGGCGATCCCAGACACCAAGCATATTCTGAGCAATATATCGAGTTATTCAAAAAAGACCAGTGCTGGCTCAGCGAACATAAAAACCGAACTGGCGCTGCATATGCATAAGCTTTTTAATTGAGTTCTACCACGTAGAAATATGGTCAGCTTTAATCCATTTTTCAGAAAGCTAGAGAGCTTAGAGGTTCGAGCAGAGGGCGGCGAGCGATTTTTGGTAACAGAAATCATAAATCTAGAACAACAAGTGCACAGATTACCAGATTCAGACCAGAAGCGACAACTTGAGTTAAGACTTGCCGCATTAAACGGCAGACTTGCTAAGGTCGCTCAAAAAGCGGAAGCTGAGCACTTAGCTGAAGCCCGAAGACTTGCAAAATTCAAACGCAGAGGGTTCTAATTATCTCTCAGCGTATCAGACTTCGCAACCGCAAAATCTCTTTCTCCGTTAGAAATCTCCATTTTCCAAGAGGCAAGTCTTTCAGCTCGAGATCGCCAATCTGAACTCTCTTTAATGCCTCAACTGGAAAGCCGACGGCAGCGCACATTCGTCTTACTTCTCTTTTCCTGCCTTCTGAAATCCTAATTACAATTATAGAATAACTCTCGCCTCTGCCCAAAACTCGTATTGTTGCGCGCTTAGTCTTGTATCTTTCAGTTCTGTCAGGTTCTCTTACTGTAACCCAAACACCGTGCGTCAGTTTTTGCACGGCTCCATCCGTTATCTTCCCGGAAACTTTTGCAATGTAAACCTTCTTTACGTGATATCTTGGGTGCGTCAGTTTTAAGGCAAAATCTCCTTCATTTGTAAACAGCAAGAGGCCTTCTGTATTAAAATCCAGCCTGCCGACGTTAAACAATGAATTAAATTCTGCATCTGTTAATTTCTCATTGTTGATTGATTTTTCTTTCAACAAATCATATGCCAGCTTTCTCCTTCTGGCATCAGATTTTGCAACAAGATAGCTTTCTGGCTTGTTCAGCATTATGTAAATCTTATTTTTCACAGGCTCAATCTTCTGGCCTTCTACATTTACCTTATCCTTATCTGTATCAACCTTGTCGCCGAGCTTTGCAGTTCTTCCATTTACCTTGACTTTTCCAGCAGTAATCAGCTCTTCAGCCTTTCTTCTTGATGATGCGAGGCCTGCCCTTGCCAGAAAGATTTGCAATCGGACGTTCATAACGCTTATATAATATTGTTTGGTTTAAAAACTAATGGACACGGCCACAAAGCTAAAGCTTATCACATCTCCACCTACTGAAGAAATTATTACAGAGGGTGATTTAAAATCAGCAATTGAGCTTGGAATCCCGCTGAAGCACTACATTGGATTTGAAATTTCCGGCCTGATGCATCTCGGTACAGGCCTTGTCACTATGAGCAAGCTTGCTGATTTGCAGAAAGCTGGCATAAAGTGTTCTGTATTTCTTGCAGATTACCACAGCTGGATTAACAAAAAATTAGGCGATGATTTGGAGATGATAAGAAAGACTGCTGGCCAGTATTACATCGAAGGCTTCAAGAAATCAATTGAAATATGTGGTGGAGATCCCGATAAAGTTGATTTTGTATTAGGCTCGAAATTATACGAAGAATTGGGCAATGATTACTGGAGCACTGTAATTGAAGTTGCAAAAAATACGAATCTTGCAAGAATTATGCGCTCCATAACAATAGCTGGAAGAAAAGAGGGCGAGACTGTCAGCTTTGCGCTTTTGATGTACCCTGTTATGCAAGTCGCAGACATTTTTGCACAGCAAATTAATTTAGCACATTCTGGAATAGACCAAAGAAAAGCGCATGTCATAGCAAGAGATGTTGCTCCATATCTTACAATAAAACCGCTAAAAAGAAAGCACGATAACCATGAAGAGGTCTACAAGCCGGTCGCGCTCCATAATTCTTTGCTCCTCGGCCTGCAGCAGCCGCTACAATGGCCGATTCCAAAAGGCAAAATAAAAGAGGCGATTTCTGCTATGAAAATGTCAAAATCGAAGCCAAATACCGCGGTATTCTTAACGGACAGCGAAGAAAACATTAAGGCAAAGCTGATGGCTGCTTTCTGTCCGGCTAAACATACAGAATACAACCCTGTGCTTGATTGGGCAAAGCATGTAATTTTCAAGCTGAACAAAGAATTAACTATTGAAAGGCCGTCTAAATTTGGTGGAAAACTGCATTTTGATGATTATAAAGAATTAGAAAAACTATTTGCTGAGGGCAAATTGCATCCTGTTGATTTGAAAGATGCCGTTGCGAATGAATTAATAGAGATGTTAAAGCCGATAAGAGAACATTTTGCAAAGCCAAAATTCCACGAGATGATGCATGAGCTGGAGAAATTAACGATTACAAGATAAAATTTAGCAGCGACATTTGGCTTTCTTTGGCGTCTTGGTGTGCACAAAAGCATTCTGATGCAAATCGATTTCTACAATGCCGTTAGGAATTTCATCATCTACATCTATGGGGGCAACAATTTTTCTAACTAAATTGGCCATTCCGGCTGCAACTAGAAGACTTGTTTCAGCTACTGCAGGATTCGCCTGATTGCCGCAAGGCGCTCTTTGCTTTCTCCTTTCGGCTAGCTCATAAATTCCTTTTGTGCAGTCCAAGCAACATGTTTGCTTAGGAACATAAGCAGAATACCAACCGTGCAAGCCTTGAGTGCCACCAGAAACTAGCGCATATTTGTTTTTAACAGCGAACTCGTTTAGGTATGCTCTTGCAGGATTATTATCCACGCAGCCAACAAATACTGGCTTGTTACCTAAATACATTCTTGTAAAAACATCGAGGGGCATCTTTTCCTGGCTTAACCATTCTTCGTGCGCCTTTATGTCGATGTCTGAATTTCTTTCGCGTAATTTGTTCGCTAGCGTCTGGGCTTTGTTTTTGCCTACATCATCTTCAGTAAACATACACTGTCTGGTAACATTGTGCAATTCTATTTTATCAGGGTCAATCAAATGCAGCGTGCCAACACCTTCGATTGCAAGTATTGTTGCAACACCATTTCCTGTTGCACCACAGCCTATGATTGCAACTTCGGCTCCTGTCAGTTTATCTAAATTAAGTCCTGCTGCATTTTGTCGGCTATAACGATCTAGAACCATTTTTTGAACCAAGCTTTTAATCTTGACACAGTTGCAAATCTGTTTTTAGTAAGAAAGTGCCACACAGATGGCTCCTCTGCAAGTTTCTCATTTAATGCCTCTTCTACAGCAAGATTTGGAGCAAGTTCAACATACCATTCTTGCAATTTCACTTTATCCATAATCTCTTTTCTGATTTCGTCAGTTGAAAATTTGAGCGGCCCAGGTATAATTTTTGGCGTGACGTTTAAATGAATAACATCTGGTAAAATTTCATCTACAGATAAATAAGTTTGATATGCGCCATCAGTTGTTAATATCATCGAATAAAGCCCGAGGGCCTCTCTTTCTATAACGTTTTCAGAACTACATTCGCATTTCCAGCTTGCCTTAACAGGAACCTGTATATCATTAAACCGGATTCCAATATCCCTATAATCTGTTATAGAAGGCGAGCAGCCTATCTCGCCTTTGCCGGGATGAAAGTGAAACCAACCCACCGGATTAAGGCCTTCAGCTTTTGCCTTTTCTATTGTTGCTGCAATGTCATCTGCACTGTAGCTGGCACCTACCCAATTAGATTTACAGGGCACAAGAGCACAGTTTTTTATTTCATACGAGTCTCCTGCAGGACTTAGCAATATGCCACCCAGCTCTGTGAAAACTTTTTCCCTAGTTTTTAATTGTGAATACTGCTGCCGCATTGCAGAATCTATCAAGGGGCCATGGGCAAGAATTTTTTCCAAGCAGCCAGATGTTATTACAAATTCCTTATCCAGCTTAAGGTCCTTAAACCCTGCAACTTCTGTTGAATAATAGGTTTCCATAATTAGTAATTTTTTACGATGTGCGTATTAACTACTCCCCGTCTTTCTGTAGAACCATGACGCGCGTGCACTATCGACCTTGCGTAATCCATCGCCAGAACTATTTTCTTTTCTAAAGGCATATTTTCCATGCCAAGTACATAGGCCTCATATCTTGGCGCGCAAATATCATCTTCACCTTCTCCAACGTCTGGCTTTAGCGAATTATGAGTGAGCAAAAATGGGTTTCCAAGAGTAATTGTCCTATCTAACATCAACTCCAGGCCTATTTTAAAAGGCGCTTCATATCTGGCCTTTTTTGCTTTCCTTTGACTATATTTATAACAAGGAAAGGTTTTAGTTGCTGCAATAATTTCAAACTTATCTTCATCTTTCCAACTAGTAATATTAACAACAGGCTCTATTATTATTGCAGGATCTAATTTTTGTATTTTAATAGAAAGGCTATATAATCTTCTAAAATTGTTGCGGAATTTTCGTCCGATATCCGCATAATACTTATCGATTTTGTCACAGAAATCGCCTTCTCTCCACTCTTCGTATTTTTCAAATTCGCTAACTTTTTCTTTTAGCGAATCGCGCTCTTGCCTTAAATCTTTGATTTGCCTCTCAAGAGTCGCCTGGCCTGCCAAATCCAAAAAAATATCTGCTCCCTTGCCAATTTTATAACTATCACTTTTGTTCAAATCAGGACTTACAGGCATTCTATAAACGCTGCCATCCGGCAACACAACAAGGCACTCTTTCTCTTTTAACAGCTGATTAAGATTCTTTTTTAGTTCTTCTGAGGTCATAAAAAAGAAAAAAAGAAAAGAGATAAAAAGCTACCTACGCGCTGTAGAACCCTTCTGAAGCAATGTAGCCGTTTTCACCAGCAGCGTTTACTAAGTAATGTACATTGTTTTCTACTACGTGGTTTTTAATTTGGGTTGTTGTCTTAACGACTGCATTTGTTGCAGCATTCTTTACTTGGTAACCTTCGTCAACCATTCTCTTAAAAGCCGCGCCACCTTTTATTCTGTGGCCTGTTGCATGCTCTGCGCCCATACTTACAATTTCTTCTATTGTGCTGTCTTTTGGCGCATCGAATTGAACAAGTGGCTTTTGCGCAACTGTATCTAAGGTTACTCTTATTTTTTGTTCTTGCGTCTGTGTGTTTTTAATTTCACTCATGTATATCACCAACAAAAGCTCGTACATTAGTTTTTTAAGGCTTGTCGGAAAAATAAGAAAGACATTTAAAATGATTCTATTTTAGACGTAATTAATCGTAAAACACAACTGTGGCTATTGTACAGCCATAATCTTCGCTTATTTCCCTTATTGTTGCAACTTTTACTTCAAGGCCATTATCTATATATTTTACAAGCTCTTTATCGTACAGCTTAGGCAATTTTTTAATATCTTTTGCGAAACCTTCCAGCATTACTCTACGCTGTTTAGGTAAATCTTTCACCTCTTTAGTGAATTCTGTAAGCTTTATTGTTAATTTTTCTCTATCTGCTTCTGTTGTAAGCAATTCCAACAGATTCTTTTCGCGTGTGTGGTTAATTTCAGATTCGAATTTATCTACTAAATTACGCAATTCTTTTTCTTCCCATTCTTTTTCATGAGGAATATAACCTTCTTTTGTTTTTATTCGCTCGTTTCTCGCTTCTGCCATCTCTGCAGCTTTGTGGCAAAGATATTTCTGCAAAAATGGCTTGTCAACATAATCGTGGCCTTCTGCAACAATATAATGTTCGCTTAGGCTCGCGAGAACAATACCTGCGCTAATAGTTTGGCCTTCATGACCGCTCATACGAGCTAAAACGCAATGCGTTATTTTGCCTATCGGCAAACTTACAGGGTCTGTACGCTGGCAGCCTGGCGGAATAATAGAGCTAACAGTTACAACATTCTGGTTTGCGATACTTCCCTTAATCCATTCTTTAGTGTCCTTGATGTCCTTCTCTATGCCTGCATTCATCAAAGCTTTGTCAAAAGCGTTAATCTCAGAGGTGTCGCTAACGCCTTTGCCAGTTACAACAAAATACTTCGTTGGTAGTGTGTCCGTCATTTTAATGAGTTACAATAAAACCATAAGAATAAATATTTATCTATACTAATCTCTGGACAACTGTAATATCTATGGCGGTTTTTGGTATTTAATTAGCCCTTAACATGTGCGCGTACTTCGGCATCAACGCGTTTTATTGTTAGTTTGCAAGACTCGCAAAAATCTGAGCTCAACTCGTCTAATAAACTTTTATTTGGGTTTGGTGTTTCCATCCAATGTGCATTCATCAGGCATCGTTTGTCGCCAATATAATTATCGCAGTCGAGGATTACGCTATGCCCCAATTCGTGGCACGCCAACTTGACGTTGCAATTATCAGGCCTGTTGCTCCCGCCTACCACCATGGTGCGCTCTTTCCCCCGATATGAACTTGCATATAGAAATTCCCCTCCAAATTCTCCAACTTTTTTAGGTGGTCCAATATAAATGAATGGCGAGTGTATTAATATGATCAAGCCAGTATTTTTTTCCGGGATAAATTTCTGTGCAATAGGCCACAAATTGTAATAGGTGATGTTTTTAATTACCCATGCATCAACTCGCATGGGTTTACTGCCGTCGTAATTGCTAAACCATAAACGTTCTTCATGTTCCTGCGGTGGTTTCCAAATAGTATTGTACTTTAAAGCGTACCTTTTAGGTATTGATATGTCCAAGCTGGCTGGATACGTCTTCTGCATACCTTCTACTAAATGCTCTATTGTTTCTGCGCTTGTGTTCTGTTCGGTTAATAACTTTAATTTCATCATAACTTAATTAACATGATAAATGATTTAAGATTATTTATGAGCTAAGGGTTGTTAATATATATTATAATCGAGCTTCTCCGAAAAAAGCTTTAAAAATGGGTTGTATATACATTCGCCCAAACCGGCATGTTTGGCCTATTGTATGGTAGAGAATACAGATGCAGAGATTTTCAGCCGATTGAACGGCCTGATTAGCCAGTGGTTTCGCAAAAAATTCGGAACTTTCAGCCCTCCCCAAAGAGGCGCGATCATAAACATCCAGGACAAGAAAAATACATTGATTTCCGCTCCAACAGGCTCAGGTAAAACATTTGCAGCATTCCTTACAGTCTTGTCAGAGCTTGCAAACCTGGCAGAAAAAGGCAAGCTTGAAGACAAAGTCTATTGCCTTTATGTCTCTCCCTTGAAGGCCCTTAACAATGATATCAAGAGAAATCTCTTAGAGCCTTTGGAAGAAATCAACAAGCTAGCAAACAAGGAATTAGGAATCAGAGTTTTGGTTAGAACAGAAGATACTAAAACTTCTGAAAAGGCAAAAATGCTTTCAAAACCGCCGCATATTCTTGTTACAACTCCTGAAACTCTTGGAATTTTGCTGGTTGCGCCTAAATTCAGGCTTCTGATGAAAGATATCAAATGGTTTATTGCTGATGAGATTCACGCGTTAGCATCAAACAAACGCGGAGTTCATCTTTCTTTAAGTCTGGAGAGATTGCAGAATCTTGCAGGCAATTTTACACGAATTGGATTATCTGCAACAATTGCGCCTCTGGAAAAAGTTGCGCAATTCCTTGTTGGTTATAGTAATGGCGAGCCGAGGCCTTGTGAAATTGTTGATGCACAATTTTCCAAAAAATTAGACTTGAAAGTTCTCTCTCCAGTTGAAAACATAATGAAGGTTACAGAAGCTGAACTGGAAAAATCGACTTATGGATTGTTGAATGATTTGATACAACAACACAACACAACCCTGATTTTCACCAATACGAGGGCTGCAACAGAAAGAGTTGTATTTAATTTGAGAAAAAGATATCCGAAATTCTACACAGATAACATAGAAGCACACCACTCTTCACTTTCTAGAGAGCTTCGTTTGTCTACAGAACAAAGATTGAAAGATGGGAATTTGAAATGTGTAGTTTGCTCAACATCACTAGAGCTTGGCATTGACATAGGCTCTATAGATTTAGTAATTTTGCTAGGCTCTCCAAAATCGGTATCTAGAGCTCTACAAAGAATTGGCAGGAGTGGCCATAAATTGCAGGATAACATCAAGGGCCGCTTTGTTGTAATTGACAGAGATGATATGGTCGAGGATGTTTTGATTTTAAAGCACGCACTAGAACGCCAGATTGATAAAATACATATTCCTGAAAACTGTCTTGATGTTTTGGCACAGCATATTTATGGAATTGCAATAGAAGGAAAGGACCACATTGAAAATATCTATTCAACAATTCAGCGAAGTTACTGCTATCACAATTTACAGAAAGAAGATTTCATTTCTGTAATAAAATATCTCGCTGGCGATTATGCAGAACTGGAGTTAAGACACGTCTACGGTAAAATATGGTATGATGCTGAAACTGGCTTTATTGGCAAACGTTCAAAATTAGCCCGTGTTTTATATTCTACAAATATTGGAACAATTCCAGATGAATCTTATGTTATTGTCAAGACTGGAGAGCAAGTTGTTGGTAAAATAGATGAAGAATTCCTGATGAGATTGAAGAAAAACGATATTTTTGTCCTGGGCGGGTCAGTCTACAAATTTGGCTACGCAAAAGGCATGGTCGCATATGTAACACCAACTCCTGGCTTAGTTCCTACAATACCCAGCTGGTTTTCTGAGATGCTTCCATTAAATTTTGAAGTTGCAATAGGCATACAGAAATTCCGCCGCTTAATCGAGGAAAAATTCAACAGATACAGGTCAAAAGAAGAAATTCTTGACTTCATAAAAGAATATTTGTATGTGGATGGGACTGCTGCCAATTCCATTTATGAATATTTCAAAGAACAATGGTCCTATGCTTCCCTGCCGACTGACAAGAAAATCGTAATTGAGAATTTGCAGTTTGACAACAAGCACTATATGGTATGGCATTCTTGTTTCGGAAGAAGGGTTAATGATGCATTATCCAGAGCAGTGGCATATATTGCATCCAAACTAAATCATATTAACGTGCCAGTATCCATAACGGACCAGAATTTCTATCTCGTATCAAAGAAAAGACTCAATGCGATGGAAATAATTAATCAGCTGAAGAAGGAAAACATTCCAGAACTTCTGAAATTAGCAATTGATGGCACAGATATTATGAAGAGAAGATTTAGACACTGTGCCGGCAGAAGCCTTCTAATTATAAGGAATTACAAAGGCCACAGGAAGACTGTCGGCAGGCAGCAAGTCTCATCGCAAATATTGATAAATGCCTGCAAAAGGGTTTCAAGGAATTTTCCAATCCTAAAGGAAGCGCAAAGAGAAGTTCTGGATGATTTGATGGATACTGTAACTACAGAACTGCTTATCTCAAAGATCAAGACAAATGACATTGCAATAAAGGAAATAGAAACCCAGATTCCAAGCCCCTTTGCGCTAAATTTGATAGCAAGAGGCTATACCGATATATTGCGTGCTGAAGACCGCCATGAATTCATCAAGAGAATGCATAATATGGTACTGGCTAAAATAGGCCAGAGGAAAGAAAAATGAAAACTGTCGAAATTGCCCCGGGAATAGAAATAATCGATTTAGCCTTATGGATGCCAAAGCAGAAAGTGCTGGCAGTCAGCGATTTTCATATTGGCTATGAAGAATCTCTAAACGCCCGCGGAATTTTACTGCCAAGACATCAGTTTAAGGATACAAAAGAAAGGCTGCAGAAAATCTTTGCAAGTTTAGGGACAAAACCAAAGAAAATAATCATAACTGGCGATTTGAAATATGAATTTGGCACTGTAAACAGGGAAGAATTCTTTGGCTTGCGTGAATTGCTGGCATTTCTAGCGAAGAATTGTGAAAAATTGATAGTTCTTAGAGGTAATCATGACAAAATCCTAAATTTCACGGAGAGCAAAATACTTTCTAAAATCAAGATTGGCGATGTGCTATTCCACCATGGAGATTCCCTAGTGGACACTAAGGCTAATATTGTAATAGTTGGTCATGCACATCCGGCAATCAAATTAACTGATGGTCTTGTTGCGGAAAAAGTAAAATGTTTCCTGAAAGGCAAATGGAAAAACAAGACTTTGATTGTTCTGCCTTCTTTCAATCTTGTTACAGAAGGCACTGATGTTTTGTCTGAGACTGGGATATCTCTTTATTTGAATTCTGCCAGAAGTCTAGAAGCCTGGGCAATCTCTGAGACTGGAGAAGTTTTATACTTTGGAAAGCTAAAAACCCTAAGACATAACATCAACTAGAATTGAATGAATTATAGAATTCTCTTCCAAGATTGACTAAAAATTGTTTGTCGGCATCCATGTTCGTAGCATTATATGCGCTGCCGTTTTCATTGGCATAATTGTAATAGGAAATGTACCAGACTTGCTTGTCTTTTGCAATGTAAACCATCAGAGGATCATTGCCAGTCGTTCTATAAACTCCAATTATTCCTTCATCGCCAATTGCTATGTTTGCTCTCAAACCCTCGCGCCAGACCAGCGCGCCGTTAAATACATAATCATACTTATCGCGCGTTGCATTATCCTGATAAATTCTAGTCCAGAAATATAATGTATCATCATCCTTGCTAAATTCCCAGACTGCAGCATTCGTAATGTTTTGTGCCATCATTTCTGTTCTAAGTGCGGGTTCCATTTCAGCAAGATTTGTCCCTGAGGAGACAAGCTGCCAGCCATCAAGCCAGATTTCCGGGTTATAAGTGGCCAGTCCTGTAGCAGGAATAATCGGATTTGTATTTTGATGCATTTTATCATAAATGAAATATCCGCCGCCTAAAGAAACAATAATTAAACCTATGAAAAACCATTTTAGCGCATCGCTTTTCTCTGGCGCTTGTTTTGGCTGTTCTGCTTGCGGTTTTGTATCCATAACAGCTTCAACAGGCTTGCTGGCTTCTTTCTTTGCCAGCTCTGCTTCGGCAGCTCTCGCTTCAGCCAGCATCTTATCCAGCTCAATCTCAGCCTTGGTTTTCTTATGTTTAGCTTCCTTAGCCATGCTAAAAGGTTAAAAAGAAGTAATAAAAAACTTCTGCTATGGCCAACTTGGATGCCCTTATCGAAAAGTTCGCTCTGGCTAATGCTTTCCAGTATGGCGGGAAGGCCCAACTAGGCTCTGTTATAGGCAAATTGATATCTGAAGACCCTAAAATCAAGGCGAGATTAAAGGAGCTAGCTCCCAAAATCAGCAAAATCATTTCTGAAATAAACAAATTATCAATCAAACAGCAGGAGGAAAAACTGTTGAAAATCTATCCTGAGTTCTTTGAGAAGAAAGAACATGAGGAAAAACAACTGAAAGATATGCCTAATGCCGTTAAGGGAAAAGTTGTAATGCGATTAGAGCCATCTTTCTCAGGAAGAATGCACATAGGCCACGCATTTCCACTTTCATTAAATTATTCTTATGTAAAAAAATATGATGGAAAGCTGATCATCCGGCTTGCAGATACCAATCCGAAAAGCGTTGAACTAAGCGCTTACAAAGGCCTGCCGGAAGATGCAAACTGGCTGACTTCAAATGGCGTTGACAAAATCATAATACAATCAGACAGGATGCCTTTGTATTACAAATATATTGAAGAATTCATCAAGAAAGGATTTGCGTATATCTGCATGTGCAATCCTGAAAAGTGGAAGAAATTAACTTCAGCTAAAACTGCCTGCCCCTGCCGAAGCATCACGCCGAAAGAAAATTTAGAGCGCTGGAAACACATGCTGAAGGATTATAAGGAAGGCGAGGCTGTTTTGAGAATCAAAACAGACATAAAACATCCGAATCCTGCAATAAGAGACTGGCCTGCTGCAAGAATTATTACAACACCTCATCTCAGGCAGGGGAAAAAATACAGAGTCTGGCCTCTGATGAATCTCTCTGTTGCCATAGATGATCATGAACTAGGCATTACGCATGCGATTCGCGCAAAAGAGCACATAGACAATGAAAAACGCCAGCTTTACCTGTACAGATATATGAATTGGAAAGCGCCGACACAATTGTACGTTGGCAGGATTAAATTTGAGGGTATGGAATTAAGCAAATCAAAAATCAGGTCGACGATAGAATCCAAAAAATACTCTGGATGGGATGATGTTCGCTTGCCTACACTGCTTGCACTGAAGAGGCGGGGCTATCAGCCGCATGCGATTGTTGATTTTTTCACGGATATGGGCGTTTCCGAAGTTGACAAAAAGATTTCCAGCACTGATTTCTTTAAATTATTAGATGCTGCAAACAGAAAACTCATAGATCCTATTGCACACAGGTATTCATTTGTCCCTGTACCTGTAAAAATTGATGTTCAGAATGCACCAAACATAAAGGAAATTGAAGTAAAACTGCATCCAGATAACGACAAAGAAATGAAGAAAATTAAAGTTGGCAAATCTATCTTTATACCACACGAGGATTTGCAGAAGTATGGCGGAACAGAAGTCAGGCTTATGCATCTCTATAACATAATTCTTAACAAAAAAGCAAAATACACATCAACAGAAAACAAACCAATTCAGAAGATACAATGGGTTTCTGATGATAACATCAAAACAAATGTGCTAATGCCAACTGGTGAAATTGTAGAAGGCCTTGCTGAATCAAATGTAGAAAAGCTGAAAGTGGGCGATATTATACAATTCGAGAGATTCGGCTTCTGCAGGCTTGATAAAAAGGAAAAAAGCAAGCTGATTTTCGCGTATACACATAATTAAGGGATTACTTTTTCAAGTTGTAATTTCCTGTTATTAGTGCATAAATACCTAACAGCAATAGCACAGTATTATCTGTGCTAACCCGCCAGCTTCTAAGCAGAATGCCTGTTGCAATAAAGTTAATTATCCAAAATAGTACTGCAATTATACCTATTGCAATCTGCACTTTTCCCAGTGTTTTTTGTTCCATGAAATTTTACTTAGCATTAGCCTAATAAATCTTTGGCAGCTTTGGTAATAACCTTTAAAAAGGCACTTTTTAAGACAACATCATGGTAGATGTGAATAAAGAGTCTGCCGCGCAGGCGCTGCAGTTACTCAATGAAGTTCGAATACAAGGCAAGATTAGAAAGGGCACTAACGAAGTTACAAAATCGATAGAGAGAGGCGAAGCCAAATTAGTTGTTATTGCTGCTGATGTAAACCCTCCAGAAATTATAATGCACATCCCTGTTTTATGCACTGAAAAGAACATTCCTCACATTTTTGTTGAATCCAAGGCAGAATTAGGCGCTGCTGCAGGCCTTCCTGTTGGAACATCTGCAGTTGCTGTAGCAAATGCCGGCGATGCAGCCAGAAAATTGAATGAATTTGTTGATGTTCTAAAAGGCAAGATGCCAAAGCCAATAAAGAAGATTGAAGCTGCTCCTGTTGAAGTAAAAGAGGAAAAACCTGCAAGGAAGCCAAAAGTAAAGAAGGAAGAAAAAGCTGTAGCTGCTCCAGCAGTTGCTGCGTGATTGCAAAATGAGTTCTAAAAAAATCATTGAGAAAAAAGCTGAAGAGGGCGCAGGTGTAAAAGTTGAAGTCAGTGGCGAGGCAACTCCTGCTCAAATTCTAGAAATAGTAGGAAGCATGGGCACTCGTGAAGGCGGCAAGCAGGCCAGAGTAAAGTTACTTGCAGGCAGGGAAGCAGGCAAGATAATGCGAAGAAACATATTGGGCCCATTCAGAATTGGCGACATAGTCATGCTCAAAGAAACTGAGATTGAAGCAAGTCCATTGAAAGGCCGAAAGCGATAAGCACTAAATTTTATAAGTAAGTTCTTGTATTAATTACCATGAGCCTGCAAGATATTATCAAATACATCAAAAGACACGATATAGACGCCAAAGCTATGTTTTATGGCGGCAGTTTAATTGGATCTATTGGTTTAACATATACCTTCGCTACAGGAGATTTAGCTGGTTTACTTGGACTTGTTGGGGGACTTCCTATGGGGCTTAAGGGAATTAGCCTCGAACAAAACTACTACTACAGTGAGCCTTTAGGGCACCGCGTACGTGTAATATGTAAAAACCCTTTTGAAAAGCAAGAATACATAGAACACTGTAAAGCACAAGGCTTCTAAAAGCGATAAATCTTTATTCTTGTAAGTTCTAGTTTAATCATGACCCAAATTCCCTGCGAAAGCTGTGCAATGCCTGTCAAGGACGGCAGCAAGTACTGCAAATACTGTGCTCCTAATGGCGAGCTTCTTCCACTTAGCAAAATAATCACAAATATGACCCGCTGGATGGCAAAGAAAAGAGGCCTGACAGAAGAGCAGGGTTTTGATATGACAATAGGTTATTTGAAAAGGATGCCTGCCTGGAAAGAAAAGCTGGAAAAGATTGAGAAGGGATAGTAATGCTAGATGACATTTTAGACATAGAATCTGGAGCGAATTTAGTCAGCAGGCAAATAGAAGAAGATTTTAGCAAACTAAACGGGCAAGAAATTGAAAACTTTTTTGATAAATTCCTAAAAGAGGATGGAAATCTAAATTTCATAGAATATTACAACAGAACTGTTTTGGACAAGGAAAAAATAAATTTTGGTGAATTCAAAAGCCGCTGGGGAATCCAGGGCATGAAAAAAGACTTTTACAAATACTTTGACGAAAATTATGATAAGCTAAAGGCAGAAATAGCTACCAAACAAGATATCAGGGGATTCTTTGAAAAATACTGCACCAAAGAACGCAATGAGTATACTTTTTGCACAAAATTGTTCCATACAATTTTGCCGGCAGAATTTCCGCCGGTAGATAATGCAATAAGGTGCGGCTTCGGGCTAGAGACTGAAGATTTTATCACAAGCGCTCTGATGATAAGAAGAGGATATGAGCTATTTTCAGAAGAAAACCAGCAATCAATAGCAAAAATTAGGAATGTCTTGTCAAAAGAAAAGTTTGCACATTTTAGGGTTAATGAGCTATCAGATATGCGCATTCTAGACATGTATTACTGGTTCAAGGAAAATAGGGACAAGTAAAATATGGTTGGAAAGATTTATTCCAAAGATTTGGGAATTAATTTGAAATCAGGACGGGAAAAGGAGCTCTTCAAATGGTTCCTGGCCTGCCTTTTGTTTGGCAAGCCAATCCAGCAAAATGTTGCAAGAAAGACTTATTTTGAATTTGAAAAGGAGAACCTGCTAAGCCCTGACAATATCCTGAAAGCTGGCTGGGATAAGTTAGTCAAGGTCCTGGATAACGGCCACTATGTCCGCTATGATTTCTCAACAGCCACAAAACTTCTGGAAATATGCAAGGCTTTGAAGAAACATTACGGAAGCATAACAAATCTGATGAAGCAGTCAAAAAACAAAAAAGAGCTTGCAAAAAGACTGCAGGAATTCAAAGGTGTAGGGCCTGTTACAGTAAAGATATTCCTGCGGGATATTAAAATCAAATAAAATGGCCTGCCAGAAATGCGGAAGGTGCTGCAGTTGGGGAACTGGTTATGTTTTTGTTTCAAACAAAAAGTATGATAAATACACAAAGTTCAAGGATTATCCTCTTGAAGACCTTGTTTTCATGAAAGCTGTTGCGGTAGAAGGCCCCTGCCCTTACTTGAATAAAAATAATTTATGCAACATTTATGAAGATAGACCTCTTTTCTGCAAAGTAGGCCGCTGCCTGAAAAGCCTAATTTTGCCTTCTTCTCTGAACAAGAAAAGCTCTAGTTCCTTAGAAGTTAGAATTGAAGCTAAGGCCTAATCAGACTGGTTTAAACAGTAATTAGTAAGCTGATGACAAAGTGCCCTGCGGGCACCTTCATAATAATGGACACAAAGGGTTTGTACTGGATGAACCCATTCTTTTCTGAATCCATCGCAATGTCTACAAATCCCTTCATCGAATAGTGTTTTTGCGATATCTGCTTCCACTAACTCGTGAATTGTTGTGTCTATCCAATCTTTTTCAACTAAGCCATATGCCTTAAAGCGCTCATCAAACATTATATACAAAATATCCTTATCTTTTGGCTGCCACCATGTAGCCACAGACCAAGTTAATTTAAGATTCAAACCGTCTAATTTCGTGAAATCTTTTTTCGCAAATTTGATATCAGTCATGTTAAAATGTACTCAGAAAGCTTTTTAATGCAACCTTTAGAGGCTAAATTATGCCAACATGCACATACTGCGGAAAAGTGTTTGACAGGCTAAGCGGGAAAGCCCTTATCCAGAATAGCGGCAAGATTCTCTATTTCTGCTCAAATAAATGTGAAAAATACATGTTCAAGCTAGGCAGAAGCCCAGTCAGGTTAAAGTGGACAAAACCCTTGAAAGCAAAAGTTAAAGCTTAAACTAAATCATCTATGCTGATTTTAGATTTTGGCAGTGTTTTAATTGTAATAAGAGTGACATAACCAGCATGTGATTCATCAATTTTATGCATTGCATGGAAACTATAAGGAAGCTTAGCAAACTTAGTAACCGCATCAATGAATCTTCCTTCGTATATTTCGTGTTCCAACTCGTATCCAGAAGTCGTCAAAATATCCCAACCACCGACAAAGCCCCAAAGCCCAACCTGGTTTAATGGATAATTTAGATGTTTATTTTTTTGGTCTGCTCTAATGCGTGTAAGATATGCCTGAACTCTTTTATGCAATTCTTCAGAGCTAAGGCGCAGTTCTTTAGCCATAAATTAACTAAAGAAGATAGTGATTTAAAGACTTCGACAAGCTAAAACTAAAAAGCCTTAATCGTAAGGCTTTTTAACCAGCGTTTTAGTGTTGTATTGGAGGATTAAGATTAACATGCCTGCTAAAAAAACTACAGCTAAACCAAAAGGAAAACAAGATATCGTAGCAAAAGCCAAGCCAGAAGGCAAATTAACTGGAAAGAAACTTGTCGGAACCATAACACACTTCTTTGACAAGATTTCAGTTGCAGTAATCAGCGTCAGTGCTCCAATTTCAGTAGGCGACGAGCTTGCTATTGAAGGTCCAATGACAAACATCAAGATGAAAGTAACATCAATGCAAGTCGAGCACGAGGCAGTCAAGACTGCAAAGAAGGGCGACGATATCGGAATGAAAGTTCCTTCAGCTGTTAGAGCTAAAGACCTTGTTTACAAGGTCTAATTTTCTTACTTTATTTTTCTCTAGAAATTTTACCGATATACATATATACCAAAATCCCATCTGAAAGCTAAGGAGGCAATGTAAATGGCTAAAAAGAAACTGAAGAATTACACTTGGCTCATTGTTGCGGCAATCGTAGTCCTGGCAGTAATAGTATTGTCATCAGGTGGAGAAGGCGGAGCACTTGCAAAATACTATGCACCTGCTAAAATAATGCCTGTACCGGCGCCAACTGCATTCAAATCTTGTGATTTTATAGGTGCAAAGGCCTTAGAAAGTTATATTGGCCTAACTGGTAGTGATGTTTGCAAAAGCTTAGGTTATACAATGTGCGGCGGAGAATTTTTAATGCAAAGTACTAGCTACTACACATCTGCAAATGGGAATTGCACGGCAAGCACGTGGAGAGATTATCCATTACAGCCTATATCTACCATACCTGAAGGTTGCGGCGCACAAATTGTAAAAGGGGATCAATGCACTACAATCGGAAGCGGCAGTAGCGCCGTAGATGAACGAAAATTATCGTCTACTGGACTATTTTGCTGTAAAGCTTAATTCTTTTATTTTTAATTTTTATTAAATAATCCAAACCTATTTATCAAGGCTTCCTTTCAACACTTGCTAACTGAAAACATAGTTTTCAGTGGCACAATTGAAAGGTTCTTCCTTTCAATATGTTTTTAAAATTAACATCTATGATAGTAGTATGAAAGACAGCCCTGAGAAAATAATTTTTATAATAACTCCGGTGCGCGAAATCACAGATGGCGAAAATCAATTCTTAAAAAATTACATCGCCCAGCTTGAATCCAAAGGCTATAAAGTTCATTTTCCGCCCAGAGACACAGACCAAACCGACAAAGTTGGATTAGACATATGCGCCGCAAACAGAGAAGCGATGCGAATGGCTAATGAAGTGCATATTTATTGGAATGCAAAAAGTGAAGGCAGCAAATTTGATTTTGGCATGGTATTCATGGCTGAAAAACCAATAATTCTAATTAATAGAGACGCCGTTCTGCCGACACCTTACAAAAGCTTTCAAAATGTCCTTTTAGCACTCGATGCCAAATATAGAGAAAAAAAGGCTTAGTTTACAAGGTCTAAACACTAGTCTTATATTTCTATCTTTTTAGTTTATTTGATGGCTGAAGCAGAATATTGGGATGCGCATATCTCTGTAGATACTATAAAAGCAGCAAATCAAGGTATTCCCAGCCTTTATGCATACTTAATGAAAAATGGCATGCCCTTGGAATTAACAAAATGCAAACTTTTGCCAACACAAAGCGAAGAAGTAGTTTATCATTTGGATGGCTGCACTGCTTTTTACACAATATTTAACGAACCTAAAAAAGAAACTGAAATGCTGAGGTTAATTGGACCACAGGAAAATATAGATAAAGCTCTAGAGAAAATCAAAAAATTTATACCTCAAGCAGCGGTTCCATCTTACAAAATGGAAAATGGACTGAAAAGCAATTCGACGCTTACAAACATAAAACCAGCTATATATTATGATCTCGAAAATAAGCTCCGCACTTAAGAGTAGAGCATCCTTTCAACAGGCTTTTAAATTCTGTTAGCATTCTATTTTCATGCCATTAAAGATAACTCCGACACAAAGTGTTGGAGGAATAGCTAAACACCACGTAGGTACACATTTAGCTATAATCCCATCAACTGCAAGGGAACGCAAAAGGTATTTGTTGGTCAAGATTGAATCATCTGATGCTGTAGACAGAAGAGACCTTGAAAATGCAATCCTGAACAGCTGTCTGCAGTTCTTAGGAGAATTAGGTGTAGCACGTGCTGGGATTATTGTGATGTCTGATACTTATGACGGCAAAAAAGTGATTGTAAAAACAGGGCATAAATTTATTGATGAAACAAAATCTGCAATAAGTCTTATAAAGTCTATAGGCAACAAAAAAGTGAGGCTAAGTACTGTTAAGGTGTCTGGCTCGCTATTAAAATTGAAATAGGTGATGAATAATGCAAGTTTTACCGCAACAGGCAATGGGTTATGACCGCACAAGCACTGTGTTCAGCCCAGACGGTCGTTTATTACAGGTAGAGTATGCTAAAAAAGCTGTAAGCCATGGTGCAACAACACTGGGCATAGTTTACAAAGACGGCATTTTGCTGGTTGCAGACAGGCGCATTACAGAGAAATTAATGGTCGCAGAGTCTGTACACAAGATTTCAAAAATAGACGAGCACATTGTTGCAACTTTCTCAGGACTGACATCTGATGCAAGAATTTTGATTAAAAGATGCAGATTATTCGCGCAGCAGCATAAATTAACTTATGGAGAATCTGTTGATGTTGAAGGGGTTGTAAAATATATTTCAGATTTGGAGCAATCATTTACACAGTATGGCGGAATCAGGCCATTTGGAATTGCATTCTTGATTGCAGGAATCGACAAAAAGGGTTTGAGTTTGATTGAAACTGACCCGTCTGGAATCTACACGCAATATACTGCAAGGGCAATCGGCTCCGGCTGTGTAGAAGCAAACAAGCTTCTTGACAGGAAATACAGGGACGGAATGAAGCTGGAAGAAGCCCAAAAGCTGGCCATAGAGATTTTCAAGGAAATTCTGGCAAAAGAATTCAGCATAGAGAGGCTGGAAACTTCAGCAGTAACATCAAAAGGCGTAGAGATGATTACGCTGAAAGAATAATCATAGAACTGAGTAAACTACTTCAAATTCTTCTTTAGGTGTCATAGAACCGTTATTTAGAACCAGGTTATAACTGCTCAAGCGTCTATAGTCATAACGTTTACCCCAGATTGTTTTGCCCATCTGCAATTCATCCTGTTCCCTGTCCAAAAGGATTTTCTCTATTTCGTTCAAAGTTTTTCCATAATACTTCCCAATTTCAACTGCGCGCTGCGCCCGTACTTGCAAAGGCGCGGTAACAAAGACTTTGAAAGTTTTAGGACCAAACATATGCACATACCGGGCATCTGCAATTATGCGACCTTGATCTACCAAATATTTTAATGCATCATTAACCGCCTTATTTTCCTCAGCACTTGTGTTTTTCCAATAGGTTTCAAAGGGGATATCAGGGCATTCTTGTTTATGGCGTTCACGCCATATCCCGCCAACTGTACGTATTTTCCAGTTTAAATTCACTGAAAGTAGCTCTGCTAGCGATGATTTTCCTGAACCGGGCAAGCCTGAAATCGCTATAGAGTTATGTTTCATGACAAATAGCTGAGAGAAAAGGGTTAAATATCTTATTCTTGTGTCTAAAGCATGTCAAACGGCAGACCAACATTTACATTCATCAAGGAAAAGATTTCATTTAACATAGCACACATTACGAAAGGCGGCGAGCGCTTTGAAATTGTTTTGAAAGACCCTGACAAAGCCTTGGAATTCAGGCAGGGAAAAGAAATTGACCCAAGGGACTTTTTAGAATCATTTGAAGTCTGGGCAGATGCCAAGAAAGGTGAAAAGCAGTCTGCCGGCAAGATGAAGCAATGGCTCGGCACAGATGACCCTATTGAAGCCGCCAAAGTAATTCTAAGAAAGGGCGAATTGCATCTTACAGAAGAGCAGAGAAAGCGAATGTTTGACGTCAAGCGTGTTAAAATTATACAATACATTCACCAAAATGCATCAGACCCTAGAACAGGGGCGCCGCATCCAATACAAAGAATTGAACAGGCAATGGAGCAGGCTAAGGTGCAGATAGATGCTTACCAGCCTGCCGAAGCCCAAATTGAAACTATAATCAAGCAGTTAAGGCCAATCATGCCTTTAAGTTTTGAAAAAGCCAAGTTTACAGTTCACCTGCCAGTGCAGTATGCCAGCTCAGCATATTCAACTCTAAAGAAGAAATACGCTCTGCAGAATGAAGATTGGCAGAATGACGGCTCTGTAAAGTTCACAATGGAATGCCCAGCAGGCCTGAAGACAGAAATCTGGGCCCTCATAAACAAGCTGACAGCAGGCTCAGCAGTAATTGAAGAGAAAAAATAAATTTAATTTACTTTGCTGAATCATAAATTATATTTGCATCTTTTTCTGTCATGTTTTTGGTTATTTTTGCTACAAGACTGTCATAACTATCCAAATTATCAAACACACTTTTAATTACAGAGTTGAAAGTTTTACCTACCACACTTAGCAATTTATCTGTCACTTCATCTATTTCGTAATCTGCTTTAGCATCTGCAATAATAAAATCGAGCGCCTCCAAAACTGCTGTGCCCATCGTTAACATAATTGTCTTATGCATTGCCCCTGTTTCTTCTATATGTTTAAAATAAGCCTCTTTGGTTGGGAATAATTCTCTAATTATATTATCTTGAATATCATCTTGCATAGCCACTTCAATCCCCTTTTCTTTAGCTATGCCTGTTAATTTGGCAACTTTAATGTCGTATATTCTCATTTGCGCGATTGCTCGTCTCATTTGCGCATCTATTGCAGGCAGACCTGCAATTTGTAAACCATCATTTTGGCACTCTTTAACAAATTTTTCATAACTATCTTCCCATTCCCGCTCCATAGTACTTGCATCTTTTGAAGGCGACGGTTTCAAAAGTTTATCTAATGATAATTCTGATTTAAAATACTCCATAAAAGGAATAGCTATGCGTTGTATCGTCTCGTTCAACGCCTTAGCTTCTTCGCTGTCAAATCCAGCGCCGGCTTCAGTAGTTATTTCAATAATATCCTTTTCGCCTTGTTCTATATTTTCTTGAATTTTATTAGCATATGTTTCGCCCAATTTTTCAAACTCTGTTTTAATTTCAGGCCGTGCATCGACATAGGCTTTTAATTCATCACTACTTTCTTGACTAAGTCGCTGTCTGACTATTTGTTCCATAGAATCCATATCGGCAGAAATAATAAGGATAAGCTTAAAAATTCTTGCACGAATTATAGTTGAAGAGAAAAATGACAATAAATAATTCTGGCGGTGTTAAGAAATATGATGGCCAACCTATGCCTAACAAAAAATCAAAACAATCAATATTTGAAGAATCGTTAGAAGATTTTTTTGAAAACTTTGAATTTGACAAGCCAGTAAGCTATGACCCTCCAATTAAAGATTACCCACCAAAACAGCCCCTACAATATCAATTTAGGGACACTATGCCGATAACTAATGGCAATGAATTAAAAGAAATTGAAAAGAAATAATCTGAATTATTCTTCCCAATGCGGATATTTTTGCAAATCTGCGTAGCTGAGGCCTTCTGTAATTATGATTCTTGTTGGAACTTTGTAAGCTATGCCTGTTTTTTCATCTATTACTTTCTTAAAATAACCATGTTCTTCTAATAGCTTTTCGAGCCTCGCTTTGTTTTCGGGCTTTTCCCAGTCTTTTTTGATTCGCTCTTTTTCTTCCTGGGAAAGCTGTGGCCCACCTTCAACTAATACTGTAGTTAAGCCACTCTCTTCTTTTTTTATAGTTAATTTTTGCTCTTCCATAATTTAATTCACATTTAATGACTGTTTAATTTTATCTGCATCTATTTGATTATCTTTGCTGCATAATTCCATTAGTTTTTCAAGATTAAGCTCATGCTTTCTGCAGGCACCAACTTTTACCTGCACCCAGTTAGGCTCGTAAGGTCTGAAATCAAGCTTGGCGTGAAGCCCTAATTCTGAGTACATAGCCACGACTCTCTCGCCTGCTTCTTTATCCCTAACGAAAGCAGCCATATCTGCCTGGACTCTATCCTTTCCACCTTCATTACAAATATAACAAGGAAGCCAGTTAGCTCCTATTCCTCTCGGTTGATATTTTTCTGCCATTTAAACTCCAAATTTTTTATTTTGCTCAGCAAGCCGTGCTGTCTCTTCTAGATCTTTAACATACGCATCGTATAACTTTTCCAAAAGAGCATCGATTTGCTGCACACTAACTTTACCGTGATAATAAACACCTATGGCTCTATCAGATCGAACTCTATCAGTCTTTTTGCTATCCAGATTCCATGGGAAAAGCACAGCCACCTGACCATCGCCGAATTTGTAATGCAAACCCCAAAACCATGTGTAGCCATCGTCTGTATTTGGCCTGTCCATCTTTGAAAAGCCATCAATTTTTCCAGCAATTCGTTCTAATTCGCTGCCATTAAAACCTTTTAAATAATATGTCTTAGTCAGAGCATCTAATTTTTGCGAGATGAACTGCGTTTCATATCCTTCTAATGACGTTTTAATCTTCTCTAGGCTCATGTTGTAATTAAAAGCGATAATCTTATAAATCCTTATTTTTCTTCGCAAAATTTAATTATTTGATTATAATCTAAAGTTTCAGATTTTGGTAAATTTTGCAAAATATCTTTTATGTTTTTTAGTTTGTCCTCTAGAAGGAATTCTTGCGGAAGTTCTACTGTTGCGTGACCGTCTACAAATATCGTTAAATCCCACACAGATACATTTATACCAATTGACTTCAAATTTTCATACAAATTTCTAAGACAATTTTCTGCGTTGGATTGAACAATTATTAATGGTACAGGATATAACAAATCAAGGCACATAGAATTTGCCTTATCATTCAGTCTTTGCTTAATTGCACCTGAATAGGATGCTTCTTCGCAAAACATATTTCGCCAAGCATCGTATATATTGATTATTGGATGCTTATGTTTGTCAAAATATATTTGTGAGTTAGAAGAATTTCTGGATTGCAAACCAAACCTGTGATCAAAATCTAAACCAACACTTAATTCAAATAACATAAAATAAATTAAAACAATAGATTTATAAACCCTTATTTTTCTAATGTTTTCTGAAGGTGAAAGACAGTTCCGGAACCGGTAAGACAAAAGACATGGTTTCCGCGTCTGACTTGTAATGAGTGAAAAACTTTATGTTGCCGACAGGGCAATTGTGATACCTGGAGAATTAATAGCCGAAGGCCTCGAGTTTTTGCCTTCCGGAAAAGCTTTCCGTGAGGGAGATAAGATATTTGCTTCTACTATCGGCATGGTCTCTGTTAAAGGCCGAGTTGTAAGGGTAATTCCATTAACAGGCAGGTACATGCCAAGAAAAGGCGATGTTATTGTGGGAAAAATAACTGCAGTCCTGGCTGGCGGATGGGCTGTTGATGTCAATTCTGCTTATGCTGCTGATTTGCCGTTATCAGAAGGAACATCTGAATTTGTAGCCAGGGGAGCTGACCTGACAAGATTCTTTGACTTGGGCGATTATATTTTCGGGGAAGTCACAAATGTGACTGAGACCAAATTTGTAAAACTGACCGCGGCCAGGCGCCCTTATAGGAGATTAAGGGGCGGGATAATGATTGGCGTTTCTCCTGTAAAAATCCCAAGAATAATAGGCAAGCAGGGCTCAATGGTCAAAATGATAAAAGATGCTTCTGGCTGCGACATTGTTGTAGGCCAAAACGGCTGGATCTGGATAAAAGGCACGCCGGAAACAGAAGCCAAAGTTGAAATGATAATCAAAAAGATAGAACGTGAAGCACATATGAAAGGCTTGACAGATAAAATCAAGGCATTGCTGGAGGCCAAGGAAGCGTAACATGGCAGACAGAATACATCCAGACATTGTTGAACGCATTATGAAATATGAGGATTATCCTGATGAAACATTAGATGTTATCATAACTTTATCCGAGACTAGCAACAAAAATCTAAAGGAATTAGAAAATCTCGGCATGATTATCGGTTCTCGATATAATAGCATATCTGCTGTAGCTGCTAAAATAAAAACTTACAACAAGGGCGAAAAGTGGCTTCAGAAGCTGGAAAAACTCAATTATATTAAAAAAGTTTCCCTTTTAGGAGATGCGGAAACTTTGGCAGGTTAAAATGGGAAAAGGAAAACATGCAGGCGCTCCGGAAAAATTAATTGTAGGCGGAAAAAGATTAGATGGCAGAAAATTCGATGAATTAAGGCCTTTAACAATCAAGGCTGGCGTTATCCCAAATGCAGATGGTTCTTGCAGTCTGGAGATAGGAGAAACTCATATAATAGTTGGAGTTTATGGCCCACGAGAAGTTTTCCCAAGACATATGACTTTACAGGACAGGGCTGCCTTGGAATGCATTTACGGAATGGCTGCATTCTCAACATCAGACAGGGCAAGGCCAGGACCTTCAAGAAGGTCAACTGAGATTTCAAAAGTCATTACAGATGCTTTGGCTCCTGCAATAATGCTGGAAAAATATCCGAGAACAAAGATTGATGTTTACATAGAAGTCATGAATGCAAATGCAGGCACAAGAACTGCCGCAATAACTGCTGCAGCTGTTGCTTTAGCAGACGCTGGAATTGAAATGAGAGACCTTGTAGCTTCTGTTGCGTCTGGAAAAATTGATGATGAATTAGTTTTAGACATGTTCGAGCCCGAAGATAATTTTGGTTCTGCAGATATCCCATTAGCCATGATGCCAAGAAAGAAAGAAATCACACTCTTGCAATTAGATGGAGAATTGACAAAAGAAGAAATCAAGCAATTGATGGAAATGTCAATGAAAGCTTGTGAAGAAATATATGAAGTTCAAAAGGCTGCCCTTAAGGAAAAATACAGGGCAGGTTCTGAAAGTGTAGAGGAAGAAACAACTGAAGATGGAACAACTTAAGGCACACATAATTGCATTATTAGAAAAAGGCAAGCGCCACGATGGCCGCGATGCCCTGGAATACAGGCCGCTTTCCATAGAGTTAAATCCTGTTCACAGAGCCAATGGCTCAGCCCGTGTAAAGATAGGAAACACTGAAGTCATTGTAGGTGTTAAATTGGATGTTGATGTCCCATTCCCAGACACGCCTGAAGAGGGCATATTGATGGTAAATGCGGAATTGATGCCTATGGCAAACCCGGATTTTGAACCTGGACCGCCAAGACCTGAATCTATTGAGCTGTCCCGTGTTGTAGACCGAGGAATAAGAGAATCTGGCTGCATAGATTTCGGAAAATTATGCATAAAACCTAAAGAGAAAGTTTGGATGGTATTTGTTGATATTTATCCTATAAATGATGATGGAAATCTTTTGGACGCGTCAGCCATTGCAGCTGTCGCAGCACTGAAAAACACAGTGTTCCCGAAATACGATGAAAAAGAAGATATGGTTTTGTATAAAGAGCTTACAAAGAAAAAGCTTGAATTGGAATTTGTCCCAGTCTTGACAACTTTCGGAAAAGTTGGCGGATATCTCTTCGCAGATTTCGATCTTTTGGAGCAGCATTCTATGGATGCCCGCTTGTCACTCTCAAGCCTGCCAGACGGCAAGATTGCGGCAATGCAAAAGGGCGGCTCTGGAACATTCACTGAAGAGGAAGTTTTAAATTTGGTCGATTTGGCCATAGAAAAGGGCAAGGAAGTCCGCAAGCTGTTAAAGTAAAACAAAATGGATATCACAGTATATACCAAATATGAAGTTGCAAGGATAATGGGCGCTAGGGCTCTCCAGCTTGCAATGGGCGCACCTTTGCTGATTAAAAGACCAAAAGAACTTTATGACACTACAGAAATAGCAAGATTAGAATTCGATTCCGGCATTCTTCCAATTTCTATAAGAAGGCCAAGGCCAGTACGTGTAGAAGAAAAAGAAGATTAAAAAAGAATTTAGCCTGCCATGCGGAAAACTTTTGAGCCTGCCTTGAAGCTTTTAGCCCCTGTTTTTTGTGCATGCTCATACGCATCAAATATTTCATTCAATTCCTTACGTTCTTTTCCCTCAACAGGCTGAAATCCACTCACTATTTCCCGCACCATCCTGTCTATTGCGGCTTTTTGCAATAATTCTGTTGGTGGTGCAAAGAGCTGCATGCTTTTCCTCAGGGAATCCTCAAGAGATTTCAAGCTGGCTTCGCTAACAGTTGAAAGGCCTGTCAGCATCAGATGCTGGCTAGCACCTAACATCCTGTAAACATTTTCTACAGCTCTGCTATAATCCTCAACTAACTTAAGATACACATCAAAACCTATTAGACTGCATGAATACAAACCATCCACCCCCTTTTCAAGACAATGCGAAGGTATAAATAAATTACGGCTTCTAAAATTGGCATGAAATACGTAGAAGCGCCAGAAATATATGATGGAAAAGGTCAAAGTTTATTTTTAGCAGGCGGAATTACGGGCTGCCCAGACTGGCAAGCTGATTTAGTAAAGATGCTCAAGGACGAGAATATAGTCTTGCTAAACCCGAGAAGAAAGAATTTTCCAATTCACGATCCAAATGCTGCACTAGCGCAGATTAAATGGGAACACAATCATCTAAGAAAAGCAAACTACATTTCATTTTGGTTCCCAAAAGAAACCCTTTGCCCAATAGTTCTCTACGAATTAGGTGCTTGGTCCATGGCACACAAGCCAATTTATGTCGGTGTGCATCCGGAATATCAAAGAAAGCAGGATGTAGAGATTCAAACAGTATTGGCCAGGCCAGAAGTTATAATTGCTTACAGTTTAGAAGTGCTTGCAAGGCAGATTAAAGACAAAATAAAAAGTAATAATTTTTAAGCTCTAATTTCATAATAGGGATAGCCATGAAGATTAAAACAATATCTGCCCAGACAATCTTAGACAGCAGGAAAAAGAAAACTATCCAGATTTTCATAAACGGATGCAGCGGAGCAGCACCATCTGGAACATCAAAAAGCGAATTTGAAGCTTTAGACTATCCAATTTCAGTTGACAGCTCTGTGAAATTCATCAACAGCAAGCTAAAGCACATTCTGAAGGGATTCAAGTTCGAGCAATTTTCCGATTTGTCAAAGCTCGAACAGAAACTTCCAAAATTATTTGGAGCAAATCCAACAATTGCCTTGGAATTTGCAGTTCTAAATGCCTGGGCTAGAGATGAAAAGCAACCGCTATGGAAACTTTTGAATCCAGATGCAAAGGTTATGCCAAGAATTCTTGCAAATGTTGTTGGCGGAGGTGCGCACGCCAAGAATTCAATTGACATACAGGAAATCCTTGTATCGCCGCAAACAGCCAGCTTTGCAGATGATGTTTCAGAAGCACAAAGAATTTACAAAGAAATCGGAAGGAAGTTGAGGTCTAAGTCTAAAAGCTTAGAGAATGCATGGATTACGAAAAAGCCCGTCCACGATGTGCTTAATCTCCTTTCACAGATATCAGGACAATCGCAGATAGGATGTGATTTTGCATCTTCCAATACGTACAAGCATGCAAATTATCATTGGCGGGAATTCGGCGAATTAAATACTGCCAAACAAATAAAAATGATTTCAGATTTAGCATATGAGTTTGAATTATTTTATTTGGAAGACCCATTTAACCAAAGTGCATTTAGTGATTTTGCAAAACTCTCCAGAAAGTTGAAATATGCTTTAATTTGTGGAGATGACTTGGTTGCGACTGACTTAGAGAGATTACAAACTGCAATTGCAGAAAGGGCAATAAATGCAGTCATAATAAAACCAAACCAAGCAGGCTCTTTAATCAAGACAAAAGAAGTTTTTGATTTAGCTGTAAAGAAAGGCATTACTCCAATAATGGCGCATAGAAGCGGAGAAACGGAAGATGCTACAATTGCACAGATTGCATTTGCCTGGCAAGCTCCATTTGTCAAGTTCGGCGTAGCAGGAAGGGAAAGGCTGGCCAAGCTGAATGAATTGATTAAGATTGAACAAAGACTTTAGGGGAAGCTCTTAACATCAGCTAAACCTTAACCGAAAAGCATTTCTGACTCTAAGAGATAACCCTTAGCGATACACTTAAAAATGCAATTAGGAAGCTGAATTTATGCCAAAACTGAAAGCAAACGAGACTGAACAACTATTGCTGCCTGCTGAGACATACCAGGCTGCAGGCGTGCACATCGGGACAAAAATCAGGACAAAGCAGATGATGCCTTTTGTGTACAAGATAAATCCTAATGGCCTTTGCACACTGAATTTAGCTGAAATAGACGGGCGATTGAAATTAGCTTCTAAAATAATTGCAAAATACAGGCCTGAAGACATAGTTATTGTTTGCAGAAGGGAAAATGGCTGGAAAGCTGCCAAGGCTTTTGCAAGGCATACCAGCGCCAGAGTCTTTACAGGAAGATATCCTGCAGGCATCATAACAAATCCTAATCTTTCAACTTTCTTCGAGCCCAAGCTTATTGTTGTGGCTGATCCTTTCCCAGACAAGAATGCAGTTCACGATGCTTTGCTGGCAGGAATTCCATTAATTGCAATGTGCGACACAAACAACACAACAGAAAACGTAGATTTCATAATCCCCTGCAACAACAAAGGCTCTAAGTCCCTAGGATTGATATTCTGGATACTTGCAACACAGAGCTTGAAGGAAAGAAACGAACCAGCAGAGTTATTGCAAGATGAATTTATGTCTGAGTAATTATTTTTTCATTCCAGGATAGCTATTTGGTGGCCTGTTAATACCATATTTCATGAGCTGGCCGTCTTTTATAGCCCATCGCTTTCCGGCAATTAGAAGAATGTGCGCTAAAGAAAATTCGCTTTTACTCGGATTCTTCAATTGATGATAAAATCCTTCAGGAAGGTTGTTCCCATCGAGGTGATTAGAATCGATGGCAAAAAATGTTTCTCTCGAATTATGTTTTTCTTCAGGAAAATTCATTATAATCTTAGGATCAACCCTAAAATAGTGCGCAACATAATTAAGAGGCGCAGGGCCTAAAACTTGGACAATTTCATAAAGCTCGCCTTCGTGGCTCATCATAGTAGTGGTTGATTTGGGATTTAAGGCCAGTAACATTTCCGAAAAGACATAATGCTTATCATAGCTAAGTAATTTGAGCTTCTCATTTAGTTGTGGAAACGGCCTTTGAAAATAATTGGGTTTTTTTATTATAACACCAAATTCTCGCTTAGATTTTTCACATTCGGCAATTGGAACTGCTAAGTATTGCTCAGCAATACTATCTAAGTTAAAAGGAAATATCTTACCCATGGTCTAATAACTAAAGAAAGTTATTTAACTTATTCGCTAAAACAGCAAAATAGCTACAAAATATCCAATTGCAGAGAATAATGCAATAAAAGGCAAAGCAGGTATTACTTTGTATTTCTTTATTGTCAGCAGATAATGATTGAAAACTATTCCAATAATCGAGCCAGCCATTATCGCCAGAGCAACAGTTAATAATCCTGATGCTTTGAAAGCAGAGACTGCAAATAATGCTGGGAATGCCAAGTCTCCTGTTCCTAGCATCAGAACTTTCTTGTCTGTTTCCCTTAATTTTTGTTTTGAGACTTTAGTTACATCTTGCGTTAAAGCAACCGGTCTTTCCGGCACTACAATCGCCAGGGGCATTCCTTTCTTCAGCATGTCCTTGAACATGCTTACCATATGCTTGGTCTTGAAGACTGCAATGAAATCATAGATTGAAAGCGCAAATAAAATTACAATAACCGCCAGAACGGGCAGCAAATTGCCGAGCACTGCTGCAACTCCTGCTACTCCTAGGAAAATTGCAATGTTGTGTGTTATCAGGTTCGGCTTCCAGAATCTTATACCTACAACTGCAGCTGCCAAAATTATGCCTAATAAGGCTGGCAGGAATGCGGAAAAAACATAATACGCGCCTATGAAAATTATGAGCGCAAAGAACGCGTTGAATGATACTTTTTTCAAAAATTTTATCACCAAAAGAATTATTGCCAGTGCTATAATAAACGCGAAGAAGAACCAGGTTAATCCCTGCATAACAGGCATAGATGGCGGAGTTGTTGGCTTGCCTATCATTGCAATTCCGGTAAAAAGCGCGATAAATTGCACAATTAGAAACATTAATGATTCATATACAAGCAGGTTTGGCTTGAAATCTGTCATATTTCGATTTGGGAAGGGCTATTTAAAAACTTATGGCACAATAATTTGTATATGAAAATAGTTTACATCCCTGGATTTTTAGAAAGGCGGGAGCAATTTCCAATCATAAAATATGTACTCGCAAAGCACAAAGTCATCTATTTTGAATATAACACTAGCCTGAAAGACTCCATACCAAAATTAGCTACGCAACTAAAACAGTTCATAAATAGAATAAAATTAAAGGAAAACGAGAAACTTGCCATAATCGGATACAGCGCAGGCAGTATAATTGCTGAATATTATCTAAAATTCATAGACAGCAAAAAAATCAGCAAATTTATTTCTGTATGTTCGCCGATTAAAGGGACTTTTTTAGCTAATATGTTTTCCAAAAGGCGAAAAGGGTTGCAGCAATTAAAGCCAAAGTCAAAATTTCTGGCAGATTTAGCTAAAAAAAGACTAAAGGCTGTAAAGAAAATCAGTTTTTACTGCCCTTTTGACATTATAACGCCAGGAACTCCTGCAAAACATGAAAATTCCATCAAATCACTTTACTTTTTGCATGTATTTGCGCCCTGCTGGCCACCAATTATTCTTAAAATCAGAAAACTGCTTGGATAACAAAAATTGTGGCAATTTTTGGGATGGAAAAATGCTTTGCATTTTTGGTTCCGCAAACATTTTTTCATAAGAACATAACTTTATAAATCAACAAAAAGAGCAATATTTAGGAGATACATATGGCAAAAGAGGAAGAAATTGGTTTTCACAAAGGTGCTGTTACAACGCTTTTGAAAGAAAGGCAGGAATTTGTGCGGATGATAAGTATAATTGATGCTCTTTTGAAAGCACACTCTGAAGCATTACAGAAGCTTGGCATCGGTATTGGTGCCGGAACAAAAGAAGAGAAACCAAAAAAGAAAAAGTAAAATGCAATTACATTGTTTAGGCGGTTTTAGGGAAGTAGGTAGAAATGCTGTTCTAGCTGAAACTGAAGGCAAGAAATTGATGTTTGATTTTGGCTCCAAAGTTGAAACTGGCGATGTTCCAAGATTGCCAAAAGGAAAAGTTGATGGCCTTTTCATAACACACGGCCATCTCGACCATCTGGGAGCTGCTCCTTTTCTGCACAAACATAATCCTTTCAAGACATACGTGACTGCACCAACTGCAGATTACTGTGATTTATTATTGCGGGATTCTTTGAAAGTTGCAAAACTCAAGGGCTTTCCAATAAGATACTCTCCTGGAGATATTTTATCTCTGCACAAAGATATGCGCCGAGTGAAATACGGAGATGATATCAAATTCGGGCCACATACAGCTGTTGAAATCTATGATGCGGGCCATCTGCCAGGAAGCAGCATTTTTGTTCTAAATTCAAAAGGAAAGAAGATAATGTATACTGGAGATTTCAAGATGGATGGCACCCGCCTAGTAAATGGGGCTAGATTCAATTCTGAAGATATTGATATGGTATTCATGGAGACCACATATAGCAGCAGAGATCATCCGGACAGGGCTGACGAGGAAAAAGGTTTGTATAAAGCGATAAAAGAAACTTTGGACAACGGCGGAATCGCCTTGCTGCCTGTTTTTGCAGTTCGTGCAGCTGAATTGTTGATGGTCTTGGACAAATTCGGGGCTAATTGGCCAGTCTATTTAGACGGCATGGCAAAAGATGCTACAAATATTGCCATGGCACACCCGGAATTCCTGCGCGATTTTGATGCTCTTCATTCAGCTGTTGATAATGCAATTCCTTTGTATGAAATGGAAGAGCGAGATAATGCCATGAAAGAGCCTTGCGTTATTCTGACAACAGGAGCAGCAATGGAAGGCGGTCCTATTGTACATTATATGAAAAAACTTTATCCGAGAGAAGATTGTTCAATTTTATTCACAGGATATCAAATTCCAAAAACAGCAGGCAGATATCTTTTAGACAGTGGGCAATATATTTTAGGCGCAATTAATCTGAAAGTCAAAATGAAAATCCAATCTTTTGACTTTTCAGCACATGCAGGCCGTTCTGAATTGCTAAAATTTGTGCAGAAAGTCAGCCCGAAGAAAGTAGTCTGCATGCACGGCGATTACTGCGAGAAATTTGCAACAGAAATCAAAAGCAGATATGGTATAAATGCGGTTGCTCCAAAGACCGGCGATATCGTCAGAATCTAGATTTGTCTTACTGGCATGCCTTGGTAAATTTGTGTATCGACAAGTTGAAGATAAACAAGACCTTGCGCACCTATTTTTTTAGCTTGCAAGCGTACGTCCAAATCCAATAAATCTTGCGGGTACATCTTTAGTGTATCTTCAATATTCTTTTCTGTTAAGCTACCTAATTGGTCAGCTTCAAATATTAACGGGCCCATATATACTTGCAATTTTTGCTTCATGCCTGTAGCAATATCATTTTGAAGGAGTTTATCAATAACGGAAGCTGCATGCGCATATGTTTCAAAATCTTTACGTGTTGGAAAAAGTGTTCCCCGTATGTATCTTGGACTTTTTTTAGGTAAAAAACCATAAATTATCCCGCTATCGCGTGCTTTTTCCTGCTTGTTTAATTCGGCTAAGCTACCGGGAAATAGCACAATGCTCTCGATGCTTTTGTAAAACTTTTCCAGCTTCTTGTTCATAATTAATTTCTGTCAGTTAATTTATTAAACTTTAAGGTTATCTCTTAACATTAGTTAGCCAAAAAACTTAGCAGAAAAGTTCTCAAGACCTTAACAGATACAAGCTGAACTATGTTCAGCTGTACCAGCGAAACCAAGAAAATTACTTTGCAATTTTCTGGATCCATCGGAACTTCGTTCCGATTGGTTATATTTCGCTTGTTCCCCTTAATTAGGATTTAATTCGTTCATATCTTCCAATTAATTTTGTTTCTGCGATTATGTGACCTTGCATTGCTTTTTCTATTTCTGCTTTTACAGCACCTTCTCTCAAATTTAGTTGCGTGTCGAGTGCATAAAGCTTGAAGAAATACCTGTGCTCCCTGTCTGGCGGGCAAGGTCCGCCGTATGCGTTTTTCCCTCCTGTGTTCCTACCCAATATTCCATGAGGATTCTTCCCTTCTGGAATTTCTTTTGTTGTTATTGGAATATTAAAAATAATCCAGTGGTCCCATACTTGGATGTTGAATTTTTCTTTTACAAAAGCAGGAATGTCCGGATCATCCATAATTAAAACTAAAGCTTTTGCAGTTTTTGGAACATCAGAAATCACTAATGGCGGACTTATGTTTTGGCCATCGCAAGTATATTTAGAAGGAATTTTGCCGTTGTCCTGGAATGCGGGACTTGTAAGTTTCATTATCAGTATTAGGGCTTAATCTTCTTTTCCCAGATTGAGCGTTTTACAGGCGTTCTTCTATCCTGCAGGTTCTTTACCAGCTTTTCTATCTCAGCATTATCAACTTTAATCGGGTCTGGTGATGCAGGCTCTTCTTTTTTGCTGGCCTTTTCGACCATCATCTTTACAAAATCATAACTCTGTGCCCTTACCCTGTCTTTATTAGCATCTGCCATGTTAGCTAAATCAGGAAAGTGCTAATATAAAATGTTATCGGCGATAGCATTATCGATGATCTCTTAAGGTGTTTCTAATTAGTTCTTTATGCAGTGCATCAAGGCAGTTTGTCAAACTTGGAAATTCCGGCTCAAGATCTTGCCTATGCTTAGGTCCTGGCGAGCTCTCAACAATAATAGTCAAGTCCTCATCAAAAGCATTTATCAGCCTATGAGGAACATTCACTTGCATTTGTACAGACCTGCTCGGCCCCTGCCTTGTGTATTTGTGCAGTCCATACTTGAAAATATTTGTCAAACTATATTTTCCATATTCTCTATGCCAAATTGGTGTTTGGACCCAAAGTTCGCCGCCTGCGTTTGTTATGCTTATTATTTCCCTAAACGGCTCATAATGAACTTGCCATGGCTCGATAGTTTTTCCAGGAATAATAATTTCTGCAGCGCATTCCAGCTTTTTTGGCTTCAATTCTTTAACGAACTTGTACTCGCCAGGGAATGGCTCTTTCAATTCTATATCTCTTCCCATTTTATTTCTTCTCTTCCGTTTTAGGATGATATTGATGAGCAAATCCTAGGTAAAATGCCCTCGGATCTGGAGATTTTGTCCGCACTATGAGCATAAACCATAATGGCTGATCTTTTGGGTCGTCGCTGCTAACTCTTCGCCCAACCATGACTTCCATAGCTGTAAAGCCATTATCACTTTCACCCTTGTCCAAAGCCAAAGCGGCTTCCAATCTTTCGCCACGCGTAGGGTTTTCAGTATTAATTTTCAAATCATACTTTTTAACAGCATATTCAAGAACTCCTTTTACATATCCGTCAATTGGCTGAACTTCACTCAAATCGTAATGATCCATTTTATTTCTTCTCCAATAAATCTGTAAGCACTTTTGGGTTAATCTTTAATTCCATTTTTGGAATAAACACCTTTTTTGCAACTAGTAACAGCGATTGTTCGGCGTTTTCAAATTTACCAATATCATAATTTCTCAATTTTTTCTTTCCGATACAAGTGTGCAGCGGACTTCCCGGATTGCCTAATAATCCGCCTGCGTTAAATGTTAGCGCTAAAAGACCTTTGTTATTTCTAGTCTTCCGTTCGTCCAAGCTCCAGTCGACTACAGCAACAAAAGCATAGCAACCACTCTCATCCAAGAGCTTACAGAATATGTCATTTTTGCCTGGGTGCTGGAACTCTCTAGTATATTCGTCGTAGACAAAAACATGAGAAACATATCCTTTCTTTTCTAATCCCTTAACAAACATAGTCTTTTCTTTGTCATATTCCATTTTATTTTTCCTTCAACAAATCTGTAAGGTCTGTTATCTCTGCTAATTCACCTTTCAATTTTGGAGCTATCTTGCGGTTTAAATAATCACGTAATTGCTTATGTGCAGTCTTTAATGGCTTAATATCAAAATTATCCCTTTGACTCGCAGTTAGTATCTTGCGTTTTTGTTTCTCTGACATCAAACGAGCAGCTACTAACTCCCAATAAGTAGGACCGGTATATACTCTAAGCTCATAAAAATTAGATTTTCGTTCAAAAGTAGAATATCTTCCAGCATCATCTATATTTTGGGGCTCATCTTCTCGGACATAGCCCAATCTTTTAAGTTCCTTCTCGAATTCTTCTCTTGGAGTTCCCATATTGAATTATAAGGCGGTAGACACGGGCTGGCCACTGACAGAAACCAGCTCTTCCCAGCT
>CAYGXM010000003.1:0-88127 GCA_964354105.1 Candidatus Woesearchaeota archaeon
ATTTGAGAACTTTTAAATATAAGGTTTGGAAATATATAGAGGATAAAGATTTGCAAGCGCTTTTCAAGTGGTCATCAACACCTTTGAAAATTAAAGCAGATATTGCAGAGCACTTAGACGATAAAAAAGCGATGCTCGAACTAAGCAAAGAATTCTATAAACAAAAGAATAAGGACAGAAATAACTTGGCTAAAGCCTATGAATTAGGATTTATGGCGGGCAAGGTTTGCAATAAAAATTATCTCAATAAAATACGCACAGAATTAATTGAGAATGAAATCAAGGAGAAGGATAGTTTATCTTACTATTTCTTTTGGTTGAATCAAAAAGATACTAAAGGCCTTAGGCAAGCCTATAACGCTGTAATTGAGAAATCTCCAGAATCAGCTTATAATCTTGCAAAAAAGATTAATGACGAGAAGCTTATACAAATGGCTCTTGAAAAGATGGTTAAAGAGTCGCCAGAGCGCGCATTTGACCACTTTAGAACTTCAACATATTATGACCTAAAAGGCATTGAGTTAGCTATAACTGCTTTAGCAGAAAAATACTCCGTAAACAGGGAAGATCTCCAAAAAATACTGGAGCCGGCAATTAAAAAAGACAGCGAATTCTAAAGCAAGAGTGTAGTCACTTCTCTTGAATTAAAGAGATATTTATAGCTATATTTTGTTTAAGTGTTATGGCACGGCTAAATCTAAGACAGCACGAATTCATAGGGCTATTCCTAATTTTTGTGGGGGCAACATGGTTAGGTTTTGCTCTCTATGGAACATTACTTGCAGCAAACAGACTGTTGCTTGCAAACGTCCCGCTTCTTGTCGGGAAAGAATTGTTGATATTCCCGATATTCTATGGCTTGGGTGCACTTTTACTTGTAATGGGAAACATTGAACTAAGAGAAGCAATGCCAGGCAAAAGGAGAAGATAATCATGGCTAGACGAAGAACATTGTTAAGAGGATTAACACGAGAACGTGAAGCAGAGATTGAATACGGTCTAAAAGAATTTCTACAGGGCCTGCTAATTGGCTTTATACTGGGATTCCTGATAGCAACGCAAATCATGTAGGTGCAAAATGAACTTAGACGACTGGACAATCTTTGTTATAGTAGCAGGCCTGATAGCTGGCGCTGCTCTTCTTTAATTTTTTAAATTGTTAAGCTTTAAAAACCGTCTAGAATTCTTTTTCTTTACGGGCTCGTAGCTCAGTCAGGTAGAGCGCTGACCTCTTAAGTCAGCTGTCAAGGGTTCAAATCCCTTCGGGCCCGCTTAGTTTATAAAACATTGAGTTATCGTTTTGATTATGGGATTTTGTTCGGTGTGTCATCGGCTGATGGTGTGGGATAGCGCTTCTGGGGAATTGAAGTGCAAAAATGATAATTGTGGCAGACCAAAACAAATTAGTGATTTAAATAATGAGAGCGTGCAAAATGGAGCAAAAAGAGGCAAACATATTGGTAATAGCTATTCGGGATCGGATGATTTTCTAGAAACAATTATGCAAAATCATCGAAGCGAGGTTTTCTATCAAAACAAGCGTTTCAAGCTCAGTGACCATCCAATCTATGAAGCAGACACTGTAAACTACTACAACGAAAAAACCGGGTTATATCTGACTGCAACCAGATGGAACCTGCCAAAAGCAAAATACATCGACCTTCCAGGCAGTGCCCTTACAGGCATGGACAAATATTATAAAAAAATGCTGACATTCTTCCTTGCAGAAACACCGCATGACCAATCAAACTATGAAAGATTCGAGAGGCAATTCAGCCTGCAAAGAGGGCGTTAAATTCACTCCTACAAGACTAAAGCAATACAAAAGAGCAGGTTACCGAATTATTGGAAAACATCAGCATTCCGGTGTTGAAGTCTGCAGATGGGCCAAGTCTGTTCTTCGTGGCGGTCGTAATTGTTACAAGGGAGTTTATGGCGTAGCATCACACAGATGCCTGCAAATGACCCCAACTTTGGATTTCTGCACCTTCAACTGTAAATTCTGCTGGCGCACATTCGGAAAAGAGAGATTTAAGGCAACAAGAAAATGGGACAATCCAAAAGAAATACTGGATGCTGCAATAGCTGCACAGAGAGAATTAATGAGCGGCTGGAAAGGCAACAAACTTACAACAATTGAACGATATAATGAAGCTATGAAGCCAATGCATATTGCAATTTCTTTGGATGGCGAGCCAACCCTTTATCCAAAAATTGCAGAGCTAATTAGAGAAGTAAAGAAAAGGGGAATGACAGCTTTTCTTGTAACAAATGGCACGATGCCGAACCGTTTGAAGGAATTGTTGAAGAAAAAAGCAGAGCCTACCAATTTGTATGTGTCTGTGTATGCTACCAACTATAGAGATTACCAGAAAATCACAAATTCATTTTTGCCTGACGCTTTTGAACGGGTTTTGGAATCCCTTATGCTCCTGAAAAAGTTCAAAGAAGCTAGGACCATTATGAGATTAACCCTCGTCAGGGGTTTAAACTTGAAGGACGCGGAAGAATGGTCAAGACTTATAGACCTAGCACAGCCAAAATTTGTCGAATTCAAAGGATACACCTGGCTTGGCGAGTCTAGAAAAAGATTGAAGCAGGAAGATATGCCTTCCATGCTCGATTTGGAGAAATTTGCAAAGAAGATTGCAAAGTTGACTAGCTATAAAATAAAGCACAAGGATAAGGTCTCGAGAGTAATAATTTTCGCAAGGGACGAGGAAACCTGGAAGTGGAGCTTAAGCAAAATTGGAGAAATTGTAATCTCTTTAGGTTTGTAAAGCTCAAAAGCCCACATTTGCAAAAGGAAAGCATTCTGATGTTGAGGGATAACTCTTTAGTCAAGAGTAAGGCTTAAAATCCAAAACTGCAACAAAATAATAGCTATGGTAAAGAATGTTTACGAAATTGTTGACGATACAAATGACTTGCGTGAAAGAATACACAAGTCAATTAAGACAAAAAGGAACAAGCTTAGAGTAGGCGAAGTAGCCGGCTGGCATGACAAGTCTCTAGCTTTGCAGGCAGACCTCGCAAAGAAAGTTGATGAGCTTTATGAGCGCTTTGTTAGACTGGAAGATGAGGTCAGAAAGAAAGTAAGGCCGGAAATGCTGAGAAAGGGAAAGCGGTAATTATGCCTACAGAAGCCGAACACGTCGTAACTGAAGTACTGTTAGATTACCTAATATTATCTGAAATTTCTCGCGGCGCATACAACAAACAAGCAGTGATTGAAAAATTGGGGCTTCCTGCAGGCAAACACTTGGAAGAACTAATAGCACATAATTATTTAGTTGCGCGCGGCGAAACTCTCGAAATAACAAAGAAAGGCTACGAAAGATGCGCAGCTTATGATAAATTAGCGGATAATCTTTTTCCAATCAGCAACTAAAAGCTTTTAATTCTAATAAATTTGCTCTTTATTTGGGCCGATGGTCTAACGGTTATGACGCACGCATGGCAAGCTCAGAGATGAGCCCACAGTGCGTGAGGCTCCGGGTTCGAATCCCGGTCGGTCCACTTGGCGAGGTAGTTTAGCCTGGTGGAACGCCGCTCTCATATAACGCGGCACTGCCGTTGGGCAGTTGTCTGAGACAGGCGGATGTCGCCGGTTCAAATCCGGCCCTCGCCATTATGAAAAAATCAGGGTTTAAAACCTGGCTTTAGCCTGATTTTTCCATTCCAAAAATTGCCACATTTGACCAGCTAAAATTCCATCAAACCAAGTGGCAATTTTTTGTTAATTAAAACTAAATACTGTCATAAGGATACATGGTCTGTGGTATTGATATGGGCATTCTAAATTCTACATATCTCAATGTCACGCCTTTGCCTTCGTACTTGTCGGAAAAGGTTTGCAAATAAGTTTTAACTTTATCCAGGCGCCAGTCTGAACTTTGGGGTGTTGCTACAATAATATTTCCCTGCAGTTCAATGTCCATCATTGCTTTTCTGTGCCCTTTTCTTGAAATGCGGGAAGTTCTGTAAATTTCCATAACATTGTCATCTGTGCGCAAATGATATTCCTTATTTCCAAGCTTCTCGAGCGAATTCAATCCTTTGTTGAATTTCCCGATAATGTCCTCTAAGCCCTTCTGCAGCTCATTAAACAGGATAGCTTCCATACCATCAAATAGAAACAAATAGAGATTTAAATCTTCCATATCAAAAAATGATATGGAGGCTGCTAGGGAGAAGGAAAAAGGAAAGCTTGCCAAGAAAGCCGGCAAGAAAACACTTGCAGGAATGTCTTGGCTTGGAAGAAAAACTGGGAAGCTTTTCAGGGATTCTATTCTTTTGGCAAGGCCTTTGAACAAAAAAGAAAGCTTTGTATTTTCAAAAGTCCGGCCATACTTAAAAGAAGGCGAGGAATTCAAGCTGCAGAAAGCGATTAAGCAAGGCAAGGCTAAGATCAAATTAAACAGATACGGCTGGTCTTTTCTCATTTCTGGAAATGACCTGCGGCCAAAAATCTTTTTTGTAAAGCCCGAGAAAAGAAGATTGAATCCGGATCATGATATAGAGGAAAAGCAGCAATTTTGGATAGAAGAATTGGACAAAAGAATCCGGAGACAATTTTTTGAACATAATTTCCGGGAATTTGCAGAAAAAGCATGGACAGCAGCGCCACAATTCATTGGGCCAAATATTATTGGGTTAAAACATGTCAAGGAAGCTGCAGCTTTGCAGTTGTTTTGCAAAGAGCAGACTCATATTTTATTGCTTGGAGACCCTGGAACAGGAAAAACTGATATTTTGCGGTCAACTGCAGATTTGAATCCAATATCTGTATTTGGATTGGGCTCAGGAACATCAGGAGTCGGCTTAGCTGTTACAGTAAAAGGAAAATATGTGAGTCCTGGATTGTTGCCGAAAGCAGATTTGGGTTTGGCATGCATAGACGAATTAAATCTGATGAAGAAGGACGATTACGCGGCCCTGTACAACGCAATGGAAAAAGGCTTCATCACATATGACAAAGGAGGGCATCACTACAGGTTTAATGCCCGCATTAAAGTATTGGCTACTGGAAATCCAAAAGGAGATAAATTTACAGCCTATGATTTGGAAACTGTAAAATCACAAATTCCTTTTGATTCTGCGCTTTTATCGAGATTCCATTTAGTTTTTATTGTAAAGAAGGCGACATTAAATGAATTTTCAGAAATTGCAGAAAAGATAATTTCTGAAGACAAAGTAAAAATAAATCTTGCAGATATTTTATTCTTGAAGAATTATGTTCGTTTTGTAAACAAATTAGATGCAGAAATCCCACATAATCTTGCTGAAAAAATCAAGGACTTTGTAACAAATCTGAAGGAAAAGGAAGCAGAACTGCCATTTGAGATAACCCCAAGAACAGTAATCGGAGTTACAAGACTGGCAAAAGCATCAGCCAGGATGGAACTAAGAAGTATTGTAGAAGGAAAAGATTTGGACAGGGTATTTAATATTATTACAAAAGCATATTTACTCTCATGATTTTAGAGTAATTGTTTACTAGGCATTCTTTAATGCTTCTTCTTGTCTTTTTCTCCATATTTCCTCACGGTAACTATCGATTGCAGCTTCACGGCGCAGAATTCTTGGCGGCATGCCAAGCCACTTGTAGAACTCATGAGGAAGAGATGTAAATACCACGTTCTTTTTGGCTTTATTAACTTCTTCAATAGATTTAATTATATCTATTTTATTTTCTGCGAAATATTTCAAAACTTCTGTTCTCAGGTATATATTTTCCGCTAGCAAACGATTATCGTATCTACCCATTAGTATACCTTCTACATTAGTAGTGCCGTTTTCGTAAAGACTTTGCTGTGCTTTTGCTTCGATTAATTCTTCTAATAATAGAAAGCCCGCTTCGCGTCTTTCATCTGCCTCACCACGCATCTCCTGCCAAAGTGTATTTATTTTGTCTAAATTTATGTGTAAAGCTTCGTCATTAAAGTAAATATTTTGTGAAACATCATCCCTAAATGAATACACAGGCTTCAAATGTTTAAGGCCAACTATGCTACTAATTTTTCTATCTAGCTCTCCAATAGAATCTAACAATGTTAAATATGCAGTATCATTTGGTTTTATTCTCGCAACCCTTTTAGTATCCAATATGCCAAAATCCTTTTTGTTTTTATTTCGGATTTTAAACGCTAGTTTTGAAAAATAGTCACCTATGTCTTGGAGTGTATAGTCCTGATAGTTTGGAGGCGACTCACTTTTCCACAAATCAGTAAACCGCTCTTTCGCGTTCGCGAATTTGGTTTTTACGGCCTCGATGCGCCGTGCCCACCCCTCGCTTCTCTTTTGTTTGGCTTCCTCTTTTTCCTTGAGCTTATTTTCTCTGATTGTAACCCACTCCATCTCTTGCTCCCTTAGCCGGGCCGCTTTTTTCCGAGCCCTAAATTCTCTTTCTGTAGCCTTTTTCTTCCTATCTTTTAGCCATCGCGTATACCAGGAACTACTGCTATCTACAAGACCTTGCGCAGCTAGCTTGCCATAAACATAAGGTATTCCAAACAATTGATAAAAGCCATAACCAACATCTCTACAAAAGTCGCCAATTGTGTCGAGATAATCTTCTAAAACTTTTACATCATATTTTTTATCAACCTTGAGTTTTATTTGGTCTAATCTTGTAACAATTCGATTGACTAGCGGATTACTATGTATGTCAACAAAATAGTCGCCATCTTTTAACCAAAAAGCCTCTTTTTCAGTATCATATTTTAGCTTATCTTTAAAGTAAAGTTCTATCAATTTTTCAATGGATATGCGCATAGGTGCTCCGCGAAGATGTTTTCCGCTAAAAACATATCTTTCGCCGCCAATGATGTCTGACAAATAATTTTGCGCTTTTGGGCCTACAGAGACTGAGTCGCCAGCATATAACGCGGCAGGTATTATGTCCTTAGACATTATTTCGCGAAAGAAATCGTCAGCCTTAATTTTCAGTGTATATTTCTTAGCCAATTTCTTACGTAACTTTTCTCTTTTTAATTCACGTTTTGCTTCAACATCTACATAAATATTTAATTTTTTCTTAAGGTCGTCTTTTATTTCATGCAAGTTATATTTTAGGTCACTCAAGGTAAATTTGTTTTTCGCATAAACCCCTACATCAAGTGCACCAAGTCCTATTGCAGCAAGTCCTGCAAGCGCTTGAGGCCCGTATGCTTTGTAAAGCGCGTCTAGACCAATAACAGCACCTATGCCGATGGCTGTTCCTGCGCCTATTACTCCGCCCGCCAGCAAAATTCCTTCTAGCGTAATATTGTGGCTGCTAGAAATTTTTTTCTTTGAAGATGGTGTTCGCGAGCGCATTTTGTCATAAACACTGCCTAGCCATTCTCTTACAGAACCACCAACTTCTATTATTTTTGCAGCTCCGGTAATGGCTCCACTATGGAAACGTCGCGAGATTGAATAATTTTGTTTAAATTTATTTGTCAAATCTGATTTATACTCAGATTCAAAAATATCTGCAAGCTCTTCAAGTAGTGCGCTCGATGGGTGCTTCATAATTCTATCATCACCCAATACGCCGCTAAGGAACAAATCCTCAAATGCTTCATACTCTGCAGTTAAAACTTCTATTTGATTATCTGCTATTATGCTGTTTCTACCTTTAGTTAATGTTACTGCTCTTGGCAGATTTACCCAAAAATCTACTCCTGTTTGCACTAAGCTATTCATTAATTTGTAATGCAATGTTTTCTCGTCAAAAGGAATATTTTCATTTTTAATGAAAAGTCCGCGCTGTGTTAAAATAATTTTGTCGGAGTTAGAGTCATCTTGAGATCCTGGACTTGTTAAATTCTGACATGAGTAAGCAATTGTCAACCCTTTGTCGCTGCCCTTGAGGTCAACGTCAACACCTTTTGATTTTGTATATGCGCGTTCTGGATTATTGACCCACGCACCGTTAAAATAAACTCTTGCATCATTTGAGCTAACATGGCCAACATACTTAATGGCATTGGCCTTGAGCTGTTCAGGCTTGGTTATACTTTTTGGAATGTACATCGTAACTGTTGTTCCCTTGCCATTAAGCTCGAGCGGCGCATCTTTTGGCAATAAGTACACATCTGCAAGCCACTTTCCATCCTTTGTTTTTGATTCATTGTGCACAACTGATAAAATAGTATAATCTAGATTGGAAGTTTTACTCAATGTAGCTACAAATTCAGCCATGTCTAGAGTTGAATACCAGCCTATACCATGTTCGCCTATTTTATTTGGGTTGAATTCTTTTGGCGAATTGTACGGAACTAAAAGGTCCCTAATTTGGCCCTCAAGGTCCATTCCACAGCCCTTGTCTGCTACGGTTAGGACATAGTATCGATCTTGCTCTTCTACACTATAATTTATTTTTCTTTCAGCATCAGATGGCTCATACGAATCCATCGAGTTCTGGTTAAGCTCGCGCAATGATGCATAACGATTGCCAAATTGTGCCTCTATTGTTTTATTAACAATGCCTTCAAACAATTTTGGCGAAGTCTGCTTTTCGCGTGTTAATTCTATATATTTTACAGCCTGCTCAAAGCTGGCATTTTTAGTAGATTTAGGCAAAGCCTTAATAAAGCCATCAAAATCGCCCGCCATTTGCATCATTACTAAATCATTGAGGTAGAATCTCTGATGGGGGTAGCTATTAAGATCCGTTAACAACTCATCAAGACCGTTATAAGATTCGTACATGTTTAAGAACCCCCTGCTTTTGCATTAGAGCGCGATATCATACGAATTACATCGCGCACCACAAGTTTGATCTCCTGCCGTAATTCTTTCAAGCTGCGCGGTTCTTCAATGTTAATTAAGAAATCGTTGAAAAGTGCATATGCTTTTTTGTAATCAAACTTGTCGCTAGCTACATACGGATGCGCTGCATTAACATATACTACTTTATGGCGGTCCGAAAAAGTAAACACGCGAGACCCCACACTTCCAGGATTAACGACCTTCATTGTATAAAATGTATGATCAGGTTCGTCTAAATGCCTATAAATTAAACACAGATTAGGGTAGATTTGTAAATGTGGCATATCCAAATACTTTGCTCTATCATAGAGAAAGTCATTTTCAAAATCTTCAAATTTTCCCCAATTTTTCCAAAATTCATATGTAGACGCTTGGTTCGTCACAAGGGCGATATTATCTAATTCAGGACCTATAAAATCTTCAAAAGTCGAGAAATCTCCTAACTTTAAAATATATTTTTTATCGTTAAAAATTAACTTTTGTAATGTACTCATATTTTTTGGATGTCCGCTAGTTGCAAATGCAACATCCTTAACAAGGTCGGCTAATTTACTTGCATCACTAGGATATTCTAACTTAACATGCCTTAGGTACTCTTCAAGTAAATCGTAGATGCAATCTACGGCTTTAAAGTAATTATCATTTTGTTTGAATTCGTCTCTTCCTTCAACAGGGTTGACGGCGGACGGGAAGTTTAAAACCGCTCCGAGCGAATCTGCAAAACGCTCGCGTACGCGCACGCCTTGTGAGACAAGCTTTACTCGCTCGTTATTATCTATAGCAAGAGAAACAAATTGTTTCAATTTTTTGCCTTTGACATCAAATTCAACTTCGCGATGTAATCTGTCAGGGGTTTGCGGATTTATCTGCTCGTTATTTACGTAAATAGCCGCCTTTTGAATAGGTATGTCTGCCAGTTGATTAGCTAAATATTTCTGGAGCCCATCCAGATTGTTTTTTGTTCTAATTGTTACTTTTGTACTGCGTAAACCTGGGTGTAAATTTGTTACTTTTCTATTAAGCTTCATTCTCAAGTCCGAAACTTCAGAACCCGTCGAATAAAATGTCATTTTATTGCATTCAAGTCCAGTATTTGTTTCGACGTCAATTGAATTTCGCAAATCTTTCAAACAATAGTTAAGCGTTGACAAAAATCCAACTCCAAATTTACCTATAGTCTCAATGCCTTCTTTCTGCGTACTAAATGGAACTATTAAATCACTTAATACGTCATAAAGAGTCATTGCTTTGCCAGCATCGCATATCGTTACATATTTTGGTCGAGCTTCTACCCAGATATTATACTGTTCGCAGTTCTCAGGCTTTGCATCTATTGAATTAAGAATTACCTCAAGCACAGGGCGTTCTTGCTCAGGGAATTGTTTTATGGCCTCTTCACGCATTATTTTTTCTATGAATTTTCTATTTGTGCTGTACACTTTTATTTCATCAAGAGGCTTATTTTGGTCTATTAAATCAACTATTCTCTGAAGATTGTCTATGTTCAATCCGGACAATATCCAATCGGTTAGTGGGAGATCATACTCTCGCGCAAATAAGGCCATATTAACCACTTCCTCCTAAACCGTCACGCGTAGTTTTAATACTTTTTTTAATAAAATCCGCTGCAGATTCTATTAAATTAACGTCAGCGCCTATACCTCTCATGGCCGAACTAAAGTTGTCCTCTTCGCCAATCTTAAATAACACAAACTTGTCGCAGCCGTCTTCAAGCATTGGTGCTATTGTATCAACCACTTGCGTAGAATTTACAAGCCCGCCGTCCGTAAGCATTATAGACATATAATTATCACGCCTCGTATCGTGCACTTTTTTAAGGTCATTAATTTCAAGCACAGTATCTGAACCACCAAATTTAAACGCTTTTTGTTTTGCTTCGTCCAAGCCATCAAAGCGCTGCCAGTCAGAACTTTCTGTTTTATCTGAAAATACAGTAACGTTATAGTTTAGTAAATACTGCAGGCCTAAACTTTCAATTGTGTTAAGCGTTCCGTAAAAGCCAAGTAATGCCAAATGATAAGGACTGCTGTTGTCAAATGGAATAAAATTCATACTGCCGCTGCGGTCTAAGATGAAATTCAAATCAGGAATTGCGCCAGTCTTTTTATAATTCTGCGCTATCCTCAGCGTAATAGGATATACTTTCTGGAATAGTTCTATGTATGGCTGGCCGTTTGGCTGTTTAGCCAATCTTATTGATGACCAGTCAACTCTGTTAAAATCAATGTCCTCAAGTGATGTTTCCTCAGAGCCGACATATTTTGAAAATGCAAGGCCTGCGCATTCGACGTCAAGCTCTATCCTTTTCGCCGCTTCTCTATATTTTCTGTCAAGCTCTTCAAATGAATATACGAAATTGTTTACATCTCTAACTTTACTATATTTCCTTTTTTCAGGTTTTTTAGAATCTGGCCTTCTATTATTATTGTTATCTCCCGTAGGAGTGTTTCCTTGGCCGCCATCCTCTTCATCCTGATTTTCCTGCTGGTCATCTTTTTGCTTGACTAATTGGTATATATCCAAGGGAGCAAGTATCTTTGCATACTCTCTTGCTTTAGCTTTCCACGCAGGCATCTTTGCCACCTCATCACAAATTTTTCTCGAAGTTTTATCGTCGATGTTGCAGTCAAGCACAGCATCGCACAAATCTTTGTCCTCGCCCAAAATTACATTCAAGAGTTTTTTGCGCATGCGTTTGTAGCCAAGCATATATTTATCGAGAAAGCTTCTGTTTACATATGTGAGATACGATTCGCCGTTCCATAAGTAAAGATTTGTATCCATGAAAAGGTTGAATGATTTCTCGGTGCGCTCGAAAATACTTTTATCCTTTTTTGAGAACTCAAAATTACTTAAATAAGACCAAAGCATCCCATGTTTAAATCTCTCAGCATCTTTGTCCTCGTAAGATAAGATAGTATTGGCTATCGTATCCATAAACATATTGCTAATGCGTTGCGTTTTAGCCATAACCATTATAGGTTTCCATTCGTGTAGAATTACACCTTCGCGTATGCCTTTGAGAATTTCTTGTGCGCCTTTTTCTGTTGCAGGGCAATGTCTTGCATGGCCTTCTTCATGGCTTATAAGTCCGTACAGCGAATCGCACGCCAATTCTTTTGTAGAGTCTTTCATGGCATGCTTGTATCTTAAATGATCGAGCACGTCGTAAAATTCAGGCCGAACGCCAATTCTTACCTGGTTTGATAGCATATTAATATAAGCAAATGAGAGTGTAGGTATTTCTGGCTGAACTGTAAACTCTAAACTGGAAATTAGGTTTTTTTCTTGTAGCATCGCCTCGCAAGCTTGCCTTAGTTCTCCAATCTTAACTTCATTTTTGGTTGCCATTTTAATCTTCATTTACAGTCATGTACTGCGAAGGATTTCCAGTAAAGCGTTTTACTATGAGTTTGAAAAGAGAATTTAGCTCTTCAAAACAAGGTTCAGGCAATGGATCTTTGTGTATTGTATGTATATTGTATAGCCAGTCATAAGTTTTATTGGGATTTTTTCTAATGTTGCAGGTGCTAATCATAACTTCACTGTATTCGTCCACGATTCCGCGTCTATACTCAAGTACCAAATGTGTTGCACCATCCAGTATTTTTCGGATTCTTTCATCCTTGGTTTCCAGCAAATCGGAAATTGAACTAGGCGCGGAAAGCTGACCCTTTGCTATTCTTATACAATCTTCAATTCCAAAAATGTCTAATTTCAACGGGCCTCTGGTGATGTAACCTTGCTCTAGCTCTTTTTTATCATATACCTTTATGTCAAAATTGCGCAGCTCTTGATTATCGAAATGAAGCGTGATATTGTGTCTTCGAAGTTTATCCAGAATGCTCTGCCAGCTTTGCGCAGTTCCAACAATGTTTAAATCAACTACATCAACGCGTTCAGGACCATATTTGAGGCTGAGCGCAAGTCTTGCACTATCTTTAGTGTAGTCTTTGTTAAATGTTACACTAAGATTATGTTCTCTTGCTTTAGTTTGTTCAATTGCCAACTGCACAAATGGCCTAATGTCTTTCGCATTAAATTTGTGGTCAAAAACTTCAGGGTAAAATTGCTCTTCAAATTTTTTGGGATCGAGAGGCATTTTGAGTCCTCCTAATAAAGGTCCGTGCTGCCTTCAGTGATTTTTTTTGCAGGCTTGTTATACGCTTCAAGCACAACATGTAGCCAAGGATTATTCATATCACAATCATTCTTAATTTTAGCCAGCGTGTCTTTATCAGCGGTGCCATTTACAACTGCTGCAAGATCTTGCGGGCCAATTTGCTGCAAACCTTCCATAAACTTTTTTTCCGCCCTATCTAGGAAAAATTCGACAGCAGCTAGTTTGTTTCCACCGAAGTTTTTGGTTACGTATGGTTGTGAAATATTTATTTTAGAGTATGCAACAAAGCCGAGTGCAGCTTTAATATCGCCTATCTCTACTTCTAATTGGTTGGCATATTTTTTTACAGCTTGCTTTGCGAGCTGCTCATCAGTAATATTGCTTCCATTATCGACATAATTTCGTAATGAGTCCTTGAATTTTGTAGGATTTTTTATAGTATATGATAGTGGTATGCTGTTTTGGCCGCCTGTTAGATAGCCGTGCACAAGTTCTGCAAATTTTGTAGCCCTAATAGCAGCAAGTCCGCGCGCAATCAGAACAGTGTTTTTTGCCACGCCAGGAGTTAAACCACGTACATTTGGACACAACTCTTTGCCGTCCTTATCGGTTCCATCAAGAATTTCGAGAAGACCGCAACGTGTGTGCACACTGCGGGCATCTAAGGCATCAGCATCGCCTGAACAAAGTTTTCTTACTTGTTCTGGTGAAACCGCGCCTTTGCCTCGCTTCAATTTTTTGCAGTAATCAAATGCGCTAAGATATGAAACAAACATTTCTGCATTAGGATTTACTGGAATGTTGCCAAGTTCTTTGTAAATGCAAAGCACATCTTCTAAGTTATCTGCTTTGTTGTTGAGGTCTATTTTTCTAGTTCTGCTTCGTTGTATTTCCAGCTTGTCGTGTGATGTTGGTGGAAAAGCATCTATTGGAATTTCAATCAAAGCTCGCCTTCGTGCAGCCTTGTCCATACCAAACGTGCCTGTGTAGTCTTCACCTTCATTTATGGCCATTATTTGAAATTGATAGCGCTGATTATTCCCGATGTCTGCGCCGATCAAGGCTCTCTTGCCATCAGGAAGACTAATATCACCATCAAGAACGTGCATCAATTTATTCAGCAAAACAGCATGAGATCTGTTGAATTCATCTATAATCAATCCAGGCTTCAAAAAGAAAGCCCTCAAACTGTAAAATCCGTCAGATGATTTTTTACCTTCCGTTATAACGGAATAATCAATATCTGTAAAGGCTTCCTTGCCAAAATCAGTGTCGACATCGATTCTGTGCCAACCATCATTCTCCTGCCCAAAAAGCGCGTTCATTGTCAATTTTGCTAGTGTAGTTTTTCCAGTGTCTGTTCCACCAGTCAGCAAAACGGGAGAATTTGTTAAAGCACCGCTAAGCAGAATATCTTTAATTCCATAATGGACTGTAAACATGTGTTTTTGCTTTGATTCGTCAAGTATGATTTGGCTGTCTGAGTTGGCTAGTACAGCAGAATGTTGGTAGGGATTTGTGTTGTTGTAAAGTGCATACCTAAGCTTATGGGCCTTCTCCAAGATACCAATTTCCATATACCAAATAAATAACTTCAGTTTATAAGTGTTTCATATAATTTTGATATATTATGCAATTAACGTATGATGCTCAAACCTAACCTTTAATCCAGCTCTGGCTTATCCCACCACCAGTTGTATTCAACAGGTTTTAACTGCACGGTGGCCTCCAGACCATTAATTTTTAACCTGGCAGATACGTCAGCAGCTTCTTTTAATGCTATTTGTTCGTTTTCATCAGGGCTTTTTTGGGAAGTCAAATCATAGAGGCTGGCTTTTCGTTTCCCTGCAAGAAGCATTATGTTATGATGATATTTGTTGTCTTTCCAGAGAGAGATTTCTTCATACTTTGCAATAATAACTTCTACTCTTTTGTGGCCCTCTCTTCTTGCAGCTTCAACAAACCTGCCAAAGGTTTTAGTATTATAAGCAGTCATGATAGAATAAGTTACAGAAGCCTTTTAAGTTTTTCAGAGGTATTATCGCGCATGTTAGAGGTTGTTGTCACAGACGTAGGTCAGAATTATAGGGAAAAAGTCGGGAAGCTTACGAAAGAGCTGGGTGAAATAAAGATCAAAGTTACAACAGATTATTTAAGAGAGTATTACAATTTAAAATTCAGTTGCCCTAATTCGCTGGCGCTTACACAAGAGCAGGAAAAGAAATTTGGCGAGGTTTTGGAGAAAATATTTTATTACGAGAAGAAGTCTGCCCAGCCCAGTAAAAATAAAGTTGATTATGGCTTGGCAAATAAAGCTCTCAAAAAACAACGGATGTTTTGGGGTTATGGAACAGTTAGGATTTATTTGGAAAACTTGCAAACGTATGATTTAAAATAGATTTTTAATCTTTTTTAATTTCTATGACAATGTCTGGCTTAAAGGATTAAGCTTTTTAACTATTAACAAATCAGCCATTGCATGCCTCGGTAGCTCAGCCAGGAAGAGCGTTAGGTTTTCAAAAAAGAGATGGAAATCCGCTAAGCCTTGGTATGCGCAAAGTCCCCTTTGCGGGATTGATTGCATCAATAAGGCAAAGGTCGCCGGTTCGATTCCGGCCCGAGGCAGCTTTTCAAAAGGTTTAAATCTCTTTAGCATTAAATTATAGTCCCATGGCTCCAAAAAATAAAAAAGAACAAGACAAAGCTGGCGTATTACGAGCGAAAGATGACTTATTAGATGATGTTTCAGAGCCTACAGACACTTTCCAGCGTATAGATTCTTCTGTGCTCAAAAAAGACTTAGAAGATGTGATATCTGCTATCGGTAATGAGCAAGCCCCAGATGTAGAGCGTTGCGAAAAGGCGTTAAGCCAATTGCAAACATTGGGGACCCAGGCTGCCGAGAAAGCCTTTTTCGATGCGAAATTAGCAGTTATAGAAGTCAAAAAAACAGGTAGCGACATAGCTTTCTTGCGAGATTACCTCAAACTCGCAAAAGACGCACTGGACTCTGGAAAATACGCAGAAGCTTACAAGCAATCCATTCTTGCGAAAAAGGAAGCTGAAAAGCAAGAAGCAGTCTATGCTGAAACCTTCGAAGCAATGAGCGTTGCTGCAGGTCTTATCGGAGAAGCAAAAAAGTTTAACGTTGATGCTACAAAAGCAATAGAGAAGCTTCTTGCAGGAAGGGTGGCATTTGAAAAGTGTGATTATGCAGCGGCCATGCAGTATGCCGTTGAATGCAGGGACGAAGCAAAGAAAATCATGAGTAGGTTCACGTCAGCAAAGAAAATAATTACAGTCACTGAGCAGGTTGCACTTGCTGATAAATTTGGATACGATGCGAGCAAAGCAAAAGAAACTCTGGAACGCGCAGTAGCCCTAATAAAATCAGGAGATTATGTAACTGCCATGGATGTGGCGAACCTTGCCGAAAGCGAGGCGGATAAGATACTAACTGATAATATAGGAGCTTCTATAGCGACTACAGCAAGTTTAGTAGATGCCGCAGGTAAAAGCAGCTTTGCTTCTGAACGTGCAACCAAATATATATCCGACGCTAGAGACGCTTTAGTTGGCAAGAGTTATGAACAAGCTGTAGAATATACAAATTTTGCAAGGGATGTGCTTGACAAAGTTGCTGGAGCAGCTGAGAACATTATGAGTGCATTTTCTGAAAAGTCCAAAACTTTGGAAATGCAGATCGAAGATGCAGAAAAATTGCAGATTAATATACCCGAGGCAAAGAAAATTTATACATCTGCAACAGAAGCCTTCAAAACAAAAAATTACCAGCAAGCCACAACACTTCTAGATTTGGCGTCTAAGAAGCTTATATCTGAAATTTTGGAAAATTACAAATTCGGCCAGAAAGCTTAGCAAGAAATTCCAGAATTAACTATCAGCCTGCCCAATTCTAAGTCTTCCTTTTCATTGCTTTTTCTCTTGATTGCATCAAGTTTCACATTGCTGCAGGCTTCAGAATCTTTCATTATGTCCCTTCTCTTTTGGGAATCAAAATACCCAAGGTAGCTCATTACCTGTCTGTCTTCAGTTTTCGTATAATCATAAAATGCACGCAAAACTTTTGCCAGAAGAGGCTGGTATTTTTCAGTATCATTTCTTATGGCTCTGGCCTTGCAGTCCAGCCAGCAGCCAGCTACAATATCATCAAGCTCTTTATTAGATGCTGTCTTGAAATTTAATGCAAGATTGATAACTTTTAGCTTGCATTTATCTCCATGGCAGTACCCCAATTCAGTTTGTTGAGATTCAGAATTTCCCATTGTAAAATCAGCCAACTTCTTGTATTTTCTGCAGTGCCCTATAAGCTTTGCCTCTTTCAGCATCACCAATTCTATAAGCTAGCTCTGCAGCAGCTTCATAGCAGCCAGCTTTTTCATAATTCAGTATGGCTTCGTCAAAATTACCTGCAAGAAACGCTTTTTCTGCAGCAGCAACATGCTCTACACTGGCGTTCAAATCAGCGTCTTCGAAAGTCTGTTCTGTATATTTAGGATCATTAGTATAGCCTTTAGCGACAGCCATAGCTATAGCTTTGGCTTTGCCTTCATCTGTCTGAAGGTTATTTAGTATTGATTCCAGGTTTTCAACCTTGTCACCGTTTGCCATATAGTATTATATTATATAAGGCGTATATAAAGCTTTCCATATAGAAGCCTAACCAAAAGCTTTATAAATATAGTCAATATAGAAAGTATATAAACAAAGGAGCAAAGATGGCAATAAAAATCTTTGAAAAGCTGTCGGTAATACCTATAATTTCAACAATAGTTGTAGCTATTGAAGTTATCAAAGCAATAAGCTATGGCGTTGATGTCAGAAGCATGATAGCAAGGGAGGCTGCAGGATTCTTGCCTGCTTTGGCCTAAGGAGATAAATGAAATGAAATTCTTTAAAACAAAGGAAAAGGAAAAACCAGAGCTTACCTTAGATAATTTTATCATTCATGCAACTAAAGGTGCTGTAGAAACTATTCGTGATTACAACAACATAGTTGAAAGTGAAGTTGGGCAAATTGCTAATTATTCAAGAGAGCAGCTAGAAATCGCCTTGAAGTCCTTTGAAGATTATGATAACATAAAAAAAGAAAACTTATCTGCTATAGACAAATGCATGCAATATCAATTTGAAAAGCTTACACCAGAACAGCGGAAAGAAGCTATAAGCAAAATAACCGCTGCACAAAGTTATGTTTCTGAAATTGAGCGCTACAATTCATTAAGGCAGAAAATACAATCACAGCTCGAGGTAGCTGTTGCGTGAGGTGAAAAATGAGCATAAATGATCTGCATCTTGTTCAAAGGAAGCGCATAGATAAAAATATGCTGGAAAGGCGTGCACGCAAGCTGGAATCAGGCCTTGAAAAGGAATGGTTTGTTTTTGCCAACCCTGATTTGCCTGACAAGATAGCTTACAGCAAGGCGGTCAGCCAGTGCCTTAAAAATCCAGATAGCAATGTTTACAAAATACTTGATGACAACGAAATTGAAATTCTTAAGATGACCGCAGGCGGTTTGGTCTTTTACAAAAACAACCTTATATGGGCAGTATCAGGCGCGACAGGTGCGCGCGAGTACGAGATAGAGGAATACGCAATACCTAAACTTGAAAGCATGCGAATAATAGCGGAGATGGATAACATAGAACAAAATGGAGCAAAGCCTGTTAGAAAAATAATCATGGGCCGAAGCCCCTGCATAGAATTCCAAGGAATCAAAAACGAACTTAAATTTTCAAGACCATATAACTTTCCAACCGGGGCTATTTTGGGCTGGACCATAGATGATGCATACATCAATAATCATAATCTTAAATACGGTGAAGGCGTGAAAACGCCTGAGTGTTATGTAAACTACCTAAACGCTTGTCTTGATAATTATCTGATAGAACCCGTACAATTGAATTCCGAAGCGAAAGAGGTAGAACTAAAATTAACAGATATTGGAAAATGGTATGTTTGCAATGTCTCATCCTGCAATTTGCCAGAATACTACGATGCAAAAACGTGGAAGGAACTAATTGCTACTAAAAAGAAATATGAAGCCATTGCTGATGCAGTTCTAAATCACACGGATTGTGAAAACACAAGGCATGATGCCAGAAAGTTTAAAGCAGATATATGGCAGATACTCGCCAGACCGAAGGATTCCACCAATGAAGCGATTAAGTATTCTATCGATTATGCATATGGATGCATCGCTGGTGAAAAACTTCTTGAAAGAATAAAAATACTTGAAAAACTTTACGAGCAAGGCAAAATAGATATTGGGTCACGTTTTACTTCAAAGCAATTACATGACCTTTGCAACGAGCTAGATATGCGCATAGACCTCCGCATGTTATCAGAGCCGCCAGAAATAAAGGACCTTGAGTGGTTACTAGAAGACTTAGGGTTCCTAGCCAGGCATTTTAATGAAATATACGGCGGCAATAAAGATAAATTTACAAAATATGAAAATAAATTAGAACAAGCAAGGTCCGCGCGTTCCAGGGGAGATTTTGGAGAAGCATTAAGCATATACAATGACGTGGGTTGGAATGTGCGTATAGACGCAATTCTCAGGGAAAAGAAGCTAAACCCTGGAAAGTGCTCTTCTTGTGATGGTGAATCTTACAGCTGGAAGGACGATAATATTCATTATGTAGTTTGTGAGAAGAATTTAAAGCATAGTCGTTACTCAAAACGTAAAACTCACGTAACAGAAGCTGAAGAGGATTTGCTGGCAAAATTAAAGGTGGGGGCATAAATGAAATCTGAAGAGATAGTAAAGTTCAGCCAGCATGTATTCGACCGCTATTCAGAGCGCATGAAAAAAATTCACGGCAGCCGCATCAAAGAATATGGCGTAGTCGACGAGGGAAAACTAAGAAACGAGATTCTGATGAAAGGTAATTTTTACCACGATGTTAAGTCTGGCGATCCAAATGAGTTTCACTGCATTGTAAATAAACTAACAGTTTACGTTGGCAGCACAAATAAAGATGGGAGCCTGTATATTAAAACTACATACCCATACAGTAAAGACTTTCAAGGCTTGGTTACAAGATTTGAAAAAATAAATACTCCTCCTGTTGTGCAGAGATGGCGGGAAGATTTAGAAAGTAGGCTAGGTGTAAAGATAAGATGACAACTGATTTTGGAGAAAGAAAGATGGTATCATGCAGGTTGCCTAAAGGTCAATTAGGATTGCTCTGGACACTTGTCGAATCAGGAAAATTTAACAATCTTACTGCAACAATTGAAAAAGCAGTCCAGGATTTCATAAAGACCGAGCCGAGCCTTAATCCTGATACTGTTGTAGCAGTTTTGCCAAGGCAGGATTATATAACACTATTAAAAATGCATAAAGGCTATGCTGCTGAAGGCGCAAAAGAAGCTATTCAGCAGTACATAGAAAACAACGGAAGCGGGTTTCACAAGGATTTTGAAAAGCTTAAAAAATACGAAAATCAATAAAAGGAATTGAAGATGGAGAAAGAAAAGTTCATTAAGTATGTTGTTGGAGATGAAAATTCAGAATTCGTAGCAACAGACTTGCTGGACAAGGAAATTGAAAGGCTGAAAAGAGGCCAGTTTATGACTCCTTATAATTTTTCCTTATTCAAAGCCTATAAAAACGGCCGAATTAAATTAGGTGAAGTCGCTGAAAAACGTGATTCGCAGAGAAGTTTTCTCTATGCTTTGGCATTAGGCTTTATCCAAAGAGCAGATGAACCGATACCAAATGAAAATTCTGTTGAAGAACAAAAAGGTGCAAAGATACTATACGATCTTGAAGAAAAAATCAGCATACCGTACTTGAGAAAGCCAAAGCCACCTGTACAATACTTGAGAGAGCCAAAGCCAAAGGTGCCGGATGAAACTCTTTCCAGGGTATTGATTTATGTGCACACGCGCTTGGAAAATAAACCTGATGGGTTTTTATGGGAAAGTTCCATAGAGACTGATTTAGGACTGGATTATGTTACTGTTAACGATGCGCTGTCGGAACTGGGCAGGCAGGGTAAGCTTAAAATCCGCAAAGAAGACCCGCACAGGAAAGTACAATTACTCCAAACATACACCTAGCAATAAGCTTAAATCTTTCTTTTTTGATTCAAATTAATGGTCACAACTTACAGAAAGTATGTAGCAGCCATAATATTCTATAGAACCAAATCTGCAGATTTGTTTTTGTTATTGCATCGTAAACAGAATTGGAGAGGCTGGGAATATGTCAAAGGCGGCCTTCTTCCTGGTGAATCTCTTAGGGCAGGCTTGAGGCGAGAAATAAGAGAGGAAACAGGGGCAAGGAAGTTTAAAGTTATCAAGAAGCTTCCACTAAAAATAAGATACAAGTGGCCGAAATCATATTTGAAGGATGAAAAGCGATGGAGGGGTGCAGTACAGCAAGTTTATGTTGCTGAAGTCTTCAGCAAGAAAATCAAGCTTGACAAAAAAGAGCACTCTGGTTATAGATGGATTTCAGGAAAAACTACAGTTAAGATGCTGACATATAAGGAGCCAAAGGCTGCAATGAGATTCGTTTTGAAGAAATATATTTAGGGTAAGTGTTAAGGTTTGTGGAGCTTAGCAGAAGTTGCTTTTCCTAGACATAAGAGCTTACATGCGAGCAGGAAGCGAGCATCAGCCATACATTGCATTGTAAGGGTCTGCTTTTTGCTTCAATGCATCTGAAATGCTTTTTTCATTAGTGATCTTGGAAAGCTCGGTTTGCCCCAACATCACAATATCACTCTTGTCCTTGCCCTTGCAGAATTTTTCTTTCCTGATTTCATGAGACTGGATATGGTTTATGTAGCCCAAAGCCACAAGCTTTGAATCGACTTCTGCCAAAGCTTCATTGGAAGTCTTGTGTTCGGCGTAAATCATTAAAGTGAAAAGGGAGTAGGCATTTGCCCGTATGTCGTCACGCTCTTCAGGCGTCTGACCTTCGATTTGCATAGAACCTGGGATGCGCAGCACTCTTGCCCCAATCACTACGGCTGAAACGAGGTTTGCAAAAGGGTTTCTCGTTATGTTCGCAAAATCCAGGTATTTCTGTTTAGCCTCAAGCAATTTAGCCATCTGTATCTCGCCATACCTGTTCTTGTAATTTTTTTCCTGGACAGCAAAGCTCTGTTCCAAATAAGCCCTTTCTTTTTCATCTTTCGCTTTTTGCAGTGCTTTCGCCTTTGCGGCAGCGAGATTTTTTGCAAAATCATCTGGCTCAACAGCAGAGGTTATTACTTTCGTGACATAATTAACCAAAGCTTCCCGCGCAAGATCGAGACGTGTGTTTAGCTCTTCGTACGTTCTCCTGTCCAGCTTCTGGAATCCATCAACTAAATCTTCCTGGGCTTCCAGGATTAATGTTTCCAGGCTCTTCGCCTTCGTCATCATCATCACCGCCACAGCTATCACTAACTGCGGCATTTATGAACAATTCAATGTTTGAGGGCCGCTCATCTAACATGTCATCAGTTTCGTATAATGCGGCAGAATAGTGGTTTCGGTAATCGAACATAGCCTCTTCATAGCCAATTTTGACAACTTCTGATCCGAGCTTCTCGAATTTTGTCAGTTTGTCAATAAGTCGGGCTTGCCGCCTTTCCAGACTCCCGAATTTTCTCGCAGCTTTTTCATCTGGAGCAAGCAATTTCCTGTCAAAATTTATGTCGGTATATGTCATGGTAACTTGCAGGTAAGATATTGCAGCATAAAGCAGCCCATGCACAAGCTTCGTCGTGGTACTTCTCCTGTCAGAATATGTTTTCAATGCCTCGGAGAGCGAAAGCACAACATCATTTCCACCTTTTAGTTTTGTCAGTCTGCTGTCCAACTGGCCTATCATGCTTTCAAGGTCTTTTTCAGCAGGATATTTATTCCCGTAGCGTTTGAGCAATTTCATGCCGCGCTTTTTCATGCGCTCCAGCCTGTGTTGCTTGAAAATATAATGCCTTATGTATGGATTATCGAGCCAGAGGCGCGGCCTTTCTAAGTGCTCCTTCACGTCTTTGTTCTCCTCTAATTTGGCCATGTCTCTTTTCAAGTTAAAGTAAGCGCGCAAGTCGTGCAGGTCCCTGTATTCGCGGACATCAGGGTCCGCAACATTTTCTAAGGCACTAATCTGGCTTTCGAGGTTGTTGAGCTCTTTTCTTATAACGCCATCTGGGCCGAATTCTACCTCGACAGTTTCGCATAGATATTCAGCATCGTCCAGCAGACCTCCAACCAAATGCTGTGTTTCCCAGAATAGCTCTGTAGTTCTATTAACCATTTCAAGCTAGAATTAGCAAGTCTTAAAAAGCAAGCGCCTAAGTTTACTTTAAAATTTCAGCATGGCAAAAAATGACAAAACAGGAATACATAATTCAAATGTATTTTACATGTCATCAGGCATGCTGCCGCCAATGACAAAAGTCGATAATCTTTATGGAAAATACAAAAAGCAAATCCAAGAATTAATTACTAATTACGAAGATCAAGACGGCCAAAAAACTCAGATAGAATATTATATTTCTGAGTTGCCCACTATCGCAACAATGCTAGGCAACAGCGAAGAAATTGTTAAAAAGGTTCTTAATGCTTTGGAAAAATATTCTGGAAAAGAGCCAGCAAAAGAACCTCTATTGCTAAACCCGCCATTATGGCCAAGACATCTGGCTGCAGCATACTATTTTGCAACTAAAGACACTGCAGAGCGCAGGAAACAGAAGGACATAGCAGATGCTTTTGGAATAGACCCTAAAACACTAAATAAAGGCATTAAAGATGTAACCGGCCTTCTCGACGGCTTCTTTCAAGAAAGTAGCAAGGCGCAGAAAGCTTTATAATATTGAAAATATAGTAAATAATATACCAAAGGTATTATGCAGATGACAAGCCAAGATACAATAGCGACGGTCACAGTTCAGAACATTTCAGAACTTGAGAGCCAAATTCGAAAAGCAAAACACGTCAACATAGATTTTTCTTTTGAGCGCAATAGATTAGGGCCAACACAGCAATACAAGTACGTACCAATGATAATTGCAAAGACAGAGAAAAAAACTGTAATATATGATGGTATTAATGAAGAAGACCCAGATTTTGGATACTGCAGGATACGAACGTTAAGCGCTGGAATAAACCTTGCTGATAGGCTGGAAGGTGAAGTTTATATTACAATTGATGGTGTGCCGTACAACAAGGTAAGAAAAGTGCTCAAGACTCATATAGAAGCGTTGCATGAAAAGATGCAGGCAAGGAAAACGAAAGACAGTATACCCACAGCGTATAACAGCTTAAATACCTGAAGATTTGGACAAAAATACCTAGAGCAAGCTTAAAAACCTAATTTTGCTATTTTGATTTGTTATGCCAGAGAAAACAAACAAATTAGAAAAACTGAAAGCAGAATATGACAAATTAAAACAGAAATATAAATTACCACAATTTGATGAGCTGAATAATGAATTTGAAATTTATGATATCAAAACAAATTCTTTCATAATAAGGGAAATAAGCAGAAGGATTATCCGCAAGGCAGAAGATTTTCTCAGCATGTTGAATCCGATTCTAAACCCAAATCCAAACAGCCTGCACAGCATAATTGAAACAAAGATTTTCGAGAAGCAGGATTTGGAGCCGATGTTTGATTTTTACAGGAAATTATTCCAGCTGGCGCATAAAGGCATAACTGCCTCTTTCGAATCTGAAGCTGTAGAAGCTGCATGGATAAATGAAGTTTGGAAAGCCTGGCCAGAAATTAAAAAACAAATTGCCGGCTATAGCAAGAAGATAACTGAAGGCTGGGGCAAAGTAGAAAAAGAAGTTTTTACAGATAAATATTTGGGCTAAGGGGAAGTCCTTAATGCAAGCGAAATTCATATTTCGCTGCACAACAAAATCTTTAAGATTTTGTTTGTGTCAGAGAAAGCTTAACTTGCCGCTAACAATGCTTGTAAACTTTTTGCAGACATTTACAGATTCACCTTTGGCAAACCTCTTAAAAGTATGATACTAACTATTGGTTCTGGGGCTGTAGTCTAACTTGGTAGGACATATCCTTGGGGTGGTCGTCCACAAGCGCAGCTTGATGTGCTTGTTCGATTGAAACAAAATGGGTATAATCTGAGTTCAAACAGCCTGCGGAGCTGTAAGATGCTCCTCAGAAAGCAAAGCCCTAGCTGAATAAAATTCAGCGGGGACCAGAAAAAGTGCGATACTTTTTCTTGGTCTTGTCTCTGCTTGTTCGGCTGAGAAAATCTCAGCAGCCCCATTTTTATGGTGCACATACCGAAAGATACGCTCGAGAGAATCCTAGAAGAAGCGAACTCAGTAGTGGGAACTAAATTATACACTGCAATGGAAAAGGCCTGCCTAAAAGTTCTTCATAATGGTTCATACGGCTTGCAACTGGTTGAACTTAATTACATCTCATTTTCTGGCGGCAAATTTGTAGCTAAGCGCAAAAAAATACCATCTCCTGCAGAATTGTCTGCACAATATATAGCCAAAAAACTATTGGACAGAGGCGCAATTTACACCAGATCCAGCCCTCTTGCCGATGAGAACTGCTCCATACAATCTGCAAGGCAGGCTTTTAGATATCTAAAAACTGTAAGGGCAGTAAAAATTCACCGCACAAGCCGTCAAGGTTCAGTCGTCACATATAAAGTAATAAATAGAAGAAAATTAAAGGAGATTGCTGAAGGTAATTTTACATAATGACAAAAATTCTACCGCAAGATTAAATAACAAGCAACAACATATTATAACACTGGGATGAGCCAGTTAAACAGCGAGCTTGAAAAGGTGCTTGAAAAAGCAAATGAATTCTTAAGCGGAAATCCCGATTTAGACCCTGAAGAAGTATTGCACAAGGCAAGCGAACTTGTATTCTCAAGAAATTCGCACTATGGCAATTTGTTGTTAAACATGAAGTATATTTACTTGAGGAAGAATAAATTTGTAAAAAATGGCAAAGCTATACCTTCACCCCATGACGCAATAGCGCAATATGCAGCCAAAAAGATTCTTATGCAGAAGGACAGGAAAATTTTCAAGGCAATATACCTGAGAGACGAGCTCTGCAGCGCGGTGTCTGCAGGACACGCGCTCGTTCGTCTGGCAGATGATTATGGAGGCTTAAAGATTCAAAGCATACGCCACAAGTATCATTCATACACCATTAATGATAAAGAGAAACTAGAGCAAATTGCAGAGGGAAATTTCACTTAGTTATAGTCGCAATTTGGCAAAGAAAAGACTTTTAAATTGCGAATGGCCATTTAAGTTAAAATGAGGCCACGACATCTAGTTTTAGCACTGCTTTTCCTGTTGTTAATAGGCACTGTAAGAGCCGAGCTTGAAATCAAGGTTAATCCTGTTAAAGATGCAATCGACTGGAACGGCACAGCAGTTTATGATGTAACTGTTACAGGCATCGCAGACCCTATACGATTAAGACCAGCAACTTTTGAATGGGGATCTGTTCGCTTCGACGATCCTATTCTGACATCAGGCTCATCGACAAGAGTTTACGTCCAGCCGCCTCGCGATGTTTTAATTGGAAATTATGCGGTTGAAATTCTAGCATTATCATATGTTAATGCAGATATCCGCACATCAGACTTTTTACGACTGACAGTTCTTTCAGAATTGGCGCACATCGAGCCGAATTGGGGCATACCGGCAGAAATAGAGCCCGGCTCAGTTGATGCCAATTTAATTTTGAAAAACACAGGGACAACTGCAGTTGAAGACATAACTGCAAAATTAAGCTCCCCTCTTCTTAAAACACCGGTTGAACTTGATGTCGGTGCAATGCCAAAAGGCGAAGCGAGAGAAGTTTGGGATGAAACTTTGGACATTCCGCTGGACACACCTGCACAACCATATGACTTTACCCTGTCGGTTTACAAAGGCACGGAATTCGTCAAAGATTATAAATTTACACCTACTGTATTAGAAAAAGAATCAGTTAAAGTGGATGTATTTGAAGATCCAAAACTTTTAGGCAAGACTTACATGGTCAGCATTAAAAACATCGGCAACACTGTGGCAGACGATTATTATAAGATAGAAGTGCCGAGCTGGCAGCGTTTCTTCATTGAGGGAAAAGTAAAGCCCGCGGTAACATTAATCGGAAAAAATGCAGAAGCTGCCTGGCCATACTCCCTGCCGATTGGAGCCAGCACGACTTTAGTCTATTCCATTTCATTCCTGCCATTGCTTGCAATCCTGATATCTTTGTTGTTGCTGCTGTACATTGGCTTCTGGTATTTCGGCCAAGGGCTTTCAATCTCAAAAGAGCTAAGCTCTGCAGAACGCGCTTTGAAAGTTAAATTGCATGTAAAGAACAACTCAACAAAGCCGCAAAGAAATGTCATAATTGAAGATACAATCCCAACACCGTTGACATTATCCAGAGAATTTGCAACTATGCACCCAACCGCAATAAAAAAATCCGATGGTGCTGTAAAAGTGCTCTGGAAGTTTGATGTCATCTGGCCGCATGAAGAGAAAATACTGACTTACAACATGAAATCTTCATTAGCAATATCTGGAATGATAATGCTGCCTGCCGCAAAGATAAGAAAAAAGGGCGATGTTGGCGAGACTCCAAAAGTATTCTTGAGCAACAGGGTATCTGTAAAAGGAAGAATCAGGGCAACAGGCTCTGAAGAGACTTACAAGTAAGTCTCTAAAGGGTGAAGGAGATTGTAAGCCTGAATTTGTGTTAATGTTTAGATCTGTCTGAATTCAAGAGATAACACTTTTAAATTCAAATTTTAACTCTAAATCATCCCGCCTTAGCTCAGACTGGTTAGAGCGCCTGGCTGTAGACAGCACTTATCGCTAGATAAGCACTGAATTATAGCGCTCAGAACCCGGGAGGTCGCTGGTTCAAAGAAAACAGCGAAGCTGTTTAGGCTTTACTGCTTTCGAACAGATCCGGCAGGCGGGATTCCTAGTCAAAAACATTTTAAAAGCCCAAATTCCAGCAAAAGATTTATATTTAAGATAGGAGAGATAACTGTCATGGCCAAGTTAAAAATGTCTACTAGGTTAGCAGAATTTGTCGGAATTATGCTGGGCGACGGGTCTATTGTTGCCAACAGCAGAATTAAACAGTATGCTGTTTATGTTTGCGGGAATTCCGAAGATGATGAAAGATATCTTCTAAATTTTATCAAGCCGTTAATTAAAGATTTGTTTGCTATTGAGATGTCTGTAAAATATCACCAAAAATTCAAGGAAATTTTATTGTACAAGTATAGTAAAGATTTTGTTAAAATTTTAGAGGGAGTCGGGCTAAAAGCAGGAAATAAAAAAGATAATAATGTTGGCTTCCCCAACTGGATTTTTACCGATAAGAAATTCATTGCGGCTTGTTTACGCGGATTGTTTAATACAGACGGCACAATCTATAAAAGATGGAAACACAAAGGTTATTTTATAGAGTTTACGTCTAATATATTTAAACTTCAAACAGACATTATAAAAGCTCTAGATTTATTAGAAATTAATCATAGTATATGGTTTAGGAGCAAAGGTCCTATAGCTAATAGGTGTAGTATTTGTTCTCAGGCTGCAGTGAAAAGATTTTTAAGCACTGTAGGCTCGAGTAATCCTAAGTACAATAAAATTGTACTGAAAGCCCGGGTAGTCTAGCGGTTAGGATAGAAATGCTGTGAGAAATTATGGCACTATTGCCCTGTCAATTACCGCAGAACGGTTCAGACCCGAGTTCAAATCTCGGCCCGGGCGCTTATTCTTCTGCGCATCTCATTGCAAAACTATGCTGCCCTAAAAAATTCTGCACAAACTGTTTTTGAAATGACTGCAGCCTTTTTGCAAGCTCCTTTGCAGTTCTGGTGTGCAACCTCTTTTCTAGGATATGAATATGCCACTCGATGTTATGAATTGTACAATCTTCATGAGTTCCTTTGGGCTTATACACCATTTTTCCATGTCCATAGCCATAGATTATCAATCTGGTCAGGCCTATTGCACCCATTGCTTCAAGATTGTCTGCATCTTGTACAACTTTAATTTCATTTTCAACATTCCGCACGTTATTGCCCCAATGCTTGGTGTCATCGTGCAGCCTTATTCCTTTAAGGACGTCTTCAATTTTAGATTCCGGGAAACCAATTCTCTTTAAAACTGGCTCGATCATTTGAGCACTATACTCTGGATGCTTCTCTCCTTTAGGGTCTTCCTTCAGAACAGCAGGATTTGAATATCTAGTCCAGCCGATATCGTGAGGTATAGCAATCGCATAGACTTTATCGCCGTCAACCTCCAAAGGTTCATGCGCAATAATGTATTTGGCCAGTCCGTAAGTCCGCATGGGATGAAATGGGTCATGCCCGGATGTATCCTTGCAGGTAATCTCAGAAACATATTCCCAGAGAGCTTTTCTCCACACACTCATATTTCATACCTCTTCATCTTGGTGCCTTTTCCAATGCTGCCCGCAATCCTGATTCGCTCGAAATATTGCAAGCCAAAAACCAGATTATTATTTTCAGTTTGCAATCCTATTATATCGCAATTGCCTGCCAGCAGGGTTTTCAAAAACAGGTTTTTCACCCCACGTTCTATAAATTTTTCTTTGACGAGCTCCCTGAAGCTTGCATTATCAAAAGCCTGCAAGTCACCAGTCTCCTGGACATTAAACTGCTCCTTTACAAAACTCTTCAATTTTTTAACAGCGGGAAGCTGGTCTACATTTTCACCATAAGTATAAAATGTTGCAGAATCCGGAGATATGTAATAAACTCCTCTTAAAGCATTCTTGTTGTACACAAACTTGATATCACAATAGTCGGAAAAACCAAGAGCTATTGAATCAACGTCGTCTCGCATTACATTTAAGGAACAGATAGCCCTGTTTTTAGCAGAATTCAGCAGTTCTTCAAGCTGTTTTTTAAGCATGGTAAGCCTAACGTAATAAAGCAAAAAGTTTAAAAAGCCACCCAAAAAGACCCTTACAGCCTTCCCCATTCCTGTAAACGGATACTGAGGGAAAATCGCATCCTGTAGGCAAGGTGCACACGGTTAGAATGGCTGTTGAAGCTGAAGCTAAAAAAGTCGTTGATATCCAAAAACATATTCTAGTTCCTAAACAAGCCATCTTGACTGAAGAAGAAGCTGCAAATCTTCTGGAGCAATTAAATGTAACTGCAATACAATTACCTGTAATTTTTTTAACAGACCCGATCGTAAAACTCATCGGAGGCAAGCCAGGCCAAATAATTAAGATAGAAAGAGAAAGTCCGACAGGAAAAAACCCTTATTACAGAAGGATCGTCTAAATGCCAAACGCCGAAGTAAAATTGAGCAAAGAAGATAGAACACTATTAGTAAAAAAATATTTTGAAGAGAACAATTTTGTGCAGTCAAATATAGAAAGTTTCAATGATTTCATAGAACGCAGACTGCAAAAAATCATAGACGAAGTTGCTGAAGCGACGCCGTCTGTAATCCCGCCAGAAGCCGAAGAAGTTAAGGTGGTTTTCGGGAAAATCAGGATCGAAAAGCCGACATTGATAGAGGCTGATGGCACAAAGTGGAAAATACTTCCCGTCGAGTCCAGAATAAGAGATTTAACATATTCCGCGCCTGTTTTCATTGAGGTTAGCTTAGTCATAGATGGAAAGGAGAGGGAAAGATCTGAAGTGCAATTATGCGATTTGCCGATAATGCTGAAGTCAAAAAATTGCTACCTGTATAATTCATCAAAAGACGATTTGATTATGGCCGGCGAAGACCCTTATGACACCGGCGGTTACTTCCTGATAAATGGAACGGAGCGTGTTCTTGTATTATTGGAAGACTTAGCTGCAAATACAATTTTCGTGCAGAAAGAAAAATCAGGCCCGATAACACATTCTGCAAATGTATACTCGGCATCTGATTTATACAAGATACCGCACACCGTAGAAAGGACAAAGGAAGGAGTTCTTCTTGTTACATTCGGCTCCAACAAAAGGTTGCCTTTAATTCTGATTTTGAAAGCTCTAGGCCTGGTAAAAGATGCAGACATAGCTTCTGCAATAGGAGTTTCAGACGACGATGTTTATATTAATTTGATAGAAGCAGTCGATATAAGGACAGAAGAAGCTGCACAAGACAAGATTGGGCAGGAAATTGGGATAATGATGCCCAAAGAGCAGCGCGTCGAACGCGTACAGCACATTCTTGATAATTTCTTGTTGCCGCACATAGGCACGCCGGCAGAACTTAGAATAGCAAAGGCAAGGTATCTTTGCACGGCAATCAAAAAATTATTGTTGCTGAAACAAGGCAAGCTGAAGAAAGACGACAAAGACCACTACCAAAACAAAAGGGTAAGAATGGCTGGCGACTTGTTGGAAGATTTATTCAGGCAAAATTTCCGCATACTTGTAAATGACATGCTGTATATTTTCCAGCGCGGTGTAAGGAGAGGAAAAGTATTGCCATTAGGCGCAATAATCCGGACAAAATTCCTTTCTGACAGAATTAAATCTGCACTGGCAACTGGAAACTGGACGGCCAACAGGCAGGGAGTATCGCAAAGACTGGACAGGGAAAATGCCTTAGCAACATTATCACATTTGCAAAGAGTTGTGTCATTATTGGAAGCACAAAGGGAATCATTTGAAGCCCGACAATTACACAGCACTCACTGGGGCAGACTTTGCGCATTAGAATCCCCTGAAGGCAAGCACATAGGGCTTAGAAAAAATCTTGCATTGCTCGCCTCTATAACGCCAGAGCTCGGAATAGAAGAGGCAAAGGCGAATCTAAACGCACTAACTTCACTTGGATTGAAGTTACAATCTAACTAACATGGCAGACGCATTTTTCAATGGGCAGCTCGTCGGAAACGTTGAACAGCCGCAGGAATTTGTAAAATCTGTAATAGAAGCAAGGAGAGCAGGCAAGCTGTCAAAATATTTGAACATACAATTCAGGAAAGCCCTTGATGCAGTATATGTTGTAACAGAAAAGGACAGAGTTGTAAGGCCCCTGATTGTTGTGAAGGACGGAAAGTCTCTTCTTACAACAGAGCACGTTGAAAGATTGCGCAGTGGAGAGGTAAAGTGGTCTGACTTAGTAAGGGAAGGCATCATAGAGTATGTAGACTGTTTAGAAGAGGAAAACACATTCATTGCCTTGAATGAAAATGATATAAAATCGGAGCACACTCATTTAGAGATAAATCCAATAGCGATTTTCGGAGTCACAACTTCCCTAGTTCCGTATGCAAATTACAATCAGTCATCTAAATTAAATAGGGGACAGAAAACCCAGAAGCAAGCAATGGGCTGTTACGCTCTTAATTTCCCAAACAGGACAGATACTGCTTTGAATTTACTGCACTATCCTCAAACACCAATTGTAAGATCGTTCACGCAATCTTTATTGGGAGACGAAAGGGCTGCAGGCCAGAATGTCGTAATTGCAATCCTAAATATGGATGGCTATAACATGTCCGACGCTTCTGTTCTTAACAAAGGTTCCATACAAAGAGGCTTAGGCAAAAGTACTTATTTCAGACCGTACCGAACCGAAAAACTGCGGTATCCTGGCGGACAAGTTGATGAAATTTTAGTTCCACCTAAGGATATACAAGGTTATACTGTTGAAAATGATTATAAATTATTGACAGAAGATGGCATAGTTTATCCCGAGGCAGAAGTTTCTGGTGGTGATGTTTTAATTGGAAAGACAAGTCCGCCAAGATTTTTAGGAAAATTAGAAGCCTTTAGTACAGCAGCAAATGTCAGAAAAGATTCTTCAATAAGAGTGCGACATGGTGAAAATGGCGTTGTTAATAAAGTCGTAATCACAGAGAGTGAAGGCGGTTCTATGTTGATTAAAGTTGAAGTAAGAGAAACAAGAACGCCAGAAGTTGGCGACAAAATGAGCTCCAGGCACGGGCAGAAAGGAGTCATCGGGTTGTTATTGCCGGAGGCTGATGTTCCATTTACCGCATCTGGAATAAAGCCAGACATCATATTCTCTCCTAATGGCCTGCCAAAGCGTATGACAGTCGCACATCTTTTGGAAGCGCTAGCAGGAAAAGTCGGTGCATTATCAGGAAGGAACATCGATGGAACTGCTTTCGTTAACGAGCCAGTCCAAGATCTTCGCTCTGAACTTTTGAAGTTAGGCTTCAGAGACGACGGCACTGAAATCCTTTACGATGGAAGAACCGGAAAACAATTTCCGGCAAGAATTTTTGTCGGTGATATTTATTATCTGAGATTAAAGCATCAAGTTGCAGACAAAGTGCAGAGTCGTGCAAGAGGACCCATCGCTTTATTGACGCACCAGCCAACAGAAGGCAAAGCAAAGGAAGGCGGCCTGCGACTTGGAGAGATGGAAAAAGAATGCTTCATCGCACACGGCGCATCCCTGTTGATGAAAGAAAGATTTGATTCTGACAAGGCAATAATCTGGGCTTGCGAGCGTTGCGGCGATATTGCGATACATGATGTTTACAAAAATAAAGCCTATTGCTTATGCGGTGAAAAGACAAAAGTCTCGCCAATTGAACTTTCTTATGCATTCAAGCTGTTCCTTGATGAGCTAAAATCACTGCATATCAGGCCAAAATTAAAATTGAAGGATAAATACTAAATGGTGAATGTTGATAATGCCGAAATAAGCCGCTCAATAAGAGAAAAGGTGAATGGTCAGCAAGTACCATGCAAGCTAACAGGAAAATGCAAGATGGAGGCTAACAGATAAAAGATGGCAGATCCAATAGTAACAAAAAAGATAGGCGAAATGTCTTTCGGAGTTGTTTCGCCATCATTCATAAAAAGAATAGCGACTGTTAATGTAATTTCTCCTGAATTATACGATGCAGACGGCTATCCTGTAGAGAAAGGCCTAATGGATTTGGCAATGGGTGTCATAGACCCCGGCCTTCGCTGCAAGATATGCGGCGGAAGGATGAGGACTTGCCCAGGACATTTCGGCTTCATACAGCTTGCAAAGCCAGTCATACACATACATTACATACCGCAGATTTATTTGCTGCTGAGAAGCTTCTGTAGCTCTTGCGGAAGAATCTTATTGCCGCAAGAAAAAATTGAAGTCTGGAAAGAGCGCATAAAAGATGCTAAAAAACAGAATAACATTGATGTCCTGCATTCTACAATCAAGATTGCATTTAATCAGATAAGAAGGACAAAGAAATGCCTATACTGCAAAGCCGCAGCCCCTGAAATAAAATTAGAGAAGCCATCTTCATTCCATGAAGCAGGAAGACGATTGTGGCCTAATGAAGTAAGAGAAAGGCTGGAAAAGATCCCAGACGAAGATTTGGAAGTCATAGGATTCAATGCAGCAGAAGCAAGGCCAGAGTGGATGGTCTTAAACGTATTGTTAGTTCCACCGATAACTGCAAGGCCTTCAATCACGTTGATAACGGGAGAAAGGTCCGAAGATGACCTGACACATAAATTATCAGACATAGTTCGTGTAAACCAGAGATTGGTTGAAAATATAAATGCTGGCGCTCCTGAAATAATTCTTGAAGACCTTTGGGACTTATTACAATATCATGTTACAACTTATTTCGATAACAGCGTTGCGCAAGTTCCTGTTGCAAGACATAAATCCGGCAGGCCTTTGAAGACACTGGCGCAAAGGCTGAAAGGCAAGGAAGGCCGCTTTAGGCATAATCTTGCCGGAAAGCGTGTTAATTTCTCAGCAAGGTCTGTAATAACACCTGATCCTTTCTTGGGGATAAACGAAGTTGGTGTTCCTGCGCAGATGGCTCGCGAGCTTACCGTTCCTGAACTTGTAACAGAGTGGAACATTGACTGGCTCAAAACAGCAATTACGAATGGAAGCGTGCATCCTGGTGCAACTTATGTTATAACAGATGAAGGCAAGAGAAAGAAAATCACAGATGATACTAAAGAGCAAATCCTTGCAGAATTACAGCCTGGCTGGATTGTTGAGAGGCATTTGTTGAACGGCGATATCGTACTGTTTAACAGGCAGCCTAGCTTGCACAGATTGAGCATGATGGGCCATTTTGTCAAGATAGTGCCGACAAAAACGCTCAGGATTAACCCCGCTGTCGCTATTCCATATAATGCAGACTTCGACGGCGACGAAATGAACCTGCATGTTCCTCAGACAGAAGAAGCGAGAGCAGAAACAAAACATCTCTTAAATTTAGAGAAACAAATTATAACTCCAAGATACGGAGCAGCAATAGTCGGAATTGTACAAGACGCTCTTCTCGGTTTGTATGTTTTAACTAAAGATGACACGCTGCTTGATAGAAAGCAAACTTCAGATATACTTGTAGCAGCAGGCATTTATGATATTCCCGAACCCACAACAACAAAAGCAGGCCAGGAGTTGTGGTCTGGAAAGCAGATTTTCAGTATGTTGCTGCCAAAAGACCTGCACTTTGAAGACGCCAACGTAGTTATAAAAAACGGCCAGCTTGTAAAAGGCGTAGTTTCTGAAAAATTACTGGGGCCTGAACACGGCTTGCTTTTGCAGCATTTGTTTATGCATTACAGTCCAAAAATAGCCAGAGAGATGATAAATTCATTAAACAGGCTTGGAATAGAAATTGTTCGCTCGCAGGCCTATACGATGTCCTTCGCTGATTTAGACTTATCGCAGAAGGCAATAAGGCAAATTAAAGAATTGGTTGCGGCAAGCGAAAAAGAAGTCCGCGAAATACTGAAACAAAAAAGAGCAGGCAAAATAGTAGCTGTACCTGGAAAGACAATAAAAGAAACTGTAGAAGCTAAAATACTGTCCGCACTAAACAACTCCCGTGTACCTGTAGGACAAATTGTAGAGAAAGAAGCTACAGAAGGAAACATGCTGGTTTTGATGGCAAAAGCAGGCATGGCCTCTTTATTGAACCTGTCCCAGATGTCTGGTTTTGTAGGGCAACAGTCGCTTAGAGGCAAGCGAGTTCATATTGGTTATAATCTAAGAACATTACCGCACTTCAAGAGGGGAGACTTATCAGCAAGGGCCCGTGGTTTTGTACGGCACGCATATGGAGAAGGTCTGGATCCTTTAGAAACTTGGTTTAATGCGATTGTCGGCCGCGATTCGCTGATTGACACAGCTGTAAGAACTCCTAAGTCAGGCTACATGCAAAGACGCCTGATTAATGCCTTGCAGGACTTGAAAACAAACTACGACGCAACAGTCAGGGATTCAGGTGAAAAAATCATACAGTTCGCATATGGTGGCGATAATATAGACGTTTCAAAATCAAAGCAAGGCGGAATTGAGATTACATAAAATGACAGCGCATGACGATGTACATACAGAGTGGTTGAAGCAGCAACTCCCAGAAGCTGTTGCCGCAGAGATAGAAAGAATTGCGAAAGAGCAGAAACTGTCAGAGAAAGAAAAGCAAAAAATCTATCAAAATACAGTTAAGCATTATTTGAGGTCACAAGTCGACCCTGGCGAAGCAGTTGGGATAATTTCTGCCCAATCTTTAGGCGAGCCTGGCACGCAGATGACTATGAGAACACACCACTTCGTTGGAGTTTCTCAGCTTAATGTTACATTAGGCCTGCCAAGAATCATTGAAATCTTTGATGCAAGGAAAGATCCTAAAACACCGTCTATGATGATTTATTTGAAATCTCCTCATAACAAAAGCAGGCCAGCAGCAGAGAAAATTGCAGCAAGGCTGAAACGTGTTACATTAAAAGAATTAGCTAAAGAAGTTACTTTAAATCTCGCAGAATTAAGCATAACAATTTCTTTGGAAAAAGAAGAATTAGAATTGCACGGAGTAAAATCAGAAAACATTGCAAAAATGATAGAGCAGCAGACTAAGGCAAAAGTTGATGGCACCGGTTTGACGTTAAAAGTTACAGCAAAAGACCAGGACATCAAGAAGATTTACAGGTTTAAAGAAAAATTAAAAGACATAACGGTTGCAGGCGTTAAAGACATAACAGCAGTCCTGCCTGTTTACAGAAAAGACACCGAAGAATTTGCAATCCAAACATTTGGAACTAACTTGAAAGATGTTTTACCAGTAGAAGAGGTTGATGAAGCAAGGACTACAACTAACAATCTTATAGAGATAGGAAAAGTTCTTGGAATAGAGGCTGCAAGACAGGCAATTATTGACGAAGTCATGTCTGTTTTGGAAGAACAGGGCATGCCTGTCGATATAAGGCATGTAATGTTAGTAGCAGACATGATGTGCTCAACAGGGGAAATAAAGGGAATTACAAGGCATGGAATAACATCACAAAAGACGTCTGTTTTGGCGAGGGCGAGTTTTGAAATTCCATTAAAGCACTTGATTGATGCTTCAATTGTCGGCGAGACTGATAAATTAGCATCTGTAATAGAGAATGTCATGATTAACCAGCCAGTGCCGATTGGAACAGGCCTGCCAGGCCTTATTGTAAAGATGCTGAGGTCAAAGGAGAAGGAAGAGTAAAATGTCAGTTGATGCAATAATCAAAGCACAAAAGGAAAAGAAACTAATAATCGGCATGAACGTGTGCCTCAAGGCACTAAAATTAGGCAAAACCAATGATGTTTTCATAACAAAAACCTGTTCTGATGTAATGAAAAGACAATTAAAAGGAGCAGCAGAGCTGGCAAGAGCCAAACTCACAGAACTAACACAAACAAGTGAAGAGCTTTCAGCATTATTAAAGAGGCCGTTTACAATTACTGTGGCTGCAATAGCGAACAAATAATTCGCAAGTCTTTTATTCTTAACTAATTGTTAAACATTATGCAATACGAAATTTGGTTGGATTTTGTAAATTATAGAACTTATACAGGAAATATAGACAAAGAACTAACAAATTTTATATTCAATGCTCGTGTCGATGATAGTTGTCCTGAGATACCAAAAGAATGGGAAAATAAATTGCTCCCTTTTCCGCACGATGAATACGGTTTAGTCTTGTGCGACATTGGTGGTAAGAAATATAGTTCTGAAGAAGTCCAAAAATACAACCTCAAAGACAAAAGTCTTAAAGAAGGGCCTTTCCGAATCTTTTGGAAATTTGAATTACCGTCCGATAAAGTGGCAAAGAAGACTGCAGAATTCATGATTAAAAAGAGCCAGGAATATATGAAAACAGAACCTAAACCGCTAACTAGCAGGAAGAAATTTACTGATAATAAGGAAATACCAATTGAGATTTACAGATTAGAAAAGATATTGGTACCTTAGATAACCTTTATAAATCATATTCTGGAGGCTAATTCAACTAAATATGGGTAAAAAAGGAAGAGGATTATTTGCGGGAAAACAAGTTCGAAATAGAAGAAAGAATGCCCGCTGGCATAACAAGTGGTTTGTCAAGCGAGCTCTGCGGTTAAAAGAGAAGGTTGATCCTTTAGAAGCTGCTCCACAAGCAAGAGGAATTGTTCTGGAAAAGAGGCAATTGGAAGCAAAGCAGCCTAATTCTGCTATGAGAAAGGCAGTCCGCGTTCAATTAACAAAGAACAACAAGCAGATTACAGCATTTTGCCCTGGAAATCACGCAATTACTTTCATCAATGAGCATGACGAAGTTTTAGTTGATGGAATAGGCGGCCGAATGGGCAAATCCAAAGGCGATATTCCCGAAGTTAAATGGAAAGTCATATCTGTAAACAACCAGCCACTAAAATGGCTGTGCAAAGGCAAGATAGAGAAGACTGCAGGCAGGTAATGGTAGAAGAAAAAATCGAAGAGGCAAAAGAAGAAATTGAAACTCAACCTAAAGTCATTTCGGAAGAGCAAGCTGAAATTAAAGAAACTCCCATTAAGCCAAAGAGGGTTAGAAAACCAAAGGAAAAGAAAAAAGAGGAAGTAAGACCTCTTCCAAATTACAGAGCAAACATAAAACTTTTCGGCAAGTGGGCAACAAATGTTGAAGTCAGAGATGCCGGCTTAAAGCCGTATTTGAATTTGACTGCAGTTTATGTCCCTTATTCTGCTGGCAGGGCAATTAAAAAACAGTTCTGGAAATCGAAGAAATCAATTGTTGAAAGGCTCGCTTTAAAATTAATGGTCACAGGCCACAAAGGAAAGAAACACTATTGGACTTCAAACGTGAACACTGGAAAAGGTTCAACACAATATAAAGTCATAATAAAAGCCTTTGAAATTATAGAGAAAAAGACAGGCAAAAATCCAATTGAAGTTCTAGTCAAGGCAATCGAAGCAGGCACGCCAAGGGAAGGCATTGCAACTATTGAATATGGCGGTGTTCGTTATCCAAAAGCAGCTGACCTGGCCCCGCAAAGAAGAATTGATTTAGTTTTAAGATGGATTATCCAGGGCGCATTCTTGGCTTCATTAAAAGGGAAAAATCACATTCAAGATACATTAGCAAATGAAATAATCGCAACAGCAGCAGGCGATGCCAAAGCAACAGCAATGAGCAAGAGAACAGACCTGGAAAGGCAGGCTGCAGCTAGCAGGTAAATGAAATGGAAAACGAAACTGAAGCAAATAAAAAAACGTACAAGCCTGGAAATGAGACTTATGAAATTACATATAGTTCTCCACTCTTAAGACCTGGCGTTCAAATTAAAACTCAAGTAAGCGGAAGATATCTTGTTAAGACAATGCATTATATGATGCAAGAAGCCAGAAAATTCAATAAAGAACAAGAAGGGCAAGGCGAATTGGAGAAGAAATTGAAAAATGGTTGAATTCAAAATAGTAATAGGAGATTCAAAAACTAAGAGGGCGTTCAAGTCAGAGCTCAAGAGCCCTGATGCTGAACAATTACTGGGAAAGAAGATAGGGGAAACTTTCCGTGGAGAACTGATTAATCTGCCCGGCTTTGAATTTACAATAACAGGCGGAAGCGATAAGGCAGGCTTTCCATTGTACCCAGATTTAGAAGGCCAGGGAAAACGCCGATTACTGCTGGAAAAAGGCGACGTTGGCTTTAATGAGCCAAAGAAATTCAAGGGTGTCCGTGTCAGGAAACTAGTCAGAGGCAACACAATTGCAAATGACACTGCGCAAATAAACTGCAAGATAACAAAATGGGCTGAAGGTATTGATTTGATGAAGCACTTCAATGTCATAGAGAAGCCAAAGGCAGAAAAACCAGCTGAAGCAGTTCCTGCAGCTTAATTTTTAAACTCTAATTTATTTCTAAGTCTATGAAACTAATTGTTATTGCCAAGGGGAACACCGCATCAGCCAACATAGGGAAAATCCTCAAAGAGAAATACCCTAAAATTGCAGGAGCAGAGTATTTTAAAATTGAAGACAATGTTCTTGATTTAGATAAATACGAAAAAGAGCTGCAAAAGAAAAAGCCAGAGCTGATTATTGTTGCATCTTCGCATAGGTCCGAGGCAGGCGTTCCTATGCTGAATGCTCATGCTACTGGTAATTGGAGTTCTGATAATAGTTATGGCGGTAAGCAAAGGACATTATCGATAGCACCTGCTCTTTACATAGCTTCAGCAATTAAGGCATTGAAGGATAAAAAAGAACAATTAAAACTGAATTATGAAGTCGGCTTGGAAGTCACGCATCACAGTCCAACAAGTCCTTTTCCAGTGATATTTGTTGAAGTAGGCTCTTCTGAAGAGCAATGGACAGATATGAAAGCCTGCGAAGCTGTTGCAGATGTTATCGCAAAGATTGCAACAAGCGAGCCTGAAAAGCTTGATGTCTGCATTGGCTTTGGCGGCCCGCACTATGCACCGCAGTTTACAAGGCGCGTTCTGGCTGGGAAATATGCAACAGGCCATATCTGCCCGAAGCATCATATTGATTCGCTAACTGAAGAAATGATATTGCAGGCATTTGAAAAGACAATTCCAAAGCCATCCTTCGCCGTTATAGAGTGGAAAGGCCTCAAAGGTGGGCAAAGGAACAGAATTATTGAGATCTTAGAGAAAAATAAGATTAGTTGGGAGAAAATCTAATCAGTCTAAATAATAAACAGTTATTTCTTTCTTTTCAACGCTATCTGCCGCCTTTTCTAAATTTTTGTGTAAGCTTTCGTCAAATTCTTTTTTGAAGTAAAGAAACATATTGGCGCGCAATACGTTTGTAGAGCTATAGTTGATTGGTTTTGGTACACGCTCTGCCTTTACTGCAGAAACGCGACTATCTGAGGGACTATCATAAAGAAATGGTTTAAATAAATCATATAGAAAATTTTGCAATCCATCTGGAGTATGTGGTACTTCTATAGCTTGATTGTCGCCACTAAACATGGCATCGTAAACCATTAATGTCCAGTCGTGCGCTTTATCGTAAACATATGCTGAATTTAGTGAAGGCCCAGCATCATTAAGGGCTTCAAATGCATCGTCTAAGGTCTTTATTTTGGTTATTTTGCCTTCCCTTGCTACAACTTCCATAATACAATTAGCATAGTTAGTTTTTTAAAATAATCGCTGGAGAAAATTTAAATAAAAGAAAACAAAATAAAAAATAAAAAAGGGAATTTATCTTCCCTTTCCAGTTGTCTTAAAGTAACCGCCTATTATTGTTAGCAATGCTAGTATTGCTACTGCACCCGCAAGGTTCATTCCGAGTCCTTCCTTCCAGGAGAACCAAAGTGCAACTAGGCCACCGATCACTTTTATCCATCCCCAAGTTTTCGTGTCTGCCATGTTTCTCACATTAAATAGTCGGAAAAATAATTAATAAAGGCTAGTTACTATTAGTAGATGAAGGAAACATGCCAAAAGTAAAAACAGTGCAAATCAATGAAGGTTCGGCCAAATTAAACATACCAGACCCTAAAAAATACAAGCTTGATGCCAAGTCTCCAGCCTTCTACAACCCTACAATGATATCCAACAGGGATATCTCTATATTACTCCTGAAAGTTTTTTTCGGAAACAAGAAGTTTAATGCTTTGGATCTGTTGTCAGCAACAGGTGCGCGCGCAATTAGAATCAAAAAAGAGATTCCACAGTCAGTAGTGTGGGCAAATGACGCAAAAGAGTCTGCATTTGCCTTGATTAAAGAAAATGCAAAGCTGAACAAACTAAAAATCAAAATTACAAACGAGTTTGCCAATAAACTCTTAGGAAATTCCCCAAAGTTTGACTACATCGATTTAGATCCTTTTGGAACTCCTGTTCCATTTCTTGATGCAGTTGTGCAGAAATTAAATCCAAATGGCATTCTTGCTGTAACAGCAACAGATACCACAGTATTATGCGGAGCAGAATACAAAGCTTGCGTGAGAAGATACAAGGCAAAACCTCTGCATAATTATCTTATGCATGAAGTTGGCGTTAGAATCCTGACAAAATATGTTATTGAAACAGGATTAAAGTATGGACTATCCCTCAAGCCCGTCTTCTCGCAGTCAACGAGGCATTACATGCGGATCTATTTCAAGGCAGTGAAAGACAAACCAATCAAGAGAGATATCAAAGTGTGGAAATCGGCAGGGCCTATGTGGCTTGGCTCTCTTTGGGATGTTGATTTAGTGGAAAAGATGTTGAATCTGTCAAGGTCTTTATCGCCAAAAACCATCTCGCGGGAAACTGTAAACTTACTTTACAAGATATCTGAAGAAGCAAAGGTTCCAATAGTTGGCTTTTTTGATTTGGCTGAAATGAAGCTAAAGCAGGTCCCAAAACTATTTGATGTTATCTCAAAACTGCAGGAAAAAGGCTATTTTGCAGCAAGAACACATTTCAGCCCAACTGGAATTAAAACAAATGCAAAACAAACAGAATTTTTAAAAATTTTAAGAAGCCTGACCGGCTAAGCGTTTTTCTAAGCCGAATTCTATTTCAAATCTCTTTACAAGATTATCAACCTTCATCTGAGCTTTGTAAAAATCTGATGTCTGGGCTTCGTAATCAATCTTTTTGACATCATCTATTAATTGTAAAGCTCTTTTCTTGTAGGCAGGAGTCATTTTTGAAAGATAAACGTTGTAATATAATCCTATTTTTTTGAGTTCAGTTTCTTCTTCAGGAGCAAAGCTGACTAACTTTGTCAGGTGCAGTGTTCTTCCCAAGTATGCGAAAATATGTGGTAATGCCATTTTAACAATTAGCTTCTTCATAGTTATTAATATTATTGTAAGATTGTTTCTTGCCAATCTGGTGTATCACGATAAACACAGAGTAATCTTCATTTGGCATTCTTTGCAAGTTTACGGAAGTTTCCTTTAGAGCTTCTCGTGTTGCCTCATCAAATGTGAAAGCTTCACCCGATTCAATCATTTCCCTTAGGCCAGGCCGTTCTCTAAAAGATTTTTCAACATTTTTTGTTTTTAATACGCATTGCCAAACCATTTTAGAATCCTTAATCGTCTTCAGGCATCTTTAAGCCTAATTTCTCTATGATTTCCTTGTATCTGTTTCTGATTGTAACTTCTGTGACGCCAACAGCATCAGCTATTTCTCTTTGTGTCCTTTTCTCTCCTGTTAATAGTGATGCTACATACAAAGCTGCAGCACTTAATCCGATTGGACCCCTTCCAGATGTCAGCTCCAGGTTTTGTGCTTTCTTCAGGATTTCAACTGCTTTTGTCTGTGTAGCTCCGCTAAAGTTTAATTTGTTTGCAAATTTAGGTATGTAGTCAACAGGACCAGATGGCAATAGCTTTATGCCTAATGATCTTGCTATGAATCTGTATGTCTTGCCAACGTCTCTTTTATTAGCACCTGTAATCTTGCAGATTTCACTTAAACTTCTTGGCAAATTAAAACGTCTTGAAGCTATGTAAATAGCTCCAACAACTACTGATTCCATGCTTCTGCCTCGTACAAGGGTCTTTCTGACAGCCAGATTGTAAATTCTTGCAGATTCCTCTTCAATTGAAGGTGGAAGGTTCAGCATAGATGCTACTCTTTTCAGCTCGACTAATGCATATCTCAAATTTCGCTCAAGAGAAGTTGATGCTCTGTTTTGCCATTCTCTCAATCTCAAAAATCGTCTTCGCTGCGCACCAGGTAAATTATAAATCTCAGAACCACTTCCTATAGTTGTTCCTGTACCCATATCTGCTTTTGTGAATGTAGCAGGAGCACCAGCCCTTCGATGGTCTTCACCATCTTCTGAAAACTCGCGCCATTCAGGACTTGTATCAACAATATTTTCGTCAATAACAGTTCCACAGCTTCGGCAATGGATTTCGCCGTGCTTCTCATCAATTGTCAAGTTAATTGAATTGCATTCCGGACATCTTTTAACAAATTCAGGCATTTTACAAACTCTCCTTACCTAATTTTGAACCGGGAGGTAAAGGTAATTCACTCTCACCTAAATGAGAACCTGCACGTTTAGGCAGCTCAGATTTACCGAGATACGAAGTTTGGGCTTCAGATTTTTGGATTACGTATGGTTTAAGGATGCCATACAGTTTTCGTATTTGTTCTTCTGTGCATATGCTAGCATTGACACCAATGATTTTCGAGTCATCTAATGCAAAATAAATGCCAAAATCATCTTCACGAGGCTCGAATGATATAACAGTGCTCTCAGGAACGTATTTCATATCATGGCTTCGCAAAGCTTGCATGTCTTCCAGTAAAGATTGATAATGAATATGTGTGGAGTCTGTTTGAATTCGGCCTTCACCAGTAGATAGGCATTCATCGTATATTCTGCCTGGCAGAATTACCTTAAGGCCTTCCCTAACGTCTTTTGCAAGATTAACCAAGTTGGCATCTTGCTTTAGAACATAATCTTCCAAATTAACAGGTTCAGTTTTAGTTTTGTTTTTGGGCATTTTCACAAGCACCTCGCTCGCATGTGATTTTCACTATTCAGTCCCATTTATTGCCTTTATAAGCATTGCGCTGTATTTATATATAAAACCTATAATTGCTTTAAAAGACTTTCGATTAGGCTTATTTTGCTTTAATCAAAACAGCATTTACCATGCCGTCTCTTGATGGCCTCGATGTTACTTTAGCCATGCCATCTTCTGTTTCAATTATTGCTCCTTTTGTCATGACGTTCATTCTAGCAAAATTCCTGTTTGCAGGGTTCTCCTTTACCAGTTTGATTTTGGATTTTTTGAAAGTAGTTCCTATCTGCAAATTAGCAATATCTGCAGTGATTATTTTTGTGGCTGTATGGCCACCCCTGATTCGTCTTTCCCTTTTTACAAGCTTGCCAACTTTAGTTAAGGTCGCATCTGAGCCCATTTCAGAAAGTCTTTTCTTTCTAGCAGGCCAGAACTTTCCGCCAGTTGGCTTTTGTCCGTGCTTTGCAGATTTCCAGTTTGTCATTCTGAAGTTGAGTTCCTGAAGTTGATTTTTAAACCTTCCGTAGACAGTGGAAGCTCTCAAGGTCCGTAAAACTTTCTCAAGAGCAGCGAAGCCTGGTGTTTGCAGATTCCCCTCGTTTACTTTTAACTGAAAAAGCTTTTATATGTCAAATCTAAGCTATTTTGCAATGGAAAATAGCTTTGAAAGACCTCTGGATTTGCTTAATGAAGCCCGGGGCAAAAGAGTTTTAGTGGAAACTAAAGCAAAAAAACAGATTATGGGCATCTTGAAGGCATTCGATATACACATAAACATAGTGCTTGCAGATGCTGAAGAGCGTGATGAACAAGGCCAAGTTGCAAGGAAGATAGGGAATGTCTTCATCCGCGGAGACATGATCGTTTTGGTAGCTCCTTCTCCGTGATCTTTTGGCTTGAGAATCTGCTTGGAAATCTGAGATTGCAGCCTAGTGTAAAGGCTTAAAAACCTAGTTTAAAGGAGCGAATTATGGTAGTGATAGAAGCTCAATATGGCATTTGTGCAGTACCAGGAAAAGACTTCGAAGTTTATACATCTTTAAAGCATAAAGTGGATGCTGGAATCAAATATGTTGTTCCATATTCAGCAGGCTTTACCATACTCGTAGCAGTAAGCGCTTTGGACCAAGTTGGTATTGATATGTTAGAAAAAAAGTTAAAAGAGGACGCGCGAATTGCAGTAGTGAAAAGGCTTGATTGCACACCCCAAGAAACAACTAAGGGTAAATAAAATGGAACAAAGATACTTTTTGATACAAACAGCACCGAAAAAAGAAGGCGAAGTATATAGTGCATTAATTGCAAAGCCTTGCATTTTAGAAGCCCATCTGATAAAGGGTGAATATGACATTATTGCTAAAGGCCAAGCAGAAAATAATCCTATCGCCATGCACGATTTAGAGATTAGTATAAGAAGTGTACCTGGCGTTATCGGTACAAAAGATTTAGGTGAGATAGTGAAGTCATCTGTTAAAGCTGGAGGTAACTAAAAATGGCAAAAGGAACACCTGCGCACGGAAGGAAAACTGGAAAGAAAACACATCTCAGATGCAGGAGATGCGGCAAACACACCTATCACTATCAAAAGAAAAGATGCAGTTCTTGCGGCTTTCCTGACAAAAAACTGCGAAAGTATCATTGGGCAGTTAGATGGTTTGGGAAAAGAAGAAAGTAATTATATTTTTCTTTCTTCACCTAATTTGTGTACTATTGTCCAATCATATTTGTTTGCAATTTCTTGCACTTGTTCTTCAAGATCTTTAGGCATATCTTCACACAGAATTTTTTTAGTTATGACATTTAACTTTAGCTTATGACCCTCAAGAGTCCCATAAATTTCTCTTGGCGTTATGGTTAGGTCTACTGAACCATCCTTTGCTAATTTATCAAGAGCAGTAAAATTCACCAAGAACAATTCCGGGTTTTTTAATTGAACGCCATTATTAACGAGTTCATAATTATCGCTTTCATCACTTGTGAAAGCATCACCCAAACAAGTAACATCTAATCTTAAATATCTTATTATTTCAATTGCGCTTTCGTATGGTTGTACCATATCTGGAGATTGAAAGCATAGTTATTTAACTTTTGCCTGAGCGACATCTTTTTAATGCGATTTTTAATCTGTTTTATGTGGGCCCGTAGCTCAGCCAGGTCAGAGCATTGGCCTTTTAAGCCAGTGGTCGCGGGTTCAAATCCCGTCGGGCCCGCTCCCATGAAATTATGTGAAATCCTGCCGGAAACAAAAGAATTAGAACGGTTTTTCAAAGAAAGCGATTTAGGTGGCTTTGGCGGCGAACTCCCATTACTTTTAGCAGACATAATCGTTGGCGTAAGAACTGGTGTTTATTCTTTAGGCGATGAGATTAGTCTGCTGCAACAATCAAAATTGGCTAAAATGGGGCTTACCGCAGAACAGGCTAGAGACTATATGTCTGATACTAGTTTTCCAGAATATGTTGTGAAAGTATGTCAAAAAATGTATCCTTCAGATGTTCATGCGCCAGCTTTTATTCAAATTGCGCTAAATGATTTTGTAAAAGACAAGAAGTGTATTCTGAAGTAGAGAATTCTTTTTAAACTTAAATTATATCACACAAGAGTTGTACATGGCTGGCCTATTCGGAGTAGCTGATAAAACTGACTGTTCGAAAGAGCTTTTCTATGGCACAGATTATCATTCACATTTGTCTGCAGATTGGGCAGGTGTCGCTTTGTATACGGGCCCGGCAGAGAAGATTTTCAAAAAAAGCCATCAACTTCAAAATGTGCCATTTAAAATAGAATTTGACAACATCAAGGATAAGACTGGAAAATATGGCATTGGCGCATTATCCAATGAAAGACAGCCGCTTGGCAAGACATCTAAGCTAGGGGATTTTGCAATAGCTACAAATTCTACAATTTTTAATCTCGAAGACATTCTAAAAGGAATTTTTGATAAAGGCGGCTCACTTTCAGAAGCAACTGCAGGGCAGATAAATAATACTGAGGTTATAGCACAATTAATTTGCCAGAAGGATAACATTCCAGACGGAATCGAATATGCGATGAACAACATTGACGGCTTTTGTTCTGTGCTTTTGATGAATGAACAAGGCATTTACGCCGCAAGGGATAAGCGTGGCATAGACTCTCTAGTTTTAGGCAAGCGAGATGGCGCAATTGCTGTAACTTCAGAAACATCAGCCTTTGCGAACTTAGGATTTAAAACTGAAAAATATCTTGCTCCTGGCGAAATTGTAATATTTAATGAAGATAGCCACGGTACAATAAAAATCATAGATGATTCAAAGCTGAAACTTTGCATATTCTACTTTACTTATTTTAGCGATCCTGGAGCAATGCACGAAGAAGTTAATGTTGAGTATACTAGAAATAATTGCGGCGCAGCTTTAGCGGATAAAGATATTGAACGCGGCATAAAAGCAGATTTAGTCTGCCCCGTTGCAGATTCAGGAACTGGCCACGCAATCGGTTACGCAAATAAATCAGGCATCCCTTTTGGAAGAGCTTTGACAAAATTTACTGCTGGCTGGAGTAGAAGTTATATGCCTCCAAACCAAAAAACTAGGGACGAAATAGCATATTTTAAACAAATCCCAAATGTAACTTTTATTAAAGACAAAAAAATTGTAATAGTTGACGATTCAATCAGGCGCGGCACTCAATTAAGGAATTTACTTAAGCAAAAGCTTTGGCCCCTTGAGCCTGCAGAAATTCACGTCAGGATTGCCTCTCCACCCCAGCTTTATCCTTGCATAAGAGATCCTAAGGATGCCAGCAGGCTTGCTGCAAGACGCGCCATAAGAGCTGTAGAGAACACGGAAAACCTCGATGGTTTTGATTTTAGTGAATATTTGGTGTACGATTCAGAAAAATACAATAAAATGGTAGATCTTATGGCTAAAGAGCTTACCGCAACGACTTTAGATTTCATATCATTAGAGAATGCGGTAAAAGCTACTGGCTTGCCGAAAGAAAGCTTTGATTTGTATTGTTGGGATGGCAAGAAGTTTTAAAAACAGCCTTTTGTTTTGTTGATTATGGTCGATTCAGACAGGCTGGAGAAGCTTAACCAGATTAAAAAATTGGGGATAAATCCTTACCCAGGCAAAGCTTTCGAGCGAACACACACTACAAATCAAATTCGTGCAGATTTTGCTAAGTTAGAAGGCAAGAAAGTTGCGATAGCCGGCCGTTTGATGTCTATAAGAGAACATGGCAAGCTAACTTTCGGGGATTTGGAAGATTTTTCCGGCAAAGTCCAGCTCTGGCTGTCTGAAGATTCTCTAGGTAAGTCTTATGATTTGCTGAGATTGATAGAACGCGGAGATTTTCTCGGCATTAATGGAATTGTAGCAAAAACTAAACGCGGCGAGGTTTCGGTTAAGGTGGATAAATTTATAATTTTGTCAAAAGCCCTTAGGCACTTGCCAGTAGAATGGTTTGGCTTGAAAAATGTCGAAGAGCGTTATCGGCAGAGGTATGTTGATCTGATTCTAAATAAAAATGTCCGGGAAATTTTCCTCAAAAGAACACAAATTTTAAGAGAAATTAGAAATTTCCTGGATGAGCGGGGCTTTATCGAAGTTGAAACTCCTGTAATCCAATCAGTTTACGGCGGAGCAGCTGCAAAACCATTCAAAACATACATAAATGATTTGAAAATGGATGCTTTCTTGAGGATTTCAGATGAATTGCACCTGAAAAGACTGATTGTCGGCGGATTTGAAAAAGTCTATGAGGTTTCAAAGGACTTCAGAAATGAATCCATAGACACGCAGCATAATCCTGAATTCACACAAATAGAATTTTATGAGGCTTATGCGGATTACAACAAATTGATGAAAATGACTGAAGAAATGCTGACAAGAGTTATCAAGAAAGTTAATGGAAGCTTGAAAGTAAAATACGGCGATATAGAATTGGACTTTACACCTCCTCTGCCAAGAGTAAAATTCAGAGATATTGTTTTGAAAGAGACAGGAATAGATTTGGATAAGCAAAATACTGAAGAAAAACTGAAGAAGGCTATCAAAGACAAAAAACTAAACTTAGACATGAAGGGCGTCATAGGTTTTGGAGCATTGGCAGACAAGCTTTACAAAGAATATATCCGGGTGAAGTTGATTCAGCCGGCTTTCCTGATAGATTACCCTACTGAGATGATTCCACTGGCAAAAAGAAAAGATGACGACCCAACAAAAATCGCCACAGTACAACTGCTGGCAAATGGTTCCGAGATTCTGAAAGCTTACAATGAGCTGAATGACCCCCTAGACCAAAAAGCAAGGTTTGAAGAGCAAGCTGAGCTGGGGGAGAAGGGCTTTGAAGAAGCTCATATGCTTGATGAAGATTTTGTAAGAGCTTTGGAATGCGGAATGCCCCCAACTGCTGGCTGGGGCATGGGTATTGAACGACTAGCTATGTTGCTTACAAACAACCAATCCATGAAAGAAGTAATTTTGTTCCCGTTCATGGCGCTTAGCGAAGAAGAAAAACACAAGCACAAGAAAATTACAAAGGCAAAGAAGGGAAAGTAATGAAGCTTCTAAACCTAACTTTGCTTGTTTTGCCAACAGTTTATGCGCCTAGAGAAGACAGTTTTTTGCTGATTAAAGCATTAAAAGTAAAACCTAAAGAGAAAATCCTTGAGATTGGCACAGGCTCAGGTATTATTGCCATACATTGCGCCAAAGCAGGAGCAGATGTCGCAGCTACGGACATAAACGCGCATGCTGTAAATTCTGCAAAATTCAATGCAGAAATGAATAAAGTTAGGCTGAAAGTGTTAATGTCTGATTTGTTTTCAAATGTTAAAGGCAAGTTTGACAAGATAATTTTCAATCCGCCATATCTTCCGTCAGATAAAAAAGATAGATTCTATGATATTTCTTATAGCGGAGGTAAGTCCGGCATTGAAATTACAAATAAGTTCCTAAAGCAAGCTCCAAAATTCCTAAAGAAAGGCGGAGAAGTTTACTTTATACTTTCATCCTTGGCAACAGGAAAGATAGTCCTGCCATACAACATAACAGAAAAGAAAAAAATGGGAAAAGAAACTATTTTTGTCTGCACAAGCACGAGAAAGGTTAAAAGCTAAAAGTAGAAGAAAAAAAGAAAGTTAAATAAAATTATTTAAAGTTTATGCGATAGTCTTTGCCATTAATGCTTGTTAGTTGGCTGCTCAATTTGTAATCTAAGTCACCACTCGAAATGGACTCCACACTTAAACTTTGGTCTAACAGCGCAGATCCTAATGGACGATGGTCGTCAGGATCGAGAACAGTCACTTCGTTTCTTTCGCGGATTACACCGTTTCGATCTATCGCACTAACTTTCGCTTCTAAATATTCATAATCTTGTACCATTTTTTCACTTCTAATAGCATTAACCTATTTACCCCATAAATATCGTTCGGCTTAACGTTAATGAATAATATTAATTAATTATATAATTATTTATATAGACCAATAAGTTTATATATTAATTATAAGCCACATCATCATGACGGGGGAGTTAGTGCAAATAACGTTTATCGGTGACCACGACACACATGTAGAACGATATAAATATCTTTTCAGAAAATTCATACCGCATAAGGTTTATTTTATCCATTATTCCGAAGGCACTGCGGAAAGTTCTGAAAGAACAGCCGCCAAGAATTTAGAGAAAGAGCTTAGGGCTGAATTGCCTAGATGGGCTAATCAACAGTCTGTAAGTTTGTCCCTGCCGCTTTTTGATTATAAAACGAGTTTTCCGCAGCTCCTTAAAATTATGTTGAATGAAAAAAAGAACGGAAATGAGGTTATAATAAATTTGCATGATATTCCGCATTCTTTGATCCCATTTGCAACTACTGCTGCAACGCTAACTGGCACAAAAATATATTTTGTAAAGGCAAAAGAGTATAAGCATTTTAGGGGAAAAATCGCAAATAAGGAGCATGTTTTTTGTGTGCCTATCGGCGCAGTCGGTTTAGAGGAAATTAAATTTCCATTATTACCCCGACTGCCAGAGCACCCAGAAAGTGATGTTTTACGATTTATATTTAAAAATAAGGGGAAAATAGAGGGAAAGTTAGTTACTTTCGCACAAAGAATTGGGCTTGAGAATTTAGGAAAAATAAAGGAGAAAAGTAGTGGTGCTGTAAAATTGTCGAAAATAATAGCATCGTTAAGAGAAAAAGGATTTGTAGAAACTCATAGAATTAGTCGAAAGGCGTTTGAGGTTTTACTTACATCTGAAGGTCATTTTATATCTGAAGTTTTGAATATTTTGGAATATTAATTTAAGGCGTAAGCCTTTCTGTATCCCTCGGGAAGAGTACTGCTTCGCGGATGTTTTCCAGATTTAGAATATTTTTTACCAAGCGGTCTATTCCAAGGCCAAAACCACCGTGTGGAGGACAGCCGTATTTGAAAGCACTCAAATAGAATTCAAAGTCTTTGGGCTTCAAACCTTTTTCTTTCATTTGCTGCACTATAACATCATATCTGTGCTCTCTTTGTCCGCCTGATGCCATTTCTTCGCCTTTGTATTCAAAATCAAATCCTTTGCTTGCTTTTTTGCCATCTTTCATTATATAAAATGGCTTGATATCGTATGGATATTTCGTAATGAAATAGGCATCAGTTTTGTATTTCGCCCTTACAATCTCACCAAGCTTTCTCTCGTCATCTGTGCCAATATCTTCGCCTGCTTTTATCTTAACTCCGGATTTTTTCAATAATTCAACCGCTTCTTCATATGTTATTCTCGGAAATGGAAGTTTTGGAACCTCAATGGTAATATTAAGCAAATCTAAGTCTGCTTTGTTTTTTTCTTTAAGATTTTTTAGAACATCCACAAAACAGTTTTCCAGGACTTTCAAAACATCATCTTCATCTTCAATCCAGGCCATTTCAAAATCAAAATGTGTAAATTCTGCAAGATGTCTTGTGGTATGTGAGACTTCTGCCCTGAAAGTAGGTGCGATTTCAAACACTTTATCAAGTCCTGTTGCAAGAAGCATCTGTTTGTATAACTGCTGAGATTGGCTAAGGTATGCTTTCTTGCCATAATAAGAAACAGGGAATAAAGTTGCTCCACCTTCTGCTCCAGCTCCAACTATTTTAGGGCTTTGCATTTCGATAGAGCCATTTTTAATCAGAAATTCGCGAATGTAGTGATTTATTGCTGACCTTAGCTTAAAAATAGCCAGATGTTTTGGATTTCTCAAATCCAAAACTCTCCAATCCAATCTTTTGGATAAATCAGTAGTTATTTTTCCAGTCATATCAATTGGCAAATGTGAGTCTGCTGCAGAAAGAACCTCAAAATCTTCTAACTGCAGCTCTTTCCCGCCAGCTTTAGCTTTGGATGGCTTGACTTTTCCCCTAACTACTATAACCGACTCTAAAGATAATTTGGATAAATTCTTGAAGCCCTTAAAGTCTTCAGTTGCAACAAGCTGCAGAATGCCTGTTCTATCCCGGAGCTTGAGAAAAGCTAATTTACCTAACAGCTTAACATCAGCAACCCAGCCAGCTACAACAACTTCAGAGCCGTCCTTCTTGTGCTGGACTGCTGAATTGTAAATTCTGCTGTGGAGTGGAATAGCCATATATTAGTTCAGAAAAGGGTATTTATTAAGTTTACTCGCAATGTTTGGCTTGCGCAAAGCTACTGTTATTATGACAATATCGGCGCAAGCCCCCTATTCTAAGATGGGGGTTCCCAAACATTGTGACCCAATTGCTAATCTTCGTCAATTAACTCCCAGCCCTTTTTTCGCTTCCTTGCCTTGGTAAACTGATTAATGGCAACCCAAGTAATCACAGCAGTCACTATTAATATTGAGATCAGGAATACTTTATTGCGCTCCATTGCAGGCTGCGCCTCAGGAGCTGCCCTAGCTGATGGTGCTGCCAAATTAGCCTCTGCAGTCTCATTGGCTGTTTCAGCTTCTGCAACAGGTGCAATGGTCTCGGCCAGTAGTTTTAGCCTCAGTTTTACTGAATTTCCAATTAATGATAATAATGTCAGCTCCAGGTCATTTTGCCCGTTATCATTTACATCAACAGCTTTTGTTTCGCCAACTTTCAGCAAAACTTTGATAGGGCTTGAAGTGATTGTAAGCTCTGCAGAATCGCCAATTACGCCCGATAGCTTAATTGTGTGAGTTTCACTATCAGTGTTGTATGCAATTGAGCCGCCGCCAACTGAAAGCTCGATAACTTTAGATTCCCCAGGAGAGATGTCATATGTTTCTATAATAGTTGTGCCATCTCCACCCCCTCCACCACCATTATTGCTTGAAGACGCCTTCTTTACGCTAAAGGTTAGATAATATGAACTTGTCATGGTGTTGCCGCTGGAATCATTGCATCTGAAATAGTAATCATAAGTGTGTTCATCTTGCAGGCCTGTAACAGCTACAGTATGTGTTATAGAATTTGTAGTATCCATAGCATCCATGCTTGCATAACTTTCATCAGATGTGCTGTATCTGCAAATTGCCTGCTCGTCTGTTGTTATAGTGATTGTTGTTGATGTTGTTCCAGAAGAAAGCTGCGTGCCATTTGCAGGCGTACTGCCTGTTATGTAAGGCATATCTGTTACATAAAACATAACATCATCTGCATCAGCATAAGCACCGCTGCCGCAAGTCTCGCTTATGTCATCTCCTATCAGCAAATTTTGCATTGTTCCTCTGATGCTGTGGTTTCCCTCTTTGTTATCAAGTGTAAATGTAGCTGAAAAATTCTGGAAAACTCCACCAACAGTGCAATTGCCGCCCGAAATAATTCTCCAGTTTAATTCGTCAGGGTCTGAGGAATTTGAATAAATTATTTTCATATAATCAGTTATTATGGCGCCAAGTATGACCCCATCATAGCAATAACCCCATATGTTAACAGTTACATTGGAGCCTGGCTTGAATTTGCCGATATCCGATGTTACTGTAATGTTTTCCAGCGATTCATCATGCAAATAGCCACCTGTTTCCTGTCCAGTACCATCAAGACAGGCATCTATTGTATTCGGCTGGTTTGGCTCAACTGTTCCGGCAATGGAATCTCTCGATTTAATTAAATTAGAACTTGCAATGCAAGGTGAAGTGGTGCAATAAATCGCCGCGTCTGTTATGCTGAAAGATTTAGTCAAAGTTTTTGTCATTGAGCTGTCAATGACCTCAAGCTTCAAATCATAATTTCCTCTTGTCAGGCCTGTTGTATTGAGAGTTGCTAACTTGCTGTTAGAAACAACAGTTGTCTCGTTTCCCATTAAAGTCCACGTGCTTCCGCTTGATGGTTTTATTGAAACAGTGTAGTTTGTGAATGATGCACCTTCTGCATTATATGCAGTTCCATTGACATCATATGAGCTGTCCCTTGCTATTATTGCATCTGCTAGTGGAGTTGTTATCTGTGCTATTGTTTCTGTTGTAAAGCCCGCACAGTAATTGCTGAAGATGCCGTGATTATTTGCAAACGCATCACAGATTTCTGAGATTTCCGGTGTTCCATCAGTTAGATTTGTGTTATTGTCGTTTAATGATATTATAGCATCTAAAAATGCAGTGAGATTTTGTGTTTCCGCCTTGATGCCTCTCATTACAAGAGTGTCTGTAAATGTTGCATTAGTATAACCGCGCAAATCCCACATCGCTCCGCTAAAGATTCTGCTATCATCGTGGCATTCATTTACCCAGCTATCAGGATAAATGTAAGTATTGTTCAGCTGCCTCAAACAATCCTGGCCCGCAAACTCTTCAGCAGCACAGGAATTATTGTTTATTGTAGCCGCAAAATAGTCCGCAAAGCCTTCATGCATCGCGCTGCTTTCCGCAGTGGCGACATCGCAATTATACGCCAAATCGTAAATATGGTCTACAACACCGTGTGTATATTCGTGATAAATAACATCAGACATCAATGCAAGATTGCCGCAAGTGCTTGAATTTCCAAAACGAGTGCTGTTATCAGTCATACTGTAAAATGCATTGCAGTAATTATTGTCATATTCAACAGTTGCAATCATTTGATAATTCATTGCGGTTATGTTGAACGGATCTCCTGCCGTGAAGAAATCATGAACTTTGTTTATGTGATAAAAGACATTTGATTCTTCATAATCTGCTGAAGTATCATTATCCTGCCAATTCCAGGAGTGTTCAGTCGGCGATGTTACATCAACAACATGATTTGCAGGAGCCTGGTCAGCATTTACGACTTTAACATAAGGGCCTGCCAGCGATGAATTGACAGTAACAGTCCCGCTTATGCTGACATTGTAAAATCCTGTGGCGTTTGTAGTTGTCTCCAAAGAAATAGTCCCATTGTTAAAAGTTATGTTCAAATTCTTGAGCTGCATGCTGACTTTTACATCAGACGGCTTTTCAGGTGTAATTAGGCCGCTTACATTTCCATAAACATCATCATAGATAATATTGCTTAACTCATATAAGACTCCGCCTTTTACAGCATCTACAAAAATAGTTTTTTCAGGATAAACCACTTCATAAGCCAGATAATAATACCTGCCATGCGGCAAGATAACTAATGAAGCCTGCAGCTCAGTATTATCTTTAACTTGCATGCCGGCGATCTTTTTAGCGGATTTTTCCATTACAAGAGGCTTCGTATTGACATTAATGTCTTTGTAGAAATTATCATTCTCATAAATCAGCTCATTATTTTTGTAAATAAAGCCGATCTTGCCGCCGTAAACTGGAATCCCATTGTAATATTGGTCATAAAACTGGTATCTGAACTCGGCATCTTTGTCAGCACGCCTTAGTTCCAAGTTACTTGCAGGGATGCCTTTTTCAGCCAGCTTTATAGAAATATCGTTATTTATTACAGACGCACCAGTAATGCCATTGCCTTCTTGTATTGCTAATAAAAAGGTCAGGGAAATGGCGAAAATTACTGCCAATACGCCTGCAGCCAGCCTCATGTTCATCTCAACTCACAAACAACTGCTCCTTTTTAATTATTTGTTCGCCAGACTCATCAAAATAAATATCCCAAGCCAAACTTTCGCCAATGTGCGCTTTCCAAACTGTATTATTGTTGAGGGTTGTTTTTTCTATGCTCTTGATGTCATTAGCAGTTATTGTAAAGGTCAATGGCTGGCCTGCTATATTGGAATAAGTCAGCTCCATTCCAATCAGCTGCTCTCTTATTTTTTCTTTAGGCGTTTTCTCAACAGCAGTTGTCAGTTTGCCGCCAAAATAAGCTCCTGCAAGCAAAAGCAATAGAGCTATCACTGCAGCAGCAATGTACAATGATTTGGCCATATTAATATTTGAAGAAAGTGAAATTTAAGCTTATTGCCCCGATTTTTTCCTGTAATTTACAATCGCTTCCCTCAAAGCTGCTATTGGTAAGGCAGAACAATGTATCTTGTATTCCGGCAGGGCCTTCAGCTCTTTCAAAATGTCCTTTTGTGTAATCTTTAGTGCTTTAGCGATTGGCTTCCCTTTTACCATAACAGTCAGGACAGAGCTTGAAGCAACAGATGCTGGGCAGCCCCCTGTTACAAACTTGATGTCTTTGATTTTCTTGCCGTCTTTGGAGACTTTAATCCAAATTGTCACGCGATCAAAGCAAATCTGGTCAACAGTTGTAGCCATCCCGTCAGCACTTTTCATCTGCCCCCAGTTCTTTGGATGTTTTGAGTGCTTGAGAACTTGTTTTGAATATGAGCTTTGCGCATAACTAGAAGGGTTATCTCTTGATTTCATTTTGCTTTTCCTCCCTGCTAACTTTGTCGGTAAGCTCTTTTTCTAACCATGAGACATTCCACGCAGTAAACATCATTTAAACTGGCACATTCCGCATAGTCTGCAGACTTCAGGAATAGTTCTAGATTTTTCTTCTGCAGCCTTTTTCTTGTTTTTAGCTCTTTTTCCGGATAAATACTGGGAAACAGCGGCTTCTGTAACATCAAGAAGTGCGGCAATCTCTTTTTGGCTCAGGCCTTTTTCTTTCAGCTCTTTGGCCAATTTTGCCTTTATTGCAGGAACTTTATGCTTTGCAGCAGATTCGCAACGCAACATTTTAATTAACAGTGTTAGTATATATAAAAACTTAACGGTGTTAACTCATTGACAAACTTTAAATCACTTATGCTTTAATGTTAGACATGGCAGATGAACAAGATTATGACGTCCTTAAGGAAAAAGCCAAGAAGTACGACGGACTTGCTGCAAAGCTAAGACAGGAGTTTGATGAAGCTCTCCAGAAAAATAATATGGGCAAAATTATGAAAATCTACTCGCGTGCAGAAACAACAATAGGCGATATTCTTCTCCTGAGCAGGAAGTTTAGCGGGGAAGATGCTGATGGGACTATCAGGCACAAGCTCGGGGAAAATGCAAAATCCGTTGCCGATGTAGTGACATACATACAGGACAAAGCAAAAGAAGCAGACATATCTTTAGAAAAAACAAAATCCGAAAAGGATCCAGGTTTTTGCCATGCAAGAGCCGAATAGAAATTGTATACTTTGGTATAGCAAGTTTTAATACGCTTTAATTTGCCCAAATAGCATGGGGATGTTCGATTCCTTGAAAAACATCTTTGGCAGCAAGAAGGAAGAGGTCAAAGTTGTAGAAGCTCCTAAAGAAGAGAGCGTTCTAATTCCAAATCTAGAAAGCTGGTTTGCGGCCAAAGAAGCCGGAATAATCAAATCTGCAGAGATGATTATTAAAGAGAAGAGCCCGAAGGTTCAGGAACAGATCAAGATGTGCGAAGCTGCCCTTTCTGCGCTCAAAACCGCAGTGCCGAGATACCCGCAGCTCTACAACCAGGCGAAAAATATTGCTGATGGTAACAGGCTGGCTTTTGTGAACTCAACAGAGAACTTTTTGAGGTCAATAAAACTGCCAAATTCTCCAAGCCTGCTGCACGACTTTGTTGTGGCGTCTGAACTAAATATGACTAATTTTATGGCGGATAGCAATAGGAGCTTCATAATATCAAATGAATTCTTTACAGAGCAGGCAGTTTCTGTTAAAACAAGTATCCAGGAGTTGGATAAAATGCTGCAGGAAGTAAGGAATTTTTGCCAGCAGAACAAGCTGGCTGAATTGAAGAAGGCCAAGGAAGACATTACGAAACTGATAAAGAAAATTCAGCAGGGCCAGCAGTTGAAGGATGAGCTGAGGGAAGTTGATGCTAAATTAACAGAACTGCTGAAACAAAAAGATGGCATAAAACTGGAGCAGTCTGCGTTCTTGCAAAGTGCAGAATTCCTGGAGAAACAAAATCTTGAAAAGGAGCTGAAAGAGGTTCAGATTCAAATAAGGGCTAAAGAAGATGAAATTTACAGCGTTTTTGGAACATTGGACACTCCTTTAAGGAAGCTGGCCTGGGAAAATCCAAAGCTGAAGAAGCACATCAATAACTATCTGAATAACTTAGTGGCTGCGGTCTCGGATGATAAAGATTTCACTTTCAAAGAAACCCTAATCAAATTAAGGCTGGCAATAGAAGCTGGCGAGGTTGATTTGAAAGACAAGAAAAGAGCGCAGGCAATCAAGGAAATAAACCAGCTTACAGACAGTTTTGTCCAAATTTGGCGGAGCATTCACAAAGGGCTAAAGGAAAAAGAAGCTGAATTGCGGGGAAAACTGGAAAGTTCAACTGTACTTAAAAGAGAGCAGGGGCTGAAAGCGCAATTGCAGCTACTGGAAACTGAGCAAGAAGCTCTGAATAAGCAGAAAGGGATTCTTGTCACCAAAATAAACAAAGCCAATCTTGATAAAGATGTAGAAGAAATCAGCCAAAAGCTAAGCTTGTTAGTAAATAATAAGATTAAGATTTCTGTTTGAGCTTTTGTCTGTAGAAATAATAATTTATCCCTGTATAGATTATGCCGCCTATGAGGAATGTAGTGACATCATATAATGCATCAACAGGGCCGCCTGTTTGAAGTATCCAATAGGGAGTACATTGCAGGATCTCGCTTACTGTTCCTGTATTGAGCGCGGACATAACGCCAAATGAATCCACACATGCAGAGTCTTGAGTTTTCTTCATTTTTGTAATCTTGCGGAGGAAACCCCTGCCGAGCCAGGCAAACAAAAGACCCCCACCAATATGCGCAGGCTCATGTATTGGAGTGAAGCTGCTCAGCAGGCTTATTGCAGATGCGCCTACAGCAGTTGCTTTTACCTTGTTTTCAAGAGTGTTTAGCTTAAACATCGTATGCTCGAGTATACAATTAACCTTTAAAGTGTTTCCAAAAATGGGGAAATTATTGTTTTCTCAGGCATAGAAAGGTTTATATAATAGTAGTGTATTAATTACACTAACATAGTGTATAAAAAACACTAATGAACAGGCGAAAATGGAAAAGCTAATGAATCGTGAGGAAATGGAAAAAGAGGTTAAGGAATATCTCAGCAGTGCGTATAAAACTAAGTATCCTTTAGAACGATATGGTATTTGGGATGTTCATGGGGATGATCCCAATTGTGATTTAGGAGGTTCGCACATACAGCCATTTCTTGGAAGATTTGAAGGTCGTTTTATTGATGTTTTAAGATATGCAGTAACGATGCCTAGATGGCGGTGCTGGGGGCAAGGAAGTGTTGGGTTATCCGCACCAGTTAAAAAACTAACTCCTGCTGATGTTATTGATAAAGAGGACCTCGTGGTTAAAATTAAAGAAAAACAAGCGGAGGTTGACGTTTTGAAAAAGGAATTAGCTTCCCTAGAGGAGGCCCTATGAGCAACAAACCGCAATCCGGTTTGATTCCCGACGATAAGCTTGGAATAGCTACTGATTTATATCAATTAACAATGGCGAATGGCTATTCTGCTTTGAAAAAGAAAGATGAGGTTGCAATTTTTGACTTGTTTGTAAGAAAGTTACCAAACAATCGTTCTTATTTAATGGTTGCCGGCTTAGAGCAGGCACTTCATTACCTTTTAAATATTCACTTCACAGAAAAGGATATAGATTTGCTTCGCAGCAAATCAACTTTTAAGAATGCAGATGAAAAATTTTGGCAACTTTTGCGAGAGTTTAAATTTACAGGCGATGTTTGGGCGATGCCTGAAGGTACGATAGCTTTTGGAAATGAACCATTGATGATTGTTGAAGCTCCAATAATAGAAGCGCAGATTGCAGAAACTTATCTCTTAACATGCTATAATCACCAGGCAAAAATTGCTTCTAAAGCAGCACGATGTGTTGAAGCTGCGAAAGGCAGGCCGATTATTGAATTTGGCATGCGAAGAACAGACATAGGTGCTGCATTAAGAGGCGCGAGAGCTGCATATGTTGGCGGTGCAATGGGCACGTCAAATGTGATGGCTGAGGCCCTTTTTGGCATCCCTTCATTTGGCACACACGCACATTCTTGGGTGATGAGCTTTGATTCTGAGGAAGAGGCGTTTGCAGCATACTTCCAAGTCTATGGAGAAGATACGTTAGCGTTAATTGATACTTATGATACGATTCAAGGCGCTGAAAAGGCGGTAAAACTTCCAGGTAAGATAAAAGGTATAAGATTAGACTCTGGTGATATAGCCAGTTTAAGTAAAAGCGTAAGACAAATTCTTGATGCCGCTGGAAAGAAAGATGGCAAAATCTTTGTAACAAATGACTTGAACGAATATAAAATTACAGATTTATTGAACAACGATGCAAAAGTTGATATTTTTGGAGTTGGAACTGAACTTGTGTTGTCTGCTGACGCACCAGCACTTGGAGGAGTGTATAAGCTTGCTGAATTGATTAAAGATGGAAAAGCTACTCCTAAATTAAAATTAAGCAAGGATAAATGCACTTATCCTGGCAGAAAACAGGTTTATAGAGTTTCTAATAATAGCTTACCAGATCACGACATACTTGCCTTACGAGGAGAATTTGATGATAAATATGAAGCACTTCTTATTCCAATGATTAAAAAGGGTGAACTTGTGTACGAAGTTCCTAAGCTTTCTAATGTTCGCGCATATGGAATCAAAAACAGGGAAAAACTTCCAATGCAATACAGGAAAAATATTGCTGACCAGAGCTACCAGGTGTTGATTTCTCCAAATCTTGGCGCTTTAACTAAGGAAACAGCTGCAAAATACGGAGGCGCAAGATGAAAGCAATTTATGAAACAGATGTGCAAAATGACTTTTCATTAAAGACTGGAGCATTATTTGTACATGGCTTTGAACCGAAAAGCACGTACAAGTCATATGGTGCAGAAGCCAGATTGCCAAATATACTGCAGATGCATAATTATGCAAAAGAAAAAGGAATGTTAGTGCTAGGCTCTGTTGACAGGCATTTCTATGAAGATGCAGAGCTTGTTAGAAATGAAGGTGGGGCTTTTGATGACCATTGCATGAATGGCACTCATGGCCAGCTTAGAGTTGGCGGATTAGAAAGGCAGATTGATATCTACATACAAAGCAAAGAGGGCCCTGGCCTGCCCGTTAGAATTTTGAATGCGCAAGAGATTGCTGATCGCGTAAATATCTGTTTAGAAAAGAATTATCACTTGATTTTTGAAAAACAGAGCTATGATGTTGGCACAAATCCAAACTTTGAACCAATTATGAAGGGCTTGATAGCAAAAGGTCAGCTCGATTCAATTATTATAAACGGATTTGCAACAGATTATTGTGTAAAAACAGCAGCTTTGAAAATTGCAGACATTGCAGAGAAAGCAGGCCATATTATTGGTAAAACTTTTGGCTTGTATGTTGTAACCGATGCCATAACTGCAGTAAATATAGATTTCTCAGGCAAAAAAGATATGGAATTTGGCAAGAAAGCCCTTGAAGAAATGTTTGTTCGTGGCGTCAAGCCGATTACAACAAAAGAAGTTCTGGAGGGAACATTGGTATGAAAATCAACGAAGCCGCTTCGCTATATATACAAAGTCCGGATAAGCTGCTTGAGCAGTCTTGCCCAAGTGTTGAGTCCTTAGTTGAATTTATTAAAAAAGAAAAACGCGGCGTTATTGGCTTGAGCGGTGGGGTAGATTCTGCATTAGTTTTGGAATTAGCAGTTCGTGCCATGGGAAAAGATAATGTGTATGGGTTAATGATGCCTGCTAACAGCCAGAATATAGATGTTGATTATGCAAGAAACCATGCGGAAAAGTTAGGTATAAAATATCGCGTGGTGGATAAATTAAGTGCAGTCATTAAAGCGTGTAAATTTAATATTGGTTTTTTTGATAACCCTCTCGATGAAGGAAATCTTAAGGCTAGATTGCGGATGGCGCATTTATACGCTGCAGCTAGGCAGTATCATGGTATTGTTTTGGGGACTGGAAATAAATCTGAATTGATGCTTGGCTATTTTACAAAATATGGCGATGGCGGAGTCGATATGCTACCGATTGGCCAGCTTTACAAGACACAAGTATGGAAACTTGCTAAAGAAGTTGGCGTTCCTGGCGAAATTATAAAAAGAACTCCAACAGCAGGCTTGTGGCCAGGGCAGACAGATGAAGGAGAAATTGGCGTAAAATATTCTGATTTGGATAAAATTTTGCTCGGATTTGAGCTTGAGTTTGACACAGATGACATAGTTAAGTATGCTGAGGTTCCAGATGACGTGGTAGAAAACTTAGGACTCAAATACATTTTTAGTACACATAAGCGCCAAATGCCGCCAATGCCTCCATCAAAGTTTGAAGGAGACCAAAAATGAAAATCCAAACCTTTAGCATTTTGGCAGGAAGTACAGCATGCAATGCAAAATGTCCTTTTTGCATATCCAAAATGACTCCAAAGGAAGGTGTTACGCTAAAAGAACCTGAAGTGAACTGGAGAAATTTTAGTAAAGCCTGCCTTTTAGCTAAGCAGGGCGGCGTAAATGCTGCAATGATAACAGGAAAGGGCGAGCCTACGCTTTATCCTAAACAAATTACAAAGTATTTGACGAATATGGAGCCATTTGAATTTCCAATAATAGAACTGCAGACTAATGGCATATTAATCGCAGAGAACAAAAAAGAATATGATAGGCATTTGCGCGACTGGTATGCAAAAGGCCTGACAACAATTGCAATATCTATAGTTCATTATGAACCAAAGAAGAACAAAGAAATCTATCTGCCACATAAGAAATCTTACATCAACTTACCAGATCTAATAAAACAACTACATGACAAGAATATTTCCGTGAGGCTTTCGTGTATCATGGCTGATGGCTATATTTGCGATTCAAAAAGTTTGGAGGAATTAATTTTGTTTTCGAAGGAGAATAAAGTCGAACAGCTGACAGTAAGGCCAGTTAACAAGCCACAGAACAGTGGAGATTTTGTTGCAGAGAAGTGGGTTTTGGAGCATTATATTAAACCAGAACAGAAGGAGGCTTTGCAAAATTATGTGACCAAAAACGGCCACCAGTTGATGAAGTTGCAGCATGGCGCGGCAATTTATGACATGCATGGCCAAAATATTTGCCTGACGAGTTCTCTCACCCTAGAGCCTAATTCTGAGGACATCCGCCAGCTGATATTTTTCCCGGATGGCCATCTAAGATATGACTGGCAATATGAGGGGGCAATATTGTTATGAAACAGCTTGAAGCAATGAAGGCTGTTTATACTTACTTTTTCCCTGAAGTAAGGTCACTAGTGCACTTCGGAGAAAAAATTCCTGATGAACTATACTTAACTTCAACTTCAGCAGAAACGGCACAATGCGCGCTTGATGGAATGTTCAAAAGTAGATTTGAAGTTCCCGCTACTTTAGAAGGCAAAGTTGATTTGGATAGCATACACATACCAATTATCGACAAAATAGTTGAAGCTTACGCAGAACATGCGTATGCACTAAGAGATTTTCCAAACAGATATCCTATGGCAGGCTCCAGCCAAGGCATTTTCCACTTGCTAGCCGAGTTAAAGGCAAAAGGGACAAATGAAATTTATGTTCTGAAAGGGGAATATGAAGGATATGCTGAATACGGAAAGACACTAGGAATAAATACACACGAAATTCCTCCGGAAGAAATTGAAAATGTTAAGCCAGGCACATGGTTTATATCGAATCCATCTGCCAGGGATGGAAATATAATCCCAAATGAATTTATAACTAAACTTTGTGAAAACGGACATAAAATTATATTAGACTTAGCTTATGTCGGCTCAACAAAACCATATGAATTTGATATCAGCAACGAAAATATTCCTGCAGTGCTGCTGTCATTCAGCAAGCCATATGGCGTTTTCAGGTTTAGGATTGGCGGGTTCGCCTTTAGCAGAACACCAGTCGAATCCTTGTATGCGAACAAATGGTTCAAAGATGTGCCCCGATTGCTAACTGCTTTGAAAATTGTAGAAAAGATCCCGCCAGGCAGTCTTTATCCAAAATATAGTGCAGTACAAAAGGCAATTGTGAAGGAAATAAATGAAGATTTTAGTTTGAACATGCGAGCCAGCGATGCACTTCTATTAGGTTATTTGAAAAAAACAGATACGTTTGGTTTTGATGAAGAAAAGAAAAAAGTAATAATGCCATTTGAGAGAGGCGATAATTACAGGTTTTGCTTGACGCCGTATTACGAAAAATTCGAACAGGAGCGAACAGGAAAATGACAATTGGCTTGTTTATTGGAAGATTTCAGCCTTTGCACATAGGGCACATTTCTGTAATAGAAAATGCACTAAAAGAAGTTGATTCGCTTATAATTGGAATAGGTAGCGCAGAAAAGCATCATACAACTGAAAATCCATTTACTGGTGAAGAAAGAAAAGCAATGATTGAAAGTTCAATCATAGGTAAGTATGTAGTTTATCCCATACCAGACATAAGCGATTATGGACATTGGGTTGCTTATGTGCGGGAAATTGTAGGGGAATTTGACGTGGTATACAGTGGAAACGCTGTTGTCAATGAACTTTTCCAGAAAGACGGTTATGAAACAAAGCCAATTGTTGAGCATTTTTGCATGAGCAGCTCATCAATTCGCGATATGATGGTACGGAAAAATCCAGATTGGAAAAGATATGTTGCACCTGCTACAGTAGATTTGATTGATAAAATAAAAGGTGAAGACAGAGTGCGCTCCTTGTATAAACAATTTCTTAATCCAATTCCTGCGGTAGATATTGTTATTCAATATGATGATGGTATTGTTCTGATAAAAAGACAAAACGGCAATTACGCCTTGCCTGGTGGTTTTGTCGGGTTTGGCGAATCAACAGAAACAGCAGCAATTAGGGAAGCGAAAGAAGAGACAAATCTCGATGTCAAACTGGAAAAGCTCCTTGGAGTTTATTCAGACCCTAAAAGAGATCCAAGAACGCATGTAATGAGCATAACTTATATTGCAAAAGGCCAAGGTAGCTTAAAATCAGGCGATGATGCAAAAGATGCTTTTGTTGTTCCAATTGAAGATGCGTTGAAGATGAAGCTGGCTTTTGACCACAGCAAGATTTTGCAGGATTACAAAGGATATTTGGACTTACGGGAAAATATTGCAGCTCTAGAACATGATCAATGGGTGCATTGGACAGAACACATGCTTGCCAATTCTACCAAAGAAAGCATTCAAAGATGGAGAAAGCAAATCTCAACTCCTTATGCTAATTTAACAGAAAAAGAAAAGAATTCAGACAGGGAATGGGCAGATAAGGTTTTGAAACTAATGGAGGTTTTAAAACAATGAAACCTGAAAATATCTTGTTGTCAACGAAACAAACAGAGTATGAGTACTTTAAGAGCAGGTATAAGGATTTGACTAAGGTTCTCTCTCCAAACGATTTAGGAGAGAGAATAGAGAAACATAAGGAACATTATGCATCCTTTAATCATATCAAAAAAGTTTTGGATTCAGCAGGAATACCTTACCAGAGAGTTTACATGCCATATGCAGCATTTCCGGAATTTAAGGAGAGAGATTTAGTCATAGCAATTGGCGGCGATGGCACTGTTTTGAATACCGCACAATTTATACTTGATGAAACGCCCGTCTTGACTGTCAAATCTGAACACCGAAGTGTCGGCGCACTTTGTACAATTGATGCTACAGGATTTGAGAACGCTTTAGAAAAGATATTGAATGGCAAGTTTAAAATCGAAAAATGGACGCGAGCGGAAGGCCAGCTTGATAACGAACTTCCAGAATTAGCCCTTAATGAGATCTCGATTAACCACAAGTATGGCCAGTTTGCTAGATATGAGGTATCGTTTAATGGCATCAAAGAAAGGCAAGGCTCAACAGGCATGGTAGTTTCAACAGGAGTAGGCTCAGGTGCATGGTACGTTACAATCGCTGGAAACGATGGCACGTTCCCTAATACCTCAGATGAGCTTAGGTTTATCGCAAGAGAAACTAGGCCCGAATCAAAATATAAATTGTTTAAAGGCACAATCAAGCCAGATGAAGTTATTGAAATTCGTTCTTTGATGAATATTTGCGGTGCAATTACTATCGATGGTGATACAACAGAAAAAAGAATGAAAGATTTTGACATAGGTAAAACAATTCAAATCAGAAAATCCGACAAGCCTCTAAACGTAATTACGTTTTAGAAATGCTTTTAATTAGCGTTTTAGATACACTAACATGGCTGCTGAAGATGAATCATATGATGTAAAGAAGTTTGACAGGCCTTCTGTAGCTGTTGATATTGTCATTTTTTCCATAGTTGGGAATGACTTGAAAGTCCTTTTGATTAAGAGAGGAATATGGCCCTTTGCAGGCCAATGGAGCCTTCCCGGTGGCTTTGTAAAAATGTCTGAAAGCCTGGAAGATGCTGCCAAAAGGGAATTGCAGGAAGAAACAGGCGTTAATCCTAAAGATGTCTATCTGGAACAATTATACACTTGGGGCGAGCCTAAAAGAGACCCTAGAACTCGTGTTGTATCTGTATCATATTTTGCTTTGGTGAATCCAACTGCAATCAAACCATTTGTAACAGGCCAAGAGCAGATTAGCGATGTTCAGTGGCAGTCTGTTTACAAATTGCCAAAACAGCTTGCCTTCGACCATGATAAAATTATAAATTACGCTCTCAAACGTCTTAGATATAAACTAGAATACACAGCAGTTGGCTTAGAACTACTCTCAGAACTCTTTACGCTAACTGATTTGCAGAAATTGTATGAAATTATTCTTAATGAGAAAGTAGACAAGAGAAATTTTAGGAAGAAAGTCCTTTCTTTGGGCATCTTAGAAAAGTCAAAAATTTACAAGAAAGGAGCGCATCGGCCGGCAATGCTCTATAAATTCAAAAAAGCCAAGCCTTTATCGACTTTCAAGAGAGTAAAGTTTGAAAAGTAATCAGAAGAACCTATCAACTGGAATATAAGGCGTGTAAACTCCAAATTTTATATCTATCTTGTATTCTAATAAATGGATGTTGGATATTTCTCTATTTAGTTCCCACTTCTTCTTTTTATCATACGTGGCGTATATTTTCTTCCGTTCTTCAATAACCTCTTTTGTCTCTGGTTTTTTGTATTTGAGCTCATGAAACCGCTTCCAATCTGTTAGGCTGTAATTATACCTTCTTTCTATTACTGCGCCCTTTCTTTCTACTTGTAAAATATATAAGAATTCTATTAGTTGAGCGAGATCTTCTTTGTCCATTTCAATTACCATGTAGATTAATTAAGCGAAAAAGCTTATTAGTCTTGTCTGCTGGCTCGCAGTTTTCAGCAAAATGCTTTCATTTGTAAATCTCTCAATTGGCAAAGCCAGCTTTGTTTTAATGTAATTCAGAGAATCTCTTAAGGTCGGGAATTCCTTTGGCTGTTGCTTTAGAGCTGTTCTTATATTTTCTCGAACATTCCAGACGCCCAATGGAATGTAATTTGGGTATGCTTCCCTGAAAATAATGGTGCCTGCCTGCCTCTGCAGCCTGCAAAGATGTTCTGCTACTGCAAATCTGGCTGAATAATAACAGCCGCCTTGCTCTGAATACTCTTTTCTGCCGGTATAGGGCTCCCAATCTCCAAACATCATTATTTCTTTGCCCATAACATGTATGAAAGCTTCAAAATTTTCATACTGCCAGGGCGTTGGCATAAGGAGGATTGCAAAATAATTCTCCATGGATTTGAACTCATAAACTTGATATGTTTCCAAAAGAGGAAATTGCTTCACTTGTGATAGCAAATGCTTGCCAAGAGTATCATCTACTGCAGTAATTGACCATCTTGTTGGCACCAATCTTCTGTTTTTGCCTAAGCCCATTGTGCCAACTGAGAAAGCCTTCTGTATCTGTGAAAAAAGGATGTCTTTATTGTAAAGGTTGACAACAGCTTCAACAGATTTCAAATCAGTATCACTGTAAACTTTTTCCAGCTGGGGCTCCCATTTAACATTGCTGACATCAAAACTTTTCAGCTGTGCAGAAGGGCCAAATGGCTGGTGCTCTTCATGAAATGTAACCCCTTTTGGCTTGTGTTTGAATTCAACGTTAGCCTCTGCAGAGCTTTTTGCAAGAGCTATTTCCTGAAGCTGGTTTACAAACTTGCTGTTAACGTCTTTAATTCCAACAAGGGCTTTTCCTCTAACCAGCTGAAGCCTGAAGTTAACAATTTCTCTAGAGAATTTTCCCTGAGGAATCCAAATTTCAGGCGTATCTAGAACAGATGTGTCGCCGTGCTGCTGGGAAAGCATGGGGCCTGCGTAGACCTTAGGATAGCCGCTCTTGCCGATAAAAACTGATGGTGGTGTGCTGCCTTCAAGCTTTTCCCCTATGTTAACAGACTTGAAATTCTGTGTTTTAGATGTAAGCTTATGCAAATAAGCAGCTTTGCCTCCACCGAACATAAAATTAAAATATCATCCCAATATTTATAGCTAGTGTATATTATTGTCTATAAATTCTTTTATAGTTTTGAGCCTTGTTAAACTCATGGCAATCGAACAAGTTTTTATGTATGATAAAGATGGAGGTAGATTTGTGCCTGAAAAAGATGCGAAGGTTTCAGTGTTCGATCATGGGCTTTTGTATGGGGATAGCGTTTTTGAAGGAATTCGTATTTATGACAGCAAAATTTTCAAGTTTCCCGCACATATGAAGAGATTATACGAGTCTGCAGGTGGAATTAAACTTGAGATTCCGTTGCCTATAGAAGAACTTTCTGATCTCGTTGTAGATACTTGCAGAACAAATGAATTAAAAGAAACTGGCTATATTCGTCTTGTTGTAACGAGAGGAACTGGCGATTTAGGCTTAAACCCTGAAAAATGTCCGGTACCAGCTATTTTTGCAATAGCAAAATCAATTCAAATGTACCCTCCAGGGTCGTATACTGATGGTTTGGATGTTATAATTGCAGAGACTACTCAAAAGGCATTCAAGACGCTTTCTCCGAATGTTAAAAGTGGAAATTATCTCAATAACGTTATGGCATATAATGAGATTATTGCTTATAATGAAAAGAATGGGACTAATGCGCGCGAAGCAATTATGTTAGATCAGGATGGCTTTATTGCCGAGTGCACGGGAGATAATTTCTTTATGGTTGGCTTTGACCCTGAGCGAAAAAGACATGTTGTATACACACCTGGTAAAAGAGCTTGCTTGCAGGGAATAACAAGAGACACCGTAAGAACTATTGTGAATCGCTTAGAAGATGAAGATTATCTAATAGATGGATATCCAATAGAATACCATGAAACGGATGTACATCCTAAAGACCTTAAAACAAAAGCGAGAGAACTTTTCCTTTCAGGAACTGCTGCAGAAATTGTACCAGTTGTTAGAGTTCTAAATGCACCCTTAGGAGATCACGAATATGGCCTGCTTACTGTTGGAGATGGCAAGCCAGGGCCAATTACAAAACTGATAATGGGCTTGTTTAAAAAAGAAACGCTAAAGCCAGAAAACGGTACGCCGATTTACGAATATACCAACGAAGAATTTCTACAAATGAAAAAAGAGCAAGAGGAAAAAGTTAGATTTCTGCCACAAACTGTAGATGATGTAAATAATAGACCCCCAGACACGCCTCTATTTATTACCACACCTTTTATCCCCGAAGACCATAAAATAGAGTCTCCTGAGGGCGGTTTTAACGTGCAAACCGAGGAAGATAAAAAGGAAAATGCACCTGAAGATAAGAAAGCAGACAGTATTAAAAAACACAGTGGAATGCCGTGACTAAATCTTAAGGTCAAAACCTAAAAAAGGTGATCGTCTATACATCTAGCGCCTTTTCCTGGCCGGTTTATGATTAATTCTTTAATTACGCCGGTGCTTTTTAGGATGTCTAATTTATCTGTGATGGTTGAAATGTTTGATGGCATTGTTAGGATATGTACATTTGGCCCAGCATCAAGAGTAAAATAAGCCATGATACCTTTTGTGCGCATGTGTTTTACAAAGTTCATTATTTGTATTGTTTCAGGTTGCCAGTAAAGAATAGATATGTCTGTTGTGTTTAGTTTTTCTGATAAGTCCGATGTTAACATCACCGCATGCAAAGACATGGCATCTTTTTCAGCATATTTACCAAGTGTATTAAAATCCTTTTCAGAAATTGCTCTTCTCATATGATCGTTGTATATTTTTACAGTTTCGATTCGTGCACTAAACATAGGACTTGTTTCAGCAAGGTCATGACCGAGAGAACTTCCATACTGTTTGTGTTGGCTATTTGTAACTACAACTACATCCAATATATCCCAATATTGTGGTGACGCAATTGATTTTGCATAGGAATCTTCATGGGTAGAGCCAGCATTCCACTCGACAAATCCTGCCGGAATCGAACGGCATCCTGAGCCGGAATACAATCTTGCCAGTTTGGAAAGTTCTGCCTCATCTAGATTTAATCCTGCAGCTTTGGTTGCTGCAACAGTAAGAGCCGCTGCTCCTGAGGCTGAACTTGCGATGCCTGCACGCTGCGGAAAATCGTTTTCGGAAACAACTTTGGCGTATTTATCTATTCCAGCAAGTTTTCTTATATTTTCAATAAATAGGTAAGGATTTTTCCTATTGTATCGATCTGGCGCAAGTTTTTCATCAATGTAAACACTATCGGAATTATATTTTTCAGAGAATTCTACAGTTGTTTTTGTAGCGCAGTTTGATAAATTCATTGAAATAGAATTATTATAAGGGATATTTAGCTTAGGGTCTTTGTTTCCCCAGTATTTGGTCAATGCTATGTTCGGATGGGCAATTGCGGTTGCTTTCATATTAAAAGAACAAGGCATACCTTTTTAGAAGTTTCTAAATCCTAAACTCAAAACATACAACAGGCATTTCCAAGCCCCATTTTTCCAGCACAGCAGGGTGTATCTCGCCGATAATGCCAATGTCTTCGTTATCAACAAATATCTTTGCGCATCTGCCGACAATAAAACTGTCATGCTCGGCTTCCCTGATGTCGTAATTCTTACCAAGTATTCTGAAGATTGCATCTAAATTCTGTTTTGCTTCTGTAAAGTTGACTGATGAATGAGAGATTGCAAAAGCAAGCTTTCTGTCTGTCCTGGAGCCTTCATCTTGCTTTGTATCAATATGTGTTACATCACCGACTTCAAAAATCATCTGCGGGAATTCTTTTTTAGTATTTTGGGATAAGAATTCCATAAGTGAAGGCAAAAGCTTGTTCCTGAGGCAAGAATAAGTCAGGGAAACAGGGTTCTCAATTTCAATCACATTTTCCACTTTAGTTCCCATATTTGCAAAAAGGTTATCTTTGTTGGTGAGTGTAAAGTTCAGGACTTCCTGCGCACCTAAACCAATACAGATTTCTCTTAGTTTATTGGATAGTTTTTCTATCGTAGAGAGCTTTCCTGTAGTTGGCAAAATTAGGGACTTGGCTTCGAAACTATTCAGGCCATATCCAATTGCAGCATCTTCGATTATGTCAACGGAGTGCATAATGTCCTTCCTATAACAAGGAACTTTTACAGACAGGATTTTTTCATCACCAGAGACAGAATAGCGCGCTTTCTGCAGGAATTTTGTAATATCTAGATTATCAAATTTTGTCCCTAGCGTATTATTTATCTGCTCAACAGAAACTTTCCAAGTAGTTGTTTCCAGATGTGGAGTTATATCTTGCTTTCTGTAAGGGCAGTCTATCTGGACAGAAAAGATTTTTCCGCCCCTTTCCGCCAAAGCTGTTGCAAATATAATCAAAACAGTGTTAACAGAATTGTAATCCGTGCCTGTTACCTCTATGAGGAGGTTTTTTGTATCTTCATTAATACTGCCCAAGTCATTTGAGTTTATTACTGGAGGCATGCTTAGGACTTTTCCAGCATCATCAGTCAAAATTGGATATTCTTCCAAACCTTTCAACAGTCCGCCATATTCCTGACCTTTAGGATGTTGTCGCAATATTTCATGCGGCGCAATTTTTTCTGTAAATCCTAGCGGCACGAATGCATTTTCATGTGGCTTTGTTAGTGTATATTTCAGCGGGAATTTCAGCAAATCGAAATTATACAAGCCGATTGATGTCTTTCTTCGATTTCTGCCGTAAGTCGCATCAATTTTATCCTGGAACTGCATCAATTGCTTGATTACAGTGTCATTTAATTTTGCATTTTTGACAACTGCGCACGCAATGAAAGGCCTTATTTTCTCCAATTTCAAATTTACAAAGACTCTCAAGTCACTTTTTTCCGCAGAATATTCCTTACAACCGCGTTCAGCGCCTAAAAAGCCCTTCAATTCTCGGCTAAGGCCTTCAGCAGACCATAATTCTGGCCTGTTGCTGTCTCCTAAAGCAATAGTCAGCTTGTCGCCATCTAAATCTTCAAGCTCGCCTTTAACGTTATGAAGCAGATGATCCAACTCATCTTTTCCAGCAGGCAGCTTGTCACCGACAAGAGATTTCAAATCTTCCAAGCTTAGTTCAACTGTTGGCATTAGAGTTTTGCCTCCCGCAAATATTCTATATCTTGGCTGAACAGCTGTCTGATATCAGTTAGGCCATTTCTAATCATGAATAATCTGTCAATGCCAATTCCCCAAGCCAACACAGGGACTTTAATTCCGAATGGCTGCGTGACTTCAGGGCGAAGGATGCCTGCGGGTGCAATTTCTATCCATTTTTTTAGCTGGGGATGCCAGGCCTGCCCTTCGACAGATGGTTCTGTGAATGGGAAATAACAAGGTATGAAGCGAACTTTGTCAGTGCCAGCAAATTTTTTCATAAACTCAGCAAGCAGCCCCAATAGATTTCTGAAATTTAATTTATCACCTAAGACAATACCTTCGCAATGGTTGAATTCTGTCAGGTGTATAGCGTCCAGTTTGTCTGGCCTGTAAATTCTCGCAATTGCAAAATAAGCCCCAGGAACTTTTACATCAGGATTTGCCAGCATTCTTGCAGATAACGCTGTTCCCTGCGATCTCAGCACAAGACGAGAGGCTTCTTTTTCATTGTAATCATACTGCCAGCCTATACTTCCTGTTGTTCCGCCGTTTTGATGCACCCTGGCAACAGCTTTTATGAAGTTGTCAAATTTCTTCAAATTTGCATATTTCGGCTCTTTTACAGAATAAATATCATGTATGCCTCTTGCAGGATGGTCTTGGGGCATGTAAAGAGCATCATTATTCCAGAAACTCGTTTCAATAACAGGGCCAGACATCTCTTCAAAGCCAAGAGCAACAAGCTCTTCTTTGACTTCATCGAGAAAAGCCTTGTATTGTTGTTTTTTGCCTGGCCATAATTTAGGTACGGGCGCAGTAATATCAAATCTTCTGAATGCAGCAGTTTTCCATTGGCCTGTTTTTAATACTGCAGGGGTTAATTGTCCTATTCGCGATGTTGCATCAATAGATTTCGCAACACTTACACCAAGAGGAGTGATTGTTAATTCCCTGATTTTTTTCTCGACTTTTTTCGCTAAACCTCTTTTTTGGAATTCCTGGAAGGCTGCAGTATCTTCAGCAGACATATCTTCTGCCTTAATTTCTCCTACAAAATGCAGGCTTTTGATGAATTGCTCCTCTAAAGTCAATTTATTTAGGTATTCTTTTCCATTATCTGTGATGTAAATTTTTCCGTCTTCTACTGAAATAGCTAATTTTTTCTTCCAGAATCCCAAGGAAAACATGGTTTCCTGCTTGTCTAAATTAGCATCCGTGGCTATTTCGTCAGGGAACATAGGCCTCTTGCTGATAGTTTGCAGGAATTTTCTTTCCGGCAAACCTTTGAGCGCATATTGATTTCCTAATTCTTCTAAGCTGATGGAAAAATGCTTGTGTTCTATTACTGTAACGAGCTGCTTGTTTTGCAGCCATAAACTAGCTCTTGCAACTGCTTCAGGAGCAAGCTTGAGCTCTTTGGCTAGCTCCTCTACTTTCTTGCCGTGTTGCGGCTTTAGGGCTTTCAGAACAAGAGCTTCAGCTTCCTGTAAAGATTCAGCTAGCTTATGAGCCTCCATATGCTATTACAAATAAAAATGAGATTAAAAAGTTACTGTTAAGGATTGTTATCTATTAAGGTCTATAAAAGTTCGTGCAAAAGAGCATATGTTTTAAAAAACTATGCAGATAAAATATAGATATGAAAAAGGACAAAGATGCAGGAAGCAGATGGTATCCGCCAATCGTTGAGGTAATCGTTTTCCCTAGTTACAATAGTTTAACAGATTATTTAGTCAAAAAATCAGGTAGTGTTCTTATTAATTATGGTTTAGATAAAATAGCCTGTGCTTTCGTAGGCGAACCTTCAAAAGAACTGTGTACTACTCGAATTTACTTGAATGAAAAAGATTTAATAGATAGACGTAAGGACGTGGAAGCTGGCGGACAATTTGTAGGAATTGTCTCTTGTGCGGTAAATAACGGGTTATATGCGCTAGATATTTATTATGTTTCATCTAAAATGTTAAAGCGTAATAGATTATAATTAGGTTCTTAAGGCTCGGGCTGCTTCTGCAATATCGCCCCTTTGTATTGTTGCTCGTTTAATCACACTTTCAATCGCCATTAATAATCTATCTGTTCCGTATTGTGTAATTTGTGTTTCTAATTCAATTAATTTTTGTGCTAATTCTGCAGGCTCGGTTAATTTTGATAGTGCCTGCCTCGCATATGTTACAGTTGAATCAAGCTCTGCGATGCTGTTTTTGCACCTTGTTATTTCTAATTTGGTTGTATCTCTTCCAGGCCAGTGAACTCTGGCATGGTCCAATAAAATCGAGCACCTGCTGTTAAGGTCTTGCAATTGCCTTTGTGCGTTTGACTGCATTTCAAAGAGCTTGATGTGTGCAGTTCTTTCAAATTCAAACTTTTCTTTCTGTGCAATAAATTGCGCAACTGTCTTCAAAGGATCTTCTAATTTATCAATATCAATAACAATTTTGGACTGGAAATTTGTAAGCGTATCTACGTTTTTCTTCTGAGAATCAACACTTCCGCCCAGCTTTCTGACTTCAAACATCTTAATTTACAGACGGTTGTTTTGTATATAAGATTTTGTATATTTGTGAAAATGAATGGGCCCGGGCTGATTTGAACAGCCGACCTCTGCCTTACTGATGCAATCAGTCCCGCGAAGGAACTTCAGCGTATCAGAGCAGCGCTCTTTCCCGCTCAACAAGCAAAGCCTAAGCTTCGCTTAGCTGAGGACCGAGCTAAGCTACGGGCCCTTAGCTTAGAGTCAAATAACAGAATTTAAAAGACTTTTCTGTCAGATAATTGCTATGTTTGATGCAAAAAAATATTTTTACGAATGCAGGCATTTTACCCAGCGGGACCCATCAAAGGTAATCCCCAGCACGAATTTAGAGTTTATTATGGGCAGGGGCAGCGATGCAATAATAGTTGCAGGAACACAAGACGTGACAGAGCAAAAGGCCATAGACATAATTAAGCTGGCGTCACAGAAGACTGACAAACATGTTTATTTTGCACCTTCACGTCCAGATCAAGTTGGCAAACAAATAATAGAATTAATTAGACAGGATATTGCAAGCGGTCTTGTAATATATCATCCACTCAACAGCAAAAACCAAGAAATCGCAAGCTGGCCTGAGACTTGGTATGAAAAGGTAAAGCAAAAAGATATTGGTGAAATTATAGAAGATAAATTTCTTGCAGATTATTGCATCGACATTGGCTACATAGTGACAAATCCCTATTCTGCAGTTGGTAAAATTGTAAAACCTGAATTAAGCGGCGAAAAGATATGCAAATATGCTGAAAACTGCAAATTTGATATTTTATACTTAGATGGAAGCGGCAAGCTGGTGAGCCCCAAGCTAATTAAAGATGTTCGTGAAAAATTCAGCAGTTTCTTGATTGTTGGCGGCGGGCTCGAAACTTACAACGACGCCAAAACAGCTTTTGAAAGCGGTGCAGATGCAATTGTTGTCGGCAGGGTTCTGGAAGAAGGCAATACTGAAGGATATCTTGATACTATTAAAGCCGCAAAAGATGCATCTGAGGCGACGGCGAAGTCTAAAACTTTTTATCGCGCACTATAAACAATAAAAGAAAATAAAAAGAAAAAAGAACTAAGGTTCTTACTTGGTTTTTGCTAATTTCCAAACTGCTATTATCGATACGATAACAGCTGCAGGTGCTACTAAGGCAATGAAGTAATCAAGTATATTGCCTACCGCTGGGCCTATCAATGGTAGCAATTTCATGCTTCCTGCTGCTACAATTAATGCGATTGATGCAATCAGGAATTCTTTAGTTTCTGCAGCAGTGATGTTTAGCAGTCCAACTATTATACCTATAACTGCTAGCAAAGCTGCTATGCTACCGCTTGCTGGGAATACGATACCCAGTATTACAGCGATGAGTACACCTAGCAAGAATAACCAAGTTCCAGCTTTTGTGGTCATATCTTTTGCCATGTTTTACTCCTGCTCTTAATACAAGCTCGGGAGAATATAAAGGTTTATTGCAATTTACATTATAGAAATGTTTCAATAATGTAGTTATGGACCGGCCGAGACTTTCATAGCCGTAAGCAAAGACAGCTTTGCTTCTTGAGGCGCATCTTACGCCTTCGGCAATATTCGAACTCGGAGCCTCCTGCTTTTCCGACAAGGAAATTAGCGAAAAGATATCTTTTCGCTTTATGCGAAGCAGGTGTCATTTGCGGTACGCAAATCAGCAAAGCTTTGCCTTTGCGTATAACCGTTAGACCACCGGCCCATGCAAAAGTTAAATTTTAAGCAATAAAAGCTTTAGGAAACTAGATGTTATGTCTCAAAGCTTGTAAAAGTTTTGTTTCTGCAGCTTAGCGGCTTTCTTAGCTTATGCTAATGTTTAGAGCTTCCAAAGTCGAAGGTCTCGTGGCTACAAGAGCGCCTTGCCAGCAGTTGTATGTGGTGTGTGGCGAAGATTAAATTTTACATCAGGCCCATACATCGCTCTTAGCAGCCTTATTGTAGAATGTCTGTGGTGCCTAAGTAGGCCAGAGTAGCCGCAGTCTTCAAAGTCCCGTAGTATGAGTTGTTCGGATTTCTTACCGGTTGCTTCAAGGACGTCATCAACTGCTTGGGCTACATGAGCTTTAATTCTCCAATACCTTTTTGGTGCGTTAACCATGTCTTCACCTTTAATCTTATAACCAGCACGCTGCAATATCTTAAGCACTGAAAAACCATTCGCTTGTAGAAGACCGTGCAAACTGTAGCTTTTGAAATCTTCGGCTTGCAACTCTTGTGGTGATTTGTTCAAAACTTCAAGCAGCCACGTTACTGCTTTGGCAACATTGCCCTTGTTTCTTTGCCAGTATCCAATCGGTAACTGTCCGAGCACTAGCCAAGGCACCTCTGTTAGAGCTCTGTCGTAATTTTCTGACTTAGGGTTCGTAAAGCCTGCTTCTATGAACGCTTCTAAAGGAGAACTGCCATAATATTTCGAGAATAGACCTGAAAGTTTTGCGCCCCTGAAGTCGCCAACCTCCGGATATGTATGGATATGATATTTTATTTCACCTAGTTTGACAATCTTTTCTAAATCAGAATTCTTTTTCTGAAATTCTTCTACAAAAGCCTCTATAACATATTTTCTGTGATTATATTTTTCCCAAAAGCCACCATCGGCTTTATTTCGCGGAGCGCGCAGCCTTTCACCACTCATAAGCTCGTGCCAAATTTGGATACATCCATCTCTAGAGTATATTTCAGCAATTCTGCCGAGTAAATTTCTTTCTTTTGCCCTAATTGAACCTTTCATAACTGTTTACTCCAGCAAACAAGTCTTAAAAAGGTATCCGTTAAGGCGTATAAGCATTTTAGAAAGCGGTGGCCAAGGCTTTTTCTGACAATAAGAGCTTCCAAAGTCGGGCATAAAGCATTTATTCCAATGTTTTTAAAGTATAACGATGGCCACAAGGAAAAAACCCAAGCTAAGCCTCAATACAAAAATCTTCATTGCGATTGTCATAATACTTGCAGCTGCGATAATTTTAGGTGGCATGCCACAGACAGCACAGTTCGCCAAAGCCAAATTTTATCCAGCTGCTAAACCTATAGGTGAACAACAGCGAGTATATGTGCCACAAAAAGCACTTGTCTCAGTTCCTGTTGCACCCACAGTAAGCTCTATGCCTACTCCAACAACAAAACCTCTTCAGTCGGTATTTACTGTAAAGCTAACACCTCTACCGCCACAAGCAATAACCGTAACTGTTTGTAAAAGTGGGCCGCCAGCTTGTAACGCAGCAACTATTCAACAAGGCGTAAGCATCACGCCACCAGATGGCACAACTCTAGTGATTGATAATGGCACTTATGACGAAACAATCAACATCGACAATGAAAAAACAACACTTGATTGTAACAACGCAACTATTATTGGTACATCCGCCCCTGGCTACAGAGGTATAAGAATACGAGCAAATAATGTTACAGTCAAAAATTGTGCAATAAAGGACACAGGAATAGCCGTTGACGGAAATTTCAGCAACGTTGTTAACAACAAAATTGATATTTCATTTTCCATACGAGGGTTATGCGGAATTTCTTACGTATTTGGTTTCGGAAATAACAATACAATATATAATAACCGAATAAGTTCTTATAACGGCATCTGCTCAGGCGGATATGCTAATACAATAAAATCTAATACAATATCCGCATACACTTCAACCCCCATCGGCGGTTCTGGAATTTTGATAAGCAGTACAGGTATAGAAAATACCATAACAAATAACATCGTAAATGGCGGTCTTGTTGGCATATTCTCTAACGGGGGGCAAGGAAATAAAATTGTATCCAACATCGTGTCTAGTGCGATAGATGGTATAGACTCAGCCCGCAGCAACAATGATACAGTGCAAAACAATAAAGTATCTAATGTCAATAATGGAATTTCGATCGAGTACGCGACTGACGCAAAGGTTATTCAGAATAACGTCCTAAACGCAACTAATAATGGGATTGTTTCTGGACTATCTTCCCAAGGTAGTTCCGTGGCACAAAACAATGTTCAAAAATCTGGTTGGGGCATAATTGTTGCGGATTCTGGCTCGCTAATGGAAAACAATACCTTGATGCTAAATCAAGGTGGGCTCGCAATTTCGGATGGTGGAACTAATGCTAGAATTAAGGCCAACACCATTAATTCAAATAATTTTGGTGTTGTTGTATTTAGCACTGCGGGCACAGGAAACAACCTAAATGAAAATTCGATTTGCTCCAATACCGCGCCTGACATTTGGTGCGATATTAACATTTCTGGCAGCAACAATCGGGCGGACAATATTCAAAAATGTACCGGATTAACAGCTACAAAACCCTGCTATACACTTCCTACCCCGCCGAGGCGGATACCCACAATATCTTAGTCTTAATGTTCCAAATACTATAGTAAAGCATTTAATCTTGGCCTTTTAAAGATTAATGAAAATGGCAGACAGACTTATCTTTCTCGGTTCTGGCGGTTCCCGGGTTGTTGTAGCCACACAAGTGGCTGCAACAGGCGGTTTTATCATACAAATAGGAAGCCATCAAATCTGGGTGGATCCCGGGCCGGGAGCACTTGTTCGGGCAAAAGAATGCAAAGTTCGTGCTTCTGATACAGATATTATTTTCTGCTCGCACCATCACATAGATCACTCTAATGACATCAATGCGGTAATTGATGCAATGACAATCGGCGGAATCAGGCAGAAAGGAGTTTTAATTTCTACAAAGACAACAATAGAAGGCGCAGATGATAATGGGCCTATTCTGCTGAATTTTTACAAGAAATCTTTGAAAGAAACTTATCCTTTAGCAACAGGAGATAAAGTCAAGATTGGGGATTTGACATTCATTGCAACGCCAACATCACATGACTGCGATGCTATTGGCCTAAGACTGGAAACGCCTCATGGTGCAATCGGCTTCACAAGTGATACGGCATACACTCCGGAATTGGCAGAAGCTTTCAAGGGCTGTACAATCCTTATTGCTGACGTCTTGAGGCCGGGGAAAGAAAAGTGGAAAACTCACATGAATTCCAGCAATGCTGCCGAGCTGTTTAAAGAAGCCAGACCAAGAGTTGGCATCATAACTGCATTTGGAATGAAACTGCTGAAGGCAAACCCTGCCTGGGAAGCTCGCGACATACAGAAAGAATCAGGCACAGTAGTCTATGCAGCAAAAGAAGGCCTTAAGATAGATTTGAAGACGCTGATGGTCAGTTAGTTTTAATAAATTATCTTTCGTATCTGGTGCATGAGCAAAAAACTTGAAGATTTATCCGATAAGGATCTCGAGAAGCGCGTTTCAGTACGGGACAAAGAACTTAGAGCCATAGCGAAATTCGCATTGAACGTTTTGGAAAAAGTTGGTAATCAACGAGATGTACTGGACTATTTTATAAAAAATTTCCACGGATTTGATATCCATTATAAAAATTGGGGCGATGCTTCACGTGTTACGCCCATAGGCGCAACTACATCACTATACATTAGTTACGGTTCAGTAGGAGGCCTGACTATGGAATACAAAGGCAAAAAAACATATTTTCCATGTAACGATAAAGTGCTTCAGGCAATAATTTACTATCGCGATGATGGCGAACCTGTTCAAGTCGATCCGTATAATAAAGGGCCTTGGGAAAATGAACTGAAAAAACTAATGGCAAATCCTAGTGAAGCTATAGAAACTTATCTTAAGGCAAAAGAAGCAGAAGCTTTAAAGAAGAAGCCAAAAGCTCCAGAGATTAAAAAAATTGATAGAGCCCACTTGTTGCATCGGGCCAAATACTTGAAGATTAACTAAGCTTACTATCTCCCAGAAACTACAAATGTATTTATTTGATTTTGTCATGTTATAAAATGCGGTTAGCACTGGCGGAAGCTGGCTGCACTTTTGATATATATCGCCGCAAGCAAAGGAATTCTGAACTTGCGGCAAATCCGCCATTTATGCGGATTTGGGGAAGCTCTTAAGGTCTGTAAAACTTGCCACCCAGCTTTCAAAAAAATGAAAACTGATGTTAAGCGATAACCCTTTCATCAGATTGACTAAACTTTAAAAACAACATTAGCAGAGATTACATATGGCCCTAGCCGCTAAGCCTGACTTTAAGGCAATTGAACAGAAATGGCAGAAGTTCTGGGAAGCTAAACAGATTTACAAATTTGATTCCAGATCCAATAAGCCGCTTTATACTATTGATACACCTCCTCCATATATATCTGGCAGACCGCACATGGGCCAAGCAGTTTCTTATACAGGATTTGAATTTATTGCCCGCTATAAGAGAATGGCTGGATTCAATGTCTTCTTTCCAATAGGGTTTGATGATAATGGCCATCCAACAGAGCATTATGTCGAACAGAAACATAAAGTCAAGTCTTCAGATTTGCCAAGAGATAAGTTCATTGAGCTTTGCAGAAAAGAAACAGAAATTATGGAAAAGCAAGCTAAAGAAGATTTTGCAAAGTTAGGGCACAGTTATGATTGGAATTTGTTTTATTCTACAATTTCGCCATCATCTGTTAAAATTACACAGCAGTCATTCTTAGATTTATACAACAAAAAGCTGGTTTATAGGACAGAAGAGCCTGGAATGTGGTGTACAAGTTGCCAGACTGCATTGTCGCAGGCAGATGTTGAAGACAAAGAGAATGAAACTTTGCTCAACTTTATAGATTTTCAGACAGATTCAAAAGAAAAGCTTCAAATTGCGACAACAAGGCCTGAATTATTGTCTGCTTGTGTTGCAATCGCTGTCAATCCCGAAGATAAGAGATATCAAAAGATAATTGGAAAGTTTGCAATTGTACCAATTTTCGGGCAAAAAGTAAAAATCATAGCAGATGCAAAAGTTGAAACTGAATTTGGAACAGGCGCAGTCATAATTTGCACTTTTGGCGACAAAACAGATGTCGAATGGTGGCGCAAACATAAACTAGATACACGAATTGTTCTGGATAAAGCGGGAAATCTAACTTCTTTGGGAGGAAAATATGCAGGTCTTCCAGCTAAAAAAGCCCGTGAAAACATTCTTGAGGAATTAAGAACTTCACAGTTGTTGAAAAAACAGGATAAATTAAAGCAAACTGTCGGCGTCTGCTGGCGTTGCAAGACTCCGGTTGAATTTATAATCACAAAGCAGTGGGCTATTAAAGTTCTGCAAAATAAAGATGCTCTTACAGATCAAGCAGACAGCATAAAATGGATCCCATCTTATTACATCAAAAGATACAAAGATTGGGTACAAAATCTTGCATGGGACTGGACAATCAGCAGGCAAAGGCACTATGGTGTTCCTATCCCTGTCTGGTATTGTTTGAAATGCGGAACTGAAATTCTGCCAGATGAGAAAGATTTGCCAGTTGATCCTATGAAAGATAAGCCAAAAAAAGCCTGTCCTAAATGCAAATCTTCGGAATTCAAGCCAGAAATTGATGTTTTTGACACATGGATGACCTCTTCGCTTACACCACAACTAACAATGGGCTTCTCTGCAGACAGGATTCCGTTTGATTTAAGGCCGCAAGGCTATGAGATTATCAGAACTTGGGCATTTTACACAATTTTGAAATCGTATTATCATTTCAGAAAAATTCCTTGGAAAAATGCGATGGTAAATGGAATGATTTTGGATCCAAAAGGAAAAGCCATGCATAAATCCCTCAGGAATGTCATCGAGCCAATGCCCTTAGTTGAGAAATACGGAGCCGATGCGATGCGGTATTTCGCCTCAACTGTAAATATGGGTGAGGATGCGCCATTCCAGGAGAAAGAGCTTGTAAGGGCACAGAAATTAATGATAAAACTCTGGAATGTTGCCAAATTCCTGGAATTATGGAAGGTCAAGCCAAAAAAGATTAAGGTTACAAATACAATTGACAATTGGATAGCATCAAAACTAAGTGAAGTTATTGAAAGCTATAAGAAGAATTTTGATGATTACAATGCAGTTGCAGCCAGGCGCATACTGGAGAACTTTTTCTGGCATGAATATTGCGATTTCTATCTGGAAATGATTAAACACAGGCTTTACGGCAGTGATAAAGCAACAAAAGAAAGCGCTGAGCAAACACTTTACGCAACATTTTACAAAATAATCCAGCTTTTTGCTCCATTCCTGCCGCACATAACCGAAGAATTACATCAAGAGCTCTTTAGAAGTGAGAAACTTTCCATTCACCTTACAGAGCTTCCCCAGTATGAAGCAATTGATACAGAAGCTTTGGAGTTAGGAGATATAGCAGTTGAGATTATTGCTGAAATAAGGAAATACAAGACTGCAAAGAATCTTAGCTTAGGTGCCGAACTTCTAAAATTAATAGTTCATCACCCGAATGAGCTTGCTGAAAAGGTTCTGGATGAGATTGCCAAAGCAGTTAGAGTAAAAGATTTGCATATTGAGAAAGGAGAATTAGCTGTAATCCCCTTGTAAAGCTGCATAATGAGAATTTAATTTATTGATTTTAGTGTTTAATTCATGAAAATTTTGCAAGCGCATAATCATAATATCATCTATTTGCCTAAATGTTGAAAGTATTACAGGCGCGTTTTTTTGTCAACACCCTCGCAACCGTATGGTATTAAAACTTTAGCTCTAAATAGACCCATTTCTTTTTCTGGATTGCTGTTCTTACAGTTCTCTAGAATCTCTTTTTTAGCAGATAGTAATGCTTCGCAGTTTCCGTCATTAGTTTTTGAATATTTCTGAAGTATAAAGTACAATTGGCTGGCAAAAGGTGGCAGATTTTTCTGCAAAGCAGTGAATTCAGGCGTTAAGCTGTCAAGTTCAGCGTCTATTTTAACCAATTTGTCTTGTCTATTTTTTTTAGCAGCATATGATAATACCTGAGCTTGTTTCTGTGCAATGTTGTAAAGCTCAAAATTAGTGTATTTTCGTAAGCTATCGGCGTATTCTTTAACATCAAGTTCCAATGCGTTTATGCGCTGCTTAAGCATCTTGCGCTCTTTTTCAAGTTCAGGTTTTTTCGGCAAAAGTACATCTAATTCTGTTTTCATAGTAGAGCATTTGTCAAGTAGCCCATCAAAAGTAGCAATATACATGCCTGCTTCTCTGTATAACTGTTGTTCCTCTGGGCAAAAATCTGGGTCTGATGATATCGATTCTTGCAGATCCTCGTTATCAAACCTGCCACATTTATTAACTTCTCCGTCTGCGATAAAGATTTCGTAGTGCATTAATACTGCCTCGCGCGTAAGTAATTTAAGTATTGTAACAATACTTTCATCTGCAAACATTGCTTTAATCGGTTGAGGCAGTGCGAGACCATGTAATATGTAATCTAGTCTATTGTCGGCAGACCGGGGAGGAAAGCCAAATTTACGAGCCATTTTGTTTACGGACGCTAATGTTTCTGTGCGTTCAGTACGGGCTTGCGAGATAAATGCTTCGAGTTCGCTTCTCGCGTCTAAAAGCTCTCTTTTCTTTATGTATATTTGCTTGATTTGTCCAGCTAGTTCATTCTTTCTCTTTTGTAGCTCCGCATACTCTTCGAGCATGTCCATAATGCTCCGTGTTAGGGACTAAGCTTTAAAAAACTAAGGTTATTATGCCGGTTTTACAAGCTTGTTTTAAGGCTTTTAAATGCCTAAATTATAAAATAAATCATGGACAAAGACAAAAAAGAAATACAGAAGAAGAAATTTCTTCTCCGAAAGCTGCTTTCGGAGTTGAGCAAGTACAGAGCTCGACATACCGAACTCATCACTGTTTATGTTCCAGCAGGCTACCAAATCCAAGGCATAATCAACCAGCTTGCTGAAGAAGCAGGCACAGCCCGCAATATTAAATCCGCAAACACGAGAAAAGCGGTCACGACTGCTTTGGAAAAGATGATTTCTCATTTAAGGCAATATAAGAAAACACCTGATAATGGTCTTGCACTTTTCACAGGAAATATTTCAGAGAGGGAGGGCGTTCTTGACATTAAGAGTTGGAGCATAGAGCCTCCAGTACCTCTGAATATCAAAGCATATCGTTGTGACCAGGCTTTCTTTTTGGATCCTTTGAGAGAACAGATGGAATTCAAAGTAGTTTATGGTTTAGTCGTCATGGACAGGCGAGAAGCAGATATTGCCTTGCTGAAAGGGAAAACAATTGTTCCAGTCTGGTCTGAAGATTCCTTTGTTCCGGGAAAATTTGGCGTTGGCGGCCAGTCTGCAGCCAGAATGGCCCGCGTTATAGAAGGAATGGCAAAAGATTGGTATAGGAAAGTAGGAGAAGCTGTCAATAAGATATTCTCGCAGGAAAAAGTCAAGGGCATAATTATTGGCGGGCCAGGGCCTACAAAAGATGAGCTGCTCGCTGGTAATTTCATAAGAAATGACATCAAGAAACAAGTTATTGCAACAAAAGCAGTTGGCTATACAGGTGATTTCGGCCTCAAGGAATTAGTGGAGAGATCTGAAGATATCCTGTCAAAAGAAGAAGTCTCTGAAGAGACTGTCATAATGCAAAAATTCCTGCAGTTGCTAGCTTCCAGGCCAAATATGATTGCCTATGGGGAAACTAAAGTCAACAAAGCACTGGAAATGCGCGCAGTAGAAACATTATTAGTATCTGAAAACCTGCCAGAAGATATGATATTTGGATATATAGAAAAGGCAGAAGAATCGGGAGCTGAAGTAATCTCAATCTCAACAGATACAAAAGAAGGCCAGCAGTTGGCAGGCCTTGGCGGGATTGCTGCTATTCTTAGATATGCAATTTAATCTGCATAAACACCACTATATTTAGTTTTTTGCGCAGTCTTTACAAGTTTTTCTAAATTTTCTGTTGGCAATTTTAATCCAACAGCAGTTTTTCGCATGTCATCTATGGTATTAGATATTATTGTTATGGCATATTTCGGAAAGGTTTTCTGTTGATTCGCAACGATATTTTTGAAGTTTTTCGCATATTCTGGAATGTGCAGCTTTTCCTTCATTCTTTCGCTTGGCTCCAAATCCATTTCATGCGTTATTACAACTGACGGGTTTAAGAGGTAAGCATTCGTGTGGTATTTTCCTATTATAAAGGGATGATGCCTAAAATTTCCTCCATACTCTTTTTCGAAGCCAAATTGCAACCCTTTTATGTGTGTTCGGATAACAGCTAAAAACATTAATTCATGCTGATGCTCTCCTTTTTTATTATCTCTTACCGGAATACCATCAGGACATAATCCTTGTATATATGGTGGTGAAGAATACCATATTTGAGAATAGCCTGTTGTTGGATGGCCGCCTGTTTTCATTGATGTGTGTTCAAGCATGATTTGTAACGCGCCCTAAAATTTTAAATAACTATCGCTAAATGCTAGCTTATGAATCTTGAAGAAATAACAAAATCTGCAGAAGCTTATGCAATGAACTGTTGGTGGCAAGCACACGACGAAAAAGACTGGGAGAAAGTTAAAGACCACATAGTAATTTCAGAAAGTGTTTTGTTTAGATATACTAAAAAATCTTTTGATGCGAAGTTAGTTGGAGATTCTTTTGTTGAAGCTTTGAAAGCTTATGATGCCTTTACAGAAGTTTTGAAAAAGGAAGGGCCTTACAATAGCTATAATATTAAATTTGCAGAAGGTAAGGTAAGAAAACATTTGGAGAAATTCTATTCCGCCTTAGCAGAGCAAAAATCTTCAGAACTGGCATCCGCAACAACTGGATGGTGGGCTAACTTTGCAAGGAGTAGAATGTTCTGTAAAATAAATAATATTGAGGGTTATGAAAATGCGGGCAAAGATGTCATTACAAATCTCACGCAAGAACATAAAATTAGATACGGATTTGACGAAGACGTTGCAAAAGGTCTTGCACATTTAATGCATGCAGCTTGCGATTTAGGCCATAACAAGCGAGATTGGGATAAAACTAAACAATTGCTGAAGGTTTATTACATAGAATTGCTATCTAATCTTGCTAACAAAACTTAAAAAACTATCATTAGACTTTGTTTAATGTCAAATCGTATTGTGGGATTAAAGTATATTCCACCTGTAAAGGTAAAAACCGAAGAAGATTTATTACAAACATTTGCGGATTTAAGAGAAAATTACACTAAACTTAGCCAAAATTTTTCTATGACTTATTTGGATGGTAAAAAAGTTGAGAATTTTAAGCAATTTTTAAGAATTGCTACTATGGACGCTGTCACAGGTCATTTAAGCCCCACCGTTGT
>CAYGXM010000004.1:0-72641 GCA_964354105.1 Candidatus Woesearchaeota archaeon
ATAGTACATATTTCCACAAACTGTTTATTTTTGCCATAATCTCTCACCAATATATTATCAAATTCATCGAATTTTTCGAAAAAATTATCTTCAAGTTTGCAAGAAATGCGGTCTGCTTGCCTGAAAAACTCCTGCCGCTTTTCGACATATTCAACTGGAAAAGCAGGGCTTACCGCTCTCACATTTTCTGTCTTAGTGCGATGGCGCTTCAGAATTGGAGACCTATAAAGAACATTTCCAAAACTTTTTACCAGTTCGGGTGTTGGAAACCCTCTTAAATTTGAGAATTCGGCATCGTAACTGAAAATGTTCTTTAAATTAGGTGAGTTCATAGTCTTTTCAGACTAGAAAAGGATAAGAATATTCCTCTACCTTCCAAACATAAAGCTTAAAAATGTGTTTCACATCACAAATTCATATTTGGTGATTTTAATGCCAGTAAAGAGTAAACACGGAACAACAACTGTAAGCATTGTTTGCAAGGATGCTGTTATTATTGCAGCAGATAACAGGGCCAGCATGGGCTATCTGATTGCAAACAAAATGTGCGACAAAGTTTTCAAAATCTCAGATAGAATTGCTATGACCATTGCAGGTAGCGCCGGCGATGGCCAGATGCTTGCAAAATATTTGAAAGCAGAGATTGACTTATACAAATTAAATTCCGGAATAGAACCAAGCCTTGATGTAGCATCGAGCCTGATGCAGAATATCCTGTTCTCACAGGGAAAAAGCTGGCTGCCTTATTTAGTACAATTAATTCTTGCAGGCATTGATGAAAAAGATAACTTTGCGATCTACACATTGGATCCTTTAGGAAGCAACATTAAAGAAACAAAATTCTACACGACAGGCTCTGGAAGCCCAATGGTCTTCGGTCTTTTAGAAGACGCCTATAAGGAAGGCATGTCTGAAGAGGAAGGCGTACAATTAGCTATAAGAGCAATTTATTCAGCAATCAAAAGAGACATGGGCTCTGGCGAGGCAATTGATGTTGTAGTTATTAATAAAAAAGGCTACAAAAAATTGGATAAAATTCCTGTTGAAACAGTGCTCAAATCAAAGAAGTGATTAGTTAACCTATAGAAAAATATCAGATTATATTCGTAAAATGACAGTACTAGACGAAATCTTATCTAAACTACCCAAAGATGCAGGTATAACTAGCTCGGATTATGAGGGTGCAAATATTGTTCTTTATACAAAAAATAAAACATTTTTTTTGCATGGCGGGGATATCATCAGACAACTGGTAAGTGAATTCAAGAAAAGAATTGAGCTGCGTGCTGATGATTCTATAAGAAAAGATGAGGAGAAAACCGAGAAATTTATAAGAGAAATTATTTCAAAAGAAGCGGATATTACACAAATATTGTTTGAGCCTGCATTATCTACCATAATTATAGAGGCTAAAAGGCCAGGCCTAGCAATCGGCAAAGATGGAGAATTATTGAGGAGAATAAAAGAAGAGACTTTCTGGATTGCTGAAGTCCGCCGTGAATCGCTTATTCCATCAAAAATAACAACAAACATCCGGAATGTTTTGTTCACAGAGTCTGATTATAGAAGAAAGTTCTTGCATAAGGTTGGGCAGAGGATATATGAGATAAAAAAGGCAACTGTTGAAGACATGTGGGCCCGCATATCTATATTAGGGGCGGGCAGGGAAGTCGGACGGTCTTGCTTTTTGCTGCAGACGCCGGAATCTAGAATTCTAATAGACTGCGGGTTGAATATTGCGGCATCAGGCAGATACGCTTATCCTTATCTTAACGTGCCTGAATTCCACATTGATGAATTAGATGCAGTTGTTATATCACATTCGCACTTAGACCACTGCGGCTTCTTGCCTTATCTTTACAAAATGGGATACCGAGGCCCTACTTATTGTACAGAGCCAACTAGAGATATTATGGCTCTTTTGTGTTTAGATTATGTCGAGCTGTCTCATACTGGAAAGCCGCTTTACACAAGCGCTGATGTCAAAGAAGCTGTAAAGCACACAATTTCTCTGGAGTTCAGCGAAGTTACTGATATAACGCCTGATGTAAGGTTAACTTTGTATAATGCTGGTCACACAATCGGCTCTGCTCTGGTACATCTGCATATAGGCGAAGGCTGGCATAATTTCCTTTATACAGGAGATTTAAAAACAAAAAAGTCCATGCTGCTGAATCCCGCGCAATCTGTTTTCCCGAGAGTTGAGACTTTAATGATTGAAAGTACATATGGTGCGCCTGATTCTATCATGCCATCAAGAGAAGAATGCGAAACTCAGATGATTGATATTATTTCTGAAACCATAAAAAGAAAGGGAAAAGTCCTGATTCCGACTCTTGGAGTTGGAAGGTCGCAGGAAATTATGTTAGTTTTGGAAAAATTCAGCAGGGAAAACAAAATCGATTTTCCTGTTTATGTTGATGGAATGATTTGGGATGTTACAGCAGTTCATGCCACATATCCCAGATTCCTGAATGAAGAGGTACGAGAGAAAGTTTTCTATGAAGACAAGAATCCTCTCTTAAATCCTATGTTCAAGAGAGTCGGCTCCGGAAAAGAAAGACAGCAAGTTATAGAAGGCGGCCCTTGTGTTATTGTCGCAACATCAGGCATGCTGACAGGCGGTCCTTCTGTAGAATACTTGAAGAAATTAGGCGACAACGCAAAAAACAGCATTGTTTTTGTAAATTACCAGGCAGAAGGCTCTCCAGGATATTATGTCCAACGAGGGGATGCCGAGATGAAATTTGATGATGAAGTTGTAAAGCTAAAGCTGGACAGGCATTCTATAGAAGGTTTTTCCGGGCACGCAGACAAAAATGAACTTGTAGAATACATAGAAAAGATAAAGCCGAGGCCGAAGAAAATTATTGTAGTACATGGCGAAGCCTCAAGAGCTTTGAACATAGCCAGCACATACCATAAAATGTTCAGAGTAGAAACTTTGACGCCTAAGGATCTAGAGGTTATACGACTACGCTAGTGAAATGCCTAAAAGCTTGAAGAAGTTTCCCTTGCCAACTTGGCAGTTAATTGAGCTTTTCTGACATTAGGAGATTCCCTAGCCAGTTACCGAAAGTTTCGTTAAAAGAATCTTGTCAACTGTGTAAACCTCGGCCAAGACTTTTCTAAGATCACTGGCCAGCCTTTCTATAACAAGCGGGTCAAAAAGCTTCTCGGCTTCCAGATTTTTCACTTCATTTGCAATCCAAATTTTAGTTTGTGCTAATAACGCTCCGCGTTCAGAGTGGTGCATTTTTTTAAGGTCTAGGAAATATAATTTTATTATTGCGCTCTTGTTGTCTTTTGTTGCAGTTTTAGTTACTGATAGAAATCTTTCTTTGTACCTTCTGGCAGTTCTTTGCACAAATGAATCTGCAAGATAATAATTTTGCATTTTTGTTGTCACTTTGTCGCCGACCGCCTCTGTTATTTTTAACTTGTATTTCTTGTTCATGTCTCTGGGTACGCCAGTCAGCATGTGTCCTGTAACATCTATGATTTTTCCAACTGCAGAGTCTGCTGAAACTGCAGAGATATCTGCAATCTCTTTTTTGTTGAAAAGTTCTGGTGCCAAGACTGTGAACCATTTTTTCTTGACTTTTGCAACTGCTTTTGTTTCAACCATTCTAATTAACCTACTAATTCATACTTCCAATTTTCAGGCAATACGCCTTCTCTTTTGTAGTATTTTGCGAGCCTTCTTATTTTAGCTTCTATCAACTGCAGGCCTCTTTTGCTGTGAATATCTTTCTTGTTTTTATCCAAATGTTTCTTTGTCTGGATTGCTCTTTTCAAAAGTGCCTGGATATCTTCAGGAGTTTCTGCCAAAAGCTTGTTTTCTGCTAAGATTTCAGTTATCTTTTTTCCCGTGCTTTTTTTAACTTCTGGCACGCCATAGGAATCTCTCAAAACTGCGCCTATCTGTGCAGAATTGTAGCCTTGCTTTGCCAATTTTACAACTAACGCTTCAATTTCTTCTTTTTTATATTGCAGCCAAGCTGGTGCTGGCGCTAAAAGAGGTTTTTTGCTTCTTGAAGCCCCTTTTCGCCTTGCATGTATTCTTGCCATTCTTAAAATGGCTCTCCAAAATTACTTTAAAAAGCTTTAGATGGGCGCTTTTTCCTTATACCTGCCGCGCTGCTCGACTTTCTTTAACCTATCCAAAACTGCCTTGTTTTTGTAGTGTGCTTCAAATATACGCCAACAAGATTCCCAAATCTCGAAATGCTTTGACCTCAAGCATTCTTTCAGCAAATGCAAATCAACTGCTTTATCTTCAATCCTGTCAGAATGTTCTGACAGGCCAAAATCAATGAAGTAAACAGTATTGCCTTTCAAAATCATATTGCTAGTTGTCAAATCTCCATGTACAATTCCAGCATCATGAATTAATTGTGTCTGTTCAGCTATTTGCTTGAATAAGTGGACTTCTTTCGACTTATCGAGATAATCTCTTAGCTTAGTTCCTGCTATGTGTTCTAATTCTATAGTGGATTTAGCTTCATCCACTTTCAGAACTCTTGGAACATTCACCCTAATCCTAAGCAATTTCTGCAGAATTCTCGCTTCGGTTTTAGTCCTTTCTTTCCTCAGTTTTGTGTCTATCTCAGGAATTCTATAGGACTTGCTGATTCTGTCCTTTATGACTTTCTCTTTGTCCTTATACAAAATTGCCTCTGCGCCCTGAGCTATTTTCTGTCTCATTTGTTTTCTCCAGCATATACTATTCCAAACCTTTAAATACTATCATGTTCTAGGTTATTTATGGCAACCAAAAGGGTGCGCCGGAATTGTTAGAACTTCGTTCTTAGCCAGTTTTATAAAGCATAAATGTTCTTCTCAAAGCTATGCCCGATTAGCTCAGCGGCTAGAGCGTCTGCCTGTTATTATCCAAAGACGGACAGCGGAAGGTCTGAGGTTCGAATCCTCAATCGGGCGCTTAGGAGAAATGAGGTAAAATGGCTGACAAATTTATTCAGATAGAATCTGCTCTTAGCGACAAGCAAATCGGTAAAACGGTTTCAATTAGAGGCTGGGTTCACAGAAAAAGGGACCAGAAAGAGCTCATTTTCCTCATTATTCGAGATAGCACAGACATAATTCAAGCAGTCATCAAGAAAGACGCCAAAGCTGCCTGGAAAGCTGCTGAGAAAATTATGATTGAAAGCTCATGCGAGCTTTCCGGCAAAATCAGGAAAGATGAAAGAGCGCCAACAGGCTATGAAATGCAAGTTGATTCGCTTGAAATTATTGGCCTAGCTGAAAGATTCCCTATTACAAAAGATTTATCTGAGGAATTTCTGCGAGATGTGCGGCATTTGTGGATAAGAAGCAGAAAACTGACAACTGTATTGCGAGTTCGCAGCGAAATCCTCCAAGCGATTCGTGATTTCTACCATAAAGAAGGCTATACTGAATATCAATCGCCAATATTAACAACACAAGCCTGCGAAGGTGGCTCAACTTTGTTTGAAGTCAAAGGCTTTCCTGGCAAAAAAGTTTACCTATCTCAAAGCTGGCAATTGCATGCTGAAGCAGGAATCTTTGCTTTGGAAAAGATTTACACAATTGCTCCAATGTTCAGGGCTGAAAAATCAAGGACAACAAGGCACTTAGCAGAGGCCTGGCTGGCTGAAATGGAAGCTGCGTGGATGGGCTTTGATGAATTATTGAAACATGAAGAGGATTTGATTATTTATGTTATACAACACGTTCTCAAAACCTGCAAGAAAGAAATGAAAGAGCTTGGCAGAGACACAACAGATTTAGAAAAACTAAAAGCACCTTTTGCCAGAATAAAATATGCTGATGCTGTCAAAAAGCTGGGAAAGAAATGGGGTTATGATCTAACAGATAAAGATGAGCGCGAGTTAGTTACACAATTTGGCAAGCCAGTTTTCCTGACACACTTCCCAAGAGAAATGAAAGCATTCTACATGAAGCCAGACCCAAAAGATCCCAAGACTGTTTTGGGAGCAGACTTGCTGGCTCCTGGAATAGGCGAGATTACGGGCGGAAGCGAAAGAATTGCAGATGAGAAAGAGCTCCTGAAATCAATGAAAATCTACAAACTAAAGCCAGAAGACTATGGCTGGTACATGGACCTGCGCAAATTTGGTTCTATCCCTCATAGTGGAATGGGCTTAGGCATAGAACGTTTGGTGATGTGGCTGACAGGGATGCAACACATCATGGATACCATTCCATTCCCAAGGACTATGTATAGGTTATCACCATGATTAACATCAGATTTGCCAAACCAGGCGAAATTAAGATAGTTAAGAAAATATATGGAAATAGTTTTAGTGCAGATAAAGGAACAAAGCCTTTCAATTATTTCATAAAGTTCTTAACCGAAGATAGAATAAAGCAAAAAGAGATTATCTTAGCATTTGATGGGAAAAAGCCAGTAGGTTTTTGCTCATTTTATCACAAGCCAATCATTCTTACGCTCGCAGCGTATTTGGATGATATTGCGATTGTAAAAGACTACCAACGCAAAGGTATTGGCGAACTTTTGATGAATAAACTTCTCAACGTGCTAAAAGCTAAAGGCGTACGAAGAGTCTTCTCGGATACTTGGCCTGGAAATGACGCTTCGATACAATTACACAAGAAAATGGGCTTCAAATACTGTGGTAAGATAACTAAATCTGATGGCGAAAACGCGGATTTCATCTTTTTCTCAAGAAAACCTTAGAACTTTTCAATTATTTTTTTCATCGATAGCGCATCTTGTTCTAGCAATGGAGTCTCAGAGATAAGTGTTATGTTTGTTTTTCTTTTTACTAGCAATTTTGCCAGCTCTGCAAAATCTGGATGCTTTTCTGCTATTGGCGTATGAACATCAACCCATTGTTTTGATGCTGATGAGAACTTTACAGAATTAAAATGTGAATTTATGTGTTCTATGTGTAAAGATTTCATATGCTCTAGGATAGCTTCATAATCAATTTTGCCTTGCTCTCTTACATAAAGATGGCCCCAATCCAGATATGGAATTACTCTTGAGCCAAACTTCTTGCGCAGGGCAGAAATCTCATCAAGGCTCCCCCATTGTGAAGCTTTTCCCATAGTTTCATATCCTAATTTAACTTTCTTAATACCTAATTTGTCAGCTTTTTCTAAAATCTCTTTTGTAACATCTTCCATCTGCTTTTGTGCTTCCTCTTTTGATAACTTGCCGTAATAAGCAGCATGAACAGCAATTGCATCAGCACCCATTCTCTCAGCCCTGTCTAAAGTATCAATAACTCTTTGGATAGATGCATGAACTATCGATTTCTTGTCAGAAAGCTGGTTTATGTAGTAAGGCGCATGTGCAGAAAGCCTAATTCCCAGCTCTTTGGCAACTTTGCCAACCTCTTCAGCCAGTTCTTTGCTCATATTTACACCCCTGACAAATTCAACCTCCATCGCATTCAGGCCCATTTTCTTGCAGTGTTTAATTCCGCCAATTGTAGATCTTTCAGAAGAAGTAAAGGGAACCCCGCCAGGGCCTATGAATATAGCCATACCAAAGATTAATAATTATAGATATTAAACTTATTGCTGGCCATGGGCAAGCTCAAAGAAATAAAAACTCCGCCGCTTAGTGACCCTCTGCTTGCATATGAAACTGGCGTTCATATTGGTGATGGCACTCTTGGGCATTACAAAACCAAACACGATTACAGAATAGCATATTATGGTAATTTAGCAACAGATTACGAGTTCTTTGCTAAAATTTTGCCCGACATAATCTATAAGTTATATGGACTCAAACCTACAATAACTAAACGATTGAATAGAACCTCTATAGAGCTAAGCATTCGCAGTAAAATGCTTTTTGAATTCAAGAAAGATCTTGGCTTACCAGTAGGAAATAAAAATATAATGCTAAATTTACCCAAAAAGTTGGTCTCTATTGGTGAAGGTAGCGTCAGAAATATTATTGCGGGTTTGTTTGATACAGATGGTTGTTTTAAAGTAACAAAACAGGCAGGTAAACCTTACCCAAAAATAACAATTGCTAACAAAAGCGCTATTTTAACTGAGGTCAAACAACTTCTGCTAGAGCGTTGTATTGGCTGTAATTTATCTATAGATAGAATAACAAAAGTCAATAAGCTTGATATAAATGGGATTAAAAACACAGATTTATTCTTCCAGATAATACCTTCCAAGAATATTAAGCATTTAAATAGGTATAAAAACTGGAAACTTAACGGGCGCTTAGCTCAGTCAGGATAGAGCGGTTGGCTTCGGCTCTTCAGAGAAGACACCAACAGGTCGGGGGTTCAAATCCTTCAGCGCCCGCTTGATAAATCTTAATAGCTTATTTGCTCATAAATTAATATGAACTTCGATGCTAAATACAAATCCTTAATGAAGGACGTTGAAGCCAAAATCGTTGAATTTTTCGAGCGCGAACGACAAACCAATGTCAACAAAACCTCAATCGATAGCATTAAAGAGTTCTCCTTGCGGGGCGGCAAAAGATTAAGACCTATTGCGATCATCGAAGGCTACAAGGCTTGCGGCGGCAAAGATGTTGAAGAAGTAACAAAAGCCTCAATTTCTCTGGAGCTTTTGCATAACTATTTCTTAATGCATGATGACGTAATGGATGAGGATCCAATTAGACGAAATAAGCCAACAGTTCATAAAAAATATGAAGAGCTATTTATTCAAAAATATAATGCTCCTAAGAAACTTGCTAAAAAAGAGGGAGAAAATTTTGCCATAACTGACGGCGATATTACTTCTGCGCTGGCCAGAAAAGCTATTCTTAATTCGCGCTTTCCAGTAGAAACAAAATGCGCTGCATTAGAGGAATTAGTAGACATTGAATTAAGAACGGCATACGGACAAACCCTTGATGAATCTTCAAAACTTAAGCCTGTTGGTGTAAATAGCGTATTAGACATACACCTATACAAAACAGCGTGGTATACTTTAGCGGGACCGCTTAGAATTGGCGCTATTTTTGCAAATGCAACTGAAAACCAAATTGCATCACTAACAGATTACGGGATTAATGCAGGATTAGCATTCCAGATTAAAGATGACATGATGGGTGTCCTGTCGCCAAAAGAATTATGCAAGGCTAAAAATGATGTTTCTGAAGGCAAAACAACAATGCCTTTGGCATTTCTTTATACTTGTGGGACCTGTAAGCAAATAGATATAGTCCAGAGCTACAGAGGCAAACCTATGACTGAGGAAGATACTGAAAAAGTCATCTCAATTCTTACTGAATCTGGTGCGTTAGAAAATTGTGAAGAATTAGCCAACAAATACACCACGAAGGCCAAAAAAGCCTTAGATAAAGCTAATCTGGCAAATAAGGAATTCTTGTATAGTTTAGCTGATTTTGCATCAAAGCGCAGTCGCTAGTTGCTAACTGAAAACAGCGATTTTCAGTGGCACAATTGAAAGCTCTGCTTTCAATATGTTTTTAAATCAAAATTTCAGCTTTATTTTGCTCCCGTCGTCTAGCCCGGTTATCAGCAGGCAAGAGCCTGGCTCTGCTTGCGCAGACCGAGAGGATCGCGGATTCTCACGCGCTGAAACTCGGCGAGTTTCGCTGGGTTCCGCTGGAAACATCCGCTGGCACGAGTTCAAACAGAGCGAAACTAGTTTCGCTAGTTTCTCTGCTGAGGAAATCTCGTCGGGAGCATTTATACTAACATTTTTAGCAGAAAATAAAAACTATTGAGCTGGAGAATTTCTAATTAATTCCTTGGCTATATCTTTCTTAAGCAAAACTATTTGGTCTTCATACTTTTGCCCGGTAGGCTTCAAACCAAACTTTTCAAACAGGCGGCTCTCATAATTACTCCTGCCCATCGCCTGCGTACTTTCTAGTAACGGCGGAATAAAATCCCAAGTCGTATTATCCCATATTTGCTTCACCTTATCAGCATACATAATATCTAAAAATTTCTGTTTTTCAGGATCTGTAATAGATTGTGCATTCTTTGTGCATCGGGCATAGTCGTTAGCTAGTTCTACACATTTCTCTATAGTTTCCTGCGGCAAATTAATTGTGCCATATCCGCAAATCTCGCCTTTCTTGTAAATCTTAATCTTCCCTTCCAAATTTAAAAGAACAAAGGCCAGTTTGTCAAAATATTGTGTGTAGTATTGGGTTTTAAGCGGTTCTGCATAAGGTAATCTTGGAATCAGGCTTGCAAATCCTTCTTTTGCAATAATATCGTAATCATTCTGTCTAACAAAAATCTGCCCTACGTCTTTAAATTCGCTTAAAACGGAATCCAAAGTAGATACCTTAGCTGTCACAGCCTTCGCTTTCATAATGGTAAAATTCTTGTTTGCTTTATAAGAATTTGTTCAGAAAAGCATACGGCATTTCTGGGCATCAGCTGAATTCTTTCAGCTTTATGTTCAGAACACTACACAATTGTAGCCTGCTGCCTGCCAAACTTCCTTGTACAAGTCTAAATCGATTTGGCCCAAGGCAGCATCGAATCTGCCTATAGTTCCTTCTCCAGCATTTTCAGGATTGGTCTTGATGAACTTTTCCAGATAGTAGGTTTTGTTAGGCTCGTTTTCGCCTAATCTGTGCCACTTTTTATCCTTGCAGTAAACAGCGTAGGCGGTCTCTCCTAATTTCAAGCCGAGCTGGCGGATTATCTGCTGCCTCAGCGTTTCTTCAGATTGTATTGATAGGTGCTCTTTATGCTTTGCAACTTTATACGCCAAATCCCTGTCAGAAACATTCCCGTTAGCAAGCTTAAGCAGTTTTTCTTTGTAGATAGCTCGAGCTTTTTCTGCCCCATAATCAAAAGCATCTAAAATTAAGCTTCGACTGGTTTCCCGCTCGAAGTCAGAGCGCAAACCATATCTGCCTTTAATGTCCACACCTTCAGAGAATAGCACGTCATCAAGACGCCAGGCTATTTTGTTTATGCCGATAGAAAGCGCGCTGTCCGCAATCCCATAAAAAATACCAAATTCTTTGTCCAAATTGAATTGTTCCAGCGAAAGGTTATTCCTTTTAAGATAAAGGAATCTTGGCCCTATATTAATAACAGACGTATAATTGTTCATTAGGAAATCAGAAAGCTGCTTAAGTTTCGAATAAATATTGCTACGCTCTGCTTCTGGAGTAAGTCCGTAGCGCCACTTGAAGTATTTGTCATTTTGCTGTAAATTATAGAGCTGTTCTGTGCATAAAGCATCCAAAAATTCAGCTCTTATTGTTCTTGTTTTGGGATCGCCTGTTTGAAGCATTTGCTCCAAGTTATTAATGCCTGCCAAGCCTTTAGGGGCCATTATAACTGGATAAAATACCATTACATTTTTAATCAGACCGAACCGTGGCTCGAGTTTTAAATTGTCGCTTAGCAGCGTCATTTTTTCATCGGAGAAGCTGAAGTCTTGCCATTCTTCCCTTGTCTCCTCTTTGTGTTTGATTTGTTTTTTGAACCTCAGCGCCGGCGGACTTCTGTATGTTTTTAATACACCCCAGTACTCTACTGACCTTCTCTGCTGGGCCAAAGTCCGTTTAGAGACTGCGACCATATTGCCTAAAGATTTGCCAAAATAAATCGCGAATGGGGCGACTGCTTCGGCTTCCTTTTCCCCATTTCTCATTGCAATTTCAGAATCTACTCCGCAATAATTTCCAACAATTCTGTTGTTCTCAGGACTAGGATGGTTAATCGACCACTCTAACTCTTTCTCATGAAGAACTTTCTTCAGCTCCTCCTTCCAGAATCTTGACAAATCGTCTAAAGTATCAGATGCATTCGGCGTCAAAAGTTGGGAAAACTTGCAATTGTCTACAAAATCTATTTCTGGATGCCATACTCTCCTTACAAAACCAGAGCCGCGAACATGAGGCTCTATGCCGTCTAAACCTGTAAGTAATTTTTCAGAATTCTTTGTCTTTGTTGCCCTCAATTCAGAAACATCAAAGGGCGCATTATGTATGAAAACTGTGTTGTAAGGCTCAAGGGCTTTTGAAATTGATGTTGTTACTTCTTGTTCGCTTCCAACTTTATACACTTGAGTGCCTTCTAGATCTTCAGGTGCATTTTCTTCCAATACAAAAAGTTCCTTTTTAGAAGGTGAGGCTAATGAGCACATGGCTATTTCACCATAAATATCGCTGCCTTTTGCTTTCTTTTCGATGTCAATTGCGCAATACCTGCCTAGAATCTCCTGCGGCCTTGCCAGGCCGACTATAATTGGCTGGCTGTTATCAAACTCCAAAAGTGAATATACTGGAAAACGCAGAGCAACCATCTCCGGCTTGCTCGTGTTCAGCGATTCTTTGAAAAATTTGTGCCAGTGAACGCTAAGCCCTTTTTCAATTTCAGACCCACCCTTAACATGGAGAGTATATTTGTATTCAGACTTCTCGATTTTGCTTTCCAGACCCAAACTCTGCAGAAGTTCTTGCTTCAGCTGGGTTATGGCTTCAAAATTGTCCCTTGCTGAAGCGAAAATATATTTTGCAGCTACAGAATGCATTTGTTTTTCGCCATTTTTCGTTGTGTAAAAATTTACAATATCCCTATGGCTGTCAACTCTAACGCCTCTAAGTATTTCAGACATGACATAAAGCCAAAAGAAAGGAATTTAAGACTTTACACGTTCTAGTGAAAAATGCCGTATGTTCCAGACAAGCTAGTATCACCACTCAGCACGCCACCTACAGCATATATAACAAATACAGATGAAAGCTGGCGCCCTGAAGGGAGGGGCAAATATTCTGCAGCTAATCTGCAGGAGATTTGGAACCGCATTAAAGTGGACTTGCATAACGCGCGAAGATTGGGCAGGGCGCACAGGCACAGCGTACATAATGCCTTCTGCTCAGAGGAAATCAAACGTAATGCTGACTTGCTTAGAACAGAGCACAAGAATGTTTTCATCACATCATTGTCAGCTGATTTTACGCCAATAGATGAGCGCCTGAAATTTTATCCTGCGCATCCGACTGGCTGGGACCCTTTCTGTAATCTGGCAAAAGTTAACGAAGAGATTGGCGATGCTATCCAGAAATATTCCGTCAAGTTCAAGGAAAAATATCACCAAAAACCAAAGTTAAAACATGTATTCTGGCCGATTTGTCCTTACCTTTTCGGTTATTGCTTCGAAGAGAGAGGCAATAAGATGGTTGTAAACCACATTTTCCCTGAAACAATAGACCGCACAAATGGCTTGATGACTGAACATGGCTACAGATGCTATGGTTCTTCAGAGAAAGAAGTTGGTTCTAACGAGCCGCAATTAGGGAATTTTGAGTGGTCTGAACTTTTAGTTTCGCCAGAAGCTGCAAAAAGGTCTAAAATCGGAATAATCCCCGGCAGAGGCTACGACTTGCGTTTTGTCTATAATTCAATTCCTTACATTTTGGATGCTGATGCAAGAGAAAAACTGGAAGTTTACAAAGCACAACACAAAATTGAACCTGGTGTTGCAAACATATTGGATATAGACTTTGCTAAAAAATTAAATTATGATAAAGTTTATGACCAAGTCATAGACTGGTCTACTTTCATTAACAGGAATATTATTGCGAACTTTTTAGAAGACAGGATTTTGCAGCCTTTACAAATCAAAAAATTAGAAATTATTGCGGAGAAATCCGGCTATGTAAAAGATATTACAAACTTTTACAGCTCAGGCTATTCACTTGACTGGTGGGATGTCATGGAAAATGCCGTAATGCCGCGCGATGGCATTGCCAACAAGTCTGCAATTAACAGGATAATGGGGGTGGTTTGGAATGATTGGCGAAGCTGGCTCGTCTGACAACAGATGCCCCATTAAGTTCTATTATTGCTTACGCAGAGATCAGTATGGAGATTGCCCGTTTGAGTATCCTTCGCTTCCTCCGGAATGCGAAAAACCTTGCGCCTTGGGTGTTTTTGAGACCCTCATACCTGCAGAAGACCGACGGTATCTGATGCAAGATACTTACGACAAGGGCTACAAGGCTGTTGCAATAGAATTTCATAATGTCTCGCTGAATAAAGCCGACATGTTTATAGAATTGGAAAACGGCCTGACGCAGAGCTTGAAAAAAGAAACTAACAAGGGAAAATTTCTTCCACTTCCCTGCAAAAGCATTTCTCACAAATCTCAGCACAGGGCCAGCGAGTTCAATAAGATGCATCATTGCCAGAGAATCTTCTCTAAAATAGACCACAAAAAACTAGGCTTTCAAGATGGCATTTTATCTAGGGTTGGAACTGCGTACCATACAATATGCAACCAGCAACATCGTGATTGGATCCAGGAAAACGATCTTTTGAAGGAATTAGGCATAGGGCCTGTCAGCAGAAAGACACATTGCGAAATCGGTCTTAGATATCACTACAAAGATTTAGTGGTATCTGCACACGCAGATGAAATCCTGCAGTATTTGCCCAACACTTCCAAATTTGGCAGTGACATTGGTGCGCCTTGTGTTTTGGACATGAAGCGTAAGGCTTATTCTATCTACGAAGAATATAGCTATTTGATGCAACTCACTGCAAATATACTTGGCGTAGAAGAAACGCACAAAACTGATTCCGAATATTTTTACTTAATCACAGCTAAAAGGCCGCGAAGAGAAGTCATAGGAAGATACAGGCTGCCAGAATATCATATAACTAAAATAGCAAAGAATGGCTCGATTATTAAACAATTCCATTCCGAACTCATCGTAACAAATGCCGAGCAATCAGAGCTGCTAAACGACAAACTAAAATGGGAAAAGAACAAAATGCTGCTCACAGATGTTGGAGACTGTACAAGCTGTTTTGATAAAGATGTTTGCAATTACACTACAAAAACTATGTGTGAGAAGAGAATAAATGCGCGGGAAACCCTTGAGGATGTATTAAAGGCTGTCCTGCCAAACAAGGAGCTTCCAGGAACTTAGAAAACGCTTTAAAGCAAATTTTTACTCTTTTTCTATGCGGGCAGCGCAAAAGCTTAGCTTTTGCTGGTTTGCTGATGCAAGCAGCGCATAAGCAAGTTATGCTGGTCCGCTGACGCGGGGATACCCAAGCGGTCAAACAACGGCTGATGCCGAAGATTGCGAATAGCAGCTTCAGACGTTGGTTCAGAGGGGATGGACTTAAGATCCATTGGCTTAGTGCCTTCAGAGGTTCGAATCCTCTTCCCCGCATCTACTCATTTGCGGGCAGCGCAAAGACTGGCGCTTTGCTGGTCCGCGCTCGCTTCGCTCACGCGGGAGTAGCGAAGTGGTCAAACGTGCTAGACTCAGAATCTAGTGGCTTAGTGCCTTCAGAGGTTCGAATCCTCTCTCCCGCATTTTGCTGTGCAAAATGCGACCAGCGAAATTGCTTGTAATTTCAGCGCTGCCGCATTCGATAAACTTATATTGCTTTATTTCCAACTTTTATCATAGGAGGCAAAAATGAAAATGCTTGGAATTGTAATAGGAATCTTGGCATTGCTAGCCTTTGTGCCTTTGGTTCATGCAGAGGATGTAGAAAATGAAACTCCTTCCGGCGAGCCTTTGGTAATTGCTCCATTAACAAACGAGACAGTAGAAGATTTGAATGAAAGCGATGCTAGCGGCTTCAAGCCATTAATACAAGAGCTTAAGGTGTTGTTTGAGCCTAACCAGGAAAGAAAAGTGCGGCTGGAACTTGAGCTGGCCCGATTAAGATTAATACAGGCTAAAATAGCTGCAAAGCACAACAACACTGCTGCAATGGAAAGGGCAATAGAAGCGCACAACAGGATAATGGACAGGGTCAGGGCGAGAATAGAGGCCATTTCAAATAAAGGCGGGAATCTTACTGGCTTAGACAGGGCAATACAGGTGCATGAACTAAGAATTGCCAAATTAAATGCGATATTAGCCAGTGAAAATCTGACTGCAGAGCAAAAAGCAAAGATTGAAGCCAAAATAGAGCATATAGAAAATGTAACTTGGAAGCTGCAAAATATTCAGGCAAAGCTGTTAAACAAGACAAAGGAAAACGAGCTTGAAGAAGAAGAGCTGGAATTAGAAGAGAATGAAACAGCTGAACAAAATTGTACTGATTCTGATGGTGGAAAAGATTATTATGTAAGCAGCGGATTCAGATACCCTTGTGCTGGACATGGAACTGCAACTTGCGGTGTTTTTGGAGAATATTGTGATGGGTCAAGACTTCATGAAGAATGGTGTGAAGACGGACAATATAAGGAAGAATATTATGACTGCCCAAATGGTTGCAAAGATGGCGCATGCATTTCAAACAACACTGTAACTTCAAGCTGTGGTGCAACAGGCTGTACAAGCTGCGGATGCGGCAATAAGTAAATTTTAATTTATTTCTTTTTTATTTTTCATTTAACTACTGGGTTTATCTCTTGGCATCAGGCTTCGCAGCGCATCATGCAGGCTCGAGAAAGTAATCTAACCTTAAGAGCTTCCCTTAGAGTTAGCTAAAACTTTTAAACCATAAAACTGCTTTCAGAATTATGGCATTGAGAAAACCGACTGCACAGGATAAAATCGCATTCTTTACCCGCAGAATCCTTGGGGAGAAAGGAAAAGCAATGATTTGGCGCTTTGCGGATGAAGCTGAATTTAACATCGAATACACCTGCCCGCATTGTGGCAAGCCAGGAGAAAAGAGGATGTTGCTTGAGAGAAAGAAAGTATCTATAACAAACCCGACAACGGGCAAGAGAAAATCAAAGAAAGCATACTTAATTCCTTGCGAATCCTGCAAGCAAGACATTGTAATAGAGCAGTGGGCAAAAGCAGGCCCAGGCAAGAAGAAGGCAGCATAAATGATACCCAAAATTGAATTTGTACATTCCTTCATTTACGATAAAATTATAGTGGAGGAATTTTGGGAAGATAAATACGATTACGATAAATCCAACAAGCGCATTTCTAATTTCATCAAAAAAGTTGAGCCTAAATGGAGAAAAATCGAGGGGAAAATTTTAGCCGAACTTTCAAGGGTTTCAGGCCTAAAATGGTCTGAGCCTAAAATCAAATGCTATGTTACAACACATCATCTGGACGCCCCTTTTTCAGATCCGCTGACGATTGGCATACTCTATGGGAAAAATGATGAGCACACAGCCCCTGCAGGTTATTTCTTAGACATACTCGTGCATGAATTGATACATCAATTGTTCATCCAACAGGGACAGAATAAAAAATTCCAGTACGCTTATTGGAAGCAGATAAACAAACACAAAAAAGAACATTTTAATGTGACAATTCACATTTTGCTTCACGCTTTGCTGAAGCACCTTTTGCTGAAATACTTCGGCAAAGAAATGCTAAAAAAGGAGTTTGAAGGCTCCAAAAAATTATGTGATTACAACCGTGCCTGGCAGATTGTTGAGAAAGAAGGCTATCAAAACATAATTTCCGAGTTTAGAAAATACTTAAAAAGCAAGTAATTCTGCTTTAGATTATGCCTCTGTAGCTCAGTTCGGTAGAGCGCTTGCCTTGTAAGCGGGAGGTCGGCGGTTCAAATCCGCCCGGGGGCATACTTTTTAAAATCATAGTATGTGTATATTCGAGCAAACAAATGGTCGTAACGCACAAAGAACTTACTAGTGTTCTGAAAGAGCGAATAGGCATGTCCGACGAAGATGCTGTAAAAACTGCTCAGGAAGTTTTGGCTAGGTTTGGTTTCAACACATACATAGTTGACAATGTGTTGGAGGCTGCAGCTCACGAGGGTGGCGAGCGCGATATGTTCTATATGCTTGAAGAAAAGGGTATTCTAGGCACTGATCGGGAAGAAATCACATTGTATACTGGTAGACCTTGGCGCATCTTTTATTGGTTCGTTAGAACTGATTGGAAAGAGCCTAAATCAAAGCCTGTTGAGAATCCTATTAATCAATCCGAATATGCTCCTGCCGAAAAGCTGTATAATAAGGAAATCCCTGAAGAAGCCTGGAAACAGCGCACAGCTGTTGAGGCACAGGCAATAGCTTTATAAATATCTTTGCAATATTGAAGCTATGGACGAAAACTATGATATGTCTATGCTTCATGTCTACTTAGATAGAACAAAGCAGGCCTTTGAAGATTTCAAGGAATTGGCTAAAGATGGCGGGCTTATTGCCAGCTGGAAAACCCCTGAACAACTAAAGAAACATTATAACATTGATATTGAAATTTGCAAACTGACATATGTAAGACTTGCAAATGAGGCCATATCCAATTCGTCAGAACAATCAATTCCATTCAGACCTGAGTATATTAAGCGAGAGTGTGGAAACTCTTGCGAAGCCAAAAAACCAATTTTAATTCACGGAATAGAGAGATTAGCGCATGATTCTGTTTCTTCTACTGTAGAATTTTTGTACATTTTGTCAGAGCTTTGCTTAAATCATAAAATTCCTATTTTAGTACCTATGAATAAAAGATTTTATATAGAAGAAGGACTAGAGAAGTATTTGAAAGAATACGTGGTAGAACATGACACAAATTAAGGTCTTTGAAGTACCATCAGACAAGCTGAAAGCTGTAAAGCCAATTCTAGAAGGGCCTGACAAGAAAGATCCTGCTACAGGAAAATGGATAATTAATGAGTGGGTAACTCGCGGATACAAATTAAATGATGCCCGAGGTTTAGGTTTAGAGGGAGCAAATTATTTCCTATATGTAAAAGCAGATGATGCTTTCTTCAAGAAGAATGAGCGGGCAATTTTAGATGCCGGTGCCAAGGAATTACAAGGCCCGGAATATGAAAAAGTAAAAAGGAAATTTGAGGAAGCTGCAGAATCCGCAGAAGCTGGCCTTGGGGCTATTTTCGGCTGATTATATTTTATTTCAAAACTTTATTTCAGGTACAACAATTAGTTCTATACCCGCTTCTCTAAGTAATTTTTCCGAAAGTTCAAAATTATATGCTTGTTTCTGCAATTTAGGCACTAATTCGTGTGTAATCTTACAAGCATAGATTTCATCAGGCGTCACTATTTTAATGATGTCTGCAGCAATTATTGATTTTGCACAATCTGCGCAGGGAAACCATTCATTCAAATAAAGTGTGCTATTTTGAATTCCTATCCCATCCCGTGCAGCGTAAGAAATTGCTCTTCGCTCAGCATGAATTGAAGGGCAAAGATCTAAGCCTTCGCCTGAGGCGCAATTTTTTCTTAAACATTTATGGTCTTTTTCATTTGCTGGCGGGCCATTCCACCCCAAAATATAATTTTCTAAAGAATTTACAATAACTGCAGCAATCGGATGTTTACTGCAAACTGATTTTGATAATGCCTGCTGCAATAAATAGCACACATCTAATGGAGCACCTCCATCACCAGTTCCGCCACCCATGCTTCGCCTTAAACCTAAAGTTTATTAAGGCTTTTTCAAAAGCCTATTTTGGCTAATCACTTTTTTGTAGGTTTTGCGTAGCTCTTTATTTATAGAACTTAAATAAATTCTTAATTCATCGTCATCTGCGAATGCCGACATAGCCATGAACCCAATCCCATCGATAAGTGGGTCTTTTTCGTAACTAGCGTCTCCCAAAATAAGGTGGACAGGCATATGCGAGGAACTTGTTACCTTTTTTAAATGCCCTCCATATCTAGTTGAAATTCTTTCAGCGCCATCAGGAGAATATTCGTATTCAATTTTTGTCTCCAGACACATTCGAGAACCTGTGTTTTTTGCAACTTCTTTTAAAATTTCACACAGTTGTGTTATTCGCACAGGCTTGACAAACTTATAGCCAAATTCTTCAGCTGCAAGAACATCCCTTTTCTTTTTGGGGATTGTATTTTTGTTTTTGGCATTATAAATAAATTCAGACATATCTCTTTGATAACCTAAACTTTATTAAGCCTTTTCTGAAGGCTTTGTTTGGGCCCTTGGTCTAGCGGTATGACGTCACCCTTACACCATTAAGGAAGAAAGGTGGAGGTCGCCAGTTCGAATCTGGCAGGGCCCACTAAATTCTTAGAACTATTTCATTTCTTCCAGCGGCAAGCTTCCAAGCTCAGACCACCAGACCATATCCAATTCCTGCAGAGATATTCGCTGGAGGTTTGCAAATCTCTTTAATTGCTGTTCAATTTCCAAATAACGCTGTTTTGATATTGATTCTGGAATTTCTTTGATAATCTTATGATTTAAAGCACTTGTCAGAATGTGCCTGTCTATTATAGCAATGTCAGAGCCGTAGCCAATATTTCTCAAAAAGTGGCTGGCTTCCTTCATTCCCAGGCCTTTGACATTATCTGCCAGCCAGTTTCTCAAACCTGTTATGTCGTCTGTGTTGAGCATTCCTTTGATTTTTATCTGGCCTGCCCTTGAAAACTGATTTCTCGCCGATACAATAAAATTAGCCTTGTTATTATGAAAACGAACCCCTGTTTTTTCCAAAACAGGTGCTATGTCTTTGATATCTCCTGTAAACAGAATTCCTTTTTCTTGAAGCTCTTTTATGGCTTTATTGGCTGATAAAGCTCTCGTCTGTGGCGTACACAAGCAGAAGCAAAGCTCTGCAAAGATTCTCTCATTAGATTCGTATTTTACTTTATCCAATTCCTCAAGCCTTTTTTTAATATCTGCTTTTTTGGAAGCATAAAGCAAGAATAAAGGTGATTCCATCAACACAAAACAAATTGAAAGGAATAAAAGGTTATTGCTAATACTGAATTCCTTTCTGCGCTTTGATGCCTGCTTTCAGCGGATGTTTTATATCTCTGATTTCGTTAACAAAATCTGCTTTCTTGATCAATTCTTTTGATGCATATCTTCCAGTTAGCACGACGACTGTCTTACTGGGTAAATCCCTAAGGGCTTTGAGAACTTCAGCTAATGTCAAGAGCTTGCAGTAAAGTGCTAAATTAATCTCATCAAGTATCAACAAATGTGGTTTTTTCTTCTTTGAGATATCAACAGCGAACTTCAGGGCGTTCCTTGCCAGCTTTTTGTCTTCATCCGTCAGATTCTTCAGGCCAATCCAGCCTTTCCTGCCGAATTGGTGGACTTCATAATAGGGCTTCAACATTTTCTGTATCTTGTATTCGCCTGTGTGCTTCCACCATTTCAAGAATTGAATTACAACAACACGATGCTTATGTCCGATAGAGCGCATAGCTAGGCCTAATGATGCTGTTGTCTTACCGGCACCTTCACCTGTGTAGACAAAAATTTGTGGTCTAGCCATGTTGCTCCCAGAACCAATCTTCAATCGGCTTTTCAAGCATGTAGTTCGGCTCTCTTTGTTCGCCTTTTGGAAAAGGCATATCTATAAGTTCTGCAAGATATGCATTAATCTCCAGTTCATAGCCTAAAGTTGGTTTTTCTTTGCCGGATCTGCAATTCTCACAATAAGTTTTATGCCAATCATAAACTTTTTTTATTCTATCTCTAAGCTTAACATCGTCTTTGTCCTTAAGGTCGAAATGAATTATCATCTCAATTCCATTTTCATATTTAGGAGGTCTCCTGCTATCCAGCTTAATGTAAGTATCAGTTAGCTCTATTATACGGAAAGAAGAGAAATGATGGTCTAAGGTTATTCCAGCACCAAGATATTCCTCAATTCCTGTGGCCATGCAATCAAATATAGTTTAGAATTTAAGTATCTTTTGTTTAGAATTTGTATACCTCATATTTATAGTATTCTGCAGTTACTGTTTCTTTCCAATCTGCAATCACATCTGGGAATTTCCCTCGGATTTCATTTTTCAGTGAGGCGAGCTCTGTAGCAGATTTCGAAAGTATGACAAAGAAAAGATCATAATCGCCTATTACCGAAAATACAATTATGATTCTATCATGATTTTTCAAATAAGCTAGAAATCTTTTGAATGAGTCATCAGTTATGTTCTTCAGCTTGACATAAACCTGCGAGTCAATCGGCAGGCCAAATTGTTGCGGATCTGGAATCGCGCAAAGCCTCATTATTGCGCCAGATTCAAGCATCTTGTCCATCCTGCCCTTGACGCCATCGATGGACATACCTACTTGTCTCGCTATTTCCTTGAGTGTCGTTCGGCTGTTTTGACTCAATAAATTGAAGATTTTTTTGTCTTTCTCATCTATTTTCACTATTTTTTTGCTTTTTTTATCGGTTTTAGCTGTATTTTCTAGGGCCATATTACCTTAAAAATACGCTGTAGTATATAAATTTACCGATTTAATCGTTAAATTTAGCAAAAAAGCTTATATAATATAACTGCTATATTGTAACATAAAGAATTGAAAATGGGAAAACCGTTAACACTTGAAGAAGCCTTGAAGCTGAAAGAAGGGGATGAAATATATTTCATTGAAGACCCTGCTTGGCAAAACCGACGCCTTACCGTTACTATGACTCGTACAACTCCTGTAAGCATAGCACAAGTTACAGAACATACAAGGTCATTCGCAAAATATGCGGGAACTCCTATCGGCTCTAAGGACTACAAAAACCAGCTAAAACTCTTCATGAGCAGATTCATAGACGGCGTTGAAATAGCTGCTGACGATCTCACTAAGCCTTTACGAGAAAGAAAGGGCAAGACGGTGTACGCTGGAACAGATTATTTTCCGCACACAAACTATTCGAAAACTCCTGGACCTGCAGAATCTGAAGAGGCGAAAAAATGGTAAAATTCAAAGAACTGGCATGGGGCTTGGGGGAAGTGCGAAGCATAGGATTTACTCGCCATGGCCAAGATGAATATTATTTGCTAGCTGCTAGAGATATGCAAGGAGCTGCCTGGGGCGTTAACACTCCTAAAAGAATGCACTTCAATCCAAAGCGGGATGATAAATATCAGATTTATGACATTGACTTGGCCACGTTAATGAATGTCAACGTCCCTCTAGAAGATATCAAAAAAAAGAAAATTAGCATAGAAGACATTGAAATATTCGAAACTGAAGAGCTTGCAAATAAAGCAAGTGGCTGGGTAAAAGATCCAAAACTTAAGGAAATTGTACCGCTATTCGACCCTATGGGAAAAGGAATTTACTTGCATTACAGAGAACAGCCCAAAGAGAGTTTACAATATTATTGCAACAGCTGCATAGCGAATAACAAAGAACCTACTGGTGAAAACGACGAGCGCATTGATTGGCTAAAGAGCTACCTGAAAGCGCAGAAAATACCATTTGAAATCGAAAAGTCGACATTTAAAGATGCACCACATCCTGATCGCATTACAGTTAAGTAAAATACTGTAATTGCAAAGAATTTATTTTGTTAAGGAGTAGGGCAAAGTGTTGATGCACACCATCCTGCTGTTTCTGCATGAGCCACTACATATGGCTCTGCTTCTGGCTTTTCTTTCTGCTCTAACTCTCCGATGTAGAGAACTTGCTCTGCTTTGCTTCCATAACGGTAGACTGTTATGCCCTTGCACTTTAATTTGAAGGCTAGCTCGTAAGCTTTCTTTACGTCTTCAACAGAAGCATTTGGCGGGAAATTAATTGTCTTGCTGACTGCATTGTCTGTATATTTCTGGAATGCTGCCTGCATCTTTACATGCCATTCTGGTTTTATATCAAGAGCTGTTACGAAAACATCTCTTACATCTTTTGGAATCTCCTTGAAGTTCTTTATGCTGCCTGTTTTTGCAATCTTGTTCATCAATTCTTCGCTGTAGAAGCCTCTTGCTTTGGCAACATCTTCAAAAATATGGTTTGTTTCCAATAAACGCGTGCCTTCCAGCACATTTCTTACAAAAGAAACTGCAAATAACGGCTCAATTCCGGAACTGCAGTTTGCAATTATTGATATTGTGCCTGTCGGAGCAATTGTTGTGCAGGTTGCATTCCTCATATTTTTGATTTTTTGCTTATCCCAGCTGCTGCCCTTGAAGTTCGGGAAACTTCCCCGATCTCTACCGATTTTTTGTGAAGCTGCATGTGATTCATCATTTATGAATTTCATCAATCTCTCAGCTAACTTTAATGCAGCATCTGAATCATATCTGATTCCTAGCATGAGTAATAAATCAGCCCAGCCCATTATTCCTAAGCCTATTCTCCTGTTGGCTTTTGTCATCTGCTCTATCTCAGGAATAGGGAACCTGCTTGCATCAATAACATTATCCAAAAAGTGCACGGCCTTTTGTGTTATTTTCTTGAATTTCAGCCAATCAATCTCATATTTTCCATTTTTCAGCTTGTGTGTGATCTTTGTTAGATTAATTGAACCTAAATTGCAGCTCTCATATGGATGCAGAGGCTGTTCTCCGCATGGGTTCGTTGCTTCAATTTCGCCTATTTGAGATGTTGGATTTTTTCTGTTGATTTCATCTATGAAAATAACCCCTGGATCTCCTGTTTTCCATGCATAATTTAAAATCAGCGACCAAATTTCCCTGGCTTTTACTTTCTGGACGGCTTTTCCTGTTCTCGGGTTTATCAATTCAAAGTCTTTGCCTTTTGCAACAGCTTCCATAAAAGCATCTGTTACTGCAACAGACAAATTGAAATTAGTTAAAACATTCTGCTGGGCCTTTGCAGTTATAAATTCAACAATATCGGGATGATCAACACGCAAGATGCCCATGTTTGCGCCTCTGCGTTTTCCGCCCTGCTTGATTACATTTGTTGTCTGGTCAAAAATTGTTGCAAAAGTTACGGGCCCTGATGCTACTCCTTTTGTGCTTCTTACTAAATCTCCTTTTGGCCTCAACCTGCTGAAGCTAAAGCCTGTACCGCCAGCCTGCTGCTGGACAATTGCCATGTGCTTCAATGCAGTAAAGATGCCATCTAACGAATCTGGAATTGGAATTACATAACATGCTGATAAAAGTCCGAGATTTGTGCCTGCATTCATCAGTGTTGGAGTATTTGGCATGAATTCCCTGCTTGCAAGCATGTCATAGAATTCTTCTTCGGCCAGCTTTGCGCCGGCAGCAGTTGCGCCATAATTCCTGTCGACATCTGATATGGCATGTGCAACTCTCTTGAAAAGCTGTGCAGGGTTTTCAATAACCTTGCCCTGCTCGTTTCTCAGCAGATATCTTCTTTGTAAAACAGTAAGGGCATTAAGGCCTAGTTTTAATTCATCTCTTATTCCAAGAAGAGACTTTGCAGCCCTTTCCTCTGCTCTCTTTTGCCTGTAAAGAATGTAAGCTTTGGCTACTTTGGAGAAGCCTTTCTTCATCAAAGTTTCTTCAACTAAATCCTGGATATGCTCGACTGCAGGGGTTTTCCCGATAAATTTCTTCTCAAGGATTTTAACAACTTCATCAGCCACTTGCCTTGATTTAAGGCCATTTGGCTCTGCAACAGCCTCAAAAGCCTTCAAAATAGCACTTCTAATCTTCTCTGGCTGGAATTGCTCTAATTCTCCTGTTCTTTTCTTTACTTGAGAAATCGCGCTAGTTTTAGGTGCCTTGGATACGGCGACCTTAGTCGCTTTTGCCTTTTTCGGCTTCTTCATCCCTTAACTTTAAGGCAGCTTAGCGATATAAGTTTTCTGTGTTCACCTAAAGAATAGAAAACTAAAACAAGTTGCAATATTGAATTCAATATAGAATCTTTAAGCGCCAGTCAGTTCTATTCTCCTTCTACTTCTATGTACTGATGAAGCTGAATATCCTTTTCTTTGAAGTTAAAGCCGTATTTGTTAATCATTTCCACAATCTTTGCTTTTTGGCTTAAGCCTTTTAGCAGCTTTTTTTCACTGGCTTTTTCGTACCCCACCATCGTCGAATGATGCAATAAAGCTATGCCAAATAATTGATCATCGCCCAGCCAGGTATCATTGCTTATGAAACATAAGCGTTTAAGGTTGCAGTCAGCGTCAGATGCAAAAATATCACTATCTTCGAGGCTTTCAACAACATCTCCGCTAGGTAAAACATAGCCAAGCTGGAAGTCTTTATCCATGTAGGCTTTTTCTCTATCGTCCATAGGCATGTCAGAGTATTCGTCTAATGTAGTTTTGGATAAAATATGACTTGGAATACTCTTATCCTTAAAATCCTTCCATTTAGGATTAGATTCTATTACTTTTTGTTCTAGACTTAATTTAACGCCTAGTATCAACGTGTAGTTGGAATAGTTTCCCATGTTCGTTAAGATAAAAGATAGTGATTTAAAGCATCCGCAAAATTATTGATTTTATAGTTTATATTTTTTAATTACGTCTTCAGAAAGGCCAATTCCTGGCAAAAATGATGCGCACTCCCTGCTGCAAACATAATCTGTAAGCTGGACTATAAGCTCATTCGTTGTAGGTTTTAATGCCCTTTCTGCTTCTTCTGCTGGCTGGGACCACCTGCCCATATGATACCGCACACAATTACAAATAGCTTCTTTTTCAGGCTGTTTTAAAGGAAATTGCTGTAACCACACATAAGCAATAAGGCCATGAGCGCTATGTGTTTTGTTTCCCCAGAGGATTCCATTTTTCCGAATATCGTGCAAGAGCCAACCTGAACCCACAATATCTGCATCTAATTCAGAAATATCATAAAAGCGCGCTAACTCTGGAACCACATAGGCGCCTTTTATTTTATGTCTGAGTATGCCTCCTTCGCCATTGTCCTCAGGAGGATGATGTTTCCCTGAACTGCTGCAGGGAGCTATCCAAAATTCAGGCGGCGCATTATCCAAGGCAAGTTTTGTAAATTTTTTAATGTCCGTATCATGAATCTTTTCAATTTGCTTATACAAGCTACTAATCAAATCTCTATTCATAATTAAAATAAAAATGTTAAAGTTAAAAGAGTTGCTAAAGGAAATCTCTTAACATAGATTAAGCCTATGAACATGCGCATCCTAGGCGGCTTACAGACCTTAAGAACTTCAAATCAGCCCAAGCCAATACTTCTCAAAAGCTTCTTTTTATCCCTGCCAGATACATGCTGGCCCCACATGACAAAAACTCTGTTGATTTGGCCCCAACATTTCCTTGGGGCAATTTTCATTAATTCCCTTTCAGTTTGTTCTGGTGTCTTTGTCTTTACCAGGCCTAAAACGTTTGAAAGCCTGTGAATGTGCGTGTCTACAGCAATAACTGATTTATTTTGAGATAGCAGGGCTATATTTGCAACTTTCCTGCCAACACCAGGAATCTTAAGCAAATCTTCGATTTTATCTGGAACTTTTCCCTTGAAATCTTTGATCAGTATCTTGGCAGCTAAAATAACATGCTTTGCTTTTGTTTTATTGTAGTTTAAACTCTTGAATGTCTTAAGGACATCAACGTATTTTGCATTCGCCAGTTTCTCGAGCGTATTGTATTTTCTAAATAGCTTTTCTGCAATTCTAATTGTTGTGGCATCCCTGCTTTGCGCAGACATTATTGTTGAAATCAAAGTCTGCCAATCGTGTTTCCAGCCTTCTGCAGCCAATCTTCTGTCCACGTGCCAGTATTTCTTTTTGGCTGCATTGAAAACATAAAGAAAATATTTTCGTTTGTCCATTTTCCAATTAGAACGCCTTTGTTTTTAAGTGTTAAGGCCATTAAGCTTTCTTCACGAAACATAAGACATAAGAGCTTCCATGCGAGCAAAGCGAGCCATCCGCATTATACAATCATAGGCGCTATTTGGGCAAAGCCTACGCCTACATAATAAGTTATGATTGCTGCTATCAGGCCGATTGCAGCTGTTCTAATGCCAGTCAGCATAATATTATTGCCTACAGATTTAGCCGCATAAGCGCCTACTGCGAACAAAAATATGGTGCTAAAAATAATTGATGCTGCTAAATGTGCTATGTGTGGTGTCAGGAATGGCACTAGTGGAATAAAGCCCCCACCCATTGTAGCCAGCCAGAACACTATGCCTTCGGATAGCGGTTTGTGAACTTTCTTTTTTGTGACTTCTTCCCTAAATTTGGCACCAGAATACGAAGAAAACCCCATTGAGATTGCTTCGGCCAGCATTGCAGAGAAGCCTGCAACCAATATCAGAAGATTATTATTTGTGGCGCCGTATACACCTGCTATCACAGCAAGGGTTGATATTGTTCCGTCTGTTGCGCCAAAGATTTCATCTCTAAGCCGCTCTGTCTTAACTCCTATCAATCGCTTGCTGAATAGCTTTACCATTATACTCCAAAGAATGCACTGAGAATTACCATAATAGCAATGCCTAAAACCATTGTTGCTGTTTGTATAATGACGTGTTTTAGCTTGCTGGCCTCGTGCTTTAACTCTGGCATCAAGTCAGCTGCAGCAATGTAAATGAAGCCGCCTGCTGCAAAAGCTATCAATAGCGGAAGCTGCGGCTTTACGAAATCTGCGAAGAAGAACAGCCCAAGCGCGCCGACAAATGTTGCAACTGCAGAAAGCACATTATAGCCTATAACTTGATATCTGGAATATCCTGCGCGTATTAGCACGCTGAAGTCTCCGATTTCCTGCGGTATTTCGTGGAAGAATACTGCAAGTGCTGTGATAAAGCCCAAAGGTATGCTAATGAGAAATGTTGCTGCAATAACAATGCCGTCTATAAAATTATGTATGCTGTCTCCAGCAATGACGAGCGGGCCATAGGGCTTTGTAGCTTTTGGATGCTCTTTGTAGTGATCTTCATGGTGATGGTGCCACACAAGCAAACGCTCAGTTATAGAAAATATAATTATGCTTATCAAAACCATAAGCCAGGCAGCTTGTGACGGTTCTGATAACTCCAGGGCTTCAGGCAGCAAATCAAAAAATGCAGCTCCAAGCAAAGCTCCTGCGGCAAAAGATATAAAAAAATCAGATAATCTTCTTGCCAGCTTCTCGCGCCAAAGCAAGACCACGCCGCCAATCAAGCCCAAGAAACTACCTAATACACATAACCCTAATATGTATGGAAGTTGCGCCAAGTCAGCCATAATTCAAACATTACATCGGCATATATAAAGTTTAAGCTAAAGGGTTATCTCTATGATTTTGTAAAGCATAGCTTGTAAGGTTTTATTGGATAACTAGCCTTAGTTCTGGCTATCATCCAATAACGATTGCAGACTTTGAGAGCTATCCCTTATCCACACTTAGAGAAACCACAGTTATGGCAAATCATGCAGCCTTCACTTATTTCCAGGATGCCTTGGCATTCTGGGCATTCCGGCAGGACGCCTGCATCTGCAACTGAAATCTTATTGTTGTTAATTTCCTTTTCTTTTGCAATTAATTGCGTCTGGTTTTGCGCCTCTGCGAATTCTGTCAGCTGTGTCTGGCCAAGATTTGCGTGGACAGTCAATATTTTTGCTATTGCATCAGGAATAGAATGCACTACTCCAAGTTTGGAGATGGTAGGCATTGGCCCTCTTATGCCCCTCAACTGTTCAATTATATTGTCCACTGGCATTCCTGCTCTCAAAGCAAGAGAAACTAATCTGGATATGGATTCGCATTTTGCTGCAAGAACTCCGCCGCTTTTCCCTATTGTGGAGAATAATTCAAATGGCTTACCTGCAGCGTCGTCATTAATTGTGACGTATAAATTGCCGTATCCTGTTTTTATTTTGTAAGTTTTCCCCTCTAGCGATTCTGGCCTGCTCTTTGGCGTAACAACTGTTGTCATTGGTTGCGGCATAACTACAGTTTGAGCGGCCGGCTCTTTTTTTACATTTATGACTTGAATTTGCCGAGAGCCATCACGGTAAACTGTAAGGCCTTTGCAGCCTGTTTCCCAGGCCAGCCAGTATGCAGCAAGAATTTCTTCCTTGCTGGCTGAATTCGGGAAGTTTATTGTTTTTGAAACTGCATTATCAGTGTATTTCTGGAAAACTGCCTGCATTCTGATATGATCTTCAGGCGTCAAATCATGCGCAGTTACAAAAATTTTCCTGACATCATCTGGAATTTCTTTCATCTCAGCTATACTGAACTTCTTTGACAGCTGCTGCATCAATTCTTCGCTGTAAAAACCGCGCTCCTTTGCAATTCTTTCAAAATAAGGATTGCATTCATACAATGTAAATGTCGGCGTGTGCCTCTCGTAAGCAATTGCAAAAAGTGGTTCAATTCCTTGGGATGCATTTGCAATTACAGCAATAGTGCCTGTTGGCGCAATTGTTGTGCAGGCAGCATTTCTGGTGCCATGTTTCTGCGCTTCGCTCCTTACCAAATTCCAATCTAGCTGGGAATCTTCTCTTCTGTACATGTCTTTCGCAATTTCAGGATTCTGCCAGACCGATATCTTGAAGTTCGGGAAAGGGCCGCGCTCTTTTGCCAAATCTATAGATGCCAGATGGCTGTGATAATTGATAAACTCCATAACTCTTTCCGCTAATTTCAGAGCCTTGTCAGAGTTGTATGGTACTCCTAATAAAATAAGCATGTCCGCCCAGCCCATTATTCCCAAGCCGATTTTTCTATTGCCTCTGGTCATGGCAGCTATCATGGAAAGAGGATAATTGTTCATGTCAACAACATTATCTAAAAATCTTGCAGCAAGATGCACTGCTTCTTTCAGCTTGTCCCAGTTAATTGTTCCATCTTCTACAAATTTTCCAAGGTTTATGCTGCCTAAATTGCATGATTCGTATGGCTGCAAGGGCTGCTCGCCGCAAGGATTTGTGCTTTCGATAAGGCCCAAGGCAGGAACGACATTCGTTTCAGGGCAATTCATCCTGTCGATAAAAACTATGCCGGGCTCGCCATTCAGCCATGCATTCTCAGCAAGCACCTTAAACATGGCTTTTGCCCTTCTCTTGCCAACAGCTTCTTTTGTGTGCGGTGCAATTAATTCATATTCTTCATCTTTTTCAAAAGCACCCATGAATTTGTCCGTGACTGCGACAGATAAATTAAAGTTGGAAATTTGGCCTTCTACATTCTTGCAGTGAATCCATTCCTCTACATCAGGATGGTCAATGCGTAGAATTCCCATGTTTGCTCCGCGTCTTGTTCCTCCCTGTTTAATCGATTCTGTGCCTTCATTCAAGACTTTCAGCCATGAGACAGGTCCTGATGCTTCCCTTCCTGTTGACTTTACAACAGCTCCACGATGCCGACATCTTGAAAAACTAAAACCAGTGCCTCCTCCAGTCTTGTGTATTATCGCAGTATTTTTTACAGCATCAAAAATTGAATCCCTTGAGTGTTCATCCCCTATAGAATCTTCAATCGGAAGGACAAAGCAGGCAGAAAGCTGTTGGAGTTTGCGGCCGGCATTCATCAATGTTGGGGAATTTGGCATGAATTCTATGGATATCATCATTTTATGGAATTTATCTGCCCATTCTTTCACCAGAGTTTTCTTTTTCTCGTCTTTCTCTATTAAGCCATACAATTCTTCTTTAGAAATATCTGTAGAAATATTAAATTTATAGAAAACTTCTGCGCAGGCAGTATTCCAGGCAACGCGCCAGAACATTTCTTCAGGCGTCTCTATAACTTCGCCATTATCATTTCTCGCCAAGTATCTCTTTTCGAGAACGGTAATAGAAGATGGGGACAATCCTAGCAGATTTTCATATGTTTCGACACTAAAGGCCAAGCCACGCACCTCCAAAGTGCAATTACTTTGTTGAAGATTTTGTTTAACGCAAAAAATTTTATTTTTTGCGGGATAGCTGAATAAATTCAGCTATAAAAACATTTATTCACTCGAGTAAATGTTTGCTTGAGTAAACATTTAACAAAGGCGATGTTATGCGATTTTATTTCCAAAAATAAAATCGGACAAGGGGAATCTGTTATGGCTTGTAAATCACAATAACTACTCAATTATCTGTATTTCTATATTAACATCAGCAGGTATAGGAACTCTCATCACTAGATGTAAAGCACGCTCATCAGCTGCTATATCCAACAATCTTTTATGAATGCGCATTTCCCACCTGTCGTAAGTTTCTGAGCCTTCTCCGCTGGGGGCTTTTCTTGTACTTATGACTAGTTTTTTAGTTGGCAAATGAATAGGTCCAGAAAAAGCAACGCCGACTCTTTTAGCTATGTCTGTTATCTGCTGAATTACAGAATTCAGCTGGTCTATGTTTGTGCTGTACAGTTTTATTCTTGCTTTCGGCATCGTCGTTAACTACGCGTATCCCTACACGAAGCTAAAAATAGGTTAAAAATTCGTTTTAAAAGGTTTGCTGTTAAGTAGATTTAAATAATCTTAAATGTTAAATTAGCTATGGATGTAGAAATTGATTACAATCCTTCGCCTAAAAAGTCTTTCTTTATCTCTGTTGGGATTACTGCAAAAGAAGCTATCTCGTTTGATTATACCTCTAAGGGACACAGAGTTATAAAGCAAGTTTTGGTTGAAAAGAAGTCATTTCCAAAAAATAAAAGACCAACTTCAGAATGGGATACTTTGGTTATAGAAGGTGGAAAATTCAAGAAGAGATATCACGTTAAGTGGATTGATATGAATAATAAGGATTGGGTTAATAATAAAATATGGGAAACTATATGGAGAAAGCAAATATCCAAATCATTAGCAAAGAAACTATTATATTATTCACAATTTTTTTCTGATAATTATGATAAATTAGACCACCATAAAAAAGATTGGAACGAATTTGAAGAATTGTTAAAAAAGGAAATTAGTAAGATAATTTAATTAGCACTAGCTTAAATAAATTAAAATAAAAGAAATAATTGCTTATTTCTTCACTATATCCATTACCATGCCAGCTGCAACTGTTCTTCCCATGTCCCTAATTGCAAACTTTGCCATCTGCGGGAATTCGCTGTATTTTTCAATGCAGAAAGGCTGCAATGGTTCAACAACAATCTCTGCCATGTCACCAGTCTTGATGAAGTCTGGCTTTTCCGCTAATGTTTGTCCAGTTCTAGGATCAAGTTTCTTCTTGATTTCCTTTATCTTGCAGGAAACTTGCGCTGTGTGGCAGTGGAATACAGGGCTGTATCCTACTGTAATAACAGTCGGATGGTTTAGAACTGCGATTTTTGCAGTGAATTCCTTTACAACAGAAGGAGGGTTAGCTGGATGTCCAATTACATCTCCGCGTCTCATGTCTTCTTTAGTCAAACCTCTGACGTTAATGCCTACATTGTCGCCTGGCTCTGCCTGAGTCATCTGTTCGTGGTGCATTTCAATTGATTTTACTTCACCCTGCTTGCCACTTGGCATAACTATTATCTTGTCGTTAGTTTTCATGATTCCAGTTTCAATTCTTCCAACTGGAACTGTTCCAATTCCAGTTATTGTGTAAACATCCTGGACTGGCATTCTCAACGGCAAGTTTGTTGGCTTTACCGGAGGAGCCAATAAATCAAAAGCTGCCAACAGAGTTGGGCCTTTGTACCAAGGCATCTGTGTTGATGGCTTGTCTATGTTCTCGCCAAACTGTGCAGATATTGGTATGATCGGGACTTTTGTTATGTCAAAGCCGACTGTCTTCAATAATTTCTCTACTTCTGCCTTGACTTCCAAATATCTTTTTTCCTCGTATTTTGCCATGTCCATCTTGTTTGCAGCAACAATCAATTGTGCAACACCTAATGTCTTGGCTAGGAAAACATGCTCTCGAGTTTGCTCCATAACACCTTCACCAGGGTTAGAACTAACTACAAGCAAAGCAGCATCTGCCTGTGATGTTCCAGTAATCATGTTTTTAACAAAATCCTTGTGGCCGGGAGCATCTATGATTGTAAAGTAATATTTTGCAGTTTCAAATTCCTGGTATGACAAATCTATTGTAACACCACGTTCCCTTTCCTCTTTAACTTTATCCATTACGAAAGCGAATTCGAAGCCTACTTTTCCATATTCAGCAGCTAATTTCTTCAAGTCAGATAGTTCCTTTTCAGTCAATTTGCCTGAGTTGAATAGAATTCGACCGACAGTGGTTGATTTTCCATGGTCTACGTGACCTATTACTACAAGATTTACGTGTGGTTTTCCTCTTGCCATCTTTAATCAAAAGTGGACTCAGGATGAGCTTTTTTAAGCTTTTCTGTTATATTATTAACATGACTGACGAAAAGCACGATTTTGTAGGCAGGGAAAAAGAACTCGAGAAGCTGCTAAAAGCGTGGGAAGATGCCAAGGCAGGCAACAGCCGAATTGCCCTTATTGGCGGCGAGATAGGCATAGGCAAGACCGCTTTAATTGAAGAATTCATCAAAAAAGCAAAAGAAGGCTCTGTAGAAATTGTGGTTTTAAGGGCAAGATGCATGGAAGATTCAATACCTTATTACCCATTCAAGGAGTTTTTTGATGATTATCTGAATAAAAGACCGGATGCAAAAGAAATAGAACAATCTGAAGATTTGCCGTTATCGATAGCAATTATTTACGGCAATAATAAAAAGGAAGAATATTCTAGTCAAAAATAGGTTTTGGTATTTCCTTGGACATGCCTTTTCTTTCCCTGATCCGCATTATTGTCGGCAGCTGCAAGTCTGTAGGCAGTTTCTTGTATTTTACATCTACCAAAGACTGGAATCCTCTTCCTGCAGAAGCTGACTTTAGTGCAGCTTCAAAGCCGAACATTTCAGAAACAGGAATCTCTGCTATGACTACAAAACGAGTGCCTTGCTGTGTTGTTTCCAGCAATAAGCCACGCCTGCCTGCGATTAGGTTGGAGACTTCTGTCAGATATTCCCTAGGAGTGTCAATTCTTGTTGTCTGTACAGGCTCGAACAAAACATCTCCTGCCAAAAGCATTGCATTTGTGACTGCTTGCCTCATGCAAGGAATCATCTGCCCTGGGCCTCTGTGAATGGAATCCTCGTGCAATTTTGCATCTGTCAAAATGACTTTCAAACCATAGCAGGGCTCTTTTGCTATGGGCCCCTGGTCGCAAATTTCCTCAAAGGACTGCATTACCATCTCAATGATTTCGCCTATGTGCACTATTCCTCTTGTTGCTTCAACCAAAACATTTCCGCCATAAATTTCAACAACTTGTTTGGCTTCATCCCTGTCCATGCCAGCTGCTGCCAGGCCGTCGATTATGTCTTTCTTTACTTTCTTTATCTTGCCCGCAGGAATTTTTCCGGATTTTATTGCAGCATAGACGCCTGCTTCCAAAGGCTCTACCTTTACAAAAAGAAGATTATGCCTGTTAGGAGATTTTCCTTCTATGTCTTCGGTTGATTTCTTTGCAACAGTCTCTACATAAACTACAACGGGCGGAGATACAATTATGTCAAGGCCTTTTTCCCGAATTTTTCTTTCAACTTTAGCATCTAAATGCAATTCTCCTAAACCCGAAACAAGAGTTTCTCCCGTGTCAGGGCTGATTTTAATCTTGAGAGTAGGGTCCTCAGCTGCCAAAATCTTGAGGATTTCAATCAATTTAGGCAGATCCTGCGGATTCTTCGGCTCAATTGCTTTTGTAACAACAGGTTCGAAGATGTGTTTTATAGACTCAAATGGCTCAATCTCTTTTCCAACTTCGCAAAGTGTTTCTCCAACTGCAACACCGCTTAGCCCGACAATTCCAACGACATTGCCAGCTACTGAACTTTGGATTGGAATTCTTCGAGATGCAATAAATGTGCTTAATTGTTGCACTTTAGAATCATGTTTTGCTTTAATCATGGAAACAATTTGGCCTTCTGATACTTTTCCAGAAAAAATTCTTGCTGTTGCAATCATACCGGCGTGCTGGTCATAAACAACTTTTGTTATTCCTATAGCCAAATCGCCCTTTGGATCGCATTTCAACAAAGATTTCCCAATTTCGGAATCTGCATCACCACGCCACAATCTCGGAATCCTGTATTTTTGGGCTTCAAGAGGCGACGGTAAATGTTCACCAACCATGTCGAGAACAACAACATGCAATGGAGCTTTCTTTGCAAGCTCTTCATCCCTGTCTGCTGCACAAAGGTCGATTATATCTTTAAACGTGACGCCGAATTTTTTCATGGAAGGCACAGAGATTGCCCACTTTTTCAATGCAGAGCCAAAAGCAACTGTTCCTTTTTCAACAGAGAGCATCCACTCGTCCTTGAATTCGGGCTCGACATTTTTCAGGATGAAATTATTAATTTCTATAACTAAATCCAGTAATCTTTTCTGCAGTGCCTGCGGAGTTAATTTCAATTCTTTGATTGCACGATCAACTTTATTTATGAAAAGTATAGGCTTGACCCTTTCTTGTAAAGCCTGAAACAGAACAGTTTCTGTCTGGGGCATCATCCCTTCAACAGCGCAGGCCATTACAACAGCGCCGTCTACCGCACGAAGGGCCTGGGTGACATCTGCGCCAAAATCAACGTGCCCGGGAGTATCCAGCAAATTAATCAGGTAATCCTCGCCTCTATACTTGTGGCCCATTGTAACAGTTGCACCATAAATTGTCATAAGGCGTTCATGTTCCTGCTTGTCAATCCATGTCAACATTCTTTCACCAACTAATTCTGAAGACATCATGCCAGCTTCTGCCGCCAAATTATCAGTCAAAGTGGTTTTGCCGTGATGTATATGCGCAACAATTCCTATATTTCTGATGCATTTCTGATTAAGCATGAGTTTCTGCACATTTTCCGCATGCTGAATTTCCTTTCCTGTTGCTGCCATAATGATGCCTTCTAAAAATGATTTATAAGTGTTTTGCAAGGTAAATCTGTTGACGTCGCAGAAAGTTTTCCAGCAGAATATTTGGCTTTTTCAGGCTCTTAGAGATTTTCTCTTTTTCTTAACCATGAAACTTGCAGCTACAAGCAATATGCCAACTATAGTTAAAGCTGTGAAAACCGGCTTTGCTGTTTGGTTTAGGTTTTCGACTAGCGCTGCCGCTGTTTGCGGCATATTTTTGAACAGCAATGGCAGCACAAAAAAGCTAGCCCCTGTGATTAAAATCGGCCAGCCAAGGGATTTTAATTTATCTGAAAGGTCTTTTGCAAAAAATAGAATTCCCAATCCTGAAATTGCTGTCAACATAAGCAACGGCATAAATATGCTATTGTAAAATTTATTTGCAGTAGAACTCATCATTACCATCAATTTATCTGTGCCCTCGAGAGTTCTCAAACAAGTTATGAAATCGCAGCCATAATCTTTGTAATACATGGAGTCAAAAAGGCTTGCTGCAATTAATGTTGGGAGCTGCTCGGAGTTTGAATTTCTGATTTCATCGCAGCTTAATGTCGCAGCCTGGGGCTCTGTCGGAATTGTAATTGTATTTTGATACGTGCAATTTTGCAAATATGCTTTGTGCGCAACAGAAAGCTGCTCGCTCGTTAAATTTTCAGACATGCCTTTTGCAATCATCGGGGTAAAAAATGATTTTAGGTTCTCAGCTTTTGTCGCTTCTGCTTCCATGTATGCAAAAAGAGCCAGGCTTAATAATACGAAAAACAATCCTACAGAAATTTTTTTCAAAAATTTATTGTTTGGCATATTTCTTGTACAAATAATCACACAGATCTTTTATTTTGATGCGTTCCTGTTTCATTGTATCCCTGTTTCTTACTGTAACGTCTTTCTTCTTCAATGAATCATAATCAATTGTTATGCAGAATGGCGTTCCAATCTCGTCCATTCTCCTGTATCTTTTTCCGATGCTTCCAGACTCGTCATAAAAGCATTTGTAACAGCATTTTAATTCGTCATGGACTTTTTTTGCCAGCCCAGGAATCTTATCTTTATTGACTAATGGGAAAACTGCAACATAATATGGCGCAATCTTTGGATTTAATTTCAAAACAGTTCTAGTTTCATCTTTTACTTTTTCTTCTGCATAGGCATTGTCCAAAACTGCAAACACGCTTCTGTCGACGCCAAAAGAGTCTTCCCAGACCCACGGCAAAACTTTTTCCTCCCCGTCAATCACAGACAAATCCTGGCCGCTTCCATTTGTGTGAGATTTCAAATCATGGTCGCTTCTATAGTGGTTTGCAACTATTTCTGTCCAGCCCAGTGATGTCAGGATTTCAAAATCCCATGCTGATTTTGCATAAAATGGTTTTTCTTCAGGCCCTATTTCACGCAAACGCATGTTTTGTTTTTTAACTCCAAGCGATTCATAAAATTGCATCAACAGAGCAAGATAATATGCTTCGATTTTGCTCTTGAAAATTTTCTTCTTAACTGCTTCCTCTAATGTTAATGTTATGGTTTTGTTTTCTTTCCCCAGCAAAGCCAAGCGGACTTTGTACTTCTTGTATTTATCATATTTTTCAAACTTGTCTTCATTCTTTGGATTGAAGAAGACCTCTGCTTCCATCTGTGTTGCCTGCCTCATTCGAAAGAGTCCCTGCCTTGGGGATATCTCATTGCGACACATCAAACCGACCTGCGCAAACCCTATTGGAAGCTTTGCTCTCATTATATTGTAGATTTTCTGGAAATCAACAAAGATTGACTGGCAAGTTTCCGGCCTTATGTACATTAATTCATTGTCTTTTGGCCCGAAATATGTCTTTACCATCAAGTTTGACATTTTTACTTTTGCCAGCTCGCCTTTGCACTTCGTGCAGTGAATTTTATTTTGTTTTATTAATTTGTCAAACTCCTCAGGCTTCATAGCTTCAGGAACTATTTTTTTAGTAACATCATGTATTAACTTGTCTGCCCTGTAGATTGATTTGCATTTAATGCATTCCACTAATGGATCCTGGAAGCTTGACAAATGCCCAGATGCTTCGAAAACTTTTGGAGGCATTATTGGGGAGCCGTCTATTTCCAACATGCCATCAGCCTCAGCGAAATTTTTCCTCCACATCTCTATAATATTTCGTTTAAGCGCTGCTCCCAGAGGGCCGTAATCATAAAAACCAGCAGGGCCCTTGTAAATTTCAGAGGAAGGGAACCAAAAACCCTTTCTTGTCGCAAGCTCGATAATTTTTTCGTATTGTGGCATATTAATTCCTGCATTTGGAGATTTATAACTTTAACCCGCTACTAATGGAAGCTCTTATGGCAGGCAAGCCAGAACAGCTTTCTTGGAAAATTAATACGCTCTCTAAGACATTCCACAGCTTTAAATGAGCTTCAAATAGACAATAGAAATTAAAAATAGTGTTCCAAAGGTTAGTGTTGCCACCCAGAGCTCTTTTTCAAAATTGCTGCTTTCTTCCCCCAAGTGCCTCACCAGTTAAACAACAGAGAAAAGAGATAAAAGCCGTTTGAAAAATAGTTTTTTAAGCTTGCCTGCTAGAAACGCTCGTGAACATCTTTTAACTCTGAGACTTATCAATTTAGCAATTAGCAAGTCTCGTAGTAGCCTTTTGCTGGCTTGTGGAAGTTTATTCGCAGCCAGCTGCCGACGTAATATTTGAGTGCAATCCTGTGGAAGCTTTTCCTGAATCTCCTGTCTGAGGTAGGCATTTTCAGCCTGTAGTCAAACTTCATTTTCCCGGAATGGCCTGCCCTGAGGTAGACCCTTATCCTGCTTCCAATCTCATAATCTTCCAAAAACCTGCCCTGGAAATGGAATTTCTTCAAAACCTCTTTTCTAAAAGCCATATGTGCGCCCCAAAGGTTATGATGGCCAAAAGCTGCAAAAATGGCAGGGAAAAGTTCAGCCCAAAGCTTGAACGCCATTCTTAGTTTTAGCCTGCTTTTGCCGCTTAAAATTAGAGGGCCTGACAGGGCTAAAAGCTTAGGGTCTGTGAAATGTTTTGCAATTCTAGCTGTCCAGTCCTTATTAGGAAGATTATCTGCATCGCAGTATGCAATTATATCCCCTGTGCTATGCCTCCAGCCGATATTTCTAGCCGCCGTTAAGCCTGTTCCGTCATCCTTAGCTATGACATCTGCATACCTTTTTGCTATCCTTACAGTATCGTCTGTTGACTTGCCGTAAACAACGACGATTTCAGGCCTCAGGACTTGTTTTTTAAGTGCAGAGAGGCATTTTTTCAGATAGAAAGCATCGTTTTTAGCGCACACCACGACGCTGATTTTCATGGTAAAAATAAAGAAATAAAGTGTTTTAAGCGTTCTGCTGCCAAAAGGTCTTTACTGCCTTTTCCGCCTTTCTAGGTATATGAACAGCGCTGCTATTCCTATCAGTATGAATGCTGCAACTACTGTGTTCTGCACGCCTGCAGCTCCGAATACAGCTGGCAATTTGCCTGTTGCTGCCTGTTGCTGTTTCTTCAGGATTACTGCTGCAGCCTTCTGCTTCTCTTCCGCTATCTTTGCCTGGATTTCTGCAACCTTGGCGTTTACAGGAGCTTCCAATGCAGGCTCATTTACAGCCCTCAAGCCGCCAACTTCCTGCTTTATTTCAGTGGTCTGGCCTTCGTGCTCTGCTGTCAGTGTAAAGCTCATGTTTGGTTCTGGGCTACCCGTTTCAAGCACTCTGAATAGAATGACTTTATCTTCGCCTGCAATAATTGCCTGCACGCAATCAGATGTAGCCAATACATTGCCGTCTGCATCTAATATGCCTGCTATTTCATAGCCTTCTGGCACTTGTACGCAGACATCAACTGTCCAGTTTTCTGTGGAGCTAAATACAAATGGGTACAGCTCTTCATTTTCTTCCCATAAGACATAATCAGCAGATACGACATTTAACTCAGAGCCGATAATGATTTGCCTGTTGCCTGCTTCATACTTCACAGAGCCATACTTGTTGATTATCTTTACAATTCTGAGGTTCTTTGTCTTGACTATTTCATTTTCTCCTAATGTTACTGAGTCTGAATCATCTTCTTCCTCGTCCTTGCAGCTTCCTTCGCAGCCCCACTCATCGCGGTTGCAGTCTTTTACCTTGAAGTTCTTCAATCTTCCCTGATAGATTGTTATGCCATTTACAGTGTCAGCATATTTGCCAATTACGAGGAACTTGCCTCCGTATGCTTCCGGAGCCAAGCAGGCGCCGTCTGCTGCTGTTGTGCATCCGCCGACTAAACCAATGTCTGCTTCAAAGATATTATCATACAAATTCTTTGAAGGATTGCTTCCATATGTAGATTTGAATAAAGCATCGTTTCTGTCATAGATTTTTACATCCATACCCTCTATTGGAACAGTGCACGTCTCTTTTGCCCTTCCATTCGAGCCGTAACCGCATATGCCAGATTTCTTCTGGTCCACAATATGCATTACTGCATTTGTTATATCTCCGTATGGGCATCCCTGCAAGTCATAGAATGTTATCTTCATGTAATCTGATGAAGGCCTTACACTTGCTTCTGCAAGTATTGACATCACATTAGTTCCTTCTGTTGCAACTGTAAATTCATCCTGGTTGATATTGCCTTTTACAGCTATGCCATCGCCCTGTTTCTCAAATTTGGCGTTAGCTGTGTTTCTTACCACAACATCTCCATCCAGAGTGGCTTTTGTCTTGTAATATACATATGTGTTTGATGGCAGGCCGTCTCCTTTTACACCAACAACAATTACGCCTGCATTCTTCATGTTGTCATAGCAGCCACCATGTCCGTCATGTCCGCCACCAGCACATGAAGTGCCTATGCCTGTTGCTTCAACAGCGCCCTGCCTGTCAACTACCCAGACGCCTTTCGGCAATGTGTTGTAGTTTGTATTGTCATCTATGAAATTGCCTGATGAGTCTTTCAATGGTATGTGGTATTTGCCATCAGCTGATGCAAATACTTCTGTATTTCCAGCGAAGACTCTTTGTGTTGTAACAGTTGAAGCTGTGCTTGCAAAGTCAAGTATTTCAAGCACGTATTCTGTTGGAGCTGTGAATCCAGGCACGCCTGGGCAATAATCTCCAGTGTCAGTTTGTGATTTGGCAATTTCTGTATTGCCTACATTATCAACACTGTAATAATTAATTGTGTGAATTCCTTCAGGTATTGTAACCTGCCCGGTATACGCAACATAAGCTCCACTGTCAATTGAATAGTAAGTTATATTTACGCCGGATAATGCATCAGTAGCAGCAAGCGTAAATGCATCTGCAAACCCATCATTATCTGAATCAATTAGAGTCTTTGTTGTAGTTGGAGCGGTAGCATCAACAATAAATATGCCAGAGGCTGTTGCACTATTTCCTGCCTTATCGGTTGCTGCTACAGTTTCAGTGTGATTGCCTTCTGGCAGAGCAGTTGTCTGGCTGAATGTCCAAGTTCCGGTTTCTCCTGGCAATAGTGAGCCTGTGAATGATGTTAGTGTTGCAGGTATTCCGGCTGTTCCGTCTTTAGCAATAACAGAATCCTGGCTTGCAAATCCGCTCGTTGCATCACTTGCTTCAGTTATGATTGTAACAGTTCCGCTTGGCGCTACATAATTTGGCGTGATTGAAGTTATCATAACTAATGGGCCTGTCCTGTCCAACAGGACTGAGCCGTCTGTATACATTGCAGCATTACCAGCTGCATCTTTAGCTATATCATAAATAGTGTAAGTGCCGTCTGCAGTACTGCTATCAAATGTGAATGTGCCTTGCCACACGCCGTTATAAGCGTCTCCAGATATCAATGTTAGCGGTATTTTTCCTACTCCACCTCCTGAGCTATCTTGGACTCCAGCGTCAACACTAGCAACTCCTGCAAGGTTGTCTGTTACAGTCTTTGTAATAGTAATTGTTGCAGTCTGGCCAACTAAGTCAGGTGTTACAGTTGCATCTACTATAGTTGGAACAGATTTATCTACGCTAATAGTGTCGCATTTTGCAGGAGTTTCTGTATTGCCTGCCGCATCAATGGAATAATAGCAGATTGTTGTTGCTCCTTCGCTTGATACTGTAAATGGCGTTGATGCTATTTCAAAAGTGCCGCCATTTATGTTATAATATGTTGTTGCACAGCCACTGATATCATCTGTGCAAGATAATGTAACTTGAACATCTGAAGTGTACCAATTATTATTGCCCATTGTTCCTACATAGGTTGCAGTTGTTACTGGAGGAGTTGTATCGCAGTATGGGCTAGTCAAACAGGCAGAATCATCGCAGTCTGTATAGCCGTCACAGCTGTCATCTATGCCGTTATTGCAGATTTCAGTTATTGGGAAAACCGTCTGGCTGCAGCTTAATGAGCCGCTAGAGCAGATGTACTCGCCAATTGCACAAGCACCAGGCAGGCCAGTATCACAAGCAGTGCCTTGCTCTGGGAATGTTTCATCTATTTGAATATCACAATCATCATCTACACCATTGCAAACTTCTGTTGCACCTGGATAAATGCTTGGATTATTATCATTACAATCAGTTGTTCCGCAGGCAAGTGTTGCCTGTGGTTTAAACGTGGCTGCACCTGAGACTGAACTTATTGGAAGCCCGCAAGCATTATTTCTGCAGATTGTGCGTGGATCATCGGAATTTTGGCAGTTGTACTGCGTAGAAAGCATTGTAGTGCCTGAGCAATAATATTCAGTTAGCATGTAATTTGATGTGCAGATATCGCATTTTGTTGTCCCACTCGCTGTGGTACAACCGGCGACAGGATAATCAATACCGAGATCAGTTTCTGTACAAGTTGGTGCTATGCAAACACCATTTGAGCAAGTCCATCCAGGGCCAAATTCGACATCACAGTCGATATCCTGGTATAGCCTGCTTCCCCCGCTGCAGTAATATTCTCTCAAGTCTATGTTGCCATCGACGATGCAGCCATCACCCAAACAGTCCCCATCGATGCAAGTTTTTCCTTTAACAATATAATTAAGACCGCCATCTGTATCTGTACAAGTTACTGGGCAGTCGCTTGGGCAAGTTGCATAAGTTTCATATGGAGAATTGCAGATGCCGTCTCCGCAATATGCGCTTATGTTGCTGCCATTATAACTATCTCCATCGTTATCGATGCAGGCAGCTCCGCATAAGTCATCATACTCGCAGTTAGGATCGTTGCAATCATACAAGCCATCACAGTCATTATCTATATGATCGCCGCAATTGTTAGTTTCTATGCCTGGTGGCAATGGCGTGCAGTGGTCAACATATGTTCCGCCTTCGCATGCCTTGTATCCAGTATTTTCACAAGCGCCAATTCCGCAAGTGATTGTTTGTGTTGGTATGCCTTCATCAATCTCTGCAGGTACATCGCAATCATCATCTATTCCATTACAGGTTTCTGAAGTTGGCGCGCATGACAAACTAGGAATCCAGGCAACATTTTGACTATCTATTCCTCTACATGATGTTCCAGGATCGCAAGTCATGCTGCAGTCTGTTGGTGTTTGTGCTGGACAGGTATCACTATAACCAGTGCAATATGCTGTAGGCAGGTAAGTTCCCACTAAAGTACACAGATTCTGGCAGAAAGTATATGCACAATCAGTAGATGAAGCACATATTACATCTGAATTTTGATAAGCATCTGTCGGGCAATATGCGTTTGAGCCCGTACATGTTTCAGCTATGTCACAAGCGCCTGCAGCTGCTCTGCAAACATTGCCTGTGCTGAAAGTACATTCATTTGGCTGGCCTGCAGGTATACAACAAACCTCGCCATCACACTGCTCTGTTCCTTCAACTAGGTCGTTTCCGCAGACTTGTGCAGGTGGTGTAGTGTAAAATGGAAGGTAAGCATTAGTTGTTGCCAGGGAGCTGTGCAATCCGCGAACGAAATTATACAGGCCCTGCGCATTTACATTTGCAAAAACAGCTGTTGGCAGTCTGCCCCATGATGATGCAGATACAGTAGGGTTAATGCTCGTCCAGAAGCTATTGGTTCTTACGGATGCACGCTGAAATTGACTTACAGTGCTGAAAGAGTATGTATCCCAGCAGTTACCGGAGAATGTTACGCCTGTAAACTTCAGTTCATTTTCGTTGTAAGTGGTTAATACCAACTTATTCTTGACGCCAGCCTGGCTTCCTGCAACAATATCATCTGCCGGCGGTGTTGCATCTGGGTTTATTGAAGAGCCTGCATATAACCGCGGGTAATCGATGCCTTGTACAATAGAAGGGGAATTGGAAACATAAAGCTGATTTGGAACTCCAGGAATATAATCTGTTCCGAGCTTCAGCTTGCCTTCATTTGGTATTGTGCCCTGGAAATTGGCAAAATAAATTGTTGGCGCATACGAGCCTGTTACGCCATCTGCTGTCTTGAACCATGCGTTTCCGAGCAGATAGTCCCAAGCTTTAAGAGATTCATCTTCCGGATTAATTGCTGCGCAAATTATATACCCTGGCTTGTTTGGTATAAGCTCGCTGATGTCTGCTATGTTCTTTGGCGTATTTGGCATTAAATTATAATCAACACTATTTTGCATGCACTGTGTGCCATCACTATAGATAAAGACGCATCTTACTGTTACGGAATCTGTCAAATGTGTATTATGCAGCACTATCTTTGTATTTTGTATTGCGAGATTATTGGAGTCTGTTGTGAATATAGGAAATAGCAATCCGCTACCCGGCCTGTCAAAAGGAGCGGCGGTTGCGGCTGGCATGAATGCGAGGGCTGCAGCTAACAAAACGAAGACTGCCAGTAATAATATTTTGGTTTTCATCTTAAGCCTCCTCTCCTGGATAGTTGATGATTACGGTTGGACATCCTCCGGTGCAAGTGCCTGCCAGCACATTGACTCCGCTGTATGCATTCGGCAAGCTGCGTTCATTTACATCATAGTGCACATACGCGCCTAAGATTGCCGGCGTAGTCCCTGAAGCCTGAATCTTGATTGTTCCTGTTTCAGAACCTAGGTCGTTGCGCGAGAATGCAGAAGATATGCTGTTGAGCGGCGTGTACAGGTAACAGGAGTTAAGAGTTTGGGCTATAGATTGCCCACTTCCACTTTCGCTGTATGCTGTGAAAACATTTGTAACTGGCGTAAAGCTTGAACCGTCAGCCAAATTTGTAAGCGGGGACATGAGCGCAAGATTGTTGTCTGAGTCTGTGTCTGATGCTAGATAGCCTGGCATGAGCAGTGTGTTTGGCCATTTTTCAAGATATACTCCATCAAATCGCAAGCTTCCTGTCGGGCCTGCCAGGCCGTTCAGTGACCTGAAGCCAATCATATTATAGCTGCCATAATGTCCTGTGTCTTCTTCCTTGAATTCTACACTTCCAATCAAAGTGTTGTGGCCTAGTGCATTTCCATTCATATCACTTGTATAAGCAATCATGTAGCCTGTTGTTCCTGGCGCTATGTCTGAAACTAAGAAAGGAGGATATGGCTGATTCCTTGTGAGAGTAAATGACATATCAGATACAAAACAGCCGTCAGCGCTAATGAAATATGCTTTTACATATTCCGTAATTGTACCAGTGTTAGTTAGTATGATTGTCGTGTCTCCAGCGCTTGTTGTATAGAAAGGTGCAATCAGCACTGCAGCTGGGAGGTTTGTTGCGTCTCTTGAAGGTATTGTAACAGCGCATACAGGATCTTGTGCACAATCACTGTCTGCACAGTCAATTAGGTCATCTCTATCATCATCCTTGTTATTATTGCATACTTCAGGCACAGGCGGACAGCTTTGTGAGCAAGTCAGGCCTGTATTTGCATCGTCATCCCGCAAGTAATCGCAAGTATTGTCACTTCCGGAATTGCCAGTTGAGTCTTGAGTTAGGAATATATCATTATTGCGATTCGCGCAAGCTATATTATCTGTTAGGTTATTATTGTTAGACCCGGCCATAACGATTATGCCGTCGAGATTATAACTAATGTTATTGTTATAAATGGAATTCAGCCCAGACTGCATACCAATAGAAAGGCCACCTCCAACATTCGAGCTTATAGTATTGCCGTCTATTGTGTTATAAGAAGACGATTGATCAAACCTAATACCTTGCTGATTATCGTATATGTTATTATTAGTCAGCCTGCTATTGCTGATATGCCTTAGAGAAATTGCAGTTCCCCAATCTCGTATTACGCAATTCTTTATCAAGACATTATTTCTTGATTGTGCCATTATGCCTGTCCAGCCGGTGCTCACACCTGGTCCTATTAACGACTGGTCGTTGCAGTCTAAAACAACATTATCTGCTAGTATGGTAATGCAAGGCTCCCTAGATGGTTGTGTTATGTCAGTCTGCAATTGGTACGTCTTTCCTGCTTGGTCTAGGGACTGGCATTCCGTTATGATAATAGGCAGGCAATATGGATCTTGTGCACAATCGCTGTCTGCACAGTCAATTAATTGATCACCATCATCATCAATTTGGTTGTTGCAGATTTCTGGAACTGGGCAGGGCGTGCAGGTCAATTGCGGATTATCACCTGTGTCGCCTGATGGACCATTACAGATATTGACTCCTATGTTTGACGCACTTCCTTCTATAACGATGTTGTTATCATATTCATTATTGCAGACATGGTTATTACTCACCAGGTTGTCGTTTGAGTTGTAATAAAGGAAAATGCCAGCCTGCCAATTGTCATGGACTGTGTTATTGATCAGATTGCTGTTCTGCACAGAGTTGAATTGGATGCCGTTATCGAAATTAGTTATGATGCAATTCTTTACTGTGATTCCATTTACGGACTCAGCATATATGCCATTACCACTGCCATAGCCTGTGCCTGCTATTGTATGCCCACCACAATCTAAAATGATATTACTTGCGTAGAAGCTGAAGCACTGGTCATATCCATCATCAATGTTATTCTGCAGGATGTACGTAGCTCCTGCTTGGTCTAGGGACTGGCAGCCATAAACTGGGATCTCTGTTGGCTGAGGTGCTACGCAGGCACCATTTAAGCAAGTCCATCCAGGGCCAAATTCGACTTCGCAGAGGATATCCTGGTATAGCCTGCTTCCCCCGCTGCAGTAATATTCTCTCAAGTCTATGTTGCCATCGACTATGCAACCATCTGCCATGCAGTCCCCATCGATGCAAGTTTTTCCTTTAACAATATAATTAATACCGCCGTCTGTATCTGTACAAGCTGTTGGAGTTATGCAGGCAGTGCAGTCAGCATTGCAAACAAGATTTGGCTCATATGATGGGCTGAATGAATTTCCATTAAAGCAGCCATTTGTTCCGCCTGGAGGATCGCAAAGCTCTCCAGCTTCAATGATTTCGTTTCCGCAGAATGCTGCTTGCACATTTACATTAACAGTCCTTGTTGCAGACATGCCTGTTCTGCTGTATGAGTCTGTTGCTGTCGCGTAATAGCTATGCCAGCCATTTGCTATGTTATTTATTGTAACTGTACAGTCTGCTGTTGTCGGATCTATCTGCGTGCAAGGCATTGTATAAGGATTGCTGTCAAAGTATAATGTTGCGGATGTTATGGAAGATGCACCAAAAGTCTTTGTTGCAGAGCCTGAGGTTGAAATCCCCTGACCTCCTACACAAGCTCCTTCGTCGCAAACATATCCCTTTGGACAATAAGTGTCATAATAAACTGCAGTGCTGCCACTGCAAATTGCCTCGCGGATAGGACTTGGGCCTGTTGCGCTTACACCCATATAATTTAGCCCGCAGTCATCACACAACTGTTGGCCTTCTGATGTGCTTACACAAGTAGCAGTATACAAATTAGTTCCATCAGGGTCTGTACAAGTTGGTGCTGGAGGCGTGCAAGAAGTGCAGTCCGTGCAAGTGTAGCCAGATGGACATCCATTTGGTGTTGCACTTTGGTCGCAGACTTCTCCTGCATCCACTATTTGATTGCCGCATACTGGCGGAGGAGGAGCCTGTTCAGTTACTTGGATTTGGAAAGTTATGGAATCAGTTGCTACAGTTGCTCCATCAAAAGGTGTTGGAGGTTCTGTGAATGTGATAGCAGGGACTATTGGTGCACAAATAGGGTTTTGTGCACAGTCAGGGTCTGCGCAGTCAATTAATTGATCAGCATCATTATCTATCAAGTCATTACACATAAATTCTACCGGCGGTACTTGCTGGAAGCTGTTGTTGTGTATGGAATTGACTTCTCCGCATATGCCTTGTGAATAATCGCATACAAACGGAGTTACTACGTAATAAACTGTGTTGTACGTAACCGTATTATCAATAGATTCTGAAAGCACAATTCCTGTGTTGACATTATTCAAGATGTTGTTTGTAATGTCTGTTGCATCTGTACTATCAAGGGTTATGCCGACATCTGCATAATTTATGACGTTGTCTTCAATCGGGTCGGTCCCGCTGACACTGCCATATACTGCGTATGTTGTATAAGAGATGGCATTGCCTTTCTTGGTTGCGCCGTATGTATTATATGAATAAATTCCATAATAGCTGTTTGTTATATTGTTATAGTCGATTTTAATATTGTTCGAGGACATTGCAGAAATGCCTTTGCCGTCGCTAATACCAAGTCCATTGAGCTCTACATCGTTGAACATGACTGAAGCATTGTCTGAATAAGTTCCCAAGTTGATTCCAGTCCAATTGTTGTAAGCAATGGTGTTGCTAATTATGTTATTATAATCTGAGTCAAGCGTCGTAATGCCTGATTGCGAATTGTATTCGATATAATTATTAATTAAATTATTCCCGGGGCTGCTATTAAGGTATATGCCGTCCTGGCTATTCTGGACGACTGAGTTGCCTATTAAGTTTGTTAGCCCACCATTTTCCAGGATAATTCCATTGTTCTTGTTATTCTCTGCATGGTTGTTTGTTATATTCGCATTGGCAATGCTATAATTAGCGGCAGCTCCAAAATAAAGCCCGCTCAAGTTATTATTGTTAAACACATTGTTGTCTATTGTGCCAGTTATACCTCCGGTTACGCCACTAAAGGAAGCGCCGTATTGATTGTTGTAGCTGACAATGTTATTTGTAAAGTTGCCCATCCATGGTGTTGCATTAAAGCCGCTTAGGCCATTGTAATTAATATTATTATTGCTGATGTTGTCCAGGAAGCCCTTGAATATATATACACCATAGCCTTTGTTATAGCTTGCATTGTTGTTCAATAAAATGTTTTGAGGGTGCGGATATGCGAGGTAATAGATGTCAAAGTTTATGCCTGATTGATTGTTATAAACTGCTGTATTGTCCTGAAGATAGCAATTGGTATATGCAGAGCGATAACAATATATTCCATTCTTATTGTTGTACTCTACAATATTATTGGAGAGGTATGTGTTAAGTAAACTACCAGTGTCTGTGCCCGCCCAGTTAAAGAAAATGCCGTGCTCTCCGTTGTTAAATGCGCTATTGCCTGTAAAGATATTATTAACGCTTTTCGCGGTTACGAAGCCGCTGAGGCCGTTATAGCTGGCATTGTTGTTATTCAAAGTATTATTATTAGAGCCAGCTGATAAGATATAGCTAGGAGTGTTAGGATATATGATTATACCCCAGTAATTATACAGCCATATTCCATACTGTGCATTGTTGTTGAATGTGTTGAATGCTATGTTGCTATACGAAACATTAATGAGCAATGCTCCTTGCTGGTAATTGTTGCTGAATGTATTGTAAAGAATTTGATCGGATGTGCTGTCATTGATGGCCAGGCCATACAGTTGTGCATTGCGGGCATCATTAAACGATATATTGTTGTTCGAAGAGATGTCGTACGACCCTATGCCTATCCGGCCATATCTGATGGTATTATTGTAGATTGTGCTTGAGCTGACTTTTGAGAGCGCAAGGCCATAATCACCATAAGGACTCGCATCTATGTAATTGCCTGCCACATAATCATTCACGCCGTTAAGCACAATGCCGTGGCCGTAGCCTCCACTTCTTGTAATACCTAATACTTTGTTATTTGTTATGCTGCTGCCGTTTATGTTTGACGCATAAATGCCATGAGCATTTTGGCCTGCTGCATTAGCTTTGAATGTATTGTTGTTAAACGTACAGGCATTTGCATTTAGAACGTATATGCCATGCTCCATGCCTGTGATAAAGCAATTATTGACAGTGATATTTGCCCTGTTAGCTATGTTTACGCCTTTGTCTGCATAAATGTAATCTTTGTTGATTGCATAACCCACGCAGTCAAGCTCTACATTATCTGCCTGTATATCAATGCAACTGCCGCTGCCAGTCGCAGTCAGGTTATTTGCCAAAATATAATAGTCCGGCACTGTTATTATGCCGCAGCTGTATAAGGGCTTGCCGCATCTCTTGCTGCAAGTCACTGAGTTGCTGTCGAGGTCCTGCAGGTTCTTGCAGGTATTGTCTCCTGAATTGCCATTTGAGTCTGCTGATAATAAAATATCTTTAACTATATTCTTGCAGGCAGTGTTGTTTAAAATTACGCCGTTATCGCTGTTGCTGAATTTAATGCCATAATACCATTCTGTTACAGCGCAGTTCTTTATGGTGACATTATTTCTGTTTTCTGCATAAACTCCTATCGAGTCGAGTTTGGTAATGCCGTCAATCATATAGTTCTGGCAGTTCAGTTCGACATTGCTAGTCTGTACATTTATGCAAATGTCTGCTGTTGAATTAGCTATATTATTAGCCAGCACGTAACTGCCTGGCATAGTTATGTTCTTGCAGCCTGTTATTGCTGATAATGCAACATAAACAGTCCTCTGCTCCGTATAGCCCATATTTCCTGCGGTGTCATCAGCCTTTACCTTGAACGTGTATGTGCCGTCTGCCAGGCTTGTTTTTGACTTCTCGCAGACCACGGAGCTTGTTCCTGCTCCTGAAGTTATTGTCATTGACTCGTCGATGCCATTCCAGGTTAAAGTGCATGAAGAAATGGCCAGCCTTGCATCATTTGCAGTTACATTTACAGCTATTGTTGCAGTTCTTATTATTGCGCCGTCTGAAGGTGTTGGAGGTACAAATGAAACTGTCGGGATTGTTGTATCTGCTGTAACAGTTATTGTCCTCTGTTCCGTATAGCCTATATTCCCTGAATTATCATTAGCCTTTGCCTTGAATGTGTACGTACCTGGTAACAGGCCTGTCTTTGTCTTCCCACACATAACGTGGCTTGTTCCATCGCCCATAGTTATTGGCAACGGCTCTTCTATGCCATTCCATATCAAAGTGCATGAAGTTACTATTCCTGAATTTATTGCATCAACATTTATGTCAATTGTTGCCGGGGGCAGGAAGTCGGCGCCATTTGCAGGTGTAGGCGGTGTTACAAACGTAACAATTGGGGCTGTTACATCCGGACAGCTTCCTATTGTGCAAGTCAACCCAGTATTTGCATCGTCATCCTGCTTATTTGTACAGGTATTATCTCCTGAATTGCCTGTTGAATCTGAAGTAAGATAAATATCTTTATTTTTATTTGCGCAGGCAGTGTTGCTTGTTAGCGTGTTGCTATCAGCATTATCGATAACGATGCCACGATCCGTATTATTAGTTGCTGTATTTCCTGTTAGTATGTTATTAGTAGTAGATTGGATTCGAATGCCCTCCTGGCGGTTGTTGTTAGCTGTGTTGTTTGTTAATCTACTGTTAGCAGAGTCGTAGATGTAAATACCAAACAAATTACTGTCAGCTGTATTGTTGATTATTTTGCCATTTGGAGAAAACTGAAAATATATTCCACGAGTAAAGTCTGTAATTATGCAATTCCTTACTGTTACGCCTGTTTTACCATTCGCAAAAATACCATGCTCCCCGCCCGCAATGCTTGCTATGGTATGACCATTGCAGTCCAAAACAACACCATCAGCTTTTATGTTAAAGCAAACCGAACCTGCGCCGCTACCACTATACGCAATATCATTTTGCAGGCTATATGTGCCTGGTGTTGTTATATTCATGCAGTTTGTTATTAGCACTGGAGCTGTTACTAATGGAGCATAATCTCCGCCAACAGTTATTCCTCCTAGAGAAGTGAAAGGCAAGTCTGTATCGCCGATTAAGTCGCCATTCAAGTCTTCGCCACCATAGGTTGGCCAGTAATTGCCTGCAATATATGGCCCGCCGATTATATTCGGGCCTGATGTCTTTGTCGTGTTCCATGAATTTGTGGCTGTGCTTGTCACGCCGTACATGAATTTATTATCATAAATCGAATTGCCGCTTCCACCGCCGAGTTTTAATTGCGTGTTGAAAATATTATGCGCTATTGTACTGCTTGATGGGTTGAACCACTGCGTGCCGTAGATCGTGCCGCAGTTCGTTATATTGTTGCGCTCGAAAATTACATTTGAACCACTGCCTTCCAAGCAGCGGCCGTCACTATCTACTACATTATTTCTTACTATGGTATTGCTCGGAATATAAATATCCTGGCCTCCATTGCCATCATTAGGGTTGCTGTTATGGAAGTAATTGTCCAATATCATATTGCCAGTTCCAAGATTATTTATGCCTGCATAGCTGTGGTATTCGAAAGTATTGCCCACAATGACGCTTCCGGTCATGCCGCCTGCTTCTATGGCAGTGCCGCCAATAGCGCCACCTATGGCCGCGCCGTTGTTGTAGAAATAGTTGCTGTAAATTGAAATATAAGTGCCATAAACTGACATGCCTGCAGCCTCAGCGCCACCTTCCGTAGTTATTCTTTGCCCATTATTGGATATATTATTTCCACGTACTACAATACCTGTGCTTGGATAGCCGCCTTCAAAGCCTATCGCAATACCAAGTCCGCTATTATTCCAGATTGTATTTGTTTCGAAGAAATTATTTGACCCGCCGTTTTCCAGGGTAATTCCTCGTACACCATTCGAATTAAACGTATTATTAGTTACATTATTATTCGAAGCTGCTGTAAGATATATGCCATGCTGATTGTTACTTGCAACGTTGTTGATTATGGTATTGTTGTTTGAATAAATCGCAATGCCATAATAATTATTGCTTGCGGTATTCGAAGTTAAGGTATTTAGATTGCAATTTGCATCAATGGTAAATCCGTTGTCTGAATTTATGGCTGTGTTTCCTGTCAAGACATTGCCGCTGCTGATTAATACAGGATAGATTTGTCCATAAATGTTGAAGCCGCCATTATTTGCAGTGTTCTGTATCAGCATATTATTGGAGCTGTTGAAGAGGCCGAAAGAGTTGGCTGTGTTTCCTGTCAATGTGTTGTGTGATGAATAAGCTAACTCCATGCCAACATCATTATCAGCTGTTACTAGATTGTTTGTTATGGTAAGATAAATGCTGTTGTAAGCTGAAAAACCAACAAAATTGCTGCTAAACGTATTATTTATTATTTCACTGCTAGCACTATTGGCGTTGATATACATGCCATATCTCCAGTCAGAAGTGACGCAGTTCTTTATTGTTATGTACTGGCGCCCGTCTGCAACAATGCCTTTTGCAGCCCCCGAATCAATACCATCAATAGTGTGGCCCCCGCAATCAAGGGTAACATCATTTGCCCGTATATCAATGCAAGAAGAAGTTACAGGGGAATTGATTATGTTCTGTGTTAATCTATACACTCCAGGTGACGTGATATTTTGGCAGCCAGAGATTGGCGTCGCACAGATTCTTGAGCAGGTTAAGAGGTATTCACCAGATTCGTCATTCAAAGTTGTACAAATATTATCGCCTGAGTTGCCATATGAACCGCCAAAAATGTAAATATCCCAGCCATTGCCGCAGGCTGTGTTGTTTACTAATATATTATTAGAACCCACGACAAGGTATATGCCCGCATTATTATTATTGAATGTGTTTCCATACAGAGCGTTGTAGTCTGAGTTGGAGGCGAAGTAGATGCCATCATTCGAATTGTTGCTGGCTGTGTTGTTTCTTAAATCGTTGTGCGAGCTTGTCTTGAGATGGATGCCATGATTTAAATTGTTATTAAATGTGTTTCCTGCCACCCAATTATTAGAGCTGGAGTTGAGCAAGATGCCATACTGATTATTGCTGGCTGTGTTGGAGGATATATTATTATAGGTACCAGAGTGGAGGGAGACGCCATAGTAAAAGTTGTTTAATATGCAATTTTTGACTGTTGCCCCGCCATAATTTACCAGCTTGACGCCGCTATAAGGGCTTCCTATATGAGCGCCGGTTATTGTATGGCCAGTGCAGTCTATTGTAGTGTCATTTGCAGCTATTGTGAAGCAATCTCCTGGTACACCAGTTATATTATTTGTTAAAGCGTAATAGCCCCCTTCGGTGTTTAAAGTCTGGCAGTCAGAGATTAAAGTTGCTGTGATAGGCACGCAAATCAATTGCGGACTGTAGCTTAACAGCTTTTCACATCTGTTAATTCCCGTATTATTCCCATATAGTGTATCTGAGATATCATGACCATAACCTCCGTAGGCCAGGTTATTGTTTAGTACATTGTTATATGAGCTTTCGAGCCAGATGTTGCCGTTCGAATTGTTAGTGACTGTGTTACCTGTCAACAAATTATTATCGCTGGAGTCGAGCATGACGCCGTATCTGCCGTTGCTGACTATATTATTAATAATACTATTACTGCTGGAATCCATGCCCATGTAGAGGCCGTAAGTAAAGTTGTATACGCCGCAATTTTTGATTGTCGCGCCACTAACAGCGTTTCCCACCTTGATGCCTTCAGTATAGTAGTCACCACCTGTTATTGAATGGCCCATGCAGTCTAGTGTGATATCATTTGCGGATATTGTGAAACAATCTCCTGTTATGCCAGTTATGTCATTCATTAAAGTGTAATAGGCTCCTGTAGTGTTTAAATCCTGGCAATTGGTTAGGTTAAAAGGATTGTAAGGGGTTAAGGTGAGGGCAGTTCTAGTTTCTGAATGGCCTATGTTGCCTGCAGCATCATCGGCGTATGCAGTATAGGTGTGCGTGCCCAAAGACAAGCTAGTTGTGTAATCGCAGGTTACAGAATTTCCAGTGCCTATTTTTGTCATTGAATAAGTTGAACCATCGATGTCGAGCCAGCAGGAATTTATTGATGAATTGGCGTCTACTGCAGAAACATTAACAGTTATTGTATATGGAGGCAATACAAATGTACCATTAGCAGGCGTAGGGTCTATAAAATATACTGTAGGAATAATCATGTCAGAGCTATTGTAATAAGGCGTGACATCTGCTACAGTCAGGCCGCTGAGCTTTACAGGATCCGGTGCTCCGCCCCAATAATTGTAAGTCAGGTCATTGTTTGTGCTGCCGGTGCTTTGGGCATTGTATAATACATTGTCGTATATGAGGTTTTGCTTTGCACTATTATTATAAGAATTGTTAAGTGTAAGGCCATATTGATTGTACTGTATCCTATTTGTGATAATATTATTATACCTGCTTTCGTTAAAATAAATGCCCCGGGTATTATTTTGAATTGTGTTATCAGTAATGTTAGAGGCGTCTACACCCATAAATTTGATTCCGTATGCCCCAAACTTTATCGTGTTTCCTGCTATGCTGAAATCATGAACCGGGTGAACAAATTCGTGGTCGATAAGAATATTTTCATTGGTGGCTCCGCCTAATATGTCATTGTAGTCTATTATGACGTATGAAGAATCATATGTATAAATGTTTTTACCGTTATTGGCAAAGGTATTATGGGTTATACTGCTATTGGCGCTAAAAAGACTTTGAAAGAAAACGCCTTGCTGGCTCCAAGAAATTGTGTTATCAGAGATTCTTATATTTGACGCTCCGTATGCGTGAATACCATCATACCACTTTGTTATGTTGCAGTTTTTAATTTCGATATTTTGTATTTCAGTTGTAAGTGGCCATATGAGTATCGCAACTTGCTGCGGATCGGCTGTATCCAATCTATATCTGCCTTCGATTGCAAATCCATTACAATCGAAAGTAACATCGCTTGCTTGAATAGTAATGCAATAGCCAGCTGAGCTGTTAAGTATGTTCCCACTTAACGAATAAGAACCGGAAGAAGAAATTGTTTGGCAGCTTGAAACTTCTACACCGCCGCCGCCAGGCAAGCCGCCGATGCCTAAACTTTGCGGCGCAGGTTCTGGAGGCTGCATCTGTGGCTGCTCAGGAGCAGAATTTTCCGGTGCATTTGCATCCGGCAGATCAACGCTGAAAAGCCCTGTGAGATTTGCACTTGACGCTACTACAACTAGCGCACCTACTGCAACTAGCACTAGGACTAGAATACTAACTTGGCCTTGCCTCCTACACATATCTCTTATTTAGCTAATATGTAATATATAAATCTTTGCAAAATTAAGAATTAGTGAAAATCTCAGTTTTGTTGTCCATTTAATTTTGGGGACAATCAAAACTGCTTGGCCAAATTAATTCCTCAACTAAAATGGAATTAATTTGACAGATTTTCACCGAGCAAAAATTATTTTTAAAGAAAATTAGTTATTTTTAGATAAATCTTCAATTATGGCTTTAATTTTCTCTTCACAGTTTAAATTTTTAGCGAAAGCCAGCCATCTTTTAATATCTTCTGTTACTTCTTCCTCGACAGATTTTGTTAAAGGCGCTGCCTCGTTGCTTTTTAAAGGATGCTTTTGTAATATTTCTGCAGTTTCCTCAAAAAATTTTCCCCTTTCCTTCCCGCCGCTATACACGCCTTGAGAATATTTGGCAAATGCGGCTATTTTTGTATTGCCTATACGTGTCGCATACTCATCTGCACGAACAAATGTTTCTTTGGCTTTTAAAGAATTGCCCAACTCTTCATACGCTGCGCCTAATGTCTGCAACAATGCAGGTACGGGCAGCAAATAGTTTACTTCAGAAAGTTTTCTAAATCCTTCCTCTCCAATTTCAATTGCCTTTTTAAAATTTTTAGTGTTCATGTGCAAACTCGCCAGATTATTCAGAATTTTTCCTACATCTGCAAAGTCTTTTATTTCTTCAAAAGTCTCTTTGGCAGCAAGAAATGTTTTTTCTGCCTCTGCATAGTTTTTTTCAGATTTGTATATGAGTCCGCGCTGGTTCAAGACATTTCCAAGCATTTTTTTGCTGTTTGTTTCTCTGGCAAAATACTCTGCTTTTTCTAGCTCTCTGGTGGCTTCGCTGTTTTTGCCAATGTGTGTAAAACTGCCTGCTCTGTGATAATGAGCTTCGGCTAAGCCATTTTTTTGATTTAGTTCCGTTAAAAGTATGATTGCTTCATCTAGTTTAGGAAATGCAGAATCGTTGCGGTATTTGTCCTTTATTGCCTTACCCCATACCAAAAGAGCTTTTGCTTGCAGCCTTTTGTCTTGAAGTTCTTTTGCCAGATTGTATGCTTTTTCTCCGTCTTCCTCGAGCAAGTTTGAATTGCCGTGCGCGCTTTCGACATCCAGTTTTTTCTCCAGGGTTTCGAGCTGCGCGGACTTGTCTTTCAAAAGATCAAGGACCTGCTGGTATTTCCTTATGGCGCTTTCAAAGTTTGATGTATCCGTGAACTGTTCTGCAGCAACCTTTGCCCAGTCTATAACTTTTGCTTCATCTTTTGCAGATTCGTAAAGTTCTGCCAGCAACGGGCTGAACTGCTTGGCTCGTCCTTTGTAAACAAATTCTATTGCTTCCGCAATGGTTTTGTAAAACTCCGGCTGGTCTTTATAAGATTCCAGGGCTTTCTTGGCAATTTTGGAATTTGCGGGCTTCAAGTCTTTCAAAAGCTTGTTCTCGATAAGATAAGACATGCAGTTCATTATTGTTTTTCCATCAATGCCGAGGGTCTCTGCTGCCTTGCTTAGAACTTCGCTGTCTGCTGCAGATTTTGCTGCAGCAGCTATGGCAAGAAATTGCGCGGCAGATTCGGGCGCATCCTTAAATTTATTTTGCAAATCTTTTTCAAAGCCTTCTGGAGAATATAAAGGCAGATACTGAATCTTATCTTGGTGTTCATCTCTGATTTCGCGTAAATTATCGTTTCCGAGCTCTTCTTCCAAGCCTAATTTATCAACTTCATATGACCCAACAATAAATATTTTGGATTTTGGCGCGCTTCTGATTATGTGCTCCAGGGCTGCAGCGTTTGTCTCGTCAAGCTGCTCTAGATTCTCTAAATACAATACAATTGGCTTGCCTGCAGACCTTTTTTCCAATATCTGCAAGGTCTTGTCGTTTCGCCTGGCTTGCTCATACTTGAAGCTGTCGAGGTCGCGCTCTCCGCTGTATCTTTTATCAGAAGTTATCTCCTGGAGTTTCCCGTTCAGGTAATTGATAAGAGGGTGTGTCTCATCAACAGTATTGTCCCACTCCACTATCTCCTGTTTTTTCTCGCTTTCAATGTCGCCTGTAATCTTGTACAAAATTTCTTTTATACTATTATCTTCAGTGGGAGATTCGTACATTATGGACGCTGCAATATGCGGTCTTGCCACAACTGCAAATTTTAAATCGCCGTCTCCTAAAATGTTGTCTGCGCTGCCTTCGCGGCCCAGTTTTTGTACAGTGTCCTTTATGAAAGATACAACCGCCTGCGTCATGCCGGTGTGCAATTCAGAGTCTAATGTGCTCTCTAAGCCCAGGCGCTCATATTTAGCCATAAGCACTCCCGAAGTATCGCTTATATAACCGCCCAGGATCTTTGAGGGCCTTTCTATCCTCAAATGTTTTGCATCTTCTGGCAAAATCTGCTCGCCGAAATGGCCCGGCTTTGCAACATCTGCAGTTCTGAAATCATAACCTAGAGCCTCTGCTTGTTTCTTCAAATATGCTAAAGGTTCTTTATTTGCGCCTGCTTCTATAGGAATAAACAAGGTGGCTTTTCTGTCCTTTTCACCCAGGCTTGAAAGATAGCTATCTAAAGTGCTTTCATAATCCTTCTTTGCTTCAGGAGTTGCCATTATTATCTCTCCAGGAATAATGTATTAAGAGTAATTTTAACTACCTTTTCGTCCCCGCTTTTCTTGGCATCTGCAAGCCTTTCTTCAGGAGGTAATTTGTTATATGTATTTACCAAAGCTTCAGCATCTCCAAACTTAAAGAATTGGGCAAACCTTTGTTCAAGCTCTTTGGGCGTATAATCTGGCCTAGATTTGAAGTATTCAGGTATATCCACGCCTTCATAGATTTGTCCAGTTACCATATAGATAGAATATGTTTTAGCTATATATAAAGCTTACTATATAGCGAACAATAGTTCGCTATCGTCAAATTAGGCTTAATTTGACATATAGCATTTAAGGGCTTTATAAATATCTTTTCTTATGCACGGTTAAATATCGCCTTATGAAATAATCCACAAAGCCCTTCTCTTTCCTGTGAAATGCCCTGTAATAAGACTTTCTTTTTGCATATTCAATAATCAACATTGGATAACAATTATGCCAAAGGATGTAATTCATTATCAGCCGCCCTACTCTGCCATTTCCATCCCCAAAGGGATGTACTGTTTCAAATCGATAGTGCGCCCTTGCGGCTAATTCTACAGGGTTCATACCACTATCATTAACGAATTCTATAAAACCTGTCATAAGCCACTCTACATCCTGCCAGTCCGGAGCAATATAAGTTCCAACTCTGACTAGAAAATCCCGAAAACGGCCTGCAATATCGGGCTTAGTTTCACTAAATATCTCTTTGTGCCATTTTAACAGTAAATCTTTTGATATTTTCTCTTTTGTTGCCAACATTTCTAAAAATACTTTAAAATGCGCTTCAGTCTCTCTAATGTCTTTTAATGGCTTGTTCGGTGCTGTCTTGTCAACTATTATCCCCCTAGTTTCATCTAAAGTAATGGTTGAGCCTTCAATAGCATTTGTGTTATAAGTAAACGCTATCGCTATCTCTTCATTTTCCCTTTGCTTGGCGCTTTCGGGAGATCTTTTCCATTCTTTCTGAAAATTATCATGTATCTTTTGCAGCTTATCATATAGTGCCTTTTGCCCTTCTTTTCTCAGTTCTTGTTTTATTTCCTCGATGTTCTTAGGGACGCTCTTTCCAAGGTACTTCTCTCGCGTCACTATTTTGCCGTCTTCTCTAAATGAGTGCTTTAGGTAAAAATAACCATTCCTCTCGACGATTCTCATAAGAATCTATACCCTTACAAGTATTTAAATATTTCGCTTCTATTGTATTTTGTAAGGGTAAGCCTAATAAGCTGCATAATTATTCAACATCAGCATTCGGCAGCTTGCCTTCGAATCTTTTCTGTTCCTGCAGGTAATGTCTTCTGCAGAGATAACTCCACCCTCTATCTTCATACTTTTTCCCTTTTAATAAGCAAGGATAAACTTCTCTGTAAGCTTTATTCTTGCATTTTCTGTCAGAGTCACATTTAGGCATTTCGGTTAGGGCTTCTTCCACCTTATTTCATAATAAGTTACTTCGCCTTCAGCGTCTACTATTCCAACCAGAAGCCTTTTCCTTGTGCTATGCGCTACCCTGTTCATGGCTGCAAACTGCCTCCATGTCAAGGAATCGCCTTCGGCTGTCGCGAAAATCACCCATTTGGCGTGATCCTGGCCGGGCTTAATGCCCCTTGGATAAATCCTGTAATCTGCTCCAAACTTCAATGCAGTTTTAGTGATGTATCCGCGAGTCCTGATATCCTTATAAACCTGATAACGAGTCCAGAAGTTCTTTTCTGCCTTCTCTGCCTTCTTGCAGAACTGCTCAAAGTTCAGCTGTTTCTTGTTGTCAAAAACAATAAGCTTTCCCCTTTCTATCAGATAAAGAGCTTCATCCAGGGCCAGCTCAAGCCTCTTTTCCTTTATTCCATGAAGTTCTCCAAAAGAGCTCCTGTCATAGAACTGCTGGGCCAGCTGGAAATCCTCAGTAATAGCAACCCGGTTTCCAATAAGATGCCCTCTTATTGGCTCTTTAAGCTTGATTTCCTCAATAACAGTATTTGCAGATTCGGGCTTGTGCTGTTCTAAATCTATTTTTTCTACTTCTGCATCCTCTTCAGATTCTGCTATCTCTTTAAATGTTTCAGGCTTTTCTTTATGCTTATGCTTTTTTCCCATTTTTTAGCTCCTGTATACTATACCGCTTGCGCAGCTGTATTTTGCTCATCCGTATGCGAAGCATATGTGCTTGGTTTGTTGTAGAACTACGCGCCTTCCTCAAAATTGAGAAAGACAATGCGTGTTCCTACACAAAGACTTTAATATTGGTTTAAATATCTTTTGTTATGAGAGTTATAATTTTGGGAACTGCATCAGCATTCCCAACAAAAGAAAGAGCCCATTCGGCAGCATTGCTAGATATAGGACCAGAAAGCATTTTGTTTGATTGTGGAGAATCAGTACAGAGGCAGATTCAGATAGCTGGTGCTAAGCCTTTCAAAATTTCAAAAATCTTCATAACGCACTGGCATGGAGACCATGTTCTAGGATTAGGCGGACTGCTTCAGAGTTTTGGCATGCTGAAACGCAAAACTCCTGTTGAAATCTACGGCCCTAAAGGAACTTTTGAAAGATTCCAGCATCTGAGAAAAGCGTTCGAGCTTAGAATGAGCTTTCCTGTCAAGATTATAGAGATTCCACTAAAAACAATCAGAGTCATAGATGCAGAAAAATATGAAATCTGGGCTGCAAAGGCAAAACATGACATAGATTGTTTGGCTTTGTCATATATAGAAAAGCCGAAACGAAGAATCAACATAAAATATCTGAAGAAATTCAATCTAATTAACAATCCAATAATCGGAAAACTCGCTGAAGGCAAAGATATTACCTGGAAAAATAAAAAAATCAAAGCAAAAGATGCAACCTACATCCAACCTGGAAAGAAATTAACATACATAATTGATTCTGCATATTCAGACGAGCTTGTAAAGTTTGCAAAAGACTCTGATATTTTAATCTGCGAGGCAACTTTCACATCAGAATTAAAATCAGAAGCAAAAGAATATGGCCATATGACCGCAGCTGATGCCGCAATGCTGGCAAAGAAAGCTCACGTGCAGAAATTGGTAATAACGCACTTCAGCCAGAGATATAAAACCTCTGATGACTTGCTGACAGAAGCAAAAAAGATTTTCAAAAACACGACTGCTGCGAAGGATTTCTTAGAACTACAACTTTAGATGACGAGGGGAAGCTCCTAACATCAGATAAAACTTCTCACTGCAAAGAAGGCTCTACAAACCTTAAGAGATAACCCTTGATTAAAATAAAAATAAAGAAAGAGTTTATTTCTTCTTTGCTTTTCTTCTGGCAGGCTTTTTCTTTTCCTTGCTTACTTCATCTAAGATGTCTTGTGCCTCTGGTTTCTTCTCTTCTTTTACTTCTGTATCTTCCTCGAGGAATTCATTGAACTTCTTTGCAAAATCTTTCTTTCTTAACACATAACTCAAGATTGCTACAATCACTATTACAACTATGATGAAAAGCCAGTTAGGAACATAGTATGTGCTCTCCATTAGGAAATCTTTTGCAAATCCCAGAGAGGGCATTGAAACTGATGGTATGGAAAGCTTTGGCAGATTTAATTTTGGTATCTTGCTTTCTTTTCCTGTTTCTTCAATTTCTTCTTCAGTTTCGTTTCCTGATAGTTTTGCTGCAGCTTCTGGCGATAAGAATTGTGAAATGTTCTCTGGAGCTTCTGTAAGGTTTTCTGTTAAGTTCTGCTCTTCTGTCTGATTTTCTTCTATAGTTATGTTTTCTTCAGTTGTGGCGTTTTCTTCTGGGAAAACTGTCTCGTTAGTTTTCCATTCTGTCTCGTTGGTTTCATTTAGGATTATCTCTTCTGTTTGGTTTTCTTCTTCAGCTACTGTGATGTTCTCCTCAGTAGTCTCGTTTCCAGTTTCATTAACTTCTGCTGCTTCTTCTTTTTCAGCTCCGAATTTTGGCAGTGAAATTGATGGAATATTCAGTTTTGGAGCTTCCAATTTCGGCATTTGGATTGATTTAATTTTCTCAGGGATTGATTTGAAGAATGCAACAATCCTGTCCTTAGCCGCGATTAATTTTTCCCGCGGAGTTTCTGCTGTTATTTTTTCTTCAGCTTGCTGTTCTTCAGCAGCCCCAAGTACTATATCAAAAGTTGTTGTTGATGAAACAGTGCCGTCAGCTAATCTTGCAGACACAGTTACTTTATAGGAATTTTCAGCAGTTTGTTCTGGAACTGCTACATATGCATAAATTGTCTTTGCAGATTTCCCGTTTAATTCCAGGGATGCGGGATTCAGCTGTACAAATTGCGCTCCTGTTCCGCTTACATCTAAGTTGTAAGTTGAATTTTCAAGGCCCTTGTTTTCGATTACAACTGGAACAACTGCAGGCTCTCCTGCTGCAACATGAACTTTTGTTATCGCTGCTGTTGCCTGAACGCCGTAGCAATCAGTCATAGGCGCTATGTTTAATTTTAATTCAGAAGTTGCAGATGCCTTGCTTGTGCCCTGCGCTTCTGCCCTTATTACAATAGTCTTAGTTTCTGCAGGAGAATCTTTCGGCTCTAATAGAAGATTGAATTCAGTTGAATTTCCAGGTTCCAGCTCTACAAAATCTTTATCCAGGGATGCAAAGTCAGCTCCTGTCACAGTTACTGAATATTTTTCTGTAAACTCTCCATTATTTACTAAAGAAACTGCATATACTTTGGACGTGTGCGGGCATATGGTATCTTCTACAGATGCCAATTCCAGGGATATGTCATGACAGCTTCTTACATTTGCCAGGATTGTCTGCTCCTGTGATTCTCCAGTCTTGGGGTTTGTTATGACATTAATCTTGAAATCGCCGGCCACCCCGTAGCCTGGGAATAAAACTACATTTGTAAATTTTGCTTGTCCTGCAGGTATTTCCAGATTTTTATTTTCAATTGTTGACCACACAGGGCCTTCAACATTTATTTCATAAGAATTGTCAACAGAACCTCTGTTCTCTACGGCAAGAGGAATCTTTGCTTCTGAATTTTCGCAGAAGCTGACATAATTGGTATCCGCAGCTGCAGAAAAGTCATAGCAGCCTTTTGATGTTAATTTAAGATCCGCAGATGCCAATGCTCTTGAGTTCTGCGATGCAGCTGTAATTGTCAGTGCGAAGTTTCCGGTTTGGTCAGCAGGCGGCGTGCTGTATGCTATAATATTTTTGACCTGGCCAGCTTCCAATCTTACAAGCTCTTCTGACAATGTTGTCCATTTTGCTGGCACGCCAGATACTGATAGCGCGAAATTTTCTGTATACTTTCCTGTATTTTGTAACGTCAGGGGATAAAGTGCTTCAGTTGCAGAGCAGACTTCTGCTGTAGAAGCATTCGTTATTAAAGAAGCAGAATGGCAGTCTTTCACAGTTACCTTTGCAGTTGTTGTTTCCGTGCCTGCCAAAGAGCTCAAAGTGATTTTTAAAGAATAAATTCCTGGATTTGCAGAAATGCTCGGGGTTACATAGACATAAACTGTTTCAGATTCGCCTTTTTTTAGATTAAAGCCTGCAGGGGCAGCAATTGCCCACTTTCCTGCAGAATCAGACATGCTTACGGTATAAGAATTTTCATAGTTTTCATTGTTTGCTACAGAAAAGATGAAAACTGACGTGTCTGTAGCGCAAGTTTCAGTGCCATTTTCGTTCAACGTCAGTGCGTTTACACCTGCAAATGCAAACAGAAAAACTAGCAAGATTATTATCTTTTTTACCATGTGCACCTCTATTTACTACTTCTCACGGACATCAGCATATAAGCATTTCTTTACTGGAATGTATATATTAAAAGAAACAGGATTTTCCCAACTTTTTGAATCTCCAAATTATTTCTTTTTTATCCTTCTATGCAAATGTTTGCTTTCCTGCCAGATTACATAAATAATTGAAGCAATTAGCATAATAACTACCAAAGTAACCAAAGATCCACCTTGCCTGTTGAACATAGCTGTCGGGCTTGTATATCTGATTGCTTCTGCGCAGTCAGCAGAACAGCTTATAGCAGTCTCGCCATTTGCACAGGTTCCATCACCGCAGTAAGTATAAATTGCAGGTGTTGGAGCAGCTGGCAAAGATTCCTGCAATGGTGTCAGCTTTATTCTGGCGCCATCAGGCAACAATATCTGCAGCAATTCAACTCTCAAATCATTCAAATCATTTCCATTTGTATCAATGTCTTTTGACTCGCCCTCTCTTAAGGTTAAAGTAATTGGCGATGAATAAATCTCAATAGTCGCGTAGCCGGATGTTACTGTTTTTAATTTTGCTGAGTGGCATTCGCCTTGAGATACAAAATTAATTGTGCCACCAACAAATAGGTTAAATGTTCCTCCTCCAAATGCTTCTGTAATCGTTGTGGCTGCTGAAGGAGCCCCTCTTAGTGTCGGCGGGCCTGGCACTTGTATAGCAAAAAACCATGTGCCATTTCTGCCCATATTTCCAAGAGTATCATTTGCATAAACTGTGAAGTTATGCAATGTTCTGTCAAGCAATGTCTTTGTTGCTTTGCATAACACAGACTTTCCAGAACCATCTTTAGTCATTGTTTCATTTACGCCGTCAAACTCCAAGATGCAGACATTTACATTAGACGTACTGTCTGTTACATTAGCGTGCAGCTCCAATGTCTTTGATGTCTGTACGGAATTATTCTCCGGAGAAGGCGGGATTAGAATTCTTATTGTTGGGGGTCTTGCATCATAAACTGTAAAGTCTACTCCAGATGCATTATTTAATGAGCCATCTGAACAGTTTACATTCCAAATGTAATCGCCAACTAAATCTGAACGGTATATGCTTGAAAGGGGAATGAACCAAGGCGTATTATTTTGCAAGGATAAATTAAAGCCCGTTGAGGCGCGACCATTAAGATAAAATGCAAAATGGCAATCAAGCGGCGAAGTTTGGTCATCTGTTACTGTAACGTTGAGTATGATGTTTTGTGCATTGCCTAATTGCGAGCCGTTTGCAGGCGAGGTTATGTTTATCTGAGGAGGCAGATTACTAATGCAGTCACCCGTATCAAATGCGTCGCAAACTAGGTTGCAAGCAAGTGTTCCGCCAGTATAACCTTGCGTTATGCAAGTCTCTCCTGCTAAATCAGTCCCATCGCAGACTTCACTTGGCTGGTTAACAATATTATCACCACAGAGCGGGCTAAGTGGTTCTGCTGAGAATGGCAAATATACGTTAAAAGTATTAATAGGTCTGTGAGTTTCGCGCACTGAAATAAAGGAATCTGCATCTGTTGTCGTATTAGGATTAAAATTAGTAAAGATGCCTCCAATTAAATTGCCAAATGACGTTCCTACTGGTGCGCCAGATCTTTTGGCAATATTTGCCCATATAAGATCACCCGACCGTGCAAACGTATCGTTAATAAAATACTTATCAACGCAATTTCCCAATAGGTCTTTTGAAAACATTAGTTCATCTTGATTAGTTAAACGTAAAGTTAGGTCGTTCTTGACACCGTTCTGGCTTGCATTTATTATGTCTGTTGCAGGCCAGATCGCATCTGTTGCTATTGATGAGCTAAAATAAGTAATTGGGACATTTCCATAGGAAGAAGCTACAGAAAAAATACTTGCAACATAAACTTGCTGGGGCGCTCCAGGAGTGTAATCTGTCCCTAATTTAAGCTGACCATTGTTGGAAATATTGCCTGAAAAGTTTGCTTGGTATATTAGAGGCATGTACGAACCCTTTGCGCCATCTGCTGCCTTAAACCAAGCAGTGCCGAGAAGATAATTCCAATTCATAAGATATCCGCCCATATTAACTGCTGCGCAAATTAAGTATCCTTGTTTGTCTGGTGCAAGGTCGCTCGTGTTTAAAGGTATTGGAGCAAACCCTGGCAATACCACATCTGTATAATTTTGGGCACATTGTGAATCATTTTCATATATAAGAGTGCATCTCACAATAACATTAGAATTGTAAGTATTAAGCAGTACAATTTTTGTGTTCTCTGCTGACAAATTGCTTGAGTTGCTTGCAAATACAGGAAAGACCAAAGCGCTGCCTGGCCGCGTGTATGGCAGGGCGCTTGCGATAGGAATAGCTACGAGAAACAATACAAAGAATGCCAGTAAAAATTTACAAGGGTACGCCATAGGTAATATTAAAAGATGCGCAGCTTGTCTGGCATTTAGCAGCTGCCAATTGAACTCCGCTGTAGGCATTTGCATCAGTGCCCTCATTTGAATCATAGCGCATATATAATCCAATAATCGGACAGTTTGGACAATCGCCGCCGACAGGACTTATGAGAGCGTCGCCAAATTCTGTGCCAGTTATGTTGCGTGAAAATATCGACTCTGCGGGGTTATCTGTGTCTATTCTGTTAAGAGAAGATTCAAAATAACAAGAACTCATTGGTTCAGATGTGGAGAAATTTTGTGCATAGCTGTTATAGACTAATATTTGATTTGTAAATCCTGTAAATGTTCCTGCCCAAACATCAGATGGCGGAGATACAAATATTATTCTATTTGAATCATCATCTGCAGTTAGGAATTGGGGCATCATATAGTTTGGCCATTGCTCAAGATTCACGCCATCAAATGTTAAAGTTCCTGCTGGACCGGTATTTCCATTTAGCGATCGAAAGCCAGCCATGTTGTAACCGCCATAATGGCCTGTTGATGCCTTGAATTCCACACTTCCAAGCAGAGTGTTATGGCCAATTGCATTTTCATCTCCGTCAATTGTAAAGGCCAACATCCATCCCCTGCCACTGCTAAGGCCGGGGTTTGCAGGTGTAAAAGAAAATATTTGATCGCGGCTGAGCACTATAGCGCAATCCATCATTTTTACGCAAGAATCGTTTGTAAAGAAAAACAATTTTACGGTTTCACTACTGCGGCCAGTATTTGTTATGGTAAAGCGGGTATTTTCAGTTTCAGGAACAGTATCATCATATACCCAAAATGGCGCGATAAGAACTGCTGCTGGAAGATTTGTTGCATCCGATGGAACTTCTGAGATTTGAAAATTTTGTGGCTGGGCTTGAAATGCTAGTTGTTCAATCGGCATTTGCTCTTCAACTGGCTGAATGTTAAAGCTTGAAAATCCTGACAAAGATGTCAGGGCTGCCAAAACAAGGACTGATACAGCTACAACTAACGCTATTGATAATGCACTTGCCTGGCCAGACTGCCCCTTCATGAGTGAGATTAAACTGTTTTGGCTTAAAAATGTTTGTAGAAGAGAATCTCTCAGAATTACTTCCGAAGTTCTTTCTTTAATCTTGCCAGTCTCCTGGAAAGCTCCTTTGACTCCCTTTCCAGAGATTTATGGCCTTTTTCTTTTTTGACCCTGAAATCCCTTGCGCCTTTTTTGACTTTGAACTCCTTTATTGGAGGTGGCAGTTTTATCGGTTTTACTGCTTTTACTTTCCTCTTTTCTGGCCTTGGAATTTCTTTAATTGCAGATACAGCCATTGCGGGTTTTCTCTTGGCCAGCGGTGCCCTCAGCTGATAACGCAGGTACACTTTATGCCATGCCACATAAGCTATTGCAGCTAAAAGCATAATTATCAAGAATGTTATGATTGAACCGCTTTGTTTTGTGAACAATGCCAGTGGAGCTGCATAGGCAATTGTTTCTTTGCAGTCATCAGGGCAGTTCTCGGCATTTTCAGAATTCTCGCAGACGCCGTCTCCGCATACAGATATTTTTATAGGCGCAGGAGCCGCTGGGAGCCTTTCTGGCAAGACAGTAAACTTGATTACTGCGCCATTAGGCGGGATTATTTCCATTAATTCAACGCGCAAATCATTTATGTCGTTTCCAGTTACGTCAACTTCTTTTACTTCACCTTTCCCCAAAGTCAATGTGAGAGGAGACATTATATCAATCGTGACAAAACCAGATGTCACTGTTGTAAGCTTGATTTTATGGACCTCCCCTATTATTACAAGTTCTATAGTGTCTCCTGTAAAGAGCCTGAATTCGCCTCCCAGTCCTGTTTCTTCAAAAGGAGTTTGTGTTGTCGCTGCTCCTGCCGCAGCCCGCGCTGGCACTCCTGTTGGCGGCGCCTGTTTTGGCAATCCAAGAGGCGCAAATATTGAGAAGTTTGTTGCATTGCCCCACACATAATTATCTGTCATGTTGACGCCAGTTGTTGTCAATTGTTGCCAGTCCTGGCCATTGTATCTATACAATTTCAACGTGTTTTCATCAATATTTCCCAGATCCGCATCTGCGTAGCTAACATTGATCATTGCCCAGCTGTTAGTATCTGATGTATTTGTAGCATTGAAATACTTGCCAATATTATTTGGCGCATCTGGCGGGTTTGTTGAAGCATTTATGGCAAAATTATTGCCATTGAAAGAGACATTTGCTGTTGATAGCATTAGATTAATTGCTGTATTATTTGTGGAGTTTGTGCTCGAGAAAAAGTCCCATTGGGTGTTATTGTATATTGTATTATTAGTCAGTGTATTATTAGGGCTGGAGGTAAAGTAAATGCCGTATTGGGTATTGCTGTAAATCCTGCTGTTTGATATGCTATTGGTCTTGGTCGTAGAGTTAAAGTAGATGCCTATGGCATTGAAGGACACTGTGTTGTTTGTGAGGTTGCAGTTGTCCTCATACAGCAATTTTATTCCCACAGAGTTCCTCTGGATGTCACTGTTGATTATGGTGTTATAGGAGGCTGGAGCCTCGCATTTTTTACAGTCGCCCGAGCACACATAAACACCACCATAACTAGCAAAATCCGGTGGTGGTGTGCATTTTCCGCCTGGAGGATCACAGACTTCAGGTGGTTCAATGATTTTGTTACCGCAGACTGGTCCAGGAGGCGCTGGAGGACTGCCCTCATCAAGAATGCCTTCCTGGACGTTGTCATAGGCTCTGGTATTGTTCAAGATGTTGTAAGACGAACGGTTCAGATATACGCCTCTGGTATTGTTATAGGCTAGATTGTCATTTAGAATGTTGCTAGAAGCGTTGTTAAGGAATATGCCTGAGGCGTTGTTGTAATAGACTGTGTTGTTCACGATTGTGTTGTTGGAGCCAGAGGCGTAGATGCCATGTTGGGTGTTATTATCAGCTGTGTTGTTTGATATTGTATTATTGGAGCTGACAGTCAGCCAGATGCCTGAATTTCTATTGTTGCTGGCAGTGTTGCTTGTCAATGTGTTGTTAGTAGTCCCGGAGCTAATGAAGATGCCATTTGAGTTATTGTAGATCGTGTTGTTATAGAGGGTGTTATTAGAAGTGGAGACTAAGGTGATACCCCAGGCGACATTGTTGTATGCGGTGTTATTGATGAGGAAGCTGTTTGAGCTGGAAATGTGTATTCCGTGCGCACCATTGTTATAAGCTGTATTATTGATTGCGGTATTGTTGGATCCGGAGCTGAAAACCAGGCCGATTTGGGTGTTGTCATGGGCGGTATTGTTGATTAGGATGTTATTGTTGGAGTTGGAGATAAGGTAGATGCCATAAGTGTTGTTGCTGGCATTGTTGTTAGTTAAACTATTATCGTTTGAGCTGGATTGGAGATAGATGCCATACTGGTTGTTATTTGCTGTGTTGTTTGTTAGAGTGTTGTTTGAGCTGGATTCGAGGCGGATGCCCTGCTGGCTGTTCTTGTTGGCTGTGTTGTTGGTTAGATTGTTGTAGTTAGAATTTGTGGATATGTGGATGCCAGTGTTTGTATTATTATTTGCGATGTTGTTTATTAGAATGCTGTTTGAGTTGCCTTCGAGCCAGATGCCATATTGAGTATTGTTATAAGCAGTGTTGTTGGTCAGCGTGTTGTTAGCAGTATTGATGATTCGGATGCCAGAATTGCTATTGTTGTTGGCTGTGTTGTTTGTTACAGTGTTGTTAGGGCTGTCTGTGAGGACGATACCAGTATTTTGATTGTTATTGGCAGTGTTGTTGAACAAGGTATTGTTGGGGCTGGAGTAAAGCCAGACGCCGTTGCCATTGTTGCTGAATTTGTTGGAGATTAGGGCGTTGTTTGAGCTAGACACGATGTAAACGCCATTGCTGGAGGGTCCGTAGCTGACAGTGTTGGAGTTCAGGGTGTTGTAGTTGGAGCTGTCGATGATGATGCCGTTGCTGGCACCACTGCCGTTGACTGTGTTGTTTGTCAGGTTGTTGTAATTTGAGCTGGAGCTAAGGTAGATGATGTTGTTATTAGCTGTGTTGTTTGTTAAACTATTATTGTTTGAGTTGGATTCGAGATAGATGCCGTAGAGAGTATTGTTGCTAGCTATGTTGTTCTCTACTGTGTTGTAGGAGCTAGATTGGAGGTGGATGCCGTTGGCAATATTGCTGTAGCTGGCTGTGTTATTTGTAAGTGCGTTGTTTGAGCTGCTAGCTAAGAATATGCCATACCAATTGTTATTATTGGCTGTGTTGTTGGTAATACTATTATTGGAGTTTAGGTAGAAGTAGATGCCGGTGTTCGTGTTATTGTTTGCTATGTTGTTGGTTAGGTTATTGTAGTTGGCATTTTTAGATATGTAGATTCCAGTACCAACATTTGTGTTATTATTTGCTATGTTGTTGGTAATAGTATTGTTTGAGCTAGAGTCGAGCCAGATGCCAATATTTTTATTATTATTGGCAGTGTTATTCGTTAAAGTGTTGTTTGAGCTGGAAGTGAGGTAAATGCCGTATTGAGGATTGTTGCTGGCTGTGTTGTTGAGCAGCGTGCTGTTTTCTACAGTGTTGAATAAAATGCCATACTTGAAATTAGTTAGGACACAATTCTTTATTGTAACATTTGTGTGGCTGGTGACATTTACGCCATCGGCTGTTGCAGAGCCTGTTATTGAATATCCGGCGCAATCAAGTGTTATGTTGTCTGCGCCTATCATCAAACCATCCCCTGCGCATGGCCCAAGGTCTGCTGCCAAGGTGGTATCAGAAGTTATGTTATCGCCACAAGTGGGCCCACTGATGCCAATAGGCGCAAATGTGCTTCCAAAGCCTGTTATGTTTGCATAAACATAATTTCCAACAGTGTTTGTGCCATATGTACCTGCGAACCTGCTCGTGTTAAGCTCCCATGCGGTGTTATTGCGCCGGGCCATGAACAACGTGCTCTCAGCAACTTTGCCGAGGTCTGCTGTTTCGTTATAAGAAATATTCAAGTAAAGCCAGGCTGCTGTTGTATTTGTTGCATTTATGTACTTGCTTATGTTGTAATAAGGCTTGCCTCCTATAATTGGATCTGCAGGCGGGCTTGTTACGCCTTTAATCCTGATATCGCCTGAATAAGTTGCATTAAATGATGTTGGATAGCTAGCAATTGTTTGATTTATGAATCTGTTGCCTGTTGAACTTTGAACATAAATATCCCAAAGTGTATTGTTGCCTGCTGTGTTGCTAGTTAAAACATTATTATTTGAGCTGGAGG
>CAYGXM010000005.1:0-59360 GCA_964354105.1 Candidatus Woesearchaeota archaeon
CAGGCTCTTTTTTGATATCCCTTCCAAGAACTGAAAGCAAGTTTCTGTACGCCTGCCTGACAAGCCAAAATTCTGTGCCTTCAGGAATATCAACTAGGCTATAATTGACAGCCCCACAATAGGTATTGACCATAACTGTAAAGCGCCCAATCTTGACATGAAAAGCGACATCCGGCTCCCCCTTCTTGTTTAATTTTTCAACAAGATCCAGATTAGCCAGCTCTGGGAAATTAAAAATTGACTGTCGCGGAGAATGGCGAACGTGCATTTCAATAATAATTTAAGATGATAGTCATTTAAAACTTGCCAATTAGCTTCAGTAAGACTTAAATAATCTGATGTTCTGCTCTATATATGCAAAAATTAAAACAACGGCTGACTTTAGCAGCAGTTGCGCTTGCTTGTACACCAATTACTGTAATGCAACTTCTGGCTACAGGTAATCCCCTAGCAATTGAATTGGGCGCAATGGCTGCGATGTTTGCAGGAATGATTTTTGTCCTTGCAGCTGTAAATATGATGGAAAAGAAATGGTAACTGCATATGTTTTGGCAACAATAAAGGCCGGTTCTGAAAGGGATGTAAAAGACAAGCTAAGAAGCATTCCAGAAGTTACTGATGTTAACATTCTTTATGGCGAATATGACTTAATAATCAAGATAGATTTGGACGGCATTTCAGAACTCAGCGATTTCATTCTCGATAAAATCAGGGCAATAAGTGCAATTGAAAGAACTACAACATTAATAGTAGCTGGCTAAAATGCTTTTTCTCACTGAAATCATATTGGGAATTTTTACAAGCTTGTCTTTCATTTTTGGCTTTATTTTATACAAGGCAGCGAGGGAGGAAATTGACAGCTTTGCATCCAGGTTCAATAATAAAAAACTCGCAGTGCTTCTGCCAAAGATTGCATTGCCAATCGCAGGATTATTCGGCCTGGTGCTTGCAATCTCAACTAAATTGGCATTAGAAAAAACCTTGTCGATTTTAGTATTTGCGTCTGGAATTGTACTTGGCAGCTTGGCTTTGAGGGCTAAAGAAAGGAAGACATTGATGAAGCACATGATTGAAGTTGTTGCCTTTTTCCTGATATTCTATTTCGTTGTTCTGGCATTCATTAATTTGGGAAGATTTTAACTTGAAGCAAAGGCTTGAGCTGAATGAGTTCAGCTGAGCCAAATTTTGGAGCGCAATTTGCTTGAAGCAAAGGCTTTTAAAACGTCTACAAATGCGTTAATTACGATGGTATTACCCACAGACGTATCACCACAAAAACTCGCGAGAGAAGTAGCCAATGCTCTAAAAGATAAAATCGCAGCACCAAAATGGGCTGTCTTTGTTAAAACAGGCACGCACAAGGAAAGGCCTCCTCTAGAGAAAGATTGGTGGCATATCCGAGCAGCTTCTGTTTTAAGAACAGTTTACAGGAATGGTCCTGTTGGAGTTTCAAAGCTAAGGTCAAAATACGGCGGAAATAAACGCAGGGGGGTAAGACCTCCTCAATTCACAAAAGCATCAGGCGCAATCTTGAGAAAAATTTTACAGCAATTGGAAACTGCAGGCCTGGTAATGAAAGTAAAAGACGGCGTCCATAAAGGTCGTGTTGTAACGCCTGCAGGAATTTCACTGCTTTCAAAGGCTGCAACCAGGGCAAAACAACAGTAAAATGGCTAAACAAGAATATATTGAAGATCTCAGGAAAAAATTAGCACAAGAATCTGTACAGAATGAAAATCAGGAATTCGTGCAGAGACAACTGGACTCTGCAAAAAAGTCGATTGTTCAAAGGTATTTGACCCCGGAGGCGAGGCAAAGGCTTGCCAATATAAGAACCGCAAGACCTGCGCTTGCAGATGCTGTCGAAACAGCATTAATGGAAGCCAGTCAAACGGGAATGTTAAAACAACAGATTGGCGAAATGGAATTGAAGCAATTCCTGGATCAGATAAACCAAAAACCAAAATTCAAAATCATTAAGTAAAAGAAAATGGCAAAAGTTCAAAGTTCCGGAAAAAAGAAACGTCTTGGCAAGGCAGCAAAACAAACAAGGTGGGCTCCTTTCTGGCTGGTCACAAGAAAGCTCGGAAAAGGTGCAAAAACCCATCCTTCTGCTTTGACAAAAGTAAAAAGAAATTGGAGGAGAACTAAGCTAAGAGCTTGATGAAACATGGTAGAGAGAATCTATAACATTCCATTAAGGCGCGACGTCGTGATGAGTCCTAAGTGGAGGCGGAGCAAGAAAGCAATCAATGTAATTCAAGCATATTTATTGAAGCACACAAAAGTTTCAAACATAAAACTTAGCAGATGGATAAATGAATTTGTCTGGGAAAAAGGTGGCAAAAATCCGCCTGCCAAAATCACATTAAAAGTAAGCATTGATAAGGAAAAAAACATTGCACGAGCAGAACTTGCAGAACTGCCTAAGAAGGCAACTAGAAAATTAGAGACAAAGAAAAAGGAAGAAGCAAAAGCAAAGAGAGTCGAGGAGAAAAAGCCGCAAATAGAAGAAGTTCCTGCAGAGGAAGAAAAGACAGAAGAGAAAAAGGAAGAAACAAAGGCTGTTGCGGCTCCGACAGCAAAGCAAGAAGCTGCGATGCACAAGTAACCGGCTGTTAAAATGTCACAAAAACATATTTCTATTTTAAGTTTCCATGGCGACCCAAACATAGGCCTGCATGGGCTTGCAACAGACAAATATTGTTTAGTCGGAAAGTGCGTTTCCGACAAGCAAGTTAAGGAATTAGAAGATATTTTTAAAGTTCCAGTCTACAGAACAACTTTGTACGGCACAGATTTAATTGGGCTATTTGCGGCCGGCAACTCTTCTGTTCTGTTAATTCCTAAAATAGTTTTTGAAAATGAGCTGAAAGTCCTGAAAAATTTCCTTGAAAAAATAAATGTTAAGGTTGCAGTAATCGACACGGAGCACACCGCATTCGGGAACAACATTTTATTAGATGATAAAACTGCGATAATAAGTTCTGCCTTCAACCAGTCTGCTAAAAAACAAATACATGATGCATTAGGCATTAAACCAATAGTGATGGATTTAGCGCGCATGTCTGTTCCGGGCTCTGTCGGCAAAATTACAAACAAGGGTGGAATCTTTTCCCCTAATTTAAGCGATGACGACATCAAAAAAGTAGAATCTTTATTAAAAATTGAAATAGGCTTGGGGACTATAAACTTGGGAAATCCGTTCTTATCTGCAGGATTGATTGCAAACAGCTTTGGCTTTGCCATAGGGATACAAAGTTCTGGCTTTGAAATCTCAAGAGTTGATGAAAGTTTAAGATTCATCTAAACCCTTTACAAGCATTTTTAAACTACCATTTTGCTCTTTTTAGCATGGATAAAAAGGCTTTGCAAGAAAAGTATGTTGAATTGCAACTTTTATCAATGCAGATAAAACAAGTTGAAGAACAGCTTAATCTTTTAGACCAAAAAACAATGGAGATGGTGAATTTGCGCGAATCCCTTCACAGATTGCATGAATTGAAACAAAACTCTAAAGCTCTTGTACCACTCGGCCAGGGCATTTTCACTTCAGGAAATATAGACAATACAAATGAGGTTCTTTTGAATGTCGGCTCTGGCGTCATGGTGAGGAAAAACACCCATGAAGCTGAAGAGAGCATAACAAAGCAAATTGGCCAGCTGGAAGATATAATTTTAGAACTAAGCCACAGCTTAAAGGAGTTTGCGACAAAAGCTCAAGCCGTAGAAGCGGAAATAGACAAAATATCATCAAAAGAAGAAAAAGATGTTTGACTTCCTGAAGAAAGCGTTCAAAGGATTTTCTGATAGAGTTAGCAAGCCAGAAGCGCCCAAAACAGAAGCTGAAGAGAAAAAGCCTATTGAGAAAGTTGAAGCTCTCAGGGAAGAAAAACTTATTCCTGCTAAAGTTAAAGTGGCAGAGCTAAAACTTCCTGAAGAGATTCCCTTAGAAAAACCAAAAGTTCTCAGAAAGTTAGAACAAAAGGAAAAAGAAAAAACATTTATGCAGAGGTTAGCTGCAGTAGTTACAGAATCTAAGTTAACAGATGAGCAATTCAGCAAATTTTTCACGGATTTAGAATTGGAACTGATACAAAATAACGTCGCTTTCCCGATTATCCAGCAATTAAGAAATAATTTGGACAAAGAGCTTGTTGGAAAATCAATGCCAAGGGCGCAGATAACTGAAAAAATCAAAGATATTTTGAGAGATACAATCCTGCATATTTTAGAAACACCCAAACCATTAGATATTTTAGAGTTAGCGAGAGAAAAGAAATCCAAAAATGAAGCCCTTGTTTTGATGTTTGTTGGCACGAACGGCCACGGAAAGACAACAACTCTTGCGAAACTTACAAATTTATTCCAGAAACATAATTACAAATGCATTCTCGCAGCTTCAGATACTTTCAGGGCGGCATCAATTGAGCAATTAGAGCATCACGCCAACAAATTAAGTGTAAGGATGATTAAACACAAATACGGCGCAGACCCCGCTGCTGTAGCATTTGATGCTGTCAAGGCTAAAGACAAGGACATCGTTTTGATTGATACTGCTGGAAGGCAAACACCGGATGCAAATCTGATGGAAGAGATGGCTAAAATCAAGAGGGTTGCCAAGCCAGACATTACTATTTTTGTAGGAGAATCAATTGCGGGCTCTGATTTAGTAGAGCAGGCGAGGGCATTTAATGAAAAGATTGGCATAGATGGCATAATTCTTACAAAAGCGGATGTTGATGATAAGGGCGGAGCCTTGTTGTCAGTTGTGCAGGCAACAAACAAACCTATTATGTTCATAGGAACAGGCCAGAATTATGACGACATAGAGAAGTTCGAGCCTGAGAAGTTTATTAGCAAGATTCTTTAACAGATATGCTTTTTAAATCCCTAAATTAGTGTCTAGATATGCTAGACAACTTAGGCGAATCCCTCAAGGATAGCTTGAGAAAGCTGTTGAAAATTTCCCTTGTAGATAGAAAGCTTGTTGACGAATTGGCTGTAGACATAAAGAAATCTCTTCTGGCAGGAGATGTAAACCCTCCGCTTGCAACAAAAATCACTGAATCAATCAAAAAAAGAGCTTTGGAGGAAAAACCAAAAGCTGGCTTGACTCATAGAGAGCATGTCATTAACATTGTTTATGAAGAGCTTGTTAAATTATTGGGAGCAGAGCCTGGAAAATTTGAAATCAAAGAGAAACCAACTAGGATTTTGCTTATCGGCCTTTTTGGCTCTGGAAAGACAACAACAGCTGCAAAGCTTGCAAAACTTTTCAAGAAACAAGGACAGAAAGTTTGCCTTGTGCAGACTGATACCTGGAGGCCTGCAGCTTATGAGCAATTAAAGCAGCTTTCTGAAAAATTAAATGTTCCATTCTATGGAATAAAAGAAGAGAAAGATCCAATTAAAATCATAAAGAAATTCGAGCCTGACTTTTCCAGATTTAATGTTATAATTATTGATTCCGCAGGCAGAGATGCTTTGAGTTCAGAACTAACCGCAGAGCTGAAAAAATTAAATGAAATCATAAAGCCTCATGAAAAACTTCTTGTGTTATCCGGTGATATTGGCCAGGCTGCAAAAACACAGGCCAAAGCTTTCCAGGATTCAGTTGGCATTTCAGGAGTAATAATAACAAAACTCGATGGAACTGCCAAAGGCGGAGGTGCTTTGTCTGCTTGTGCAGAAACAAATGCTAAGGTAAAATTCATTGGAACAGGCGAACACGTAGATGATTTTGAAGATTACGAACCAAAACGTTTCGTATCTCGTTTGTTAGGTTTAGGAGATCTTCAGACATTATTATCAAAAGCTGAAGAAGCAATAAAGAAGGAAGAAGCAGAAGCTCTTGCTAAGAAATTCATCAAAGCAGAATTCACTTTTGATGATTTGATGAAGCAGATGGAAGCCCTTCAGAAAATGGGGCCTCTGAAGCAGGTGATGTCTATGATTCCGGGAATGGGCATGGCCAAGTTGCCTGAAGAATTGCTGAATGTGCAGGAAGGAAAGATGAAATCCTGGAGACATATCATTCAATCAATGACAAAGCAGGAAAGAGATAATCCTGATTTGATTGATGCCTCTCGTGTTAAAAGAATTGCAAAAGGCTCTGGCAAATCAGAGGCAGATGTTAGGGATTTAATGAAACAATATGCCCAGATGAAGAAAATGATGAAAATGATGGGCAACCAGAAGCAGATGCAAAAGCTCCAGAAGATGTTAGGCGGTAAAATGCCTATGGGCTTTTAGTGCATAAATCTATGAATTCTTTTTGGGAGCAAACTGCTGGGATTACATCATCTACTGTAAATGCTGCCTTAGATGTTTGAAGTATGACTGTATGGTATTTTAACAAAGATTCGGTAATTAATCCACTAACTTTTTGGATGCTGTAACAACTCCTATTCGGATCTGGAGTGTTATTCGCGACTTCAATAAAATGATAGGGTCTGTTCATGTCCATTTTAATAGGTTTATAGCTATTTGGTTTATAGTGCATGATGCACTCCATGCCTAAATTATACTTGGAAACTATGTCGTCTAATATTTTAATTTCCTTTGCGAATTGTGGGAAGTTCTTTTGGAGGTATTCTGGTGAGGCTCCAAAATATTCCCATGAACTCATTTTTATGATAGGAACTACCTGCTCTCCAAACTTAGCTGGGTTAACATGAAAATATATTTTCTTTCCTTCATATGTCCAGTCAAGGCCGTGGAATATTGGATTAATTTTTCCTATTAAAGATAATTCGCCTTCGAGCTTTTTCTCAACTGCTTTTACAGATGGAAGATTTTGTATGTTCATGCCTGAATAGGGAAGCAAAGCCTTAAAAATCATGTTCTAGGGTCTCTTTATGCGCAGGAGCATCAGCGACGAGCATTCGTTCTGGTCAAGCTCTTGTAAAGAGGTTGAATGGTTCAAAGAGTAGGCGGTTTCCGCTGTAAGACAAGGCATGCCTTGAGAAAGGTACCCAGAACATCCGGAAAAGTGTCTATAACAAGGCAGCTACAGCAATTCAACATAGGCGATGCTGTAACCTTAGCTCCAGAGCCAGCTATTCATAACGGAATGCCTCACCCGCGCTATAAAAATAGAACTGGAAAAATAATCGAAAAGAGGGGTTCTGCTTACATGGTTAGGGTAAGGGACGGAGACACCACTAAAGATTTAATAGCCGCCCCAGTTCATTTAAGGAGAGTAAAATGAGTGAAGAAATACTGTCAAAAGAGCCTATTGCAATACCTATGCTGGGCGGATTTTTGAAAGAAGCAAAGAAAGAAGACAGGGCTAAAGTCCAAGATGAGATTGCAGATTATGCCAAAAAAACTTCAAAATTGACTGAAGCCAGCTGTACAAAATTAATTGCAGAGCTCAAAGAACTAAACATACCAGGAATGACTCCTGAATTAATAGTATCATTAGCTAACATAGCGCCTATCACAATGACGGAAATAAGGGCTGTGATGTCTGGAAAGTCGAATATAAACCCGGAAAACTTTAAAAGGATACATGAAGTTCTAGTTAAATACGCAGGCTGATAACCAGCAGAAGAAAAATGAATGGACTAAACGCGAGCAATGAATATGATACCGCAGAGAAAAAGCAAGGAAGAGTATGTAGTCATTTTAGACTACTTGCATCATGGGTATCTCGAAGACTCGCGCCCGATGCATAGAAAGGAGCCTATCGCACAAGGCATTGGCAAATCTTTTTTCACATTGCTTGAACTTGTCCCATCTGTACAACTAAAGCCGCATGACGAAGCTTACATTGGAGAAGGCAAGCGGGACAAGATTGCATACATTAAGGGAACTATGTTTTATGACAGATTAACACAAACTGCAAAGGCGGAGCTGCCTTCAGTTATAGAGCGGATAATTTTAGCAAATGAGAAATTATTCGTGCAGTTCTTCAACACAGCGGGCCCCATCAGCCTCAGGGCGCATCAAGTGGAATTATTGCCTGGTGTCGGCAAAAAACATGCGCAGTCTTTAATCGATGAAAGGCAAAAGAAGCCATTCGAGTCTTTTGAAGATATAAAAAAGAGAGTTCCTGCAGTTGATCCTATGAAAGTTATTGTAGACAGAATACTTGCTGAATTACAAGAGAAAGACAGGCACAGATTATTTGTTAGACGCTAAGGCTTTTTAGTTTTGGGCTCCAAAGCTTTACAATTATCCAAGAGATAAAACTTATCAGGCTTCAAATCAAAAATTTTTCCATTCAAATAAAATTCATCACCTTTAAAGTCAACTTTCCACGTTGAGCCCCACAAAGCAGTCACAAGCCCGGACTCTTCGTCAAAATCCTTAGACGGCTTCTCGGGATGCGTCATCACCAGAACGTTATCTTTTTTTACATTTCCCGTATAAGCATTGATAACTACAAACCCATTCCCTGAAAAATCAAGGAATGGCTCTGCCCAAAAAAATTCAGGACCCCAATATTTTATACGTGGTCCTATTTGACATACAAATCCCATAAAGCTATCAAACACATTAAGTTTAAAATGGTTTTGCTAGAACTTTCTTAAAATAGCAAAATATGCACCCCATTGTGTGCCAGGACCATTTTCTTCGTAAGCTTTATCCGATAATTTCCAACCATTTAGCAAAGCACTTTTAGCTAGTTGGCCGGGTGGAATTTGAACCCACTTGTGCCAAGCACCAAAATTTTTCCCGCTGACGTGCCTCCAAACTCTTTGCCCAATATATCTACCTAATTTCAAGTTTCTCCTTTGGTAATCCTTATCTTCTATAGTTTGCATTTTGTAAGGATCATTACTTTCACCGATAATTATTGCATCATCAGTTGTTACTGGCAAAAGCCTTCGGAGCAAATTTTCTAAATTTTCAATTGTCCCTGGTGAGCCTAAACCATTTCCGTACATAATAACTGTATCAAATTTTCCTTCTGGTAATTTTTTGTTAAAATCCAATTTTTCTGTAGGTGTGTCATAAAATCCTCTTGCAAGATGCACTAAGCTTGGCGATTTATCAACGGCTAAAACATCATAATCCTTTCTATCTTTCAAGTACATACCAATTCGTCCGGTTCCACAACCTAAATCGAGAACTCTGCCTTTTGCCTGCTTAAGGAATTCTTTTTCAAGTGGTCGCATATGTGCTAAAGAAATATAATACTCTAATGGAAATTCTCCCATTCGAATATGATTATCAAGTTCTAATCCTATCTTGGGTTGATGGTCGCTATCTGTATGACCATCAAAACATTTACAGCAAAGCTTTCCGAATAAATCGTAAACATACGACATAAATTTGTAAGAACATAAACTTATTTAAGCCTTTAGAACTAATCCAATATCTTCGCCGCAAGTTTTTATCTCTAGAATTTTGAAATAATTCTCGACAGAAGAAAGTTTATCCGCAAACTTGCTCAATACAGTTATGACGGCAAGCCCTTCTGGCTTAAGGACTCTTGCAATTTCTCTAAACAGATTACCTGCAGATTCAAGATTCTGCAATGTTGTAAAGCTCAAAACAGTGCTGAAAGTATTATCTTTGTATGGAAGCTGCTCGGCGTCTCCCTGTACCGCCATTTCAGCAGATTTTTTGAGGCTGGCAAAAGAAATGTCCAGACCATAGAGCTTCCCCTTCAGATATTTTTGAAGCATTCCAGTGCCGGAACCTAAATCAAGGATTGGCTCTTTCAATTGCAAATCTTCAAGCATAATTCGATACTTCTCTTCCTGAATATCTCCATATCTGCTATCATAAACGTCTGCAGTTTTGTCATACTGCTCCTTTATTTCCTGCTTTTTTGAGGACATAGCTTTTTAATCCAAAATTGGCTTTTAAAATGTATGAAAGTCATAATAGACACAAATGCACTGATTTATGCTATTGAGAACAAGATAGACTTATTTCAATTGCTGAAGGGAAATGAGCCAATCATACCAAATCTTGTTTTAGAGGAGTTGCAGCTCATCAGCAGGGCTGCAAAGAAGGCCTCAGACAGGAAGGCTGCATTTATGGCCCTTAAGGTCATGGAATACACATCTTTTGAGATAGTTCATTTGCACGGCGAGACGGATAAGGCCCTAGCTGAACTTGCAAAATCTGTAGATGCTGCTGTCCTAACAAACGACCTGCTGTTAAAGAGAAAGCTGGCCAAATTAGGAGTAAAGGTCTTGCACATAAGGCAGAAAAAGCTCGTTGAAGAATGGACTTGACGTTAATAAAGCCAACGAACTTAGGTTCGGGGCCTTGCAAAAAGCTTTTTGCAAAGCTTTAAAAATCATCATTTTGCTTCAGTTTAGTAAAATGTATTACAAATCTGAAGTCCAAGGCGTTGCAAGAATACCTCCAACATTGTTCTCTGAGCCACTGGAATCTGCAGTGTCCAAGCAATTGAAAACAGATTATGAAGGCCAGGTGTTTGAGGAATTAGGCAAAGTCATACAAATCTTGGAAGTAAAAGAGATTGCTGAAGGAGTAATAATTCCTGGAGACGGCGCAGCGTATCATAAAACAAGATTCGTAATGTTGCATTATGTTCCTGAAATAAATGAGATTGTTGAAGGAACAATCAAAGACATTGCAAAATTTGGCGCATTCATGGATTTTGGAGCATTTGAAGGCATGATTCATGTCAGCCAGACAATGGACGATTTTGTCAGCTTCTCAAAGGCAGGCTCTCTTACAGGAAAGAAATCAAACAGGAGCTTGAAGACTGCTGATTTTGTCAGAGCAAGGATTGTAGCCATAAGCTGGAAAGACCCCAAGAATCCAAAAATAGGATTAACGATGAGGCAGCCAGCCCTTGGAAAAATAGAGTGGATAGAAGCTGATACAAAAGAAGAGAGAAAAGCTGCCGGCAAGGCAGAGAAAGAAGAAACAAAAGAGAAAAAGGAAAAGAAAGCAAAGAAGGTGAAGAAGTAAATGGCAAAGCAGGCATGTAAACTCTGCAAATTATTAACAACAGGGCAAAGATGCCCAAGGCATCCTGATGCAAAATTAACAGAAAGCTGGAAAGGCCGAATCATAATTCTAGACCCTAACACTTCTGAAATTGCGAAGAGAATGGGCATAACCGAAAAAGGAGAATACGCAATTCGTGTTTAGAAATGGACGTTAAGATTTTAGCAAAAAAAGATAATTTATTTTTCAACAGAACTCATATTTCAGCTGAAGTTGACCATAGAAACGAAGCTACTCCAAAAAGAGCTGCCGTAAGAAAAGCTCTTGCTGTCGCATTAAATGCAAATTCAGAATTATTGGCAGTAAGACAGGTAAAATCACAATTTGGTTTCAAGGCCAAATGCACTGCAGTCTTGTACAAAACAAAGGAAGACATGCAGAAATACGAGCCAAAATATGTAATAGGCAGAGAAGCTGGCCAGAAATTACACAAAGTTAAAGCTGCTACAGCTCCGGCTGCTGCTAAATAAAAGGTGAAGTAACATCGCAAAACACAAACATAAGCCTGGAAAGTCAACAAACAAATATTCAAAGTTCAAAGTAGAGGGCACTACATTAAAACGAGAAGGCAGAATATGCCCCAAATGCGGCCCAGGAACATTCATGGGCAAGCACAGCGATAGATATCACTGCGGTCGATGCAGTTATACTGAAAGAATTTCTAAGGCCTAAATATTTTTTTCCAAACCTTTAAGTTGATAATCAATTGCAGATGCACGCTTTCTTATCATATCAGGTATGTTGGAGACGCGTCTTCCTTGTTTCTCTGTTCGCTCAATACTCTCAGCCAGGCCCTCCAAAGAGCGTACCTCTTGCCTTATATATTCAAGCCATTTTTTTAATTGCGCTTCTGTTAGTCGCATTACCATTTTAGCCTCATTTAATTTACAAGATAGAAGTTTATATAAATATCGATGCTTTTGTCAACATATGATTTGCTTAGGCATAGAGTCAACAGCGCATACACTAGGAATTGGAATTGTAAATGATAAATTTGAAGTTCTAGCAAATGAGAAAGAAACATTTACAACAAATGAAGGTGGAATAAGACCAATCAAAGCTGCTGAGCATCATGTTTTGTTCTTTGAATCTGTTCTTCAGCGAGCTTTAGAGAAAGCCAAACTAAATCTAAAAGATATCAATTTAGTTGCGTTCTCACAAGGGCCGGGGCTTGGGCAATGCTTAAGGATTGGAGCTGTTGCTGCGAGAACTCTTGCATTAAAACTGAAAGTCCCAATTATTGGAGTCAATCACTGTATTGCACATGTCGAATCTGGAAAAATAACATCAGGATTCAAAGATCCTGTAACCCTGTATGTTTCTGGGGCTAACACACAAATACTTGCGCTAGCTTCAGGCAGATATCGTGTATTTGGAGAAACATTGGATACTGGAGTTGGCAATTTTCTGGATAGTTTTGGCAGAGTGCTTGGAATAGGATTTCCAGCAGGCCCCAAAATCGAAGCCCTTGCTGCAAAAGGCAAGAAGTATATTGAACTTCCTTATACAATAAAGGGAATGGATTTTACATTTTCTGGAATCTTAACAAAATTAGAGCAATTATACAAAACAAAAAGGTATTCCAAAGAAGATTTATGCTTTTCAGCGCAGGAAACTGTTTTTGCAATGCTGACAGAAGCAACAGAAAGAGCTGTCGCACACATAAATAAAAAAGAAGTTGTTCTTACTGGAGGAGTTGCTTCGAATCAAAGACTTGCTGAAATGTTGAAAATCATGTGTAAGGAAAGAAATGTGAAATTTGCTGCTGTTCCGAGGCCTTTAGCAACAGATAATGGTGCAATGATAGCTATGCTAGGCATTTTAGAAAGCAAGGCAGGCATTAAACAAGACATAAGAGATACCAAAGTAAATCCTTATCAGAGAACAGACCAGATTGATGTAACATGGTGAAGATTGTTTTGCCGAATGGAGAAAGCATAGAAGCAGATTACGCCAAAACCCATCTAAAAAGGATTGCGGGCCTCAGTGGCTGCAAAGAGAAGAAATGCATGCTGTTCAAATTTCCATTATCTGCAAGATGGGGTTTTTGGATGCCAAATATGGATTATCCAATAAAGATGATTTTCATAAACAAAGAAAAAGAAATTGTAGACGTAAAAGATGCTATTCCTTTGACAAAAGACCCTAAGACTTGGAAGCGTTACAAACCTTGCAAAAGTTGCAAGTATGTTCTGGAAACACCTTTTGAGCATAACATTAAAATAGGGGATAAATTACAATTCTAACATGGGATTGCTTGAAGATATGCTGAAGTTAACAAAACTGAAGGCAAAACACGCAAAGGAAGATATACACAAATGCGTTAAGAGCGAATTAAAGAAGGCTGAAGAAAGAGAAAAGGCCAAGAAGAAGTAATATACTTTTGTAAGACGTCTTGAAAAGGTGAATCTCTTTATGTTAGTTTAGTTTCCCTGAAAGTTTAGCACTTGGCCTTACAACACTTAAGAGATATCTAAAATCACAATTCAACTTTTACTTCTTTCAGAATTCTTTCCCAATTAACTGTTGTAATGTAATGTATTTTAACATCCTTTCTTAGCTTGACTTTTTCTATAAAAGGATCTTTAGACTTAAAGGAAATTGTTGCTATGACTTTTTTTGCATCCAGGGCCTGCTCAACAAGCTGTTTGAATCTTTCAGAATGAACTTCCATGTTCCCAATCTCATCAATTGCTACAAAATCGGCAGATTCCAAAGCCCACTCTATTGCAGGAATCGCAACTCTTTCGAAAGCTTCAACATCTAAGCCGTATTTTGAAACGATTGGTGGTTTTATTTCAATAGAAGCAAATATCGCCTCTTTGCCTGTATGCAAATCAATAACTTTGAAGCCCCACCTCTCGCCATCTCTGCGGATTTCAGGAGTATGAATCCCGCCAACATTTTTGCCCTTTATTGCATCTGCAAGCAAAGTAGACTTGCCAGAAGCTGGCGGTCCGCTGATTAGAATGTTTTGTTTCATTTGTGGCCAATTTAAACAATGATTAGAACTTAATAAACATTTTTAAGCACTCAAATCGCTAAAATTGTAATGGCCACTATTACGGTAAAGAATGTAAGAAAGACTTTCAAGAGCTATACGAGAGAAGCGGGCCTTTTACATGCAGTAAAATCTCTTGTTGCGAGAAAGCCAAGAATAGTTAAAGCTCTCAATGGTGCAAGTTTGAACATTGAAACAGGCGAAATCTTAGGCTTAATAGGCCCAAATGGCGCCGGCAAATCAACGCTAATTAAAATTCTTTGCGGCGTACTAATGCCAGATTCTGGCAAAATAAGTTGTTTAGGTTTTAATCCTTGGGTAGATCGCATAAAATATGTTCAAAACATAGGTGTTGTATTTGGCCCGCACAAAGGCCAGCTTTGGTGGGACTTGCCGGCAATAGACACTTATTATTTTATCAAAGAACTTTACGAAATTCCATCTGTAGAATTTGGCAAAAGGTTAGCTTACTTTACAAAATTGTTAGGAGTTGAAAATCTAACAAAGAGCCCTGTTCGCAATTTATCACTAGGGGAGAGAATGAAGTGCGAACTCATTGCAGCATTATTGCATAATCCAAAATTGGTATTTCTGGATGAGCCCACAGTCGGCGTCGACATCATTTCAAAGGAAAAAATTCGAGAATTCATATTGAAAGTCAACAAAGAACAACATACTACGTTTATTATTACTACGCATGACATGTCTGATATCGAAAAACTTTGCAAGCGCATTGTTATTATCAACTATGGAAAAATAGTTTACAATGGCTTGCTCTCGAAACTTAAAGATCAGTTTAAAGAAAAACACCTCGACATAAAATTAGCTGAAAAAGGCAAACCATTCAAACTTGAGGGTTGCAAAGTACTTAATCAAAATCATTTAACATTAAAAATTGAAGTTAATACCAGGAAAAAAGATATCAACGATGTTGTACAGCATTTGCTTTCGAGATACAAGGTTACAGATTTGACTATAACTGACCCAGACATTGAAGAAGTTGTCAAGAAGATTTATAGGGCATAACATGTTCCAAAAATCTTTAGCTTATGTTAAAATTGCACTTAAAGACATCATAGCATACAAGTTTGAAGTAGCCATCTGGACATTGATAACACCAATCACCCTTGCAGTTTACTATTTTCTATGGAAAGCAATCTATGCATACGCCGGATCTGCAGTTATAAGAGGTTATACATTTAACGAGCTAATCAGTTATTTTATTCTGATCCAACTCACTGGAATGTTTATCTGGACTAATATAGACCAACGACTTAGCAGAGACATACAGCGAGGTACATTTATCCTAAAATTAATTCGACCAATGGGAGTATTCAAATCAACTTTACTTAAAGAATCTGGTCAAATAGCTTTTGTAATAGCGGTCCAAGCCATACCATTACTTGCAATTGGTGCAATTTTCTTTGGATTGAGCTTTACAACATGGACTGCTACCTGCCTTGCATCAATTTCATTTATCCTTTCTGTGATTCTAAGCTTAACATTCGTTTTCTTTGTAGGGCTTAGCGCGTTTTGGGTAACTCAGTATTATGGATTAAAGCGTATTAGAGAAGGAGTAACATGGTTTTTGGGTGGCGGTGTCGTACCACTAGCCTTTTTTCCACCATTTTGGCAAAAGGCATTTAGTTTTTTGCCATTCCAATACATGCAGTACGCGCCAGTTCAAATTTATCTTGGCAAATACGCAGGTTCAGATGCGCTAATCGTTATGTTGATTCAAGTAATATGGATTGCTACGTTTTACGCGCTAATTAAATTAATTTGGCCGAAAGCTATGGCACACTTTTCGGCGGTTGGTGGTTAATGGCTAAATTATTGAGAATCTGGAAAGGCGCAATGAAGCTTGTCTTGAGTGGCGAGGTAGCGTATAGGTTTAATTTCATCCTTACAGTTATAGCATATCTTCTTTTTAGTGTAACAGGGCCAATTATTGCCTTGCTCATCTATAATGTTTCATCTGGAATTCCTGGATGGACTTTTGAGGAATTTTTACTGCTGAGCGGAACGTTCACCATAGCAAGCGGCATAAATTATACATTCTTAGCAGGTATAAGCTGGGAAACAATTGAAAAAATCTGGCAAGGGACATATGATGCTGTCTTAATCCGGCCAGTAAGGCCCTTGGCGCTGGCAACTGCAACTGCTTTCAATACAGATAACCTGCCAAACATAGTTGTAGGTTCCGCAATAGTAATTTTCGCTTTTTCAAAATTAAATTTAGCATTAAATGCTAATATGTTAGTTAGTTATATTTTCTTGCTTGGTTTGGCTATTTTGTTTTTTTACTCTCTTGATATAATTATAACATCGCTTGCATTTCTAGTTACAAAATCAGGAGTATTAATGAGCATCTTGGATGAAATATTAGGTTTAGGCAAAAATCCAATTTCCATTTTTGGTGCAACAGGCATGATTTTATTCACATTTATCTTTCCAATTGGTCTGGCTGCATTTTATCCGGCATCAGCGCTACTTGGAAAACTCTCTTTGCCTGCTATTGCCGAGCTTGCAGTTGTAGCCTTTGCCTTTTTTGGAATTAGTCTGCTTGCATGGAGCTTTGCAATTAAGAAATACACTTCTGCTGGCGGCTAAAGCTAAGGAATCAGCTTTTTGACTTTAGTAACTGCACCAGTTACTGCATCTTTTGTAGCATGCGGATAGAGCCAGAGGCCTACAACTAGTAAAATTAATATCACGACTGCAATTACCATCAATGCTCCGCCTTTTTTATCCATTTTATTCTCCCATTCCAGGTATCATACCCTTAATGCCTTCAAATTTATCCGTTATTACGCTCAAATCTCCGCCAGTATAGTACCAAATTGCTGCTATAATTAAAATTATTACAACAATAATTATCCATTTGCGCGATTTTCCTTGTGCTTTCATGTTACTTCCTCTTAACAAGCTTAGATCTTATAAATTTTCCCCGGCTTTCTATCTCTGCTCTTTTTAATTTTCCTAATTCCTGCCTTTTCCCGTGCTTTCCTGTTTGCGTCCAGAACTTCTTGCCTTTTTCCCTAAAACCCTGAACTTGTTGATTTAGGGCTTTGACTGCCCAGCTAACCGCAGTGTTCAAATTAAAGTGTACATACTCCGCATTAAAAACTTTGGAAGGAACTGCTAATCTCAAATGTACGGAATATTTTACATTTTTGCCTTCTTTCGTTTCGTATTGTTTTATATGGACTAAAAAATAGATTATATTTTTGAAATAATCTCTTTTTATCTTTTCATAAAATTCTGCTACTTGCTCCCTGACTGCATCGTATAACTGTCCTGGAAGAGCTTCACAGCCGAAGAATTGAATACCCCAATATTCTGGCGCCTTTTCCCTGAAAAAGACTTCCAATAAATCTCTAGTTGTAACGATGCCTACCGGCTTTCTATCTTGTGCTATAATCAAATCTGATATTTTATGCTCAAACATTTCTGCGACTGCTCTTCCTAAATTTTCAGTAGGAGATACAGTAAAAATTGATGCCGAAGCCAAATCGCTGATTGGCGTATCCATCATTACATTTTTTGCCGTTTGAAATGACCTGTTTCCTGTAAAAGACCCTTTTCCAAGTCTGCTTCCCCTATCAAAGCCCTGGCGCTTGCCTTCCGGATTTAAGAGATATTTTTCAAATAAATCTGTAAGGGAAAATACAGAGATTATTCTTCCTAATTTATCTATAATAGGCGCATGGCTGAAATGCCTTTCGCGCATCTCGTTTAAAGCATCACCAAGCCTGGACCCCTGCTCAAAAACCATCAATCCCTTGCCAGCAATTTCTGCAACCTTTAATTTTGCAAGGTCTGGCATTTTCGGCAAAAGCGCCAAAATATCTCTGGACCTTACAACTCCTATGACTTTATCCTTTTTCATCACAGGAAGCAGGCAAGGATAGCTATTGTACATCAGCTCTGCAGCCTTGAAAACATCTGTATCCCCTGTAACGACTGGGGGGTGCATTACAAAATTTCCGATGTCCGCATTTGGATTTAATTTGGATTCTATTAATAGGGTTCTATCTAAAATTCCCTTATATGTAGTTTTGAATTTCTTGTCAAAAATCACAACGTAGCGCTCATCTTCTTGCTGCAATTTCCCTATAGCTTCTGTTATTTTAGCAGATGCATCAAGCTTAAGAAAATCCCGCTGCATAATCTCTGAAACGCTAGCCATGATTCAAACAAAGACTACAGATATTTATATCTTTAGCTTGGCTAGCTTGGCTCGCTGTAAAGTCTTATGGTATGTTTGGCTTTCCTAGGCCATAACAGATTCCCCTCAGTCGATAGCTTTAAAAATGGAATTTCCGAAGCGGTAATACCGCTTCGGCGGGAGTTCGAGTGAACGATGGCGATTGAAAAAGCTAAGGTTCTAGATGCGATAAAGAAATCACGAGAGGGGGAAAAAAGAAACTTTTCCCAGACTATCGAATTAATAATTAATTTGAAAGAGCTTGACATCAGGAAAGAAGAAGGAAAGATTGAGGAATTCCTGGAGCTTCCTGCTGGCAGAGGCAAGCCGGCGAAAGTTTGCGCTCTAATTGGGCCTGAATTGAAAGACGCCGCAAAGAAAGTTTGTGATAATTTTGTCGTATCTGATGATTTCGATTCGTTTGATAAAAGAAAAATCAGGAAACTGGCAAGGGAACATGATTTTTTCATAGCGCAGGCAAACATCATGCCTGCGATTGCAAAGACTTTTGGTAGGTTCTTATCTCCACTAGGAAAGATGCCGAGCCCTAAGGCTGGCCATGTAGTTCCTCCAAAAGCAAACATCGAACCTCTTGTCAAAACTTTGAAAAAGAGTGTAAAATTGGTGATAAAGAAAGCTCCTGTTTTCCAGACTATAATTGGAACAGAAAACATGACTGATGAAGAATTACACCAAAATGCTATTGCAGTAATTGAGAAACTAAAGGGGAGATTGCCGAAAGGCGAGCACAACATAAAGGCTGTCTTGATTAAAACAACAATGGGCAAGCCTGTAAAGGTGTAACATGGAAACTAAAAAGATAAGTAAAAGCATAGAGTTGAAGAAGAAGAAAGTCACAGAACTAACTAATCTTCTCGATAAAAATAAGACTATCGGCCTCGTCAATTTAGCTAACCTGCCTGCCAAGCAATTGAAAGCTGTCAGGGCAAAATTAAAATCCAATGTAACATTCATATTCGCAAAGAAAACTCTCCTGAAAAGGGCATTTGAATCTTCAAAAAGGCCGTCCGTAAAACACATGGCGCAGCATCTTGACGGGATATATCCTGCAATTGTTGTTTCACAATTGGATGCTTTTGAGCTGTTCAGGCAATTAAAGAGCAGCAGGCAGATGGTAGCTGCAAAGCCTGGCCAGCTAGCTCCTGCTGACATTATGATTTCAGCAGGCCCAACCCCATTTACACCAGGCCCCGCAATATCTGAATTGGCTCAATTGGGTCTTAAAACTAAAGTAGAGAGCGGCAAGATAGTGATAAGAGAAGATTCTGTTGTTGTAAGGCAAGGCCAGCCAGTACCATCACTTGCAGCATCTATGCTGACAAGACTTGGAATAACACCCATGCAGATTGGAGTTACTTTAACTTATGTCTTGGAAAACGAGGATTTGTACAATGCGCCAATATTGGATGTAGATATTGGCAAATATACGGAAGACTTAAAAACTGCTTTCCTTAACGCTTTTAAGCTCGCAATCGAACTTGGACTTGCAACCAAAGAAACGATTGCATTACTGGTACAAAAAGCGTACCGCGGGGCAAAAGCCCTGGACGAGAAGGTCTCCAAAACTCAAGCTCGAACATAACGAAAATGGCAGCGCTGAAATGCTGATGCATTTCACTGGTCATTTTTGCAGTAAAGGAATAAGCAAAAATGGAAAACATATACGCAGCAATGTTGCTGCACAAAGCGGGGAAAAAAATAGACGAAGCTTCTATGGAAGCAGTGCTCAAAGCCGCAGGCACCACAGCTGACAAGGCTCTAATCAGGGCAACTGTCACAGCTCTAAAAGATGTTGACATTGATAAAGTGATTAAAGAAGCTATAGCCGTACCGGCAGCTCCTGTAGCTGCAGCGGCGCCAACAGCAGCTCCAGCCAAAAAGAAAGAAGCAGAAGAGGAAAAGAAGACTGAAGAAGAGGCTGCAGCAGGATTGGGCGCACTTTTCGGCTAATGTCACACCATTACATTCATGGAATTGAGCGCAAACGCGGAGATAGAGAAACTTCGGCAACAAATAGCCCAGTTGGGGAAAGAGCTTGAATCGCTTAACAATTCCAAAGAGTCCTGGTACAAGGAAAAAACTTCTTTTGATTCTTTTCTTTCAAACACCATAGCAGAAGCAAATGAGCTGAAGGCAAAGAAAAAAATTACTGATGAAGAAATTAAAAACAAAAAAGTTCTAAGAACTACATTGAACAAAGAGTTGAAGGAGTTATCTATAAAAATAAAGAGCTTGCAAAAACCAGCTGCAAGCACTAAACTGAAAAAGAGATTATCCCCTGATGCTGCAAAAAAACAGATAGAAGCCATGCAGTATGCTATTGAGACTGAAGGCCTGAGCTTTGAAAAAGAAAAGCAGTACATGGATAGGATAAACCAGCTGAAGGCTGAGCTTGCCCAGTCCCCATTGGAAGCTGCAGGCGCGCCAAAAGAGCTTCGGGAGACGCTAATTACAAAAAAATCCAGGGCTGATTTGATACATGTTGAGATTCAAAAGCTGGCAGAGGATTCTACGAAAGGCTTTGACCAGCTGACTGCAAAGGCCAAGGCAATAATTGAAGCTAAAAACAAAAGGCTGGAAATACAGGGAAAATTAAAGGATCTTAAGTTGCAAATTGAGGCCAAAAACCAGGATTTGGCTGAATCCCTAAACCAGTGGCTTTTGATAGCAAAGGACCTGCCGACACCGGTTTCAGCTGAGATGACTGAAGCGGATGTAATCAACAAGTTTAAGAATTCCAAGAAGCTTACTAAAGATGACATATTAAAGCTACAAAGATTGGCCACAAGGTAGCATTAAAATTGTAGCAAACAAGCACATGGATAAAAAAGAGTTAATGAGGCAATTTAGCAAAAAGTGGAAAGAATATTACGCTTTGCACGTTTTTGAAGAAAGAGGTTTTAATAGAAAAAAGTGCAGTTCTTGTGGCAAAAACTTCTGGACCCTTGATAGAAAAAGGAAGCGCTGTGGCGATGCAACTTGCGTTCCATATTCTTTTATAGGGAAAAAATTCGGCTGGAAGCACGATTATGTTGACACCTGGAGGGAATTTGCAAGATTTTTCCAGGAACACAACAGAACTGTGATTCCAAGATATCCGATAGTTGCCAGATGGCGTGATGACACCTGGTTTGTCCAGGCTTCAATCTATGATTTCCAGCCGCACGTAGTTTCTGGAGAATCGCAGCCGCCAGCAAATCCTTTAATTGTTGCACAACCTTGCTTCAGGTTTAATGATGTTGAAAATATTGGTGTAACAAGCAGGCATAACAGCAATTTTGTAATGCTTGGCCAGCACAATTTTGTTTCAGGACATAGAGAAGACTGGAAAGATGAAGATATTGCTCTAGTTATTGACTGCTTGAAGCATTTCAAAATCAATGAAAAAGAAATTACTTTTGTCGAGTCTGCCTGGATGGGCGGCGGAAATGCAGGCCCTTGCTTCGAAGTTTTTGCGGGCGGGATGGAAGTTCTAACAACAGTTTTTATGCAATATGCATTGACTGAAAAAGGCTTGAAAGATCTGCCTTTAAAAGTTGTAGACATTGGTTGGGGCTTGGAAAGGCTGGCTTGGCTCCTTAACGGCACTCCAACATCATATGAGATTACTTTTGATCCTGTTGACAAGAAATTTGCAAAGGCGATTGGATTCAAAATGGACACTGCATTCATGAAAAAATTCACCAAGTTGAATGCAAATTTGGATTTGACTGAACCTTATGCTGATAAGGAATTGAAGATTGTTGCTCGAAAATTAAAGCTAAAGCCTGAAAAACTAATGGAAAAATTAGAACCGATAAGGGCTTTCTATTCGATTTTAGACCACAGCAAGACTTTATTGTTTGCAATCGCTGATGGTGCTTTGCCTTCAAACACGGGCGGTGGCTATAACCTCAGGTTTTTGCTGAGAAGAGCATTGAGATTGGGGGAAAAATTTGGCTGGAATATTGATTTAGGCTGGCTGGCAAGGGAGCATGCACAGGCCCTTTATGGAAAAGCCAGGCCCCGTTCCGTTTTAAGTGAAACTGGAGAAGAGCTTTCAGAGGCGCAGTTGATGCCTATGTATCCTGAATTAAGGCAGGCGCTTCCCGATGTAGAAAAAATCCTGAATTTTGAGATGAAAAAATACAGTGAAAGCAAGCAAAAGATTTCCCAGTTCCTGGAATCGTTTTTGAAGAAGAAAAAGAAAATTGATGAGCGTGAGTTGTTGCAATTATATGAGAGCCAGGGTGCTTTGCCTGAAGATGTTGCAGCTGCAGCAGAGAAATTTAATGTCAAGGTAAAGATTCCTGAAGATTTCTATTCAAAAGTCGCAAGCAGGCATGCTGTAATGAAAGCAAAAGCTTTGCCAAAAGAACTGCTGCAATTAAAATTGCCTGCAACAGACCAGCTTTTTTACATAAATGAAAAAATGCAGGAATTCGATGCCAAAGTCCTCAAAATTATAGATAACAGGCTTGTTATTTTAGACAAGACTGCATTCTACCCCACATCGGGCGGGCAGATTTGTGATATTGGCTGGCTTGCAGATTCAGGTAAAGTAATAAATGTAGAGAAAATCGGAAATGTTATTGCGCACGAAGTTGAAAACATCAGATTCAGGGAGGGGCAATTCATACACGGAAGGATTGATTTTGACAGAAGACTGCAATTGATGAGGCACCATACTGCAGTTCATATTGTAAACGGTGTATGTAAAAATCAGTTAGGAAGCCATATTTATCAGGCAGGCTCTGAAAAAACTCCTGAAAAGGCAAGATTGGACATAACTCATTACCAAAACCTAACTCCTGAAGAGCTAAAGAGAGTAGAAGCTTTAGCAAACGAGATTGTTCTGGCAGGTTTGCCTGTAAATAAGAAAATACTTCCGAGAGCAGATGCTGAAAAGAAATATGGAATGAGAATTTATCAGGGCGGCGCTGTTCCAGGAGCAAGCATAAGAATTCTGGAAATTCCTGGCTGGGATGTAGAAGCCTGTGGTGGCACACATGTCTCAAATACGATAGAAATAGGCCCAATCAAGATTCTCAATAGCAGGAGAATTCAAGATGGCATTATCAGATTAGAACTAGTTGCAGGAAAGCGGGCTATAGAAGAATTCCAGAAATCAGAGCAGCAATTGCAGCAATCCTCACAAGTCTTTTCTGTGCAGAATGACCAGCTGCCAAAGACCTGCGATAGATTCTTCAGAGAATGGAAAGAGCAGAGAAAAGAAATTGAAAAGCTAAAGCAAGGCCAACAAAGGGAAAAGAAAGAATAAACTAAACCGATATGTATAAATATCAAGCGTTCTTTATATTTGATGACACAAAATGGTTGCGCCTCTATCCATTCAACTACTTAAAAATGAATTTTATCTTACGAATGAAGAAATTATTCTAATTGCAAATATAGTTCGTAACATTGAAGATGCGCGTCTACTTGCAATGACAATAAGACGAAGCCCTAACGCGCAGGACTATGAAAGCTTCGCTAAAAAAATACAATATAACTTAACCGAAGCGTATGGATATTTTTCTTTCGTAGAAAAAATTGCAATTCGCCTCGAAAAGAAATTACTGAGCGTTAGAGGTGAGAAGAAACTGGCAGAAGAAGAGAAGTGGGCAATTGGGTTATGTAAGAATATTAAACGAGCATTAATTACCCAACAGAATTTTGCTCAAGAAATTGTATATCTTACGCTAAAGCCCTCAACCCCTAAAACTGTAAAACTTATTATTAAAAATGCAGGGCAATTGGAAAACCGTTTAAAAACTATAGAGACTTACATAATGGCACTAAAACAATTAGAAATCCGCTTAGAAAGACAAGAAGCAGAATTCGCCAAAAAAGCCTGAGGGTTAATTCTAAGAGGAATCTATCAAGTTCTATAAAACCTAAACATCTAAGCCTTATGGCTAATTAACACTAAGAGATTCAAATTAAGCTTATTTCTTCCTTTCTTCTTTCTGCATTTCTAACCTTAAGCATTAATCAAAAACAAACCTGTGCTATAAAAGATTTGCTTATCTCATCTTCTTTCTTTTGGCAGCTGGCTCTTCTTTCTTAGCAGTTGCCACTGGTGCTGCTACTGCCGGCGCTCCCGGTGTTCCTGGTGTTGCTGCTGCTGTCGGGGCTGCCTGGGCAATTGCCTCTGCGGCTGCCTTCTCTTCAGCTTCCAATTTAGCAAGCTCTTCCTTGATTGCTTTTCTTTCAACATCAAGCTGTGATTTTTCTTCTGCAGTTAATTCTGTTCTTTCTTCTTTGATTATTTTATCATAAATTCCTGCTTTGATTTCTTTTATCACAGCACGTGGATCTTTGCCTTCTACCTTTACTCCGAGAGATTTGCAAGTTCCGGCCAATTCAATGATTTTTTCTTTCATAGTTTTTCCGGTTAGAGCATCAGATTTGATTTTTGCAACTTTGATAAGATGTGGAATTTTTAGAGCAGAAACTATTTTTGTTCCTGCTGCACCAGAACCTTTCTCTGCAGCAGCTTCCTTCAATAAAAGAGCAGATGAAGGTGGCAAGCCTACTGTAATTTCGAAAGATTTTGCATCTATGTCAACAACTACTTTTACAGGAACGTCCATTCCTGCCATTGCTTTAGTTTTTTCATTGATTTGCTGGACTACCTGGCCTACATTGATGCCCTTTCCGCCCAGTGCAGGGCCTAGTGGCGGGCCTGCAGATGCCTGTCCGCCTTTGACCATCAAATTTATTGTCTCTTTCATTATCTTTCCTCTCTTTCCTGCTTTTCCTTTGCAGCTTCCTCAGCTGTTGATTCCGCTTTGGTTAAAACCTTTACTGAATCCAGGCTTATTGTTATAGGTATAGGGACTGCAGCCTCCAGTAACTCTAATATAACTTGCGATTTCTGCAGGTCAATCCTGCTGATTTTTGCCTTTTCTCCTTTGAATGGGCCTGCAATTATCTGCACAATGTCTCCTTTGTGAATATCAACCTGCTCTGGCTTGAACTCAATCATGTGTTCAATCTCTTCCATCTTAGTAGGGGTTCTAAGAACACCGCCTACGTATGGAACGCCGGATGAAATCTCTTTGATTATATCTGGATTATCTGCTTCTATCAGAATATAGCCCGCCATTCCATGCGGAAAGAACAATGCAGATACGCCTTTGACTTTCTTTGCATTACTCGCCAGAAAGTCCAGGACTTGCGCTTCCCTGCCTACTGTTGTTCTTAATATATAGAGTGCCATTTTAGATCATTTGTATCAATTGTACAATCATCGCGATTATGAAGCCCACCATTCCTATTACAATAATTCCAAGGCCTGACGCCTTTACAATTGCCTTGAATTCTTCTGAATCTGGCTTTTTAGTTACTTTCAAAACGCGGCCATACTCTGAGAATTTTTCCCTAAAATTTGGCATCTTTAATTTAGGCATATAGAACTTCTGTTTTCCCTCTAATATTTGCTGTAATTTAGGATTAGCAAATTGTATTTTTGGCTTTTGTTCCTCAGCTTTTATTTCTGGCTGAGGTTGAGAATTCTGGCTAGTCTCATCTTTCCCAAGCGAAATATCTGATTTCGCTGGGCCGCGCTGAACTTCATTCAGCTTCGGTTTCTCCTTGCTACCTTCATTTAAATCCATAACAATAAACAGAGGAAATATTAGGTTTAAAAGCTTTCTGATTTTGAAGGTAATCTTATATTGTTAATGTTCTAATTAAAAGCTAATATGCCCGATATACCCGCAAATGAGTTATTTAATATGCCTGATTTAGAAAAGAAATTAGGAGGTCTAGAGAGTAGAGGTAAATTTAATACCATAGTTAAATTAGCTAAGGAATATAACTTATCAGCTGAGTTATTAAACAAAGAAGCAGAAATCTGTAACCTATGCGGCGAGCAGGCAATAAGAGTATTACATGTTTTATCGCTTTCAGACCCTAGAAACGAACATCCTTCTTACACATATTTCAAAGAGCTACCAATAGCCACTACTTACGAGCTAAATATTAGTGCTGACCTCAAAAAAATAGACCTTATTATAAGGAACAGACTAGCTACCCGAATTGAAAGTCTAAATGGAAATGACCTCAAAAATGAATTAGAAACTACAAAAGCTCTTTTGGCGAGGGAAACTAACCGCACAGTTTATGAAAAAGACAGCGGTTATTCATCAGACATACATTACAAAGATAATAATGTATTTTCTAAGTATGAAATACGGCTCTGTAATAAGCATAATACTCCAAAACAATTAAAGAAAGTCGTTAGCAGCAGAATAGAACAGTTCGCTACCGCCTTCTTTGGCTATATTCCTAATACTGCTATTAAACAAACTACAACAAAAGGACCAACGGGCAGAAAATACGACGTTATAATGTAAGCTTTTTCTTAGTCAATAAACTCAATTCCCAAGTTAGTTGAAAGCTCTAATTTTCTCTTGCTTCCCAGTGTTTGTCTTGGCCCGAATATCTGCGGGCTTCTTACACCTGTTATGACGAGCATTACTCTGATTGCATTCTGCAGTTCTGGGCTTATCTGAGCGCCCCAGATTACATTTGCCTTGTCATCCAATTTTGTTGAAACTGTTTCAACAACTTTCTTTGCTTCATCCAGAGTCATGTTTGGCCCGCCTGTAACATTAATCAATGCACCTGTTGCCCCCGTTATGTCAACATCAAGTAATGGATTCTTTATTGCCTTTTCAACAGCTTCCGGCGCCCTGTTTTCAGTGTCGGATTCGCCTACACCTATCATGGCAATTCCGCCGCCTGTCATTACAGTGCGGATATCTGCAAAGTCCAGATTAATCAGGCCTGGCTTTGTAATCAATTCTGCAATTCCTTTTACAGCATTAGTTAAGATTTCATCTGCTACCTTGAAAGCAGTGTGCAATGGCAAATCTGGTGCTAATTCTATTAACTTATCATTAGGAATTACAATTAAAGTGTCTGTAAACTGCTCCAGTCTTTCAAGACCACCAGTTGCATTCTCGAATCGCTTGTTGCCTTCCATTGTAAACGGCAATGTAACGATTGCAACAGTAAGAATTCCGAGTTTTTTGGCAATTTCTGCTACAATAGGGGCAGCACCTGTTCCTGTTCCCCCACCTAAACCACAAGTAATGAAAACCATGTGAGCATCCCTTAATGCTTCCTTGATGTCTGCTTCATTTTCCTTGGCTGCATCTTCCCCGACTTTAGGGTCCGAGCCGGCGCCTAAGCCGCCAGTCAGCTCTTTTCCAATTAGTATCTTTTTGTCAGCAATTGTTGCCAGTAGATCTTGGGCATCAGTATTTGCGGCAATTGTTTCGGCGCCTATAATTCCAATCTCCGCAATCCTATTGATGGTATTGTTGCCAGCTCCGCCTATTCCAATAACCTTGATTCTTGCCTTTTTTGCAGAAAGCAGTTGTTCTAGTTCCTGATCGATAGCTGCAGGTGGAATATCGCGCTTTATGGAACTGGGTATATAGGCCATGTATCGCCTCACTAAGTTGTGATAACACCCTCTCAGATGTTTAAAAACATTTGTTCAGATGAGAATATACTATTTTACTTAACGACGAGGGTTATCTCTTTGCGTTCATTATCTAAAAAATTGAGAACTGGCACTCTGGCCTTAAGAGCTTCCCTTAGTTTCAGGTGTTTTTTCTGTCTTTTCTTCTGCTTTCTCTTCTTTAGTTTTCTTTTCCTTGGAAATAAATTTGATTTCCTTGTCTTTTATTTCTGGAATTAGCTTCTTCAACTGGACTGCTTTGATCTCTCCTGCCTTTTCTGGCAGTTTTTTGCTGATTTTGATGTCAATTTCTTTTTCTCCAACAGATATTTCTGGCTCCCAGTCTTTCAGCATTGCAGAAATCTTTTCTTTAACATCTGTTACTTCTTTTCTGATTTTAATCCAGAACTTCAGAGCTTTTCCTGCTAAAGGATGGTTGAAATCTATAGTTACTCTGCCGCTACTTACAGAGCGGATTGTAGCAAGCACGCCATCGATGTTTACCTGCAGGCCTGGAGTCGGATAAACTCCTTTTTCCTTAAAAGTCTGCAAAGGAATTAGCTGCATCATTTTTGGATTTCGCAAACCAAAAGCATCTTCAGGCTTCAGCTCAATTTCATATTCCTGCCCAACAGATTTTCCTTCCATTGATTTATCAACAGCAGGCAATAGCATGCCAGAGCCTATGCAAGTTACAACAGGCCCTCTTTCCTTATCATCAACAGTTGAATCAAAAACTTGATTTGTAGCAATAACTCTGCCAGTGAAGTCCACTTCCACAAAGTCGCCTTTTTTTAGTGCAGTCATGATAATGAAACCAAAATGAGAGGTTTTTAACTTTATCTAATTAAGCACACCCTCTAAATTCTCTAACGCATTGTACAAAACCTGTGTTTCGATTCCTTCTTTTTGAAGCTTTTTTCTAAGAGAATTTATGTGGCCCGCTCCAACTATAACCATACCATCGCCATTTTTCTTTATCTTTTCTGCCCATTGTTTTTCACGTTTATATTTATAGAATAACTTTTGGAGCCAGGTTTTCTCTTCGATATCGTATTCTCTTATTCCCTTATCAAGATAGATAACTTCGCTGCCGGATGCTGAAGCAGCCACCTTCATAGAATAGCGACCGTTGTTGCCTTCAGTATAGATCCGTTTTGGTTTGTATTCTCCAATAAGTCTGCATTCAACAGCAAAGCATTTTACAGCTTCAGCGCGGATTTTGTGAAGTTGGTCGCGCAGTTCAACAGTTTTGCTGTCTAGTTTTACACCATAACCATTTTTCATCCACATTTCTTCTAAGCGTTTATTAAATTCGCTAACTATACTTACTGCATTAGGAAGATGAGCTTCACCCACAATTAGGCATTTCCTTGTCATTTTTACCTCTTCCCTTTTTGTGGCTCGTAATAAATATCTACATACATCTGATGAAAATCAAAAGATACTGCAGAATTATTTGTTTTATAGTTGCTACATCCTGCAGTTGAGCCGCGATCAATTTCTTCAATTTTGCCTTCTAATGGTGAAATTTCTATGTGGTCAACAGAGTCTTGCGGTCGCGGTCCAATTTTGGTGTGTTTATGTTTGGCTATAAGTGTTAGCGATTCAGGAAAAATAGACACGGGCAAATTAGTTATTATGTCCTCTACTAATTTTTTCTTTTCTTCATTTTCTGCGTTTATTTTCCAGTTTACCATTTTTATCTCCAATTCTGCATAATAGCAGAGATATCGCTATGGCCTGTATCTTCAAGATGCTTACGATACATTTGTTTTTTGTTACGGCCATGCCAAAGTTTGATAGCAGTTTGGCAAGGTATTTCATCTACAAGTCTAATTTTTAAAGTTGGAATTTTTAATTTGTTTTCATAACATGAGCCATCGCCCCGTTCATTTGCACGTGCGGCAAAACCACCTTTCATCTTAACAAAATATTTTGATTTTATTGGCGCAGGTAGATACAAGATAACTGCATCATCAAATTCAACCTCTGCCCTCCTACACGCAAATGTAAGTGGTAAATAGAGCGAATCTGCGAAAGGCGAATTTGGATTAAGGCCTTCTATTTCTATGCGATGATGTCTGCGCAAAGTAGTTCCGTGCCATAATCCGCCAGCATAATTTCGTGGAATTAAAGACATATGTATCACCTTAGATTAGCGAACAGGACAGAGCCATCACTGCCTGCTGTTGGGATTACGTTTGTGATAAATGACAAGATAGCAGGTATTAACAGCATGATTATTACCAGCCTTGTGTATTTCTTCTGCTTTGGTATCATTAAGTACAGGGCTACAAGGCCTAATGCAATTATCAGATTAATCATTGGGCCTGCTAATGCTACAAACGTATCACTCTTTACAGTGTTGCTGTTGTATGTAGTAAAGAAGTTCTGGTTGAAGAAGCTTCTAGTTCCATTTTCAGGTGATTCAAATAGGTGCATTTTTGGATTTAAGCCTAGCTCAGAAGCTACGAGCCAGTGACCCGTCTCATGAGCAATAATGTTTCCGTAAAGGCCTCCAAATAGTATTAGGCCTAGGACAATACCGCGCATCAGTGGCTTAGTTTTGATTACCATTTCTATATGGTAATAAGCTAAATACCTTTATAAATGTTACTATATGGAAGGTATATAGGACTTATAAAGAAGCCTTTTTAAAGAAAAACAGCTATTCTAACTGGCGAGCTAGTCTGCCCGGCCAGGGAGCGGGTGTTACAGTAAATTCCCTTTAGACTGAGACGAAGCTTTGAGAGCGGCTGCTTATGCAGTTAGCTGTCCTAGTGTATGGCGTCGAAGTACAGTCTCTATGGACGTCAAGATTAGGAAACTCCGTTAGATCCGGAAGGAAGCAGCGGTAACTTAGTTTTGGTGTGCTATAGTTCAATTGTATGGAGCTTTCATTGGGGTAAAACAGTTAGTTGTTAAGTAAGTCCACCACAGGGCCTGCTCGCCACTTTCAATATGAAAACTGGCTATCTCTTAATGTTGATTTTGTTTGTAGGTATAATTTTTGTAAGCGGATGCGTTCAGAAGCAAACAGAGGAAAAATGTAGACTGAGCCTTTGCGATTGCAAATGCCACACTGGAGAAATTCAGGAAGACAAAGGCCTGCTTTGCGGTATAAATTGTCTTGGCGAATTTGGCGTTTCAGGCTGTGAAATTCAGAATGGCAATTGTACCGAAATTTATGATGTAGGAACCCAAGCCAAACAAAAATGCATGAATCTCTGTGCCTCTGCAACACAAGACTTGCAGGCTGGGCCTTGCCTCTCCGATAACAATCCTAACTGGAATGTGCTTGATTGGGTATGTGATGTAGCTCATTCTCCAAGACAAGATGTTGACAATCTAGCTGAAAATCAATGTTCTGCCTTTAAAGCAGGCACGGCAAAGCATTTTGTTGAAGTTACACCTGCTTGTGAATTCATCAGAGAGAACTAAAGACTTTTAAGAGTAAATTTGAGTTTTATTTTATGCCGAGATGGCCCAACCTGGTATAAAACGAAATTGGCGAATTTCGCTAATTTCCTTACAGGAAAAGGCGAAGGATTGCTAATCCTTTTTCCCGCAAGGGATTTGTGGGTTCAAATCCCACTCTCGGCGCTTGATAAAAATGAAAATTCTTGCAGTAAGCGATTTTGACAATGGCTTTCCAAAAGGATTAGCTAAAAAACTAAGGAAGGAAAATCCTGATGTAATTCTTACCGCCGGTGACTTGTGCTATGGTTATAAAATTAGAAAGATAATGTTTGGCCACTACAAATCAAACGTGGAATGGTATGATACTATCGGCAGGAAAAAAGCAAAAAAACTCCTATTGGAATCTGTTAGGCACGGAAATAAGGTTCTAAAATTTCTCAATAGCTTAGATGCGCCAGTCTTTTTAGTGATAGGGAATAACGATAGAACTGGTGTTAAGAGGAAAAAGAAGGGCTGGAAATTTAATCAAAAGGATTTGTTCAGTCCTTTGCTGAAAAAATACAAAAATATAATTCCTATTGATTTAAGTGGGGCCAAATTCGAAGGCTTTTATCTTATTGGTTATGGGCAGAGTAACTCTTCCCCGGAACTGCCAATGTACAAATTCCAAAAAGAAGAGCTAACAAAAAAACAGTTATCCAAAAAGCTGAAAGATTTTAAGCGCTGCATTAAGACACTCGACAAGTTTTTCAAAAAGGCTGAGCCTAGGAAAACAATCTTTTTAGTTCATAATGCTCCATTTAATACAAAGTTAGATAAGATTACAAGTAAATCTGCTCCAAAAGCAGTTCGAGGTAAGCATTTTGGCTCTTTAGTTGCTCGTAAAATCATAGAAAAATACAAACCTCTCCTCTGTGTTGGCGGTCATATGCACGAAGGATTTGGGGTTGATAAAATTGGAAGGACTCTTTGTGTCAATAATGGTGCCACATTTGAAAGCCATTATGCAACAATAGGCATTAAAAATAGCAAAGTCAAAGTTAAACTAAAATGAAAGCTTACTTAACTTGGGGAATTGGTTATGGGAAAAGCCGAGAGCTTGCCGAGATAAATGCACAAGCTGATGCAAATCTTGACAAAATCAAGATTGGCAAGCTTACAAAATTAGAAATTCCTAAATGCGAAGTTGTTGAAAACAAGAAAGCCTTGCTGGAATTAAAAGGAAGTTTCTTTGGAATTGTACTGCAAAACTGCAAGAAAGGTGAAGTTGCAGCATCTTTAGTTCTAGGATTAACTGAAGAAAAAATAATAATTGGGCATGGAAAAGCTGGCGGCCTGGTAAAAGCTGAAAGGGAAGCTGAATTTGAAGTCAAAAAGGCAATTCAGGAACAGAAATTAGCTCTTGATGGTATTGATTATCACATAGCCGCAGATGCGCCAGCTAAGAAAGATACATTTGGCTGTGCAATTGTTGCTTTAATTCTAGTTGAATAGAAAGGCTTTATAATTGATTTTTAGAGCTTAAACTTACGGGACGGTAGCTCAGCCTGGGAGAGCACACGACTGAAGATCCCAGAGCAGACATCGTGGGGAATCTATCAGCTATCGCTGATAAGTCCACAATCGGGTGTTCAAAATTGAGAAGTCACTTTGGCTTCCCACAGAAATTCACCCCCGTCCCATATCTAATGCCAAATTAATTTTGCTTAAATTTCGTTGATTATTAGATCCTATCAATTCCATCCATCTCCTTAGATTTTTCCAGCCTGAAATGTAAATCGAAGATCCAATACTTGTAAAACCGCGCTTATCTTTAGTAACAACATCATACGCAACGTAAAAATAAAATCCTAATTCTCGCAGTAATCTCTCTATTTGTTTAATTGCTTGCTTACTTTTTTGGTTTATCTTAATAACAGGATAGCCATGATTATAAGTTTTTAGCGATACGCAGCCATCAGTATCAAAAATTCCTCGTAAATATGCGCGCGATAAATCCGTATTGTTTAAAATAATATTTGGAATAGACCAATTTGTTTTTCGTCCAATATTAACACCTAAACTTTCTAAGTAATATACGATGCCTTTTGAACGAAATTGGATATGAATAGTATTCTGGCCTTTATGTTCGCCTATTTTCAGGCTAACATTAAACAAATTTTTCAAGAGTGGCAATAAAATATTTTGAAAATATTCTCTATCTTTTTTAGAATTACCACTTATGCCAATCATATGTTCAATACTGCCACTGTGATGCGCATATCGCAACACATATCCATCACCAGCCAATACGCCTAAAAATTCAGCTAATTTTCCATCTACAGATTTAGGTAATTTAATACCGCGTTTTACATCCTTACGACTAAAATATTTGAACACTTCTTTCATCGGTATATTATAGTAAACAAATCAAATAAAGCTATGTTACTACTATAAGTCTAAACCTAAAGCAAAACTCTTTCCCTTCTCAGTAACATAACTATAGTAAGGCCAGAAAGTTTGCTGCAATCTATTGCCTGATGTATGCATGATTTCTGCATATTGTTCTGCAATGCCCCGCATTTTCTTCCTCTTTGCAGCTCTAATAAACAACTTCAACAAAAGTTCAGGTTGCTGGTGCATTACAAATTTCTTATTAGCTTCTGATTTTGCCTGCTGAACTCCTGCTAAAGCAAGATAGCGGGCATAAACAAGGAAACGCCAGTGCTGCCATCTGCTGATTCTTGCTAAAAACATGCTTGCATCAGCCAAATTTTGATATGCAAATTCCAAATCTGAGGATTTGGTATACTCTGCGGGAATGTTTTGGTCTAACCATAAAATCAAACTGTCTATATCTTCATTAACATAATCTGAAATCTTCAGCATATCTTTTGTATTGAATGATTTAAAGATTAATTTCAGCAAAGTAAAGATGCTTTCTTCTTTTTCTCTTCCAAATAGTTTAATGTCAGCTTCTGTCAGCATTTTGTCATCGCCTGCCAGCATCTGCAGGTCATTTATCGCTGCTCTTAAGTCGCCATTTGAACTTACAGCTAATTTCTGCATGGCTGGCAATTCATATTTTACATTTTCCTTGGCACAAATTTCTCTCAATCTAACTAAAATGTCGATTGCACTTAATTGTTTGAACTCTACAAGCTCGCAATAAGCCCTTAGAGATTTTAATTTATCGGAATAAGCATCATTTGCAGTCAGTATAATTGGAAAATTGCTTTCTTTTATGACATCTGCAATCGAACCAACTCCGCCTCTATCCTGATGTCCTGATAAGCCATCAATTTCATCAACTAAAATCAATTTCTTTTGGCCAAATAAGCTGACTTGCTTGACAGCAGGCATTAGAACATTTATTATGGAATCTGCATTCCTGCAATCAGAAGCATTTAGTTCTATTAATTCCAAATTAAGCTCATTAGCAAGAGCTTTTACAATAGATGTCTTGCCATTTCCAGTCGGTCCGTGCAGTAAAAGAGCTTTTTTGCGAACTCTTGGGAAATTTCTTACAAAGTTTACAACAGAGCCTGCAACAAGAGCTTGTCCAGCTACCTCTTTTACTTTCTTAGGATTGTATTTCTTTATCCAAGGCTCAACCATTTTTTCCTTTCACCAACAAAAATTTATTAGATTGCCAAAAACACTCAACGCTTTTTTCTTTTGCCTTATAGCGCTCCCTGCACCACCAAACATTTCCTGCATTTCTAGGCTCTACAAACCAATCTTGCCTATGGAAATATAGATTAGCAGGGTTCCATTTTTCACCAAGTCCATCCGTTCTTATCTGCACCAATTCGTTACCTTCAAAGCTTCTTCCAAATCTCGCGACTATATTTCTAATCGTAATATCTTGTATGTGTGTAGTACTTTCTTCTTGTTTCAAATAATCAAGGCTAGAGTTAATATTAGATTGTGCATTATCAAAAACTTCGGAAGCATTTTTTACCAACCATTCCAGTTCTTCAGCATGCTGTTTAAAATGCTCGTAATATGCATCTTCATATAACTTACAGGCTCTTGCATAGTCTAAAACAACATACTTACCTTCAAGTATATTCACTTGCGCATTCCAAACTAAATTTTCCCCGGTAACCCATCCAATCATCCAACTGCCTTCGCCAAGATTTTCATCAAATTCTTTGATCTTTTGGTCTCGTTTTTTACCCAAATAGCCCAGCCTGGTTAAAATTACATACTTGTCTATTTCTACTTGACTTTTCTCTGCATATTCACTTCCCATAATGCCTCCTACCTTAGTATAAAATAGACTCTTTTCCTCTCTTTGCCCTTGTTTTCAAATTCTGTTATCTCAATCTGGCCACATTCCTTTGTGTTTTTGACGTGCGTGCCGCCGTCAGCTTGTATGTCAACAGTTCCAATTGATACAATTCTTAATTCAGGAATAGTTGGTGGCAAAACATGTGCCAGTTTTACAATAGATGGAATCTTCATGGCTTCTTTGTAAGGCAAAAATTTAGTCTCAACATTAAGCCCGCTGACTAAAATCTCATTTGTTTTTTGTTCAAATTCCTTGAATCTATCTTTGACTTCAGGCCCGCTGAAGTCGATATGCGCAACATCTGTTCTAAGCTGGTTGCCTGTTATCAATGAATTTGTTTCTTTGTTTATAACTGCAGATAAAATATGGCATGCAGTGTGCATCCTCATCAGTTTATAGCGGCGATCCCAATCCAAATAACCGTTAACTTTATCCCCAGTTTTCAATCCAATAGCATCAACTTCATGAAGAATTTGCTGACCAAGCTTCTTCACCATCATGACTTGAAATATTTGGCCATCTGATATTCTAACAAGCTTTCCTCTGTCATCAATCTGACCACCACTTTCAGGATAAAAGACAGTTTTGTCCAAAAACACATTCTTGCCTTCAACATTTACAACAGTAGCTTCAAAATCCTGCAAATAACTATCTTTTAGATAAAGTAATTCAGTCATTTTCGCATTACAGATATTGCTGCGGTAACATATTCTTTGACCTTTGTATGATCTAACTCATCCGCATAATCCTTCATTAGCTGTCCTTCTGCATCAATTGAAGCATCAAATTCCCGAATCAAATCTCCAATATCTGCAACCCTTTTGGCATTAAGTCCTCCTGCAAATACGGCTCTTGCGCCTAAATTATGAATTCTGCTTGCAACGGCTTTGCTTGTTTTTAGATTAAGGGGTTTGCCTGCGCCCATTGACTGATCAATTATAACATAATCTATAAATTTAGCATATGGCCGCATCTTTTCTTCCATCTTTCCAGTATCATCTTCGAACATTTGGTTTTCAATCTGAAAAATTGTCTTAAGGTTGTGTTTCTCCTTTAAATCTTCAAAATATTTCACTGGCGGGTATTCCATGTTTAATTGTATTGCATTACATTCGCCTTTTGCGGAATCAATTGCAATTTCGATACTTCTCCAAGGATCTTTTCTATCGCGCCAATGGCTATCACACCAGTGAAGAGTTCTTAGGGAGTTCGCCGGCATTTTATTCATAAGATTAGCAATATCACCAAGAGCTGCGTATCTTCCTCTTTGTGATTTCTCTCTAAGAGTAGTGTGGCTCATCAAAACACCATACATTCCAAAAGTTCCATTTAGTGCATCATTCATTATTGTGACATCTTCTAATGTCGTAAAACCTGTTACGCCAATATACGCTTTTTCCATTTTTATTTTCCGCCAATGAGAGCAAATTCTGCCAGCATTGCAAACAGTTGTACAAACTCATTGCAGCCTTCCACTAATCTAAATTCAGTTTCTCCGCATGCTCTGATGAGTTTAATCTTTATTTTCTCATCAAGATTCATATTCTGAATTTCTTTTTGTATTTGTTTTATCACATCTATTCCAGATAAGCCGTGTTTCACTATAACATCTGTCAAAATCTTCTTTGCTTCAATGAATTTTCCTTCAACTGCTTTCTTTACAACAGATTCAATCTCTTTTGGCTCTGCAAAACTAACAACTTGTGAAATAATCTTGTTGTTTATCTCAGAAGAAACTGCTGCGCAGGCCTGCAATAAATTGTGCGCTTTTCTCATGTCCCCTTCTGAAGCTTCATAAATCAAGTCTGTTGCATCTTTTTCCAGCTTGAAGCCCTCAGTTTTTGCAACAGTCTGCAAAACAGCTTCAACAATCTCTTTCGGCAGTGGCTTAAATCTAAAAATAGTACATCTGCTTTGTATAGGTGGAATGATTTTGCTGCTGTAATTACAACTTAAGATAAATCTGACTGTCTGCGTATAATCTTCCATAATTCTTCTGAGGGCATCCTGTGCTTCTTTTGTCAAAGCATCGGATTCATCTAAATAAATGACTTTGAAAGGGACATTTTCAACAGCTCTGGTTCTTGCAAAATCCTTTATTTTGACACGGACAACATCGATACCGCGCTCGTCAGAAGCATTCAGCTCCATGATGTTGTCTTGCCAGGTATCTCCATACAATTCTTTTGCCATCGCCATTGCTGCAGTCGTTTTTCCAACGCCGGCTGGCCCTGCAAACAAAAGATGTGGAAAATTCTTGGCTTTGATAAAAGCCTCTAGCCTTCTGGTTATCTCTTCCTGGCCTCTAACCTCAGACAGCTTCTTAGGCCTGTATTTCTCAGTCCATACATCAAGCATTTTAGCTCCGCAAGCACCACTTTAATCTAAACAGGAAGTTTTTTAACTTATAAGATTTTGTAGCCTGCTATGCATACAAAGGGTGGTTATCGGATCTGTCCACAATAGAAATTCTTTAAATAGCTCAATTAATGCTTCTCAACATATGGCTATGTTTAAACTGATTAAACGGGGGCCTTAGAAACATGGAAACAGACTTACTGAAAATTGATGCGTGGGTGCATGATTTTTGGAAAAAGAACAAAATCAGGGAAAAAGTTCTAAAATCAAGGCAGGGGAAGAAAAAATTCTATTTCTTAGATGGCCCGCCTTATGCGACCGGCTATGTTCACATAGGAACTGCCAGAAACAAAACAATCAAAGATTACTATCTCAGATACAACAGAATGAAAGGTTATGATGTGTGGGTCCAGCCAGGCTACGACACGCATGGTTTGCCTATCGAAAGCAAAGTGGAGAAAAAATTAGGCATTACTTCTAAACAGCAAATAGAGAAGATGGGCATTGACAAATTCAACAAAGAATGCGCAAAGTTTGCCACAGAATTTGTTGATTTTATGGCCAAAGCATTCCTAGATTTAGGTATATGGTACGATTGGGAACATCCCTATTATACTTACACAAACGAATACATTGACGGAGCATGGTATACCCTAAAAGTAGCGTACGACAAAGGCCTGCTGCATAAAGGCAAGTATCCTGTGCATATTTGCCCGCATTGTGAAACTGCATCAGCATTCTATGAAATAAACTACAAAAGCATAGAAGAAGAAGCTATAATAGTTAAATTCAAATTAAAGGAAAAGAAAAACGAATACTTGTTGATTTTTACAACGACTCCATGGACTTTGCCTGCAAATACTGGCGTCATGGTTAATCCAGCTAGCACTTATGTCAGGGCCAAGTTCGGCAATGAGGTCTGGATATGCTCTGAAGATACCTTGCAATCAATTGCCAATTCAATAGACAGGAAATATGAGTTATTGGAAAAATTTCCTGGCAAGAAATTGGTGGGATTAAAATATGAAGGTCCATTCAGTGATCTTCCTTTGCAAAAAAACATTACACCGAAAGTTGTGCCATCTGCAAGATTTGTTGATGCTAAAGAAGGAACTGGCTTAGTCCATGCTGCGCCAGGTCACGGCCAGGAAGATTATCAAGTTGGCATGGAGCATGGTTTGGCATTATTGTCTCCTGTACGTTTGAATGGAACGTACACTGAAGAAACCGGAAAATATGCAAACAAATTCGTGAAAGATGCTGATCTAATACTAATTGAGGATTTGGAAAAGAAAAACTTGCTGGTCAAAACGCAGAAGATAGAGCATGATTATCCCTTCTGCTGGCGTTGCGACAGCGCACTTTTATTTGCGGCTGTGCCGCAATGGTTCTTCAAAGTAAAAAGTTTCAAAGATAAATTACTCGTGTTAAATGAAAAAATAAAATGGGTTCCTGAATGGGGAAGAAAAAGGTTTTACGATTGGCTCGTAAACATTTCAGACTGGCCGATTTCAAGGCAACGTTATTGGGGCATACCAATACCAATCTGGACTTGCGAGAAATGCTCTGAATTGAAAATTGTAGGCTCTGTATACGAGCTTCCAGAGAAACTAAAGGACGTGCATCGTCCTTTCATAGATAAAATAACGTTCAAATGCAAATGCGGAGGCGTGATGAAAAGAACTCCTGACGTTTTGGATGTTTGGTTCGATTCTGGCGTGGCTTCCTGGGCTTCAATCCAATATCCGAAGAACAAAGAGCCTTTTGAATCGATGTGGCCGCCAGAATTCAACACCGAAGGCACAGATCAATTCAGAGGCTGGTGGAATTCGCAGTTATTGACAAGTTATGTTACATTTGGCAAACTTCCTTTTAAGGCTATAAGGGTCCACGGATTAACCTGGGACAAAGTTGGCCATCCGATGAGCAAGAGCAGGGGAAATTTTGTAGAGCCTCATGAGATTTTCAATAAGTACGGGCGAGATGCTTTGAGATTTTACTTGCCTTATGATGACCCAAGCTTAGAATTTAGATTTGACTGGGAAGGCAGGGGAAAACCGTTGATGAGATTCTTCACTTTATTCTTTAATGTAATAAATTATATCGAAGCAAGCGGCAAAAAAATAGATAGTGCAAATAAATTAGATATAGAAGATAAATGGATAATCTCTAAAGTCAATTCATTATTACAAAAAGTAACTAATTTTAATGATACTTATTTAGAATATTTATCAATCCAAGCGATAGATAATTTCATTGCAGAGGAGTTCAGCAGGTTCTACATAAAAATTGTCAGGGATAGAATTTCTGCTGGAGACGAAGCTGCGATTTACACATTATACTATGTTTTAGACAGATTAGTTAAAATGCTGGCCCTGCTAATTCCTTTTTCAACAGAATATATATATCAAAAGCTGTTAAGAGGCAAGAAAGACCTGCTAAGCGTGCACCTCTGTGATTGGCCTGTTGCAGACGAAAAAGCAATAAATTCTAAATTAGAAGCTGAAATAACTCACGTAAAAGATGTTTTGTCTACTGTTTTAGCATTACGGGACAAAATTCCAAGAGGAATAAAATGGCCAATCAAATCTGCAGTTCTAATTTCAGAAAATGAAGAGCTAAAATCTGCAGTAAAGGAACATTCTGAGTTAGTCAAAAGGCTTGCAAATATCCTAAACATAGAAATTTCGCACGAATTAAAAGGCCTTAGGCACAGGGTTAAAGCAGACTTCAGCAGAATAGGGCCTAAATTCGGCAGGGATGCTGCAGAAGTTGTGGCAAAAGTAGCTGCGACATCTGCTGAATCTATGTTAAGACAATTAAAGAAAGAGAACAAATTAGTTTTGGACCTTAGTAAAAAGAAAGTTGAATTAGAACGCGATGATTTGATTATAGAAGAGATTCTACCATTTGGCGTGATAGGCGGAATATTCGGCAACTATTCATTGTATTTGGAGATTGAAGAAACTCAGGAAATGCTGCAAAAGGGCTTTGTAAGGGAATTTACGAGAGCTGTGCAGGCATTAAGAAAGAAAGCAAACTTGCAGAAATCAAACAGGATTGCTTTGTTTGTATCTGCACTTGCAAGCTCGCAGGCAGCTTTGCAGAATCAAGCAAAAGAAATCGCACAGAAAGTTGGCGCTAGCTCAATTGATTTTGTTGCAATAAAGGCAATTGAAGCAAAAAAGAACAGAGATAGAATATCTGTAAAGAACTTTGAAGCTAGCTTTGGATTTTAATTGCTCTCAAATCTCTTAAGCAAACCATCCAATTGTTCCGCTGATAAATTTTCACTTCTTAAAGGATCAACTTCCGAATATCGTATGGGATAATTGTATTTCTTAATTGCCTGCTTGGCTGCGAAAAAATAAATCTGCCTTAAACACATATTGTTGAAATTCTCTTGTGTCAATCTCAGATAATACTTTGGAGGTTGGCTGGGATTATCTGTTTCTTCGAGATAGCGGGAAGGCGGTACTCTACCGCAGACTATATCCTCCATGAATCCCTTATCCATGCTAAAAATAAAGCAACAAAACTTAAGAAGCTTTATAAATGGGTTTTTAAAGGTTTATAAAGAGGCGCATTTCATGGCAACAAGTAAAACTAAAGTTCTGAAAAAGGATAGAAAAGGCAAACCAACGGTTTATACAAAAACACAAAATGTTGTTGTTTCAGCATCAATTCACAGAGAATTACCTTTAGAGAGATTGGCTGCAAAACTAGAACGAGCAGATTACAATCCTGAAACTTTTCCAGGCTTGATTTTGAAAATAGATGTTCCAAAAGCATCTGCGTTGCTGTTTAGCTCTGGAAAAATCATCTGCACAGGCACAAAATCATTAGGCGAAGCCAGAAAAGCAATCGATGTTATTGTTGAAAAACTAGAAGCAATTCAATTGAAAGTAAAAGGTGAGCCAGATATCGAAGTTCAAAATATGGTTGCTTCCGGCGATGTTGGCGGCCGATTGAACTTAAATGAAATCATGATAAAGTTCGAAAATACAGAATACGATCCAGAGCAGTTCCCAGGACTTGTCTATAAATTGCCGAACTCACACATAACATTTTTGCTGTTCGGAACAGGCAAAATAGTCATAACTGGAGCTAAATCCGAAAAAGAGATTGTTGAATCTGTATACACTTTAAGGGATCAGCTGATAAAAGCTGGCTTGCTCAAAGACTGATTGTTTACCACTGCAGTGTATACTGCAGTAAAGAAATTTCTTTAAATAACCATTAGAGAGCAAAGTATCGTGTGCGTGATGGGGGTGCAATGCTTGCAGAACAACTGGTATCAAAATATAGAACTTTCATTGAGAAATATTACTACAATGATCTTCTTAACAACATCAAGAAGGGCTTAACTTCTCTATATATCGATTTTGGCGCTTTGGCAAAATTTGATTTGGAATTGTCTGAGCAGTTATTAAGCACGTTTGATGATGGTATTGAGAATTTTGAAGAAGCCATAAAATCTCTGGATATACCAGAAGCAAAATACCCTATAAGAGTAAGGCTGGTAAATCTTCCAAAATCTTCATTTGTCAAGATCAGGGACGTTAGAGGAAAGCATTTGGGCCAGGTTATCTCAACAGAAGGCCTGATAAGACAGGCATCAGACATCAGGCCTAAAATTACAGTTGCAACATTCGAGTGCCCTGGCTGTGGCGCACAAATGCTGATAGAGCAAGCCGGTGGAAAATTCAGGGAACCCATAAAATGCGCTTGCGGCAGAAGCGGAAAATTCAGGCTGATTTCAAAAAAATTAGTCGACATGCAGCGCCTTATTATTGAAGAAACTCCGGAAGCTATGCGTGGCGGAGAGCAGCCAAAAAGAATTGCTTTATTCTTGGAAGAAGATTTATTGGATCCCAAATTAGAGAAAAAACATTACCCTGGAAACAAAATTATAATAGTTGGTGTCGTAAAAGAAATTCCCATACTTTTGAAAACGGGCGGTATTTCTACAACATACGATTTATGTGTAGAGGCGAATTCTGTCGATACGGTAGAAGAAGAATTTGAAGAGATTGAACTCACAGCTGAAGATGAACGCCTGATTAAAGAATTAGTATCAAAGCCAAACGTATACGAAAAACTAACAAAATCTATTGCGCCGTCTATTTATGGGCATGAAAATATCAAAGAAGCAATCGTTATGCAATTATTCGGCGGCGTAAAAAAAGAGAGAGAAGATGGTACAAGAACAAGAGGCGACATCCATGTATTCTTAGTTGGAGATCCTGGTTCTGGTAAATCTGAATTATTAAGATATGTTGCGACATTGGCGCCTAAGGCAAGGTACATTGCAGGAAAAGGCGCATCTGCTGCTGGAATAACCGCAACTGTCGTTAGAGATGAATTCATCAGGGGCTGGGCCCTGGAAGCTGGAGCTTTAGTTTTAGCAAATAAAGGAATTGCCTGCATTGATGAATTGGATAAAATGACTCCTGAAGATACAAGTGCAATGCACGAGGCATGCGAGCAGCAAACAATCACGATCGCAAAAGCAAATATTCACGCAACGCTAAAGGCCGAAACATCAATACTTGCAGCCGCCAATCCTAAATTCGGCAGATTTGATCCTTATGATCCCATCGCAAAGCAAATAGACCTTCCGCCAACTTTGCTGAACAGGTTTGACTTGATTTTTCCAATCAAAGATATTCCAAATGCAGAGCGTGATGATAAAATTGCACAGCATATCTTGGAACTCGCGCAGGATCCAAATGCGAAAAAGCCGGAAATTAGCGGCGACTTGCTGAGGAGATTTATTGCATATGCAAAGCAAAAATGTTTCCCAAAATTAACTTCTGGTGCGATAGAGGAAATAAAACAATTCTATGTAACATTAAGGGCTGGTGCAGCAAAAGACGAGGGAGATATCAAATCAATTCCTATTTCAGCTAGACAATTAGAAGCCCTCGTAAGACTTGCAGAAGCATCTGCGAGAATAAGGCTTGCGGATAAAGTTACGAGGTCAGATGCGCAACGCGCAATCAGATTGTTGAAATCATCGATGGAAGAAGTTGCATTTGATATAGAAACTGGCCGTTTTGATATAGACAGAGTTACAACTGGAATAACTGCCGTGCAAAGATCACAAATCGCATCAATAAGAAGAATACTAGACATGCTAACAGAAAAGATAGGCAAGTCAATACCGCTGCAAGATATAATCAAAGAAGCTGAGGCTGAAGGCATCGACAGGGCAAAAGCTGAAGATATAATCGAAAATCTGAAAAAGAAGGGCGACATAATGGAACCTAGGCCAGGCTTACTAACAAAAGTAGGGTGATGAAAATGCAATTAAAACAAAGGGAAATCGCAAAAAGAACTTGGGTCTGCAATCTGATGCAGGGAAGCTACACAAAAAGCCAAGGGTGGACGCCTAGCTTTATTGAATACAACGGTGAAAAATATTCCAGGGTTGCAATAGTTGGAAGCGTCGTATCAAAATTTGTTTCCGAAGACGGGAATTATGCATCAGTAACAATTGACGATGGAACTGAAACAATACGGCTGAAAGCATTCGGGCCTGATGTGCAAAAATTGAAGGATATTTTTGTCGGTTCTTTAGTGAGATGTTTTGGAAAAGTCAGGCAGTGGTCTGACGAGATTTATCTTATGCCTGAAATCGTACACATTCTCGAAGATCCAAATTGGCTGCTCATACATAAATTGCAACTTGGAAAACCTTCAGGAGCGGTAAGGCCTGAAGAGAGCAAGCCGCAGGTCGCTGAGCAGGCGGCTGTAGAAATTTTAAAATCTGATGCGACTGCTATGCAGACAAAAGTCTTTGGCATGATAAAAGACCTGGATTCCGGACTCGGAGCAGACATAGATGCAGTAATTTCTAAATCAGGATTATCTGAAGAAGAAGCCAAAAATATTCTGTTTAGTCTGCTGAAATCGGGGGATATTTACGAGCCTAAGAAAGGCAAGTTGCGAGTGCTGGTGTAAGGTTTATTAATCAGATTTTATATTGTGTAGGTTAATGGCCACAATACCGCCCATACTTGCTCCGCACAGGCATCACTGGAAAGCTCGCAGCATGTTGCATAAAGAATTTAAGGACATATTTGCAGCTGAAATAATTTCCATGACTGGTGGCTTGCTAGCTGGAACCCTGCTTGCAATTTACATCGACAAGATATTGCTTATTCCTGGTTTATTCATTCTTTTGCCCGGCTTTCTGGAGATGCGCGGCAATATATCAGGAGCCTTAGCGGCTAGGCTTGGAACAGCCCTTGATTTAAGAAAAATGCCTGCGATAATAAGCAAAAATGGTGATATAAAACAAAATATTCTTGCGACTTTTGTTGAAGTCTTAGTTGTAGCACTAAGCTTGGCAACAGTTGCTTATGCAGTTACTTACTTTATTTTTGGCACGGCAACCTTACTGATATTCTTGATTGCGATAATTGCAGCATTGATTTCAAATTTCATAGAAGTTGCCCTTACCACATATACCACATTCTGGCTTTTCAAGAAAGGCCACGATCCTAATGACATTATGGGCCCGTATGTTACAACAACAGGGGATATTGTCAGCGTGGCCAGCTTGCTCATTGCAATAACAATCGTAATATGGATAGCCTAGCTAAAAAAATACTAAAGGAAAGTTTGAAAATACTCATAGCTGCTTCTATAATAAGCAGTGTCGGCGGAATAGGTTTTGAAGTCCTTAAGGTAAAGATTGCTGCGCTAATTCCGTTATTAATAATGCTTCCTGCGCTTAATGATATGATTGGAGATTTTGGCACAATCATATCCAGTAAATTCACGCTTTTGCTTTACCAGAAAAAGATACACAAAAGCTGGTGGAAATCCTTTGAATTGGGAGATCAGTTCAGAATAATCAGCACTATAGCACTCTTTGCAGCTTTTTATCTTGGAGTGCTATCTGTTATAATAGCGCACATTCAGGGCGCAGCAATAAGCGTCATAGAAGCATTGAAGGTAATTGCAATTGCGTTTATGTCAACTGCAACTCTAGTTATGGTAATATTTTTCCTGGCAATAATCGGCGGGTTATGGGTTTACAAAAGAGGCAAAGACCCCAATAATTTCTTAATCCCTATAACAACTTCAGTTGCAGATCTAAGCAGCCTTATTCTCTTTTCTTTGATGGTTGCTTTCCTTTTCTAAATCTGAGCCCGATAACATAAACTTCTGCTGATTCCCTCAAGGATGCTGATGGCTTCACAATTTTTACTGCTGCAAAACTTTTTTTAACCTCCGAAACAAAAGCCTCATAATCTACGCCGCGGAAAGCTTTTGTGACAAAAATTCCATCTTGCTTCAGAATTTTTTTGGTGATTTGCAAGGCTCTGAACGACAACAGCATCGCTATTCCTATATCTCTAGTCCTAATGCCGGAAAATTCGGGTGCAACATCTGAAATTACAACATCTGCAGCTCTGTTTAGTTTTTGCTTTATTTTTTCTACTGTACTTTCCTTGAAAATGTCCCCCAATACAGATTCGTAATTGTTGCCTAAACTAATTATGGGCTTGATATCGACTCCAATTACCTTGCCATTTGGGCCTACAAATTGCAGAGCAACCTGTGACCAGCTTCCTGGTGCAGCCCCTAAATCTATAACTATATTTCCTCTTCCAATAAAATGAAACTTTTTTTGCAATTCCAGCAATTTATAGGCAGATCTTGCTCTATATTTCTCTGCTTTAGCTTTCTTGTAGAAAAATTCGCCTTTCCGCTGTTTAAGCCATTGGTCCATTCACTTCAAAAAGCCTTTTGATTTTAAAAACTCTCCCAAAATGTCTTTGGCTTGGGCCTTAGTAGATTCGACACTAATTCCTACATCTAAGTATTTTATTTGGGTTCCGCGCGATTCGTAGAGATTTATCAGTTCTTTGCTTTCATACATCGGCTTCAGCAGCCTTTGCATTTCATAATTTTTCTCATGCTTATCCTGCTGGTCCGGCCTTTCTTTTATGCGCCTAATTACTTCTTCAACATCCTTTACTGTGGAAATCACTATAAGATTTGGGGAATTTTGCAATGCCAAGATATTTCCATCGAGCGATATGGCATCTTCTAGCGTCCATTTCTGGCCCTTTTGCCGGGCGTCTACAATCTGATAAGTATAACTGCTCATATCGTTTCTGCTTTGCAAAACTAATTTGCCCATAGCCAATGCAGGCCCTATTTCCCTGTTGAATAAAACTCGCCTGTCTTCTGCATAAGCTGTTGCAATTGTTTTTGTATCATATACGCGTCCATTATCACCTAAATATTCCTCCCTAATTACCGCGCCATGCCATGCATGCGTCGGCTCGGCAGAAAATATTACATCATATTTTGATATATCCAGAAAATATTTTTTATCTGGCTGGTTAAACTGCGGGTGATATTTTTCCTTCTGCCAAAATTCAACTAAATCGGTATAAGTTAAATGATTTTCTTCGCAAAATTCTTTACAAGCTTCACCAACTTTACCTTTTCCTGTTCCATCTATACCTTCAAAAATAACTGAAATGCCTTTGTAAGGATGCATCGTTTCATCCGTTGTGCGGAATTTTAAATAGATTTGTGGCTTTCAGAAAACAAACATTAGTTTTTTAAAGCATATTGCAATTGTTTACTCATGTATACAGTACTGAAGATTCCATTTGACAAATGCATAGTCGAGAAAGAAAGAAGAGGAGCTGCATTAGGCCCTGATAGGATAGAGAAAGAATACAACGACTTTTTTGAAGCTCCTAAGGTCAGCTGGCTTTCTGCCCCGATTTCAGACGACTTTGAGAAACTCCATAAAGAGATATCTTTTATTGTAGAAAAGGAAAAACCTATCGTTAGTTTAGGTGGCGATCATTCAACAAGCTATGGAGTAATGAAAGGCTTCTCCAAACAAAAAGGCGAAAATGCCTGCCTGTTATTTTTTGATGCGCATTTTGATTGCCAAGATGATTTTGTACCGCCAACACACGAGGATGTTTTGAAAGCTGCTGTAAAAGAGGGCTTCTTCAAATCTGAAGATATCTTTGTTGTTGGCGTAAGAAATTACACCAAAGAAGAACTTGCCTTTATTCAGCAAAATAAGATTAAATTTCAACTGGCTAGCGACTTCTCTCCAGAAGAGATAACAAACTTTGCAAAAAAATATAATAACATTTACTTTAATTTAGACATTGATGTTATTGATCCAAGTTTTGCTCCTGGAACAGGCTGGCCAGAACCGCTCGGATTAAACCCAAAAGATGTTTTGGGCATAATTTTGCATCTAAAAGGTAAAATAAAGCTTCTAGATATAGTAGAAGTTAGCCCTCCTAAAGATATAAATAACATTACGTCGAGGCTAGCAGCGAAATTTTTAGTAGAGTTTATTAAAAATAGGGCTAGTTCGTCAATTGTATAGTTTAGGCGACAGTTTTATAAAGCTTATTTTTGTCCTTTAGATATGTCTTCGATTTGGAACGCAGCAAAAATCAAGGGTTCAAGAATATTTTTGCGAGAGAAACCCATTGAATTATTACTCTGCTTAACAAGAGGAAATATCAAGGAGAAATATCCATCTATGCTTGCTAAGGATTCAAAGTGCACGTACAGTCATACTGTGCATTTGCTACAAAGAATGGAAAAAGTGGAATTAGTACGGTTTGAAAAGAAAGGCAGGTTAAAGATTGTCTCTTTAACCAAAAAGGGCCAAGAAATTTCAGACCTATTAGAATCTTTGGCAAAAACATTCGGAAGATAAATACAGGAGGCTAAAAAAATGGTAGAAGGTTATTGTGTAAAATGCAAGGCGAAAAGGGAAATTAAAGATCCTAAAAATACAACCATAAAAGGCAAGGCAGGCACAAGGCCAGCTGTAAAAGGCACTTGCCCGAAATGCGGTACAGGGATGTTTAGAATAGGCTCATCAATTTAACGAACGATAATGCTCAATTCTACACATCTTCTTTTTTCTTTTCTTTTTGGTTCTTTATTTCTCGATTATATTCATCCTTTATCTCTTACTGCAAAAATAATCTTTGCTGCTTTGCTATTAATAGGAACATCACTTCCTGATTTGGATTTGAAGATTCCATCCCTCAAACACAGGGGTATTCTTCACACAATCTGGCCTATTATTTTAATTTTGATTGTGAATTATTTCCTGAAAAGTTTCATCCCATATTCAATTGCTGCTTTAGCTTTGGGCTATGGCAGTCACTTGTTTGCTGATGCAATAACCAAAGAAGGCGTAGCACCATTGTCTCCATTAAGCAAACAGGAGATAAAAGGCCCAATAAAAGTAGGCTCGCTTGCTGAATTTGTTGTGGCTGCAATTGTCTTGACGTATTTACTTCTGAGAATCTAAAGCTTCTGCATATTGCTTTACCCTGTCCAAAGCGGGGCTTACTAAAAATTCAGTGATGTAATTGGATATTACCGGCTTTATCTCGCCGAATTCTGTGATTCTGTAGCCTTCCGGAAGTTTTTCTATCAGTTTCAGGTCTTTCAATCTTCTAAGCTGCCTTCTGATGTTTGGCGCAGATGCGCCAGGTTTATCTTTCAATTTCTCTAAAAAGTTCTCTATCTGCAGGAATTGCTTATTTTTCCTGACAGTTAACAGCAAGTCAAAAATGTCGACAATGACATCGCGGCTCTCTCCAGGATTCAGCAAACCAATGGATAAAAGAAATTTTTTGCTTAATTCTTTGCCGCTTAATGCTGCTGGCTCTTCGTACTTCCGCAAAGTTATTTCCTGTAACGGTAAATCCTTTAGGGCTCTTTTTTGCATGTATTTAATTAGCATAAAGTCTTTAAAATGCTTTTTCAATTAATTTGCATGGCATTAGAGCAATTAAGCGGGCTTAGGAGCAAATTATTAGCTCCATTTTTGTTTAAAGCAAATCCCGCAATTATTACAATTATTTCCTTTTTGTTTGCAATTTTTACAGGTTATTTATTTTTTTTGGGCTCTTGGAGTTTAGGCGCGCTAACGTTGATAATTTCTGCAGTCTTGGATGCATTAGATGGAGAGATTGCCAGGAAATACAAAGTTGCCACAAAATTCGGTGATTTATTAGATCACACTTTTGATAGGATAGCTGATGCTGCAATCTTCATAGGATTGGCATTTAACCCGCAAATGCCTTCAGTTTTGACATTGCTGGCACTAATTGCAATTCTTCTTGCGTCATACGCAGGAACAGAAGCGCAGGCATTAATGGGAAAACGGCTCTATACAGCTTTAGTAGGCAGGGCAGACAGGCTTGTAATTTTATTTGCAGCAGCCTTATTGATGCCTTTCTACTCAAATGCAATGTTCTATGCTATCTTGGCAATTGGAATACTGTCTGTACTGACATTTTTCCAGAGAACAATCAAAACTGCAATCACATTAAGACGCTGATTCGCTAATACCAAACTTTCTTTATTTTCAGCAGATATGCTATTGTATTTGTAGCAACGTGAAATACCGGCGTCAATACAAGAACAATGACTACTATTTCTATACTTGGAAGTTCAACGATTGAAACAAAGAGTAATGCGCCAATTATGAAATCCAACTGGTCTATAATCGGCCAAGATTTTCCTGATGCAATATTTAATCTTCTCTTGATGAGGCTTTTAACTAAATCTCCAACTAAGGCTCCAATTGACAAAAGTAAGCCTGCTAAAAATCTTCCTTGCAGAATTCCGATAAATGTGCCAACTAAAATCCCGCCAAAAAATCCTGGCCAAGTCTTTCCTTTCCCAAGAATCGGCGTTTTATTCCACTTTTTGTTGAAATCAATTGGAAATTTGCCTTTGAAAAATTTCCCAAATAAAACAGGAACTGCATTTGCTACGTAAGCTGGAAAGATAAACCAGATTGCAGCGATTATCAGATTCAAAATGTCCATAAGAATAGCTGGAATTTATAAATATAAAAAGGTTTGCGCATCTCTGCGCAACCCGTAATTAAAACTATCTTCTCCTTTTTTTTGCTTTTCTTTTGACTTTTCTTCTAACTTTTTTGTGCTTTTTTCTTTTTGCCATTTGATTACCTCAAAAATAAATGCTATTTCCTATATTAAAGTATTGCGGTATTTTAAATTTGAGTTAAAAAAATTATTTTTGGTATTTTTTATTTTCTGTTTGCTTTTCTACTGGAGTTTTCCAGAAATAATATGCTGACAAACCAATGAACCACAAAGTCATCAAAGAAGGCATGACTGCATAATTCCACGCCATTCCTTCGGTTATATTTACTGCACCTTCAGATAAAAATTTCTGTCCACCTCCATAAACGTCACTCCACCATTTGTAAACTGCAAACATCAGGCCAGTATGTACTGCCATTGCAGTCGGCAGTGCTGCGGGCTTGCTGAAAATTTTTTCAAGTTTATGTCGCCATGGATGTTTTTGGGCATAAATCCTCTCTTCTTCCTCTCTTGAAATTAACAATTTCTTATCTTTAGCCCTGTGATATTTTGCCTTTATCTTGTCTGCTAGTGATTTAAGCTGAGGCGCATATTTTTTAATTAAGTACCTGTACTCTTCGCTTTCTTTTGTTTTTCTAGCGGACAAATCTTTGTGCTTATCAATTATTTTATCATTATGTTTAAAGCCCTGCGCCATTAAACAACCTGCCGCAGCCATAAAAATTATGCTTACAAGCTCGCCACCAAAAAAGTTCAGGGCTTCCCACTCATAGCCCGTAAACTTGAGCTCCGGCCACCATAATGGCACACTGACCATTAGATTATGAGCAAAATCATGGCACCAATAATAATAGCAGTGCAGGAAACTGCTGACTGTCGCCATGGCAGATCCCAAAGCAACCTTAGCATAGCCTACATATCGTACATACCATGGCTCTGGTTTTGTTGTTGGACTTGATTTTGAGAAATTAGCATCATTTCCAAAATAACAGAAATCACAATCACAATCTTCTGGGTGCTGATGCTCCTGCACTATTTCTGACAGCTCTGTTGCATCTTTTAGCTCACTTTTGCTGGCCACAATCCCATTTCCATTTTCACTTCCATTTTCCAGCAAATAATTATGATTCGGTGTTTCCCCGACTTGCTCATCTAATACATCCTCAAGGGCCATGCGCGAAAAATTAAATTATCAGCAAATGTTTTAAGGCTTTACAATTCCCATCTCTGTTTTGAAAAGATGCTATTACAATTCATCTAGCGGGCTTTTAATTTTCCTTAGCTCTGCAGATGAGACTTTTGTATAAATTTGTGTTGTGCTGAGGTCTGCATGGCCTAGCAGCTCTTGGATTTTTCTTACATCCACGCCTGCTTCCAATAAATGTGTTGCAAAGCTGTGCCTTAATGTGTGTGGTGATATTTCCTTTTTGATTCCTGCCTTGGCTGCAATTTTTTGCATCGCCATTTGAATTGCTCTTGGCTTTAGAGCCCCTTCATTTCCTTTGAAGATGTATTCATCTGCAGCTGCACCATTTGTTAATTTTTCCAATTCTGGCTTGAGTTTCTCTGCAATGTTGAAGAATCTGTCCTTTGAGCCTTTTCCGGACCTGACCCAGGCGATACCTTCATTTAATTCTAGATCTCTCACTTTCAAATTTACTGCTTCAGAAACGCGCAAGCCTGCAGAATACATCAATTCCAGCAAAAGCTTATGTTTTGGATTGTCTGCAGCAGCTAGCAAGGCGTTAATCTCATCTTTTGATAGGGCAGTTGGCACTCTCTTGGGAACTTTGATGTTTTTGGGTAAATCCACTACCTTCTTGAGAACTTCTTCGAAAAGGAACTTTATGGCAGATTTGGCTAGGGTCATACTCCTGATAGATACCTTGTGGGGGTTAGCATCATCAACCAAATGTGCCAGGAAACCTCTAGCATCATCAGAACCTAGCTGTTCAATGTCTTTGTTTGCGAACTCGATGAACTTTTGCAGAAAGAAGTTATATGTCTTGACAGTTCTGGGGCTGAAACCACGGAGCTTTAATTCTACAGCAACTTTCTCCAGTAGTGTGGCCATAGGATATTAATTTTATACGCAAATATATAGCTTGCGTTTAGTGTATCTTATACGCAAGTTTTGAAGCTAAAATGCTTCAAAATGGCTTAGATTAAAGAGTTTAATCAATAATCATACTATTTAGATTGAGTAAAAATAAGAAAAATAAAAATAAAACAAAAAAAGGACTCTACCTAACTAAAGATTAGTAGCTAGAATCTTAGTATCTGCTTCGTCTTGGGGCCTTTTTGGCGTAACATTCTCTGCAATAAACTGGCTTACCTTCCGTTGGTTGGAATGGTACTTGGCACGGTTGTTTACATTCAGTGCAGGTTGCATCGAACATTTTTCTTTCGAAATCCATTTTACGTATTTCCTAGCAATCTTTGAAATCTTATTCAGACGTCTCTGATTTGCTAAAAAATACAGAAAATAGGGGTTTATAAGCTTTAGTAAGCCGATTTAGCCTAGATTAAAGAGTTTAATCAATAATCAGATATTTCAGCATCTAGAAATGTGCTGTTATTTTCATTGTGCCATACTTCAGAGCTTCGTATTTCTCGCCCATAGATTTAGCCAATGGCATTAAAGCAGGGTTAAAAACATCCATTCCTAGTCTATAATGGCGTTCGGATGTCCACCCCGGTTGGATAGTTTGTGGATCAAAAAAACCGAAACCATATACTGCAATGGGCGCATCTACTTTAAGCAAAAGATCGTTTATTAACAGGTTTTTTCGCTCGATGTTGAAATAGGCTTGTTCGTAGCCTATTTTTAATTTAGATACTAGCTCTCCTAATTTTGGATTTTGCTTGCTAAATGACTTTAACTCATCAGAAAGAAGTTTCTTAAATTGTTCAAATCTCTCTTCAGCAACTAGTGCGTCGTCTCTTTTCATTTCAACCATAGCTTATTGTTAATATTGACATTTAAAAGCCTTATGGCAAGTTTAAGCAAAATTAAGAAAAATAAAAAATAATTGACCTCTAACTACTGAAAGCTAGATTTATCTTCCGCGTTTCTTCATGAAGCACTCTCTGCAGAACACTGGCCTTCCTTCTTGTGGTTGGAAAGGTACTTGTGTCTGTTGCCCGCATTCAGCGCAGGTTGCAGGGTACATCTTTCGTTCTCTAAATTCCATTTTACTTTATCCTAGCAAATCTCTAATTTCCTCTCAGAAATCGACTACTTGCTTACATAATTAAAATATAGGGGTTTTTAAATCTTTAGGCTCTGCTTAGCCTGCTTTACTCCAAAACTGAAATATTAGCAAAAAGCACATCATCATCAGACCGTTGAGTATCTTCCCAATAATCTGTAAGTTCTTTTGCCCTATTCTTTAGCCTCTTAATCAAATCGGGATTCGATTTAACATATTTTCCAAGTGGCGAATTTGAACTTGGACCATTCAGCAAACTTTCGATTGAAGCTGATGAAGCTTTATGTATGAATGTTTCAAAGCGATTATCTAAATAGTTTATTGTGGGTTTTTGATACTCCATCGTCATATATTATTGCCATATTGGCATATATAAGCTTTTCTCACAAACTAAAATCTCTGATTTTTGATTAAAGATTTTAAGGCTTTAGCTCACTTCTGCGGCTAGCGCAGCTAGCCGTTTTTGAGCATAATTATGATCGGCCTCAAGGGCTTTTTTAATTGTCTTTTTGCCTCTTTTTGGCCCTGCGCATTTGACATAATAGGCCCATAATAGGTCTAAATTCTCTAAAACCAGCTTTGTTCCGCGAATAATGGCATCAAGGCTCTCCTTGTTGCATTCATCTATGACTTCTCGCGTTATCTCTGGTGGATCCTTGGTATCTTCAAGCATTTCTTGCAGTTTTGCACAATATTCTTTTTGCAAGTTTGATAGCTTATCCTGAAGGCTCTTTTCATCAGGCAAGGTTATTGTCTGTTTGATAGCATAGAGGTTTAGGTTAAAGTTTGGCACATATTTAGTTTTATAGATAAGAGCCTCTAATTCTTGTGCGTCTCTAAAAAGTTTGATTACGTCAATGTCTTTTGTCATATGAATAATTCTATATTGAAATTTATAAGAGTTTCGAACAAATCAAAATCTCCGATTTTTGATTAAAGATTTTAAGCGATTTTATAGTAAACGTCTTTTCCTTCCTGATCTTTCTTCAGTAAATTCATAGAATACAGCTTGCTTAGCTTTAAGGCCGCATTTGGCCTTGAGATCTTCAGGTTTTTGGCAACTTCTGCGGCTTGGATTTTCTTCTTTTTCCTCACAAAATCGAAGACTTTTTGCTCATTTGAGGAAAGCTTGATTTTTGATTCCTTTTCCTTGACAGTGATTCTTTGAGTCTCTATCTTTGCAATTCTGGTACTTAATTCGTCAAGTTTCGCATTAATTTCATTTAATGCATCAATTACTATCGCTAATAATTTTTCATTGACAATTTTGGCCTGGGTGAGTGGATGCTGTTGCAGTTTTTGCAAATCAGTATTCCACTCGCGCAGAACCGCGTGCTCCAGTTTGGGTTTCTGTCTTGGCCGTGATTTAACCGTCGTTGTAACTGCGGCTGCGCGTATTTTTTGCTTGATCTCCGGTTTAGGCGACGCAGGCCGCTTTTCTGGCTTCCGACGAAGAAAATCAAATAATCCCATGTGTTTTTCGACGTTAAACGCGTTAAACATGTGTTTAGATGTGTTTAACAGTTAAACACTTTAAACACTTCAACTATATATACTTTTTGCTATAATTTCGCCAAAAAAGCCAGGGATTTTGGTGAAAACTTAGGAGAAATCTGCTAAAAAACTAACAAAATTTTTACTATTTTTTGATCAAAAATTTTATCAAGATTTTTACCGGAAAACCAGGGGAATTTCCCAGGGCCTGCCGCTTAAACCTAGCTGGAAGTGAGGTAAAATCTCCTTTAAGATTTAACCCTTAAATCAATCTTTAGCTTCAAATTAGCTCAAAAGTGAGTGTTCAGAAGGACTAAAATCTGCCTAAACTAGCGCCAAAACCTGGAGAGATGAAAAAAGCTTAAGAAATTATTTAATTTCCATATTACAGTTCAATATGGAAAGGCTTAAAAGTGAGATAAGCTTATATTCTCAAGCACATAATAAGATGCGGTGAAAAAATGCTAGCTTACATTTTGTTAGGGGTCCAACCTAATACTGAGGATAAAGTTTACCAGAAGCTTAAAAAATTGAAAGAAGTGAGACTTGTTAATCTATTATTCGGAAGCTGGGATGTAATCGCGCAGGTCGAAGTGCCGAATACGGCTGCTTTGAACGAATTTATGCTTGACAAGATCAGAAAGATAACAGAAGTGAGCATGTCAGCCACAATGATAGTGGCAAAGTGAGAGAGTTAGGCATTACTATATATACTCTTCAAAATAAAAAAAATCGACTCACAGAGGCGCTATTTAATACAAATTAACGAGGCATGGCATTCTTAAGGATAAAGCCAGTTCGAAAGGTGTGTAAAGACACTGGGAAAGCTTCTACATACCATTATGTCTATGAAGTTGAATCTTATAAGAGCAGGGGGAAAGTAAAACAAAAAACATTGCGGCTCCTCGGCAGATACATCCAGCTTGAGAAACAAAAACAAAAGAATTTTCCTATTAAAAGGGCGCTAGGGTGCGATTCTAAAGAACAACTTTTCAAAGAAATATTTGCACTAAATCTTGCAAACTATGGATTTGAGCCTGATACGCCTGACATTTTCAGGCGCGACAACATCATTGCAAACCTAAAAACCTGCAAGGTGTTTGATATGAATTCCAATAGGGACATTTATTTGAACTTGAATGGCAAATTTTTTGGCACGTACACATTAAAGAAAGCTATAAAATCAGATGCTACAAACCTAGTTGATTTTGTCAAAGCAATCACAGATTCCGGGGCAATAGGCATCGAATTTTCAGAATTCAAGAACCATAAAGAAGGCCATGAGCCCAGTCATAATCTAAAGCTCCTGCAAATCATCCTAGACAGGTTTGGATCAAATCTGGATAAGATGAAAGAAATGGATTTTGAAACATTCAAGGAAGAAATAGGCTACTAAGTGAATCTCTTAATGGTGTTTTTGCTTTTCCCTCAATAAGCAAGTTTAGTTTTACAAACCTTGAGAAATAACACTTCGTTCTAGGCTTTCTTTTCAGCTTTTGCTTCTGTACCTATTACAAATTTAGGCAGCTTTATTGGGGTTGGCAATCTTAACTGGCTTGCCATTGCAATAGACTGCAATAAACCGATTTCTAGCGCCCTGTTATTAACAATCAAGGCGATGTTTTCATCTGGCAAAGCTTTCTTCTCTTTCCAGCTCTTTTCAATATCATCAAGCTCTTTCTTGTCGCCCAAATAAAATATTGTTCCTTCAACTTCTATCTTGGAGCCATTTTCGCCGTATGTTGTTGTAAAGAGAAAATCAAAATCCATGCCTTGTTTCTTGTCTTCTCCAATTACAAGATTTTTCTTCTCTACATTAGAAATTTTAATGTTGGTAGAAATAGTCATTTTCCTCTGCAAAGGCTTTCGCTCTGCAAGAATCTTGTTTATCTGGTCTGCAACTATGTAACCCATGATTTCAGCTCTGAAATAAGCTATTTAACAGTTTCGCAAGCCTTCCCCAAACCTAATTTGTTTAGGCTCTTTGCAAGGACGTCTTCCACCATAATAGCGCTCCTTCAAAGCGCTGCAATCTATTTTCTTGCCATCCCAAGTTATTGCAGCTTTTTGGTTATTGCAATTAGGATAAGCGCTGCAGCCTTCCTGGCCAGTATATGTTAATTCCATGTTGTATTTCTGGCCTAATTCTTTTGCCAGTACTTTAACATTATCCCATTCTTCTTCCGAAAGCTTTTCCAAATCCCTTGCCCTGCCCTGATAAACCGGCTTGAGGAAGTGCAATCTTGTCTTTTGATAGTCTGCCCTGCAATGTTTATCAACAATCTTGATTATATTTTCCAAATCATTGTAATTTTCCTTTAGCACGCACGTATGGAATGAATAATTGTACTGCAAATCTCTTGCCCGCTTAACGCTCTCAAGCATGTTCTTTATTGGCTGCCGGTCGAAAACATCCAGCGGATTTTCGGTGCTTGTTGCTATGCAGTCATGTAAATCCCAGTTGCCATGTATCGAAAATACCAATTCATCAATATACGGCCTGCAGGCCTGCAATTCTTCAATTGGCAAGGCTTCGTGATCGCTATAATTGCCGGATGTTAAAACAATAACTTGTCTGTTCTCGGCTTTTGTGGCCTTTACAATTCGCTGAAAATCCGGGTGCTTAGGTGGGTCGCCGCCAGAAAACCTAATAATCTCAAAATCAGCATATTCTTTGACAAACCTTATGATGCTGTCTAAAGATACATATGTAGCTATATCTGCAAAATCTGACACCGCTTCGGATGAGCACATCTTGCAATGAAGCGAGCATGCGTTAGTTATCTCAATTGTTAGCTCTTTTGACATGCAAAAGAATGGATGGAAAGGAATAAGAAATTAGCGGGCCCGGGATGATTTGAACACCCGTTAGACGCTGGTTGCACAGCAAGCTCCGCAAACGAAGTTTGCCCTACCGCAAGCGCCTGTCCTATCCAAGCTAGACGACGAGCCCTTAAACAGATTTAAAAATCCAAGATTTAAAAGCTTACATAGCCCTATCGTCCAGCGGTCAAGGATACAAGCCTCTGGTTATAGCAAAGAGAAAGCTTGGGACACCGGTTCGAATCCGGTTAGGGCTACTAATCAAAATGAGTTACAAACAGGAAATGTCGGTATTCGGAAGCTATGTAACTTACTTATTCATAGCTCTAGGCTTCCTTTTAACATCCCATATAACACAATTCTACCAGTTAATTGTAGCATTCGCTATTCTGTATGCAATTGTCTTTCCAATTCGGATGGTTTGGTTCAAGAACAGGCCTAAAATGGAGCCACACCACGACTGGATTTCAAAGTTTACAGCTAATTCGTTAATCAGCATACACACAGCCAGAGCTGTAATCCTTGCCTCTGTCCTGCTATCGTACTTTAGCTTCAAGCCAATGTTTATGGCTCTGGGAGCTTTAATGATAGCTATGGTTTGCATATCCAGATATCTCTTAAGAAAACACAGGCCTATGGATATCGCGGCTGGCCTGTTAGTAGGCTCTCTAATCGCAACGGTTGTTTTGGCGTTTGTTTAGCATTATCACTTTTAGTTTTTCTTAACTTCTTGGATATTTTTGCGTGCGCATGGCTTCCGCTTGGATCATATGGGCAAAATTTTTCTTGTTTCAGCTTGTTATATTCGCGTGTAACATACCCGGCAAGCTTGTTTCTTAACTTTTTCAAGCTGTATCGGATTTCTGGATTGTATGTTGGACTTATAGATACTAAAGTTTGCTCATAACCGATCAACTTGTTAACTAAATCCTTATTTGCTTCAAAATCAGACGACAGCGCATGATTATACTTGCCTAGTATTATATTTCCAGCAGTTTTGATATAATGCGAAACTGGAGTTCCCATCTCCAGTGTTTAAAGAAAAGTGATTTAAGGCTTGCTAATCGATTACTGATAGGATTTTTAATTGCTTTATTGGTGCTGAATTTCATTCATTAGATAAAGCCGCTCTTTATCATCAAGGTAATTCACCAGTTCCGTATAGCGTGTTCTAACCATAAGCGAGTTTATTCCCGTAGCCTCTTCAACATCCCGCTGCGTCCTTTCTTGATCGCATAAAATAGATGCTATGTA
>CAYGXM010000006.1:0-50940 GCA_964354105.1 Candidatus Woesearchaeota archaeon
CCACCAATTCAAAAACAGAAGTTGCAGCAATTGCACTTCTGATTGCTTTCCTGTTTTCTTTTTTGTTGATTTTTTCCCAGAATATCTTTCCAACTTTTGGCGGGAAAGCTTTGATGCCTTTTACAGTCTGTGCTCCTCTTGCGCCGACCCAGCCGAACTGTTCTCCCCGATGCCACATGACTTTTCTAGCAACTCTGGAAATTCCCTTTCCATAAGTTCCGCCATACTTTCGCCTTCTTTTTGGCAAAGCTTTTCCTTGCCTCAATCCAGCCTGCGGGTCTGTACCGTAGGCCTGATGTTGTGCAGACATAACAGCCAGGGCAGCCCTCTTAATCAAATCTTCCCTGACAGGCTCTGAAAATTGTATGGGCAAATCTACATCTGAAATTTTTTGCCCTTCAATTGATAATACTGGAACTTTCATTTTCAACCTTGCTGGCTCCTTACGCTAATGTGTGTGATATCTGGCGCCTGTTCAAATAGAACTCTGCCAGGTCTGATAGGATGTGTCAGTATAACTAATCTTTTCTTGGCTCCCGGTATTGAACCATCAATCAAAATATAATTGCCTTTAACCAAGCCATATCTGGAAATTCCTGATGTCGGATTTACATTTGTTGTTTTGACGTCTGAGATCTTGAGAATTTGCTTGTTATAATCTGTTCTTTTATGGAAACCCATCTGGCCGGGCATAGCAATCCACCAGGCAGTTACAGGAGGGGAAATCGGGCCCATTGTTGCCCTGTGTCTTCTTCCGAATTCAGACTTATGCGATGCTAATTTAACTCCGAATCTCTTTATGTCTCCTTCAAAGCCCTTGCCTTTTGTAATACCATGGACATCAACATACTGGCCTGCCTTGAAAACATCATTAACAGAAATTTCTTTCCCTAAAATAGAATTTGCATAATCAAACTGCTCCTGAACAGAACCGCCGATTGGAATTTCAAAAACTTCAGGCATCTTTTTGCCGAAGCCGGTCTCATCAGGCTGAGTGTACACTAAAACTCTGACATTGGAAACATCTGGCAATTTTGCCTTTAATTGTTCAAGTGTAAACTTTTTCTTCCCAAGCGAAACTTCTTGTTTCGCTGGGCCCCGCTGAGCTTCGCTCAGCTTGGGTTTCGGTAAATTTAATCTGCGGGATAATTCCTTATCCAAATGGTCTGCCCAGCATTCTCCAATTGATTTTGTGCCATAAGGTGTTGCATGATATAGCCTAAGACCCAATACTTTCAGCGGAGGTACTTCTAATATTGTAACTGCCCGCATTATTTCTTCGCCTTTCGTCGGCGATTTTGGCTTGTTATCAACAATCATTATAGAAATCATCCCTGCTTTGTAGCCTGCAAATCCCAGCAAAGCTGCCTGTTTTGAAGAAGCCCAGTTTTTAATCATAGGATAAATACGTTTAGCCCGCTTTCGAGGCCACACACTCAGTGAACCTCGTCTTGGTCTCTTTCTTTTGATATGTCCCATTTCTACCTATCTGTAAAAACCTGCGAAAAGCTCTGGCGCCTCAGCGCTGCCCATTTTCTTCAGGTATATCGTAAAATCACTCAAAAAGTTGATTTTTAAAACTATCTAATAGGGATTCTGCTCCAAATCATATATTTTTGCCTCCAATATCACTTCAGAAGGCACTGTTGTCAGCTGATATTTCTTGCTTCCCACGTAGAAAGGCCTTCGTTCTAACCAGCCGTTTTTATCAAATAATTCATAACGTTCCAGCAAAAAGGAATCAAGTGCATCTTTTAATTTAAAATTTTCCAGCTGCTTGGTGAATACAGATAAGCTGGACCAACCCTTGGGTGGCAATTTCATAACATATTCATTTCCCAATTCTGCTAAACGATTCAATTCGCCAATAGCAGAAGAACTAAGTCGCTGTTCAATTTTGTTTATTGACTTAAGATTCGCAAAAGCTATGTAAAAATTCGTTCCTCTAACTACATAGTTTTTAGTTTCGCCTTTGGCAATCGGTGCAGTTATTCTTTTTATTAAATGTTCGCGAAGCAGATTCTGGCAATTCCCGACAAGATAATAATCCATTTTGCTGTCGTGCGCCTGACAGCGAGGTTTTTCCGGCTTGTGTGTATTAGTCGGGCACTTCATTCTTATCGTGCCTATATCTGACAAATAAGTATCAAGTCTGGCATCTGGGTGCTCCGGACAGTATCCAACAGGATAAGTTTCGTTGCCTTTCTTGCAGACAAACTGAGCATCTTCAAAGATCCACCAAAAATCCCCAAAGTTTTTACTTAAAGAAGGCTCATTCTTTTCGAGCCAGCGACTAAACATCATTTCCAGGCCAACTGTGTTTTCAGCATCTGCCATAATTACCCTTCGATTCCGCGGTATTTCTGTCTTTGTTTGGCCAATTGAATTATATAATCTGGACAATTAATAGCTTTTGATGCCGAGCAATAGACAATGCCGTCATTATACGGAATTTTGCAGGGCTTAATTTCTGGGATAACATCTTCTACAGGCGGAACTCTGCAGACTATCCTATCTTCTAAGTCATCTGTGATTCTTTTTTCTTGCATGAGCATAAGTTTCCGGCCGATCTCGGCCCCGACCGGAAGGAGGCACATGGCTACTGGCCACTTAAAAATTCGCCGAGCATGAGTTTTTCCTGCCTTGTCCAGGCAGTTTCGAACGGAGGATAAAAGTCCAGCTTTGCTAGTTTTTTCGTGAAGTCAATCATGCGCATTGCCCCTTTTGCCATGATTGGCACTTTGACTTTTTTGCGCACAATGCTTTTCAGCAAGGCATAGTATTTTTTCGCTTGACTTTCTTCGTCAAGATTAAACAACTGTATCCCCCTAAGCGCTTTCATTTTGAAATGCTATACTTACGATATGTAAGTTTCTGATATATAAAGGTTTCTCTTCGCAATTAAACACTTACAAATAGTGATTTTGCAGCGATTAGCTTTTAAATTTGAGCCTCTCTAATTTACTGTAATGTTAGATGCTGTTGATGTAAAAATTATTTCTAAACTTGCACAAAATGGTCGCATCTCTCTTACTGAATTAGCATCGGGTACAAATCTATCCAGGGTTGCGATTGCAAACAGGATTGATAGGCTAATGGCGGCAAATGTCTTGAAAGTCTCTGCTCTTGTAAATCTAGAAAAATTAAATTACCAGACATTGATAGTTGAACTGCAGGTTGACAAGCCAAAAATCCCGCAATTCCGAAAATTAATTTCCACAGAATCTAAAGTTCTGCAATGTTTTGAGATTGCCGGGCAGTTTAATTTTATGCTGGTTTGCGCTGCACAAAATAACAGTCATCTTAGAATATTCATAGAAGACACCCTGAAAAAATTCTGCAAGGACTGCAAAGTCATACTAAGCTCGAATCCTGCTCATCCTGAATTTGTTCATTTGAAAGATATGGGAGGCTTAAAATGGCAATAGGATTTCCACCACACATGTTTGCAACTCTGGATATATTAGCCTTGATTTTCCTAGGCATATCCTTCTTTTTGACATTTAAGCTGAGAAAATTGATGGGGGAAGGCAAGGATACGGCCCCGATAAAATTACTGACTGCAACAATAGCAATAATTTTTGTCTTAGGCGCATCGCTGCTTGCTGCAATTTATGAAAAATCAATCGGCGGATATGTAAATTATGCGAGAATCGCTGACTTCATGATGTTTATAATAGGCCTGATACTAACAGTATCAGTCTACAAGATTTACAAAGACTACAAACATTTGATAAAAAAGCACGAGCCTAATCTTTAATCTTTCCAATTTGCTAAAAGGTTTATATCTTCTTCCGTTATTCCTGCGTCATCCAAAACTTTCAACAAAAGGTCCTTGTCTTTTTCCATTATCTTGCCTAATATTGCATTTTGAATATTTATCACCTTATTCGCAGTCTCAACAGTGGCATATGTTTCCCTCAATTGATCTTCATACTTTTTGTTCAAGTCTGCTTTAATCATCGCTATTCTCTCTTCTTCTATTTTTCTTGCTTCTATTAGAAATTCTTCGCGCACTTTTCCAAGTTCTCTTTGTATAAGACCCTCTTCCAAATCCTTGCGAATTTCAAGTGATCTTGTAAGTGATGGGGCAGGTGGCACTTTTCCCATAATATTGGCAGTAGCTGCACGTTCTTGCCAATTAGATTCGATTTGGTGAAAGTATTTGTCCACTAATGGGTTCTTTGGTCCTGCAGAAGGCAAATAAGGTTGAATATTCTGCCCATTTGTTGCAGGAGGCGTATAGTTTTCCTGCCCGCTATTTTGGTTCTGATACATGCTAATATAGCTAAAAAAAGTAGTATTAAAACTTTATGCCTCTGGAAAAAAAGAGAAAATTAGCCCTTTACATTGCCGCAAGGCTTGAATAGGCAGACCTTCTTTGATACGCCTGCAATGTCCATAGTATCAACGACTTCATTTATGCTTTTGTAAGCCAAGCCAGCCTCTTCAGCCAATCCTGACATCGACACAGTTCTTACATAGATCCCTTCCTTTTCCATCTTTTTCTGCAAATCTGTGCCATAGACTTGCCTTTTTGCAGCTGCTCTTGACATTGTTCTTCCAGAACCATGCATTGTACTTCCAAATGTCAGCTCGTCTGCTTCATCTGTTCCAACGCATAAGTATGAGCCTGTTTCCATGCTTCCGCCAATGATAACTGGCTGACCGGTTTCCCTGTAAATCTTTGGCAGTTCTTTTCTTGCAGGTCCGAAACACCTTGTTGCTCCCTTCCTGTGCATCACAACTTCTTTTTTATGCCCGTCAATTTTATGCTCTTCAACTTTTGCGATGTTGTGTGCTACATCATAAATCAGATGCATGCCCAATTTTTCTGCATCCTGTCCAAATACTTGCGAGAAGCCTTCTCTAATCCTATGTAAAATAAGCTGGCGGTTGGCAAAGCCGTAATTTGCAGCGCAGTTCATGGCTGCAAAATAATCCTGTGCCTCTTTTGATTTAAACGGAGCACAAGCTAATTCTTCATCTCTGACTTTAAGGCCCCACTCAGGCATTTTATGCCTAAATACATTAACATAATCTGTACATATTTGATGTCCAAACCCTCTGCTACCACAATGTACCATTACAACAATCTGGTTTTCAAACAAGCCGAATTTCTTTGCAATTTGCTTGTCAAAAATATTTTTTGCTTCTATTAATTGAACTTCAAGATAATGATTTCCGCTTCCTAATGTTCCAAGTTCTGGGGCGCCTCTCTTTATCGCTTTTGGACTTACTTTTGAAGGGTCTGCTCCTTCTATTCTGCCGTAATCTTCAATCCTGTCCTTGTCTTCTGCCCAGCCATATCCATTTTTGATGCACCACTGGGCGCCATCTATCATTACATCTTTGTGCTGCTTCTCATTTAGCTTGACAAAACCATGTGCACCTACGCCTGCAGGAACAGTTTTGAAGAGATGGTCAATTAATTGTTTCAGTTTTGGCTTGACTTCGTCTATTGTCAAATCAGTCCTGACTAAACGCATTCCGCAATTAATATCATAGCCTATTCCACCCGGACTTATGATTCCACTATCTAAGTCAAAAGCAGCAACCCCGCCTATTGGGAAGCCATAGCCCCACTAGTCTCTCTTGGGCCTTAAGAGAAGTGAGCGTCGGGCATGGCCATCGCCGCCTTTTGTATTCCAGGCAAACAAGCCACATTGCTTATCTGTTCAAAGACCGCTAAATCCATTTGCCCCAGCAGTTTCTCTGTTGCAAATATTCGCGCAGGCACCTGCATAGCAGGAACATCTTTCTTGTAATCTGGAGATATCTCCCAAATTACTTCTGAAATGCGCTTTAGCGGCGGCCTTTGTGTTGGTATTTGTATCATGGGCCCCAGCATTTAGCATTAAACGAACATTTTAAGCTTTTAGTTATAAGCAGGATCGCTGGGGGTTTTCCTGAGCCTTCTTTCAATGGCATCTAAATCACACATGTATTTATTTTTTTGTTCCAAGTCAAATTTATCATCATCATTTGCAGGCGTACAATGCGATTTTAGCATGTAAACTGTCGCTAAATTTATGTAGTTACTTAAGTGGCCAACAGTATTTTTTACCAAAATTTTTGCTTCCTCGCCTTTGGCGGCTCTTGCAATGCCTTCTAAGGTTTCGACAATTTTACGCTCGCCTAAAATACCATTCACATAACTTACAGTTTGCCAAAAGTCCTCGCAGACTTCTTCTTTCAACATATTTTTGAACTCTTCTTCTACTTTTTTCTTGCAGTAGTTGCTTTTTGCATATTTTTTATATTTTCCAATTAATTTCTTATTTTCTTCAAGCTCATCAAACCGCTCTATTGGATAAATAAGCTCTTTAAGAACAGGCCAGAACATTTTTGCTTTTTCTTTATTTGTGGCTTCATGCTCAAATCTTTTGAAAATATCATTCAGATACAAGTACGTGCAAAAACCTGGTTCAAAATTAGGATTATTTTCTATTGTCTTTATGACAAAGTCTTTGTTGAGAAGATGTGTATGGTTCAAAAATTCACAAAATGATTCATAGAGCCATCTCTGAGATTTTTCCGTATTATGATGTTGGCTGGAAAGGCTGTAAGAAAATTCTTTTGAATTTTCCACGAAATTTGTAAAAGCTAATCTTATACACTGTTCCAAGTCTTGCACCGAAACAAGGTGTTTTAGCTTTGATTTTGGATTTGTTACAACATCATGGAGTAATTCATAAGGACCATAGATATTGTGGCGGCTCTCCGGATCTCCCCATCTGTAAACATGCGGGTCAAAACATTGCTCTATTGCGATCTTTCCCAGATTGTCTCTAGTTTCTTTCTTTTCATCTGGAATCATATCTATATGTGTGAATGCGTGCCAATATGAACCTCTGTAAAGTTCATTAGCTGCAGCATAAGTATGATATGAATCAGCAGGTATGCCTTCTGGACTAAGTCCGATAATAATGCTATCCGCAACTTCTGCAGGCTTTTTAGTGGCTATATCTTTGGCTAAAAGTTCTGCTTGGAATTCGGTCCAAGGCTTTTCCTCTAGTTTTTTAATTACTATTGGAGCGATATGTGGCTGTTCAATTGCGAGAATATCTTCAAGCTCTTGAGCATGCGGCATTCCAGTAGCGCCAATAACCATGCAAAACTTTGGTCAGAAAGTGATTTAAGCTTTTGGCTGGCGGCTAGAATATGCATCGCAAAAAACTAAAAGAATTAATCAACAAAGGCATCTCTGATAAGCCTTTAATGCTGCACGGAACAGGACTAGCTAGCCTGCTAAAACTTAATGAAACAGGCATCTTACCTACTGGAAGGCTTCCAGAAAAAGCAACTAAAAATTATTTGCATTTTGCGCCAGTACAGAAAAAATTTGCAGAAACGAAATTTTATAATGAACTTAGGGGCTGCGCCCATAATTGGGCACTCTGCACAGCTAGAGAATATGCCCGCATGCATGCACAGGATGAATACATTACTAAAGAGCTAATATCTGCAGGCATTAATCCTAAATACGCAGATCAGCTCACATTTGAATTTGTCTACGGAATTAATTCTATGGTGCCTAAACAAGAAAGGCAGAGAGCATTGAAATTAGGAGATCATTGGTGGTCCAAAACATATTCCATAGCTAATAAGATAAATAATGGCATTATAATTGAAGCAAACGAATCCATTCTAGAATTAAAATTAAGCATAGATCCTGATGGTGATGGATTAAGAGTATTCTGCCCAAATGGCCTATATATCAAATATATCCAAGGAATAAAGTTATTGGAGCCAGAAGGAAAAAGAATTTTCAACGGTATCTAATTTTTAATTCTCTTATTGAGATAAGGCGAAAAATGGTTTTTGTATCTTTTTTGCAAATCCTTTAGCTTCCAGTCATTTCCTGTAATAATTTTCCTGCAAAACTTTGATTTGCAATTACACTCCATTTTCCAATAAGGCCTAGAAATCCACGTTCCATAATCTGCGGTCAGCTCTTCGTCTTTCTTAATATCATGTTTTGCGATAAGTGTCACTTCGTCTTTTAGCCAAAGGTTCGGATTGCACGAATGATTTAGAAAATCAACGTTATCAGATTCACCAGGTTTGCCTGCAATGTAAAGCCCTTCTCCAATTTCCACGCTACTGCCTTTTTGATATTCACCTTTAGCTATTTCTTTTTTAGTTAGAACTGTCCCTCCAAAAACAATGACTTTTTCTCCTTTTTTAATAGGCTTTTTAGTGAATAAGCCTTTTCCACCTAAAGAGGAAGAATGTACTTCAACTCTTGAATCCAGCCAGGATTCAGATTTGTATTTTTTCATGAACTTAAATATCAATTACAACCTGTGCTCTCCAGCCTTTGCCTTTCTTTTGCAATTCAAACATATGCCAGGTTGCTGCCTTCGCATCTGCCAGAAGCTTGTGCTTTTTCCAGTCTATTTTATCTCCAGAGATTTCTGCAGTTAATTTCCAAAGCTTGTCTTTTTGTTCAACTTTAACCTTGAACTTTGAGAATATCATTGAATCTGCATCCTTGTAATATATTATTTCATTTAAGAAATCAACGAGCAAATTATTCAACTCTGCATTCTGTAGTTTAAATACTTTCTTTATTTTAGCTGAAACAGTTTTTGTATCAACCATTGTTTCATTCAAAGCGAGAGCTGAATTCTGGAAAAGTTCATTTAGATTCTTGCCAAAGGCTTCAAATGCTATGTCTGCTGTTACAAGCTTTTCAAGGAAATTAAATTTGCCTGATTTCGCTTTCGCCATGTTGTTGAGCCCAAAATCAGCTTTAAAAAGGCTTTCTTACTATGTTAAAGTTATGCCGGCGTGGCAGAATCCGGTCCTCAGCAAGCGTAGCTTGGCTATGTTTATGATGGGAAAATAATGCGTACGCCTTGAGAGCGTATGTCCGCAAGGACTTCCAGGTTCAAATCCTGGCGCCGGCGCTTCTGAAAAGCTTTATAAAACATCAAAAAAGCTGAGACTTATGCCAAGTCATACTAAAAAGGTTGGATCAGCTGGCCGTTTTGGCGCCAGATATGGCCTTAGAATAAGAAAGAAGGTCACAGAAATTGAATCTGTGCAGAAACAGAAGCACAAGTGCCCTGTTTGCTTCAAGTTTGCTCTCAAAAGACTGTCTGCTGGCATCTGGCAGTGCAATTCGTGCAGTACTAAATTTGCCGGAAAAGCTTATGAACCGGGATTAGAGAAGCCGTTACAAGTCCAGGAGGTTTAAAATAAACGAATATGTCATACAAATGCTTTTACTGTCAAAAAACTTTGTCTAAATTAGATATAGAGAAGAGAATAATCTGCCCTTACTGCAGTGCCCGCGTTATTATGAAAACGAGGCCTGGAACTTTGAAGAAAGTCAAGGCGCGATAATAATATTATGTTTACCTCGGAGATTGAAATAAAAGGCGACAAGGCTTTTTTGAAAGCTTGTTATGAAGCTTTGGAGCCTGAAACAGAGTTTAAAACAGACCGAGCTCATTACACGATGAAACTCGGCAAGCCCAAGCTGAACAAAGTTCAGCGGGGCACCGCGAAACAAAATGTTTCGCTTGTGACGTTGAAGATAAAAATTAAGGCTCAGGATGCAACTGCATTCCGTGCAGTTGCTACAACAATAACGGGATTGCTGTCAATTGTTGAAAAAGCGTGGAAGCAAAAATAGGAATTGAAAATGGTTGAAAAAATATCGGAAGGGACGCATGGGAAAATACAAGAACTGCAGCTGTTGCAGCAAAGGCTGCAGGTTTTTGCAGCACAAAAACAGCAATTGCAATTACAGCAGATTGAAACTGAAGGTGCTCTGGCAGAATTGGAGGTTGCAAAGCCTCCGGTATACAGGATGGTTGGCGAGCTGCTTGTTGAAAAGCCGATTGCCGACTTGAAAAAAGAGCTGAAGGAAAGAAAAGAAGAAATTGAATTAAGAATCAAGACTGTTGAAAAGCAGGAATTAAAGTCAAGGGAAAGGGCGCAGGAACTGCAGAAAGAAATTACTGCTTCGATGAAGAAATAATTCTGAAAAGGTTATTTCTTTGGGCTTGTAAGGCTTTAGAAAGAACGCAATAAACCCTTGAGAGATAACCCTCGTCAAGTGCAAAAATCTTAAAAGCTTATTACTTTAGAGTTTACTCAATTACTATGCAAAATGGGTTCCATCGACGAGGTGCAGCAACTATTAGATTTAATACTTCAAGACGGCGCAATTTCCAAGAACATACGTGAGATTCTAAACGAGATTAAGGAAGAGTTATGTGACGAGAAAAATATCGCATTAAAGATCAATGCCGCCCTGCAAAAGACTGAAGATTTGTCCTTGGACCCCAATCTGAGCGCTGATATCCGCACGCAATTGTGGAATTTAGCCACTTTATTGGAAGGCGCACAGCGGGAATAACGCAAACTTTGAGTTTGCGGAATTGAAAACCTCAAAAATCGCATATAATGGTTTTCAATAATGTGTATTCTGCTATGCAGAAAAGCTTATAATGTGGTGCGGTTTTGAGTAAAATAAGGTGATGACATGGCGCTGTTTGATGGTTTGAAAAAAGTCTTTACAACTCAGGATTCTGATGTAGAATTAGGGGAAGATTATGTTGAGCTAGAGGCTGATATAAAAGACCAAAAATCAAAGGTATTGGTAAGGCCCTTTACCTTGGAAAAGTTTGATGACATTAAGGAAATTATCAATGCTGTCAGGGAAGGGTTTACAATATCCATATTGAACATCGAGCCCTTGAAAGACAAAGATTTGGCTGAATTGAAGAGAGCAATAGACAAGATAAAGAAGACTGTCGAGGCAAATGAAGGGGATATTGCAGGCTTCGGCGAGAACTTCCTTGTAGTCACGCCAAGTTTCGCGAAGGTCTGGAGAGCATCTGCAGCAAAGAAAGCAGAAGACGTTACGGAAGCTGAAGGCGAAGAGCTATAGGGCAAAGCTTTTTTAGAAAAGTTAAGCAGAAACAGAGTTAGCTCTCAACATCAACTAAGCAAGAAAGCTAACAAGCTCAGACAGATAACCTTAGCTGTAAAGTTAACTGCACAATAGAAACAAATCTATTTATACCTCTTATTTTTATTTTAATTATGGTAGATGGTTTAGGTGCTGGTGAGATTGTACTGTGGGCAACCACATTCGGGCTTTTAATCGGCGTTATCTGGAGCCTAAAATATATTGTAATAATAGACAGAAGGATTGAGAGGCTTGAAGAGCACATGGACAAATTATTACATCACTTTGGTGAACGCCCGAGAAGAAGACGCAGATAAGAGCTGCAAGATATTGGGGTTCTTGAATTTTACATGACTGCCAAGTAGGAAGCTTTACAGATGTCAAGTTGAATTATCAGTAAGTTCAAGCTAACACTTAATAATAAGTTTTCCACAGTAATAATATGGCTAAGTATCTTTTTGAGCTCTCTGGAGAAAATCTAGATTTAGCAATACAGGAAATTACTGCGCTTTTTGGAACTGAAAAGGCCAAGTTGAAAGTTTTGGAGCAGTTCAACAGTTTTGTAGTAGGGGAATCTGCTTTGTCTGAAGGGAAGGTGTCAGAGTTAATGGAAAGATCTTCCCTCATCTGGAAAGCTGCTGTCTTAATCAAAGAGCTTCCCTCCCTGCTTTTATCCGAGCTGGACAAAGTAAAATGGAGTTTTGTAAAACTCCCATTTTGTGTAAGAGTCGATGACCTTACAGGACTTGCAAGATCCCGGATAGAGGCAAAATTAGCGGGCCCCATTTATGATTATTATGCGCATCATGACGGCAAGGCTGAAATTTTGGTAAACCTGGAAAAGCCAAAGACAACTGTTCTTTTTGTCCTTACAGATAAAAAGAATTACGTTGCAAAACTCCTGTGGAAAGCTGAAAAAGGCAGATTTTTGCAGAGAGAGCCGATTAAGAAGCCTGCTTTTCATCCGACTTCCCTGAAGCCAAAATTGGCAAGATTATTGATTAATCTTTCCAGGGCGCAAAAAGGCAAAATTCTGCTCGACCCTTTTTGCGGAACTGGTTCTGTTTTGATAGAAGCTGCAATCTTAAATTGTAAAGCAATCGGAGTTGATATAGATAAAAAAATGATATCTGGAAGCAAAACAAACATAATGTTTTACAAACAAAAAGCCAAATTAATGCTGGGAAATGCATTGGAATTGCAAAAAACATTCAAAAAGAATTCAATCGATGCAATTGCAACAGACCCGCCATATGGCAGATCAACTTTTGTAGGTGCTAAATCCTTGAATTCCCTCTATAAGGACTTTCTTTCTTCAGCACATGCGGTTCTGAAGCCAAAGAAATATCTCTCATTGCTATACCCCCACTATGTCAACGTTAAGAAAATGCTGAACAAAAGGCAATGGAAAATCATCTTTGAATCAGAGATGTATGTTCATGGAGGCCTGACCAGGAAATTCCTGGTTTTGCAGAAAAAGTAAGATGGTTAAGATACCAATCTGCCCAAAATGCAATTCCACAGAAATAAGGCAGGAAACATCAATCAGCGGCTGGCTGCTTCCTGAAAAGTGGATTTGCGACAAATGCGGCTATACAGGCATCCTTGTCAAGGAAATAGACACCGAAAAACAAACGGGGAAGAAAGAAAAGCTTAAAAATAAGTGAAGCTTCCTATTAACAGGCTACTGAGTATAACTATGAATATACCTATTAAATTAGGAGGTATATTACTATGAACTTACATAGTGATATTCTCAAGATGCTGGAAAAACAGCAGGTTATTACTACATCAGAAGTTGCTTCTTTGTTGAAAGTAAGCTGGAACACCGCCGAAAAGGCCCTTTTGGAATTAACTATCGATGGTAAGGTTCAACGAATAAAGAAAGTAGGAGTAAATCTATGGCTGAAAATGAAGTAAACAAATTATGCGCCAAAGATTGGGCAGTTATAGCGATAGCCATAAGTGCCCTGATTGTAAGCTTGCTCCTGATAATTTTCCCGCCATTCACATTAACAGGCGCCGGAACTTTCGACGCAGGCGGTTCATCCTGGGAACACCAATTGCAGATACCGGCAGACAGCTCGCAGCGAACAATCACAATACACATTGTATTTGATCAATACAGAACTGAAGACTGCCGAGATATTTATATCGAAGCTGACGGCCAGAATATTCAATTTAGAAATGAAAATAATATCATAGCAAATGACGGCCTCTGCAAGGAAACTGATGTCATTTTCAACAACGATATATTTGGCCCTTCAGCATATAATATTTATTATGGCAAGATCACGACGCCGATAGAAACCCAGCCAGCAGAACCTGCAACCTTGGAAATGGCCCCTTCACCTGAGCCAAGTTTCACGACGCAAGCCACAACTGTCACGGCTTGCGGGGATTTATCTACAGATAATGAAGTTTATACATTAGACAGGGCGATATATGGCAACCAGTCAGATGGAAGGTGCTTAGATATCCAGGCAGAAAATGTAACTTTGGACTGTGCAAATTATAACATAACAGGCACGGATACCCCTGCTCTAAATACTTATGCCATATATGTAAATGGCTACAAAAATCTGACAATTAAAAATTGCAACATCACGAACTATATGCGGGGAATTTATGCATATGATTCGGATATTAGTAATGTGAACTACAACAACATTACCGGATGTACGTCTGGCTGCAGAACAGGCATTTGGCTGGAGGCTTCGATTAATGCTACAATCTCATACAATATTATACAGAAAAATATAGAAGCTGTAAGCGGAATACACTTGAACTATTCAAATGGAACTAACATACATCATAATACTGCTTTTAGCAACGGTGCGGGTGTATTCCTTGAACATTCCAGTCAAAATAATATTACTCTAAACAATTTTAGCAGCAACAATGGAGGCATTATATTACAATCTTATTCCACTTATAATAATATAACAGATAATAATGCCAGCTTCATGTATGGAGGAGGCACCAAAGCTGGAATTAGTTTATACGACAATTCAGGTTACAATTCCATTGAGGGAAATAATGTCAGCTACAATGGCAATGGCATTTACATCTTTGGTTCAAACGACGACAACAACACGCTGATAAATAACACTGCAAATAACAACACCCAGAAAGGCATCTATATCGAGAATTCCAAAAACAGCACGTTAATTAATAATACCGCCAATAACAACACCCAGCAGGGCATTTACCTCACTTCCAGCTCAAACAACACCCTGACAGCGAATACTGCCAACAACAATGACGAAGGTATCGTCCTCAGCTCCAGTTCCACCAACAACACCCTGATCGAAAATAAAATAGCAAACATTCGGCACGGCATAAACCTTGATTATAGCGACAATAATACCCTATTCAACAATACCTTCGACTACAACGGATGGCAAGGCGTCTACATTTTCTTTAGTTCCAATACCAATATAACCAGCAATAGTGTCAGCAACAATGGCAAACAGGGCATTTTAGCCACATCCGGTTCTTACAATGACATTATCTCAAACACAATTAACAACAACACGTACAACGGAGTTTTGACTTCTTCATCCCCGCACTACAACTTTACAAACAACACTATTAGCAATAACAGGGGCACAGGCATAACAATCAGTGCCACCAATAGCGGTGTTTTGATAAATAACACCATAGACAATAACACGGAATACGGAATTCAACTCTCCGCCAGCAATAACATAAACATTGCAAACAATACAGCCAATAACAACACTCAATACGGCATCTACCTCCAATCCAGCTCAAGCAATAATAATTTAACTAACAACACTGCTGTTAACAATACGCAATGGGACTTTTATTCATACAAGAACGCCCTTGACAATACAGTCATTGATTTGGAGATAGGCTCTGTAGTTGTCAGCTTCACATCCAAAGGCATTGCATTAAGAAACGGGACTTCACCAGGTGGCGAGCCTCTGCTAAGCATCAACAAGTATGTAAATGCGACAAACAATTCTGATGACTCCTGGCTGTTCCTGAATGTTTCTTATGCTGATCCTGGAGACCTTAATAATATAAATGAAAGCACCTTAAGGATAGCCAAAAATAATGCGAGCGGGTGGTTTACAAACCCTGCAGATTTTGCCAATGCATACGATGTAAACATAACAGATAACTATGTTTATGCAAACATAACAAATTTTGAAAGCACTTTTGCGCCTCTTGGAGCATCACTCCCGATAAACGTATCAAACTGCATGAACTTGACACAGGCAAATCAATTATATGTATTAAACCAGTCAATATCAGGGAACCAGTCAGATAGTATCTGCATAGATGTCCAAAACAGCAACATAACGTTGGACTGTTTAAACTTATATTCGATAAATGGAACATTTAGCGGCACAACTTATGGGATTTATACAAACAGCAGCAATACAACTATACAAAATTGTAATATAAGTAATTACACAAAAGGCATACAATTACAAAACAGCAATTATACCATAGTTAATAATAATAGAATTTCTAATTGCACACAAATGGCAATAACGCACAATTTTGGCACTGATAGCAATTTTACAAATAATATTATTTATTATTCGGCCGCAGGCATTTACATAGGATCCGGCCCGAATAATATTATAAAAAATAATGTTATATATAACAACACAGATGAAGGTATCCAGTCTAGTGGTGCAAATTACACACAAATAATTAACAATACCATAACATACTCTACAGGATCTAATGGAATTGGTATAGATATTAGTAATAATTACAATAACACGCTGATAAATAATACTGCCAATTATAATAAATGGTATGGCATTAGAGTTGAAACATTTTCGAATAATCATACTTTATTTAATAATACTGCAAACTATAATAACGACACTGGCATAGTTATATGGCAGGGTAATTATAGTAATTTAATAAATAATACTGCAAACAACAATTTAATTAATGGATTTTGGCTATTCATAAGTTCTCATAATGCGTTTACAAATAATTTTGCCAGCAATAATACACAAGCAGACTTTAATTCCACATCGACTTCTGTAAAATCAGAAAATAATACAGTCATTAATTTAACAACTCAGCAAAATATAGTATCATTTAATTCGTTTGGCATCGCGTTAAAGGGTTTAATGTCAACACAAGCCCCATCTAATTCTGGTACTGGATATTACAACATAAGCAAATGGATAAACGCCACAAATAATTCCGCAGGCGCATATCTTTTCTTAAACATAAGCTATAACGAAACAGAAGTCGTTAACCTTGGCATCGACGAAAGTACTTTATTCCTTGCAAGAAACAATGGCACCTGGGAAACGGATACGAGCAAATTTGCAAGCACGTATGGTGTAAACACTGCAGAAAATTATACTTACGCAAACATAACCAGCTTTGGAAGTATGTTTGTGCCTCTTGGCCCAATAAATCAACCGCCACAAATACAATTAAACCTGCCTTCAAACAACACGCAAATTAACAATACGCAGACAATAACATTTAATTTTACAGCGATAGACGACCTTAATGCTACATTGAATTGTTCGATTTACCTGAATGGCACATTAAATCAAACAAATGATACGACACTAAATTACACTTTAACAGATTTTACAATAAGCGGCATCAGTTATGGCTATCACAACTGGAGTGTAAATTGCAGTGACGGAGCATTAAGCAATGTTTCTGAGACTTGGTTTTTCAGAATTGCAGATACTATGCCGCCCGTTGTTACAATAATAGCTCCAACGCCTGTTAATAATTCATACATAAATGTTTCAACAGCAACAATAAACGCAACTGTAGTCAACGGAGTATCAAATATTGATACTTGCACTCTGGAATTTAACAATAGCAATAATACAATGACTAAGAATGGCGCCGGAAGTTCTGTAACGTGCGACTACACAAAATCCAGCCTAAATGAAGGTAAGCATAACTTCACAGTCTATGCCAATGAAACATCTGGAAACACAGGCTCAAATGGAACATGGTTCTTTACAGTTGATACCATAAATACGAGCATTTATTATAATCCATCAACAACATCTGCAGGAAATCACTCACAGAATTGGATTTTAATCAATATAACCTGCGCGGATACAAACAGAGATACTGTAATATTAAACTGGAATGGAACAAATGAAACTTTTGACAACAACGCCGGAGACGTTTTCTGGGAAAACAAAACTGCACTGAGCGATGGTACTTACACCTTCTACGCTTGGTGCAACGACTCTGCAACAAATTCAAATCAAACTGCGACTAGAAATGTTATGTTGGATACAACACCGCCAACAATAACAATAATAAACCCGTCGCCTGCAAATAACTCTGTACAAACCTCAACTTCTGCGATAATCAATGCTACTGTAATAAATGGGGCATCCGCCATAGATACCTGCATTCTGGAATTTAATGGCACTAATGAAACCATGACCAAAATAGGGGCTGGAAGTTCTGTAACTTGTAACAGCACAAAGATAGGATTAAATTTAGGCCAGCATAACTTCACAGTTTATGCTAATGATACTGTAGGAAATACAGGGGCTAATGGAACATGGTTCTTCACAGTGCATAGGCATGAAGAAGAAATTGCGCGCAGAGGAGTAGCTGCAGAGCCGGCAATTATCTATAACTGCAGCATAGCGGAAGGCCAGTCAAGGCAATTTGAATTAAGAGTTGGAGACAGCATTGACTGCATAATCAGAGGAAAGCTGCATAACATAAGACTGGCAGAAATTTTAGACGAACAGCAGCTGGCTGAATTCGAAATAGCATCTCCACTCCGAACAGCTCTGGCAATTAATCAAATTTATTATGCTGATATCGATAACAGCGGCTTGAATGATACTGCAATTAAACTGCTGAAATTCGCGCTGCCTAGAAATGCCACCATCATATTATCCCTACTGAAGGAAGTAGCTCCAGTTGCTCCAACACCTCCGGCACCCCCTGCGCCGCCAACTCCGCCACCCGCCATAGCAGCAGCGCCCCCATATGCATTACTTGGCCTACTTGCGTTGCTCATCATGGTACTAATAACTACAGGCTATCGATATTATGCAGCAAGGCCTGCACGCCCGAGAGCAGTTACAAAAGCGATTATGCGTGCACCAAAGCCAGTTCCAATTGTCAGGGTAGCAAGAATAAAGGAAGAGCCGCTGAAGCTTCCGGAAATACAAATTCCACCTGCAAGGGCGCCAGCAGCACCTGAAGTAACGCCCTTGCAGCAAAAGATTGTGGCGCTTAGAAAAGAACTTGCTGAAATGAAAGTTACAGAATTGCCTGCAAAACCAAAAGCCAGGGTCATCGGAGAAGTTAAAAAAATACCCAAAGCTAAGCCAAAGATGCCGAGACCAAAGCCTGCAGCAAAGCCTAAAAGCATTTCTAGAGCTCTGAAAGATGTCGAAAGGACGCTAAAGAAAAAATGATGCCTGTAAAAGACATTAATTTAAGCAAGGCAAAGACGCCAAATGACTTGATTAAACAAATGCATAGCGCAGGCGGTTTTTCCGCCAAGAAGATAGCAATAGGCGTTGATATTCTGGAAACAATGATAAAAGACAAGGGCTGCACGAGGATTTTGTCAATGCCCGGCGCGCCTATTTCAACAGGCCTTCGCGGAGTTATACGTGATTTAGTAAAAAATAAGATGATTTCGATGATAATAACAACTTGCGGCTTCTTGGATCATGATTTTGCAAGAGTTTGGAAGCCTTATATGCATGGAGATTTCACAATGGACGATAAAGTGCTACATAAGAAAGGTATTTTCAGGCTTGGAAATATTCTAATTCCTAAATCGTCATACGGGGAAATTTTAGAAGATAAACTGCAGCCGCTTTTACAAAAACTTTGGGCTGAAGGGAAGCAAGAATTGGCTTCATATGAAATAATTGAAGAAATGGGCAAATCCTTGGAAAATGAGAAGAACAAAAATGATTCCATAATATACTGGGCTTACAAAAATAATGTTCCTATCTTTGTTCCCGGCCTGACAGATGGTGCTGTGGGAAATCAAATATGGTTGTTCTCGCAGAAAAAGAAATTCCGCATCAACACATTGGAAGATGAGAATAAAATAGCATCAATGATGTTTGACGCCAAAAAACTGGGCGCATTGTCAATAGGCGGAGGCATATCCAAACACCATGCCATCTGGTGGGCTCAATTCAGGGGCGGGCTTGATTACATGGTTTACATCACAACAGCCGTAGAATATGACGGCTCATTATCAGGAGCACAGACCAGAGAGGCTATAAGCTGGGGAAAACTTAAAGAGAAGGCAAAACACATAACAATAGAGGGAGACGCCACTGCAATACTGCCTTTGATGATTGCAGCTCTGCTGGAGCGTTTGTAAAAAAATGGTGCAACACATAACAATTTCAATAAAAAACACACCAGAACTAATCAAACGGCTTTATAGAACAATAAATAAGTCTGCAAAATGCTTCTATTGCGGCAAGCCCGCACACTATCTGCAAATTGCAGTAGAGAAGGAAAAACATTTATTAACAAGAAAGATTTGCCACAGTTGTGAGCTTTCGAGGAGAAAAAAACAATGGTCGAAAAAATGAATGTAACCTGCCCAAAATGCGGTTCTGCAGCGCTCGGCGCAACCAAAAGCACAATACCAACATCGCAGTTGTACAAGGTAAATATCAGGGTGAGATGCCTGCATTGCGGTGCTGAGTTTGAACTTGTTGAGAGAACCTAGATGTCAAAACAAGTAATAGTTCTGCGGACTGATTTAGAAATAGGTAAAGGCAAGCTGGCAGCACAGGCAGCACACGCCTCTGTTGAATCTGTATTGAGGTCTGATGCAAAAACTGTCCAGAAGTGGCGGGAATCCGGGGCTAAGAAAGTTGTCCTTAAAGTTAGCTCTGAAACAGAATTGAAATCCATACAACAAAAGGCCGCAAAGGCAAAATTAATCTCTGTCTTAATTTCAGATGCAGGCCTTACTCAATTAAAGCCAGGCACTAAAACAGCAGTTGGCATAGGCCCTGATGCTGAAGCTAAAATAGATAAGATTACAGGTAAACTAAAACTTCTCTAAGGGATACAAGCGAAATGTAATTCCGCTGTACAGCTGAACTATACGTTCAGCTTGTATGCCTAAACATTAGTCAGCCTTCAACTTGCAAGCTAGAAACTTTTTAAGATGCTAAAGCTTTCAAGGAACATTAACAAAACATAACAGATTCCCTTTATTTCTTAGCCAACTTTGCTTTTTTGATTAGATAAGTTCCGTGGTCTTCTTTCCAGAACTTTTCTGCATCCTGTATTTCAATTCTTTTCTTGAAAAGAGGGCCATTAATTACAAAGGTTTCGAACTCGCCGCCTTCCCCGCCGATATGTATGCCAAATTTTGCGTGTAAGTTCTTTAAATCATCCATGGCTTGCACATCCAGCTTCCTTCCAAGCCAGGTTTGCCCCATTCCTTCTGTAGAAACTGAGCAGAAAATTGCTTCAAAACCTTCTCTTAAGAACTCAGACAGGTAAGTATTAGGATCCAAATGCCATAATGGCGCCAAGCTTCTTAATCCAAGGTCTGCGCAAACTGTTTCGACCCTGTATCTTTGATATTCTGAAGCAACTGCTCCTGAAACAACGCCTTCAATCTTGTATTTTTTGATTGCCAATTGAAGGGCTGCCTTCAAATCTTTCAATTCTTCTTCTTTAATTCCAGTAGTTTTCTTGAAAATTACAGGTATTCCAAGGGCTTTTGAATGCAAGCTCTTGATCAAATCAATATTTGTTGTATGAAACATGTAGGAAGAAGGATTATCTGACTTTATTGTAATAAGACACATTATTTCACGGCCTTGCTGCATGGCCCTGTACATGGCAAACAGGCTGTCCTTCCCGCCGGTATATAGAACTGCAACTTTCATGTAATCTGTTTAGTAGAGTAGATATTTAAGATTTACTCTAAAATGCGTCGACTGGGATTCGAACCCAGATTTGTGACTTGGAAGGCCACAGTCCTACCATTAGACTATCGACGCATTTAATTACAAACATTATAGTGTTTTTAAGTATTTTCAAAAGCGCCCGAGGGAAGATTTGAACTCCCGACCCTCGCATTACTGATGTAATCAGTCCCGCAAAACATCCCTGTTTTGCGATAGGAGTGCGATGCTCTATCCAAGCTGAGCTACCCGGGCATGATTAAAAGATAAAAATTTGATTTAAAAGAGCTTTCTTAACTAGAAAAACTGATTTCTTTCCTATTTATGAGGGCATCTGCTATTAATTTGCCCAGCTTTGATTTCTTATGTATCTTTACTTCTCCAGACCTCGGCACAGATAATTTGGTTATTGGCTGGCCACTTATCTGCAAAGTGGCTGCATGAACTCTTGAAGGCAGATAAAAGCTGATGAATTTCTTTGCTTCCCTTACTTTGAAGTTTATTGCACTTCCATGCATGGCTGTGATTGCAGTTGATGCTAATTTACTTTTCTTCTTGATTGGAACAACAACAGTCTGCTCGCCGTAAGTGTAAAGCTCAAATTCTAATTCTCCTGTTTCAAAATCTTTTACCTCAACAACGGGCCTTGCTAAATCAGCTTCCGTCATTCCTGTTGGCACTTTAACTCTCATTGTTAGTTCTAAGACTCTAGCGACAGCACCGTTTTCAATGAAAATTATTGTATCAATGATAGACGGCATCATTCCCAGCTCAACACGGCCTATAAATCTCTGCACAGCATCAATTGGCTGTGTTGAATGTACAACACCAACCAGACCTATTCCAGCAAGACGCAGATCTGCATAAAGCCTGAAATCTTCTGTAACTCTCATTTCATCAAAGATTGTATAGTCCGGCCTTGTCAATAACATTACATTATGTATGTCGTCCCTGCTGCCGAGATTTTTCGAGTATTGAACAACTTCATCAGGAACCTGCAAATCCCTTGGACTTTCTATTGTCTTGACAATTTTTCCCGATTTAAGGTAAGATTTTGCGAGGGCAGAAGCAAAAGTAGTTTTTCCAGAGCCCGGAGATCCCGATATTAGGATTCCTGCAGCCCCTAAAGATATTCTATCTACAAGTTTCTGTGTTAACTTATAATCTTCCAATTCTAAGCTTACAAGCGGCCTTACTGCAGTTAATTCCCAGCCGTCTGCAAATGGCGGTTTTGTTATAACAATCCTGTAATTCTGGAACTGCACAATTGTAACTCCTGCATTGCTTAGTTCAATGAAAGCATTTTGTGAAATCTTTGTTTTCTCAATTATGTCTGACGTCAGCAATCGGATGGCGTGCCCGTCCATCTTTTCTTTTGCAACCTGCATGAAACTCCAAGCACCTGGCTTTCCTTTTTTCGCCAATGGAATTGTATTTTCCTTGAAATGTACTGACATTGTTTCAGAATCAAAATATTTTTCTATTTCCAGCTTGCCGACAGTCTTAGTTGGCAAGGGTGTGAGAAGCATTGTTGGAATTCCCAGCGCCTCTGCAACAAGCGCCTGGACTCTGTCTGCTGTAATCAAAGTACCTTTCTTTTGCACAGCAACTTCTCGTATAATATCATCCATAGCGCCTTGCCTTGCGCCTTTTATGTAAGCCTCGACTGGCTTCTGGCCAGCATATTCCAAAAGAATCTTCTTTTCTTCAGCTAATTTTCTCAATTCTTTAATTTCCTCTAATCCAAGAAAACCTTCTGTCTGGTTTGTATTTGCCTGATGCTCTAGCTCTGCCAAAACTGCGAGAGGTATGACTATCTTTCCCTTTATTTTCTCTTTTTTTACTAGTTCTGATATCTGTCTTTCAATCAAGACAGACGTATCTACTACGTATGTTTCTGTTTCTTTCATTTTTTGCTCCTTTGTTTATTGTTTTTAGAGCTGATACAAATTAGCGAAAAAACTCGTCTTCGCCTACTCGATTTGCTCTACAGTCGTCAAGCTGACCCGCGGGCCCTCTTAACCAGATTGAAGAAAGATTTTGTGGCTTTATAAGCGTTTTCAGCCTCTTCTCTCAGAACTGCAGGCTTTACCGCTACATTAAGCAAATACATGTACTGGGAAGCAAATTCCTTTGATTCAGGGTCGTCCGCCAGCTTGCTGCAGGCTATCTGCGGGCTGATTTTGGCATTTTCATCCATGTTAAGGTGTATTGTTACAAGCATATTGGCTGCCTGCAGGATATGTCTCATTGCTGCAGCTGGAAACGGCGGATCTCTATTTAGCAGATAGTCTGCCAGATTCAACTTTTGTTCAACATCTTTTAGGTCTAACATCTTGCTTGCTTATTGCGTCTGCAATTTCCTGCACAAATTTCTTTGTTAAATTGGAATATCTCTTTACAGTATCTAAATCGATTGCAGACATGCTATATTCTGCAGTACTCAGGATGTATTTATCACCCCTTTTGAAACGCACAACAGATTCAGCATCATATTTCTGCACTTCCATTAGTTTCTGCAGTAATTTGTAGTATTTCCAATCTAGATTATATCTTGGAGCGACCTTTTTCTGGTAAATCTCGACTTCCGAAAGGAATGTCCTGTTGAACTGTTCCAGCCTCTTGTACAAAAGCTCGAATTCCAGAAGCGCCTGCACAGAACATCTTGCAGCGCTTATAACATGATTTGCAATTGCCAGCAGGAATTTAGTCTCCTGAACTAAAGGATAAGTAACATAGAGCATATGGTCTGCAAGCTCAATCTGCTTCCTTGCAGTCTGCAGAAGCTCCTGATACCTCTCCCCCACTATCACCGCACAATGCACCCCATTACATTAGGAATGCGAAAGAATAAAGACTTTTTGTATAACCTTATCGACTGACGAAGGGGAAGTTCTCATCACTTCAAAAAGCCCATAAACGAAAATAGCTTAAAAACTCATCAGTATGCTTTTAAACAAAATTAAGAGATAACAAAAATTGCTAGCAATTTTTGGGATGGAAAAATCGGGCTAAAGCCAAGAGTTTTAAATACCGATTTTTTCATAACCTTTATGCCTCCGTAGCTCAGTGGTAGAGCGTCCGTTTCGTAAGGTTCGAAAAAACGGGAGGTCGCCAGTTCAAATCTGGTCGGGGGCACTCAAATGAAAATACGAAAATATTCTCTAAAAGACATGCCTGCATGCATGGCAATTTTCAATAGCAATTGCCCTAAATATTTTGCACTGCATGAGCTAAAATCTTTTGAAAATTGGCTAACTAATGCCCAAAATTATTACGTAATTGAAGAAAATAATCAGATTATTGGTTGTGGTGGCTATGATGTTAATGACAAAGAAAATAAAGTAGCGCTTTCTTGGGGCATGATACATAAGGATTTCCACAAAAAAGGCTTCGGCAGAAAGTCGATAGAATACAGATTAGAGTTAATTAAAAAATTGAAAAAAGACTTTACTATCGTGTTGGACACGTCTCAACACACTCATAAATTTTATGAAAAATTAGGATTTAAAGTGGATAAAATTACTAAAAACCATTATGGAAAAGGTTTAGATAGATACGATATGTCTATGCAGCTAACATGAAAATCCGTAAAGCAACAATAAATGATTCCGCTGAATTGTATCGGCTCGGCAAAAATACGCCAGAATTGAGGGTTAGTGCCACAGAACCTTTTATGGATAAAGATGAATTTAATGCGTTCATAACAGACGAAAACTGCATTTTCTTAGCAGCAGAAGAGAAGAAGTCCATTATAGGATTCATAATAGGTCATACAGAATGGGTAAATATGATAGTTAAAAATCTCAAAAATAAATACGGTTATTTGATCTTTCTGGTTGTTGCCCCAGAATTTCGTAAAAGAGGTGTAGCTACTAAACTATATTCTGCGTGTATTGCAAAGCTAAAGGAAAAGGGAGCAACTCACATTTACAGTTGGGCAAACGCAAATGGCGAGGATGTTATAAACTTCATGAAAAAGCAGGGTTTTACAGAAGGCCATAAATATATTTGGATGGATAAAAAATTATGAAAAAATTAAATATTACACTTCTTTTTTCTCGTCTCTAACTATCTTGTTACATTGCATAACCAGAGCATTGACAATGCGCCTGGAACCTTCAATCAATTCCAAGGCATTTGCCTTCATCTGACTTGGCATGCTAGTTCGGACAAGCGTACCCAAAACTGCTCGAAGGGCTACTAAGTCATCCTGTAGCAGAACAACATCGCGAACTAATCTGTTTGCATCGCTATTAAGCACATGCTCTGTTTCTATATGTTGATTCACTATGTTTAAAGCGGCTTGAAAATTATTTTTCTTTATTGCACTTTCAGCATCATTTAATGTTTTTTTAAACATTCCCATTTTACTTCATTAATTTATACAAAGAGAACAATATAATACTTTCGCTGCCTTTACGACTATTGTACAAAACATATATTAATGATAGAATATTGAAGTTGTATCAGCATGAAATCCTTTGATGTACACTGCCATCTATATGATAAAAGCTTTGACAAAGATAGAGATATTGTTATTTCTAGAGCTAAGAAAGTGCTCTCGGGAGTAATTGTTGCAGGCGAAAACCCAGAAATTAACAAAAAGATACTGAAATTAGAGAAAAAATATCCTAAATTCTGGCATTCTGCTCTTGGCTTTCACCCTTCAGAGATTCACAAATTCACAGATGAAGAAATTGAAGAAGAAATAGAATGGATAAAAAAGCAAAAACCAATTGCAATTTCTGAAATTGGCTTGGATTTTAAAACAATTAAGATAGAAAATTTAGATGAGTTTGCAAAGATGCGTCAAATAGAATGGTTTGAACGCTTTTTGAAATTGGCTGATGAATTAAATATTCCTGCAATCGTACATAGCAGATGGGCCACCAAGCCTGTTATTGAGATTTTGGAGGATTTGAGGCCGAAAAAAGCGGTTTTACATTCATTTTCAGGAACAGTGGAAGAAGCAAAGCGGGCCTTGAAACTAGGTTATAAATTTCCAATTGAAAATACAGTCGCTTATGCAGAGCAAAAACGTGAATTAGTAAAGGAATTGCCTATAGAATCAATGATGCTGGAAACAGATTCCCCTGTTCTGCCTCCAAAGCCAGGAGAAAGGAATGAGCCTTCAAATATTACTTTAGTTGTAAAAGAAATATCCAGGATAAAGAAAATCCCTGAAAATAAAGTTATAGAAATTACAAACAAGAACGTGAAAGAATTATTTGGACTCTAAGGTGAATCTCTATTGTTCTGTAAAACTCAACACTTAGCTTCTCAGGAAAATTTAACTGAACTTAAGAGATAACCCTTAGCCTATGTACGGTGTTGGCTGTTCTTTTTCTTTCTTTAACATTGCTGCATCTTTTGTTTGCCCTATCAATTCCCTTAGTTTTTCTTCAAATCCTGCAGCTCTTTTCAGCAAAGGCTTGTAGTCAATCTTTAATCCCAGGTACTGGTCAAGAACTTGGATTAATTTTGCAGCTGCCCTGCTGTCCGGCAAGTCAGAATGTGTCTCCACAAATAATGCAATTACCTTAACATCTTTCGGCAGTTTAACCATTAATGCGCCTGATACGCCAAAAATAACGCCTTCTGCAATTTCTTTCAGGCCGATTTTTTCAAGGATTGCCTTTTTGTCGGGCTGGTTTGTGAAATAATAGACTTGCGGAACTTTCCGTTCTACTGGGCCGCTTATGCCTTCTATGCTTATGATTTCCTTGGCATTTGTTTTCTTGTACAATGAGATAATTGCTTCGGCCAGCTCCCATTCCAGGCCCCCGACTCCTGAAACTGCTTCCGTAACAATCAGATTATGCTTGTCATTGTGAAAAATCTCAATTGGCTGTACAATTCTCTTATTATGAATTAATGCCATTGGGGTAAATCTGGGGGACCAAACCCTTCCGATTGGGTGCATCTTCAAATGATCCAGCAGGTATTCCGTTGCAATTGTCGCTACAAATCCTAAGCCTGGAAACCCTTCGATTATTATTGGACTCTTTGGTCTTAATTTTAGCTGTAATTCCAGCTTTTTAGCCCCATAAGATAAACTCCTCAGGCTGGGAGCAATTTCGTGATTAAGCGGGCTTGAAATCGAAGAAGCTCTGGGTTTTTGCATAATTGTTTTTTTAGTTATCCCGCCCAAGTCAGGCAAGAATGGTGTGGCCATATTCCTAGATTTATTGCATAGTATTTATATCTTATGTTCTGCGATTTTAGATTTGCTTTGCATCAATACCTATTCGGGTTCTCAAAACATAATAACCTTCTTTTTCCAGTGCTTTTGCAACTTTTTCCTGGACATTCTTTCCAGGAGTTAATGCAACCATATACCCGCCAAGGCCGCCGCCCGTAAGCTTTGCGCCAATTGCGCCGTTCTTTCTTGCAAGCTCAACCATAGAATCTAATTCAGGACAAGACACGCCTATTTCCTGCAAAAGCTTATGATTTTCATTCATCAATGCACCAACCTCTTCGATTTTATTACTCTCCAAAGCTTTCCTGGCCTTCACTGCAAGCTCTTCAGCAGACTTGAACAACTTTGCAAATTTTGCAGGATTATCCGCTCTCCTCCTGTTCACGCCTTCAACCGCTGCTTTTGTGTCTGTAACGAGGCCTGAATTGCCCATCACGATTTCAACCGGCGCTTTCATCTTTATTTTTTCCATTACAGTTTCATGCACATCGCGCTTATACCAGATCAGGCCGCCAAAAGTTGCAACAGTATTATCAATTCCTGAAGGCGTTCCGTGATAACCTTTTTCGCCTTCAAATGCTACCTCATTAATTCGCTCATCCGTCAAATTCAGCTTAAATTTGTCATTAAGCGCGCGGGCGATTGCAACGCAGGAAGCTGCGCTGGCCCCCACGCCGCTCGCTGCGACAAGGCTTCCTCCAAGAGTAATTCTTACATTATTTTTATCTGCTAAACCCATCGCCCTGAAAATATTATCAATGGAATCCGCTTGCTGGTCCTTTTTGTCTTCCTTGTAGCCTGGTGTTGCCCTTCTCTCATCACAAAGTTCCCACGTATTTTTTAGTTTAGCAGCTTCAACAACTGCTGTAGTTTCCATTTCTATGGCAGATGCTATTGACGGTATGCCATGAACTACAAAATGCTCATTAAACAGGATGACTTTGCCGAAACCGCTTCCTTTTCCCATAATTGAAAATCAATAAAGGGCTATATTAGGATTGTGCCTTTGGCCATGCAGTAAAGCTTAAAAATCAAATTACCGCAACATTAAATGCTAGCGGTCAAAGTACAAGGGCAAAACCCGTTCCCATTCCGAACACGGAAGTTAATCCTTGTAACGTTTGGTTGTGTACTAACCCTCGGGTTGGGAAATTCCGAAAACTGCTGGCACTAATATTCTCAAACCTTTTAAAACTTCTTTTGCCATAACAGCTATGAAACGACAAGCAATAAAAGCTGGTCTAAAAGAGTTTCTAAAAAAGACTCATAATAAAGGTCTTGAGCATTATCTTAAAAGCCAAGAAAATCCGGCCATACCGATACAAAAAACAAATTACGAAACTGCCGAAGTTATGGAATTAAATGATGCTAACAAAGTGGTTTTGTTTTTTAGAAATGAATATCCGGAAAGCAAATTAAATCCAACCCATATCTATCATCTGATACGGCTTGGCGGTACCAAAGAATCTGCTAAAAGAATTGGCGCAATTCATTTTATTTTAAATACGGCGTATCCAACGTGGCTTACTAACCCCAATGCGACATTTAACTATAAAGCAATACTAGAAGAAGTATATGATAATATTTTCAACAATTTCAAGAAAGAAGAGCTTTATGACGATAAAACAATAACTAAGACGCTAAATAACTTATTAGCATGGGAAGGTCATCGATAAGCGGCCTTTTGTCTGCGACCTGCTGGCGCTTCTAATTAAAATTAAATCCTATTTTAAGGATCGTCTATATACGGCACAGGGTCGCCAAAAAATATTTGGCCATAAACACCAAGCATTTCATCTTTGTTTTTCCAAAATGGCTTGGCATATTTTTTGGTTAGTTCCAGAAGTTGTTCATATTTCTCATTTTCAAAGTCACGCGATTTCCTTACACGCAGGCCTTGGTGATCCTTTTTAGACCATACATTAGCCCTAGCTAAAGGCCATAACCTGTCTTTTAGACCAGGATTAGGTTTGGTGATATAGACTTTATTAATTATGCAACCAAAGTACTTGCTTTGTTTTACTATCATATCTAAGCCGCTTTCTTTGGTGGCTTGCTTCAGGGCCTCCAATACGTCCTCGCCTTTACTTCCTAACTCAAAGTATATCTTCTTACCTTCTTCCATATAGAAAATATATATAGATACTTTAAAAACTTTTCGGCTCTTTGTTAGCTTCAATAGGCTTAAATGCTCCTTTTTGCTTTAAAAGGCATGCAAAACAAGGCTGAATCCCAATCCATAGCCCAAGAGAGAATAGCAGTTCTCTTCAAGGAAGCCGATTCTGCAGCAAAGGAAGGCAACCTGCAGAGAGCTAACCGCTATATCTTCCTTGCCAGAAAGCTCTCCATGAAATTTGGCGTCAAATTAAACAGGGAGCAGAGAAGGAAATTCTGCCATAAATGCTACAAATTCCTAATGCCGGGAAAAAACTTGTCTGTTAAAATCAACCCTAAAACACAATCAGTTGAATATCTCTGCAAGGAGTGCGGGAATGTGACAAGATATCCTTATATTCGTGAAAGGAAATCTCAATAACAAAGGCTGCTGACATGGAACGCATAACTAAAATCCTAATAGTTTTGACAGCAGGCATGACTTTTTTTGCGGCTTTTAGAATAATTTTTAATATATACTACTCAAATTTGCTGCTCCCTGTATTTTTCATGGTCATGGGCTATGTGCTTTACAAGGAAATGATAAGACATAAACAGATCAAAATCCATCCAGCCATAGTAGAACATGCAATACCTTGGATCATTATAATCTCAATTGCATTATTTTTCGAAGGCCATGGTTTGAATCACAGCGCAAATTATATAGGATATTTTATAGATAAGAGTACCAGCGCAACTCTGAAGTCTGTGATTTATTTCTATGATGAAATTTTATCCCACAAAATACTGTTTTCTGGTTTATTCGGCTTATTTGCAGCAGGCATGCTCTTACAAATATCAAGGCCATTTAGCTTCAAGATGCATAAAGATGATGAAACTGCCCTTGGAATCTGCGGCATTCTTTATGGCTTGGGCCTTGGTACATCTCTTCTAGAAGGCCAAAGCCCTTACATTGGCATAATCGCGTCAGCCATCTTCGTGCCTGCTTTAATATTCCATCATCAAAAGCATACTTTGAAAGTTGTCATTAGAAAATATCCGCTGAATTATTTCCTTGCATTGACTTGCATAACAATTCTCATCCTATTTGCAGTCTATTATGCTTATTTTGGCTCATTTATAGAGCCTTCAACAGTACTTTGCAACTGGGGTTATCATACTTGTGTTTATTAGTCAGGAAAAGAAATTGAAATAATTAAATCACCATTCTCATCAAACAAGAATGCAGTATCTCCATCATTATTCCAGATTGGATCCTTGGAATTCCAATATAATTCTGTTTTTGTGTTGTCTCCTGCTCCTGTGTAAAGTGTTAGATTAATGTTTGGAGATAACTCTATGGATGGAAATTCATAGATATGCGTAGCCTCGTCTTTTATCGTCCAGTTAGTCATATCAATTGTTTTATTTCCGTTATTTGTAATAATAACATATTCTCCATTCATGTTTTCTGTATCACTTCCAGGAGCATCATAATTTACAAAGAGTGTTATGTTGTATTTATTTACAGCGCTCCAGATACCTCTCTTGTTCGCTTTTGCTTCAATCTCAAGACATTTCATCAAATTGGCATATTTTGTATCATTTCCAACGATAAATACAGTCGCGAGGCCTTGCTGAACAAGCTCGGCATTCACAAAACTGTCATCTGTAAAGACATATCGAAGCAATCGGCCGTACTTATCTTCATCTTCAGCATCTCGTGTAAGATAAATACTATCAGAAACAGCATTTTCTGTAAATGCTGCTGCTTCAGCAGACCATTTCATCCCTTTTTCAGGCGTATTTATCTCAAGGAAGCGGACTTTCTGCCCACCAGATAATTCAATTGTATCGCCGTCTATAGCTCTTGAAACTTCAAACAACCTGTAATCGCCACCTGTATTATCTTTTATGATGCTAGGAAGCTTTGCGATTTCCTTGGCACAGCTCTCTGAATTAGGAACATCTGTCTTGGCGGAATAGCCAACACATCCGCTAAGTAAAACAATTGCAATTAACAGAACTAGCCAGATGCGCATATCTTTTTATGCTGTGTTTGATTTAAATCTCTTATGAAAACCTTAATTGTAAAGGTAAAGCCTAATGCTCCTAAGACGAAGGTTATCTCTCAGAGTGAAAATGAGCTCATTCTTGCAGTTGCAGCTCCGCCTGAAAACAATAAAGCTAACATCGAGCTGATTAAATTTCTTTCAAAACATTTCAAGGGAAAGGTTAAAATTATTAGAGGTTTAACATCCAAAACAAAATTAATTAGAATTAACGACTAAAGGTTATCTCTTTAGTTCTGTAAAGCCAAACTTAAGCTCAGTGCAGGAAAAGCTATTCTGACATTAAGGCATTCCCTTAGTAATTATGCCCCGAGCAAAGAAATTTCACTTTCAAATCCATTAATCTTCTTGCAGACCTGAAAATATCCTGCTTGTTTGCTGTTGGGCAGTCAAATCTCCCAATAGAATCGCCTCCAAACCAACAGTCTCCTGAAAAAAGAATTTGGTTTGCGGCATCATAAAGCGCAATACAGCCGGAAGTATGCCCAGGAACTTTCAAAACCCTGAATCTGTATGCTCCAGTATATATTTGAGCCCCTTCCTGCAATATCAAGTCAACACGAAAAGGCTCAACAGCTTGTATCACAGCAGAATCCATTTTCTTGATGTGAACTGCAGCTTCTTCAGAAGCTGCAGTAGTGCATTTCGGATTTTTCTTTTTGATTTCAGCAGCTTTAGCAATATGATCGAAGTGGCAATGCGTCAATATTAGAAGGTCAACAGGCTTGCCATCAAGCAAAAGGCCTGCATCAATTTGCACTTTTTTGTCATCATCAATGTAATAGATATTCGCTTTAGTCTCAGGCTCTTCAAAACATAAAATTTTTTCTGTTATCTGCTTAGGCTCCATTTTAATCAGTCTCCAAGCTTTTCCAAAGAATCCTGCAAGCATGTGTTCTGTAAGGAGACCATTTCTGTGTAATTGATTCTATGTCTTTTCTTTGTCCATATGCATTTGTGATGGCCTTGCGCAAGCCTAAATCTCCTTTTGAAAATACATCTTCTCTTCCCAGTGTAAACATCAAAAACATTTGTGCAGTCCAGGGCCCTATGCCTTTAACCTTGAGCAGCTCGTTTATCACCTGCTCATTATCCAATGTTTTTAGCTTCTTTAGATTTATTTTTCCTTCAACAACGCTTTTAGCCAAATCTTTCACAAATTCTACTTTAGACCAGGACATGCCAACTTTTCTTATCTTGGCATCAGGCATCTTGAGTAAATACTCTGGTGTAATATTTTTGCCAGGAAATAATTTCACAAACCTGCCAAAAATTACCTGAGCAACCTTGCCGCTAAGCTGCTGGCCAATAATCTCCCTGCAAAGGCTTCGGAGATAAGCATTCGGGCTTCTTGGCTTTATTACTTCAATTGGGCCAACTTTTTGCATTAAATTATACAATATTGGGTCGACTTTTCTAAAATGCTTTGTGATTTGTTTAGAAATTTCTTCCATCAATTTAATTTTTGGCGCATCTTTTTTAAGGTTATTGTGCCATATCGTAAATTAGATATGGTTGACGAAACTGACTATAAGGAAAAGGTGCACCAAGACAAATACGTAAATCCTTATAGAATCACGCAGCACAAGGCCTACAAGATTTGCCTTTATGGCGAAGGCGCTGTCGGAAAGACCTGCCTTATCAGAAGATATGTTGACAATACATTTGGCGAGAAATACATAATGACCATAGGCACAAATATATCAAGGAAAAAGATTATTCTCCAGCATCCTAAAGAAAAGGACACTTGCATTGAAGTCACTCTCAATATTTGGGATATAATGGGCCAGATGGGCTTCTCGGACTTGCTCAAAAAGAAGCATTTTGAAGGAGCAAAGGGGGCAATCGGCGTGTCAGACATAACCAGAAAATCTACCCTTGATGATTTGCAGGATTGGACAGATTCCCTTCACGAAAAAGTGGGCAAGATTCCTGTAATTTTGCTTGCAAACAAATGCGACCTCGCCAGCAAGCTGACATTTGGGGAAAAGGAGCTGGCTGCAATGGCAAAGAATTACGGCGCTGTTTATGGTTTCACAAGCGCAAAGACAGGGGAAAATGTTGAAAATGTATTCAAGCTCATCTCAGAAGCTATGCTGTTAACAGACAATAAGGTATATGTTTAGGTCGTCAGCTGCTTTTGTTTTCAATCTCTAGTGTTACTTGTTTGATGAAATCTGCAACTTTGATGCCAAACTTTACCTTCTGGCCGCGGGGCCTTACTGCAATTGTTTGCGCCTGTTCTTCCTTGTCCCCGCAAACGAGAATGTAAGGAACTTTTTCCATCTCAGCCTGCCTTACTTTATACTCAACAGTATTGCTGCTGTAATCAGTTTCTATACGCAGGCCTTCAGCTTTCAATTTCTTCTCTATCTTCTCTGCATATTTCAAATTCCTGTCTGTGAATGTCATCAGCTTTACCTGCACCGGAGCCAGCCATGTTGGGAAAGCTCCTGCATAGTTTTCTATTAAAATGCCAATAAATCTCTCTAAAGAACCATAAATGACCCTGTGTATGCAAATTGGAGTCTTTTCCTTGTTATCTTTATCAGTATATTTCAAGTTGAATCTTTTTGGCTGCAGGAAATCCAGCTGTATGGTGCCTGTCTGCCATTCTCTTCCCATGGCATCTGTCATAAGAATATCAACTTTAGGCCCATAGAATGCGCCTTCAGTAGTCCCCGTAACATATTTCCCCTTTCCAATCTTTTTGTCAAGTATTTTCCTCAGAATAGCTTCAGCTTTGTCCCAAATTATCTTATCGCCCATGAATTTTTCAGGTCTTGTGCTCAATCTATATTTGTAAGGTATCTTGAATATTCCATAAAATAATTCTGTTATCTTGAAAATCTCATTATACTCTGCTTCAATCTGGTCTTCTGTAACATAATTATGAGAATCATCCTGTCTGAAAGATCTGGCTCGAAGAAGGCCGGTCATTGCTCCTGATGCTTCACATCTGTGCAGGACATCTGTATCAGAAAGCCTCAGGGGCAGGTCCTTGTAGCTTCTTGTCTTGCTGGCAAAGGCAATCATGGCATTAGGGCAGTTCATTGCCTTCAATCCATAGAGTTCATCGCCAACTTTTGCCAAGAACATATCATCTTTGTAATGCTCCCAATGTCCGGAAGTTTCCCATAATTCCTTTTTGTTTAGGATAGGAGTTGAAATTTCATGATATCCACGTTTTGCATGCTCTTTTCTCCAGAAATCTGTCAGCACATTAAGAATAATCTGGCCTTTTGGCATCCAGTAAGGCATGCCAGGAGCAGTCTCATGAAAGAAGAACAATCCAAGCTGAGGCCCCAGCTTCCTGTGATCACGCTTCTCTGCTTCTTCTCTTCTTTCCAGAAAATCATTTAGCATTTCAGGATTCGGGAATGAAATACCATAAATTCTCTGCAGCACTTTCCGTTTAGGATCTCCTCGCCAGTAAGCTGCAGCCATGTTCAGTAATTTGAAGGCCTTAATCTGGCCTGCAGATTCAACTAAAGGATTGTTGCAAAGGTCAATAAACTGTCCATGTTGCCCAAATGAAACATTCTTGTCTGGGATATCTCTCAAAAGTTCCAGCTTGTAAGGCTCTTTGGCAAGGAATTTTTCTGCATCCTTCCTTGAGAGCTTCACTTGTTTGAAAAATTTATCTTCCTTGATGATTTTCTTCATTTCTTTTTCAATTTTGACAAGGTCTTCTGCTGTAAATGGCTCTTTCTTGTCAAAATCATAATAGAAACCATCAGCTATGGCAGGACCTATTCCAAGTTTCGTGTCTGGCCATAATCTCTTGACAGCATCAGCTAGTATATGTGAAGTAGAATGCCAGAATCTCTCTTTATCCTTCTCCGATACAAAGGGAGCTGCCTTGTGTGCCATATATCTATACACAAAGAAGGCGATTTATAACTTTAACTCGAACGTGAGCGAGTTAAAGGAACAATCTGACGAGGTCAGATGTTCAACAAAATCTACTGATTTTGTTTGAATAGAAAAAAGGCCTTTTGGCTTTTTTCTATAAATGTTTTATTAGGCGTAAACCTAATAAGACTTACACCGCCATATGATATATGCGGGCTGTAGTAAAATTAGGCGGTTCTCTGCTTACATACAAAGATATAAAGGATTATCCTGGAGGGCCTTGTGTCGTTTATGAAAATCCTGGCAAATATCTTCGACTGGATGTTATAGATAAAATTGCAGATGTTATAAGGCAAGCTAAAAACCGCAATAAAAACCTTGAGCTTATTTTAGTTACAGGAGCAGGCTGCTGCGGGCATCCACAGGTTAAGGCAGGCTTTCCGGTACCGGTAATCCAAGAGCTTGCTGCCACGCCGGCCACTTTTCTTTCCAGCGCCTTGCATAAAAAAGAGATAGAACCCGTAGCTATATCGCCAGGATGCTTTATGAAATGCTCTGAATCTGACGGCAAGCAGGGCATAGATTATGAAACAAATGAACACTGGAAAACTGCTGATAATTTTGCAAACTTCATCATGATTTCCTATGGGGATGTCATTCCAATGGTTGAAGGCAAGACTGGCCGGTTAGGAAATTATGAAGTTGTCTCTGGCGATGATTTGATTACATATTTCGGAGAGGCATGGCCTGCTGACAAGGTAATTTCTGTTTCTGATGTTAATGGTGTTTATGCAGAATTTCCCCCGAAAGAGGGCCAGAAGCCGATAGCAAGGATACTTGCCAATGAACCATTAAGGGATGATACCCACTTCAAGGAAAAGATGGAAGACCTATACAAAGTAACATTCAATGATGTAAAGGACGTAACTGGCGGACTCTTCGCTAAAGTCAGGAAGCTGTATGATTTCACGCAGGATACAGGCACACCATCACAGCTGGTTGGCCTTAATGATCTCAGAGGTGTCCTGCAGGGTCATTACGCAGGTACGCTGATTGAAAGAACTATCTGAGGGTTATCTCTTGATATTGGGCTTTGCATTTCTTGAATCTGTTAAGTTCCAAAAGGCATTTCTAAAACAGCTTGGCGGCAGGTTAGGCTTTCCCGACCATAACAGATTCCCCTAAACAATCCTATCGTCTCTTAAAGAACTGAACTTGCCTTTCATGCCGGAGAGCAGCTTTCTTAGAAGCAAATGTGCCCAAATTCCGCTTTCTGCCAGTCTTAGGGTTAATGCTCCTGCTGTAAAGCCTCCATTTCCCTTTTCCTATCTTGCGGATTACCATGCTAAATAACCACCTATTCTTGCATATAACTTTTACCAAACGTCTAACAAAAAGCTTAAATAGTGTTGTTATTATAGTATATACTAAAATGATAACGATAGCATCACTAAAAACAATGAATAAGGAAATTGGCGAAGAAGGCAGGCTCGAGAATGCATCCGCTTTAGAGTTTGCAGTTGATCAGGCAAATAGGCTGAGAGCTGATGCCTTTTACAAGCAGCTGGCTTATGTTGCCCGCGCATTACTTGTCGATCACGCCTTTGTAGAGGGAAACAAGAGAACATTTACTTATTTTGCTGCCCAGCTGCTCAAGGAAAACAAAATAGAGCTGGATACTGCTCTGACGTGGAAGCTAATGGACTGCATCTATAAAATTACTACAAAGAGAATAACGAGTTTGGAAAAAATCAGGCTGATGCTAATCAATTATTTGAGGAGATAAAAATGGATAAGATACTGAAAGAAGCAATCAAAGCGTGGGAAGAGTATGACAGGACAGGTATTCTTCCCGAACAATTAGCTAGAAAGAAGAAGGTATTGATTAGCATAAACGAGTCTACATTTTTAAAATTCAAGGAAAAATGCAGGCAGGAAGGCACCAAAGTATCGCCAAAAATGGAAAAATTAGTAAGGCTGGCTATTGCCTAATGCAGAAGGCTTAAAATCCAAACAATTTCGCCGAAACCCTTTTAAAATACAATATTGACAATTAGTAGTAAAATGGGATACAAAAACGGGAAAGGAGTCACGCCTGCAGCATTCGCTGCAGCTCTTAGCGGAGATTTAGAAAGTACTATTATAGCCACCACGCCAGGCGGTATAGAAAGGCAAGAAGCACAAGGCCAAGCTGAAATGGTGAGGAATTGCAGGCTTCCTAAAAAGCTTAATGGATATGACCAGAAATATACAATTCAGCAAGCATATGAAAAAATGGGCATTAAAGTATTAGGCGATGCTGACGACATTTTCTATAAAGTCCAGCTTCCGGAAGGATGGCAGCTTAAACCGCAAGAAGATTCATCAAACAGTTATTGGTCCAATCTTATAGATAACAAAGGTAGAAACCGTGCTTCGATATTTTACAAGGCCGCTTTTTACGACAGGCGCGCAGATATTGGAATTGAACAAAGATTTAGCTACGGGGTTGTGCCTGAGGACAACTACAAAACCGATATAAGTTTCCAAGAAAGGCAGAAAATGCCTTGCCGTGGCGTTGTATACGACAGTAAAAAAGAAATATTTGCCACGAAACCTAAAGTCCTGCCAAGCGATCCTGCCAAGCGTGACGCAGAAGAAAAGAAAATGCTAAAGGAATGCGAGGCTTTCCTAAAGAAGAATTACCCCAAGTGGAAAGATGATTTTGCATATTGGGATTAAATTAGATTTTAGTTCTCAAAAGGCTTAAAATCCTCTATATTCTTAGTTCTTTATGGCCACAAATCGTCCGATAACAACATTATTTATGCTATCTTCAGTAGATGGAAAAATATCTACTGGCGATATTGACCAACGCGATGTCGACAAAGATTTTCCTAAAATTGCTGGAATAAAGGAAGGACTATATCAATATTATAATTTAGAGAAGAAAACTGATTTCTGGTCTCTTAATACTGGAAGAGTAATGTCTAAAATTGGATTAAACGAGAAAAAAGATTACCGCCCGAAAAATAATACTCTTAGATTTGTTATTATCGATAATAAACCGCATCTAAAAAAGAGCGGAATTACGTATTTAACAAGATGGTTAGGCACTTTATACCTAATAACAAATAATAAAAAACACCCTGCTTTTGAAATGCAAAAGAAATTAGATAATTTAATAATTATCTACTATCCCAAAAGAATTAGTTTTGAAAATTTATTTGCTAAATTAAAAAATAAATATGGATGCAAAAGATTAACTATACAATCTGGCGGTTCACTAAATGCAATTCTTCTAAGAAAAGGATTAATCGACCATATTTCTGTAGTGATTGCCCCCGCCTTAATCGGAGGACGACATACATCTACATTAATTGATGGTGAGTCACTTCGTATGGAAAAAGAATTATCCCACATCAAAGCGCTTAAGTTAAAGAAATGCGCAGTCCTAAAACATTCATACTTGCACATACTATACGACATTATTAATAAGACGAAGATAAGCAAGGTTTAAATTCCCAATCAGATATCCTTAGTTATGCCACACAAGCTATCTCCATCAGCATTAAACCTGTTCAAGGACTGCCCTAGATGCTTCTGGCTTGATAAGGTTAAAGGCATCAAGAGGCCTGAAGGCATATTTCCCAGCCTTCCAAGCGGAATCGATAAAGTCCTGAAAGCTCATTTTGACAAGCACAGAGCCAAGAATGAAATCCCTAAAGAGCTGGATTTGAAGGATGTAAAGCTCTTTGACGATACTGAAAAGCTGAAAGTCTGGACAGCCAATCTCAAAGGCATTCCCTATACAGACAAGGATGGCAACATATTGCGCGGGGCAGTAGATGAAGTCCTGGTTAATACAAAAAACAACAAGCTCATAGTCCTAGACTTCAAAACAAGAGGGTTTCCCTGCAAGGATGACACTCACGAGCATTATATTGACCAATTAAACATCTATAACTATCTTCTAAGGAAAAACAATTACGAGACAGAAGATTATGGCTATCTCATGTTCTTCCATCCAAAAGAGCTGACAGAAAAAGCTACATTCATCTTCAACATAGACCTGATGAAAATCCCCACAGACATAAAGAGAGCAGAGCAGCTATGGAAAGCGGCGATTGAATGCCTTAATGGCAAGATGCCCGCTCCTAGCAAAGAGTGTGGGTATTGCGGTTGGGAAAGAGTTAGTAATTGAAAACCTTATAAATTAACAAGTTTCTTACATTTTTATGTGGATAAATGAATTAAGAAATAGGGAGTTTTCTAATTATTGCGAATACCTTGCTTGCTCGAAATTAAAAGATCTGGGTTGGAAAGTTTTCCGTCCTTTGATAGATAGATATGTCGATATAGTTGCTATTAAAAAAATAGAGGGCAAAACAATCTTAAGAACTATCCAAGTTAAAGGTTCTCGCATAGAAAATAAAGATATTTCCGAAGGCGAATCTTATGGTTTTACCCACGAGCCTAAGGATTTATTACACTCCGGCGAGCATTTTTTTATTTGGGTACTAATCAATAACATGGGTGAAGCTAATTTCTTTATAGTCCCTATTGATGAATTCATAAAAATCAGAGGGGAATACTTGCCGAGTAGCAAACGGAGAGAGCATCCTTCTCTCTTAATGAGAAATGAATGGCGATATGGCACAGATAGAATGCATCCTTATTTTTGGAAAAACAAATCCGATGATGCGTATAAGCGAAGAGTTGTAAAGTATAAAAATATATTTTCTATAAAAAGTCCTTCTTGGGAGATCGAAGGTTCTGTAATTGATAATTTTCTAAATAATTGGGGCTTATTAGATTTAAATAGACTCAATTGCTCGAAAAAAGCAATAAAATCGCAAGAAATTAACAAAAATTGGAGCTCTAGCGATAAAAAAGTTATGCGAATATGGATTCATAATAATAAAAAAGCTTATCAAAAATTAGCTAAAAATAAAATTGCTCTAATTGGGAGCAAAAAATTAGACGACACTGGATTTCCGGAGCGACATGGCTAAAAAAGCTGTTAAAAGTAAATTACTCGACTTGTTTAAAGAAACAGTTAAACCAAATAATTGGGAAATTTACCTTCCTTTTGAAGATAGTCATGAATATCTTCTCTTAAGACCTATATGTTCAAAATGTAAAAAATCCTGGCTCGTAGATAGAAAAGAATGTTTTTATTGCAAAACAAAATATTTTAGAGTAAAAACATGTCCTACTTGCTCAACAATATATCCTGAAAATGTTCCACGATGTTCAAAAGATAAATCAACTAATGTTAAAATGTGTTTAAATTGCCGAAAGATAGATTCTGAACGAAATGTAGTATTTGTTCCCATTACATTTTGTTGGTTTTGTGGAAACCGAGAAAATGAATTTGAATGGAAATTAGTTACTATTTAATCTTTATTTTCCACATATTTATCCTTGCTGAATATTTTTGACGCGCGTACATGTAAGATTTTTCCGTGAATGTCTTTTAATTTTAATACTTCCAAAGTATGTTCTTCGCCGTCTAAAGTTCTTTGTTTAGTTTTTTCTTTTAATCTTTTAGCGCCAAGGTCAATAAATTCTTTTGTGATGTCTATTCCAACACTATTTCTACCATTTTTCATCGCAACCAAAGACGTTGTAAAGCTTCCTGCGAAAGGATCTAATACGGTATCGCCTTTATAGGTGTATGCTTTTATCGCAAATTCAGGTATATCTTCGGGGAATGGTGCGCTGTGACCTAATTTATTTTGCCCATTGAACATTTTAATAACTGGTGAAAAAGATACTATATCTTTTCTCCATTTTTGAAGTAATTCTTTTTCAATTTTATTTTCTTCAGTTTTGCCGGAATCCATCATTATAGAACGCGCAGAATATCTTTTCCCTCTATTTCCAGCACTACGATGTTTACAATTTTCGTTATTACACTCCCAGCTTTGCACATTAATTTCAGATTGACTATTATTTTGTACATGATTTGTTCCACATTCAGGGCAAGGCAATCTGGTCGAATCTAAAACGTGTTTATGAAATATGAGAATATGCTCATAACAGTTTACAGGGTAATGATAAAATGGATAGGGTTCGTGCATATGTCTAAAACTTTGTGGTTCTCCCTTATGCCATACAAAATCATCAACATATTGGAATCCTATTTCTTGGCACATCATGGTAAATAATGCGCCTAAAGGAATTCTTTGATTTGTCCAAGGCTGTTTACCAATCTGACAATTAACGTCGCCGACATTTAGAACGAAAACGTGATGATTATCCAAAACTCTAAAAACTTCGATAAATATATTCTTCATATCGTCAAGATATGCTTGTAATGTTGGCCACTGAGAATATTCTCTCGCATTAAAATAAGGTGGAGAAGTTACTGCAAGATGTATGGAATTATCTGAAAAGGATTTTAATGCTAGCTTGCTATCTCCTAAAATGAGTTTATGGTCAGTCATGTTTGCACCTCTAAATCTTTTGTTGTAATCTGCCATATTAATCTTTTGCCTCCCAGAACGCAGGATGCAACCATATCAATATTGCAACTGATAGCCAAAGCACTGCGGCCACCAGAACGTTCAAAACTTCCCTAGGAAGCGACTCTAACAATAAACAAAGCCCCATACCTATATACGTATATACGTGCATATATTTAAATGTTTCTATCATAAGTATATACGTATGGCTGAAAAGCAAAAATTCACAACAACAATCGACAAGAAACTGCTAAACGAGGTCAAAAAGAAAGCCATAGACCTTAATCAAGATGTCAATGAAATTCTCGAAATGCTACTTAAAGACTGGCTGAAGAAACACTAATTCTCTAAATTGGCTAAGAAATCTTGAACTGCTATTCTTATGTTATCCGCATACTTATCTATATCTGCTTGTTTTAAATTAATTCGAGGATTATGTGCTGCCGTACCACCATATAATTTTATCTTGTGTAAAACATCTTTGGTCACTCTACCTAGTTTTATTTTTGATTGATTCAGACATTTTGGTATTAGATCACGTAACATGAAATAATTTTTATTAGAATCTTTTATTTCTTCTTCAATACCTAGTTTTTCATAGACTTCAATTATCAAGGTTTCTATAAGTTTTCTAACCATAGTATAACAAGCATCATAATAGCTGTCACTATAACAACCATTAATCTGGTAAGTAGTTTGTTTAATGTAACCCTTAGAATTTTCCACTAATTCGGGCGGCACCACAAATTTGGAAAATTTTTTAATTTTCGGAGCAAAGAAGCCTAGTGCTTGAAGACCTTCTTCTTGTATAGTATACTTCTTACTCTTATCTTCCCATTTCACATCAACATATTCACTAGACTTTAGCGCTATTTCAACTGCTTGGCGCGTTATCTTTACCCCAAACTTTCTATTGCCTATCTCCGCAATTTCAGATGCGGTAAGGCCATTTACGCTAAACTCTAATTTCGCAACCCCTAAAACATACAAAGCCTTGAAAAGTGCTGTGTTGAAGTTTTTAATTGGAGGATACTTAGCCTTATCAAATTCTTTACTTAGTAGATTTTTTATTTGTTCTGCCATCTGTTTCAATTAGCTCCTTAATTCTTATTAAATTATAATTGGGCACAAAATAGCCGTTTTCATCTTTATTAACAAAAGACCCAAGCCTTTCTAAACACTTACTTAGATTTCCTATTTTAATGCCTGTTTTTTGAGAGATTTCGGTGTTTGACGCAGATTCGACGTCTATAAGCTGTTTAAGTTTCATTACTTTGCGGGCTAACAGATACAAAACTATTTGTGCATTCTGTGTAAGTTTAAAATAGTCTTTTTCGAATATAACTTCGCAGTCATCAGTTATACGTAGATATCTAAGTAAAATATCCTTAAGCAAACTCTTGTCTAATGCTTGTTTCTTACTTATTACAATTTCGTCTAATTCATCAACCATTTCACTTCCTCACAACATATTTCCAAACTCCACTTTCTTTAACTCTTGTAAGCTGTCTTTTACTCTTCATAAAATCTCTGCGGAGTATGGTGCTAATTGTATCAAATCTATAGAAATATCCTTGGCGTTCCATTTCCTGCTTAACTTCAAGTATGCTCTTAGGAACCGCAAGAAAATCATCTGCGATTAATCTGGCAATAGCTCCTGAAGGTCCAGAATAAATTTTGCTTGCTAATTTTTTAACAATTTTTGCGGGCGAACCTTCTAGTGCAACAATTCGGTTCTCTAGCTCCCTGAGCTTGCCTTCGATATAACTGATGTCCAATTTAGCACCTCTGACAGTATTAGTATAGTAAAGTATTTAAACCTTTTCATGAATGATTTACGGTATATTTATAATGTTTGGCAGCTCCTTCTCTACTTATTTCTCCTCTCCGCACCATAAATAATAACACAGGAGATATTTCAGAAAGCTTAACGGAGTACCCTTTCATACTTAATTGTTCAGCTACTTCGTTTATGCTTCTTGGGGGGCTGAAAAAGCCAATTTTTATAAGTTCGCGTACCTTATCCGTAACGGAATTTGCTAACGTTCTCTTGGTCGGCTTCTTATTGATTTCTTTAGCAGGCAATTGGTGCGATTTAAAATATTCCAGTAAATGCTTAACTTCGTCTATTTCGCCTTTTATAATTACTTTCATTCCATCCTTGGTTAAAATTTCTGCTTCTGCCATATCTTTTATGTTAAATTATGTTATAAAAGCATTTCTATTCATAAGTAAACAGTTATATGTCTATTTCAGTTAGCATACTGCACTTGTCCGAATTACAATATTAGACTACGGTAACAATTAGGGGCTTGCATAAAAAGCCTACCGACACACTTTTAACCAGCATTAAGCTTTAGATCATATGGCCCCCAATTCCCACACATTAAGCAACCTAATCTTAAATCAGGCAGGCGGCTCAGAATTCGGCGTCATTGGGAACTGAAAGTGACGGAAAACCTAAACTAACATTATGAGATTCCCTTTCAATTAGTCCGTTATTCTATTGCAAAATTTCTATGAATTCCGAAGGGCTAACAATCTTCACACCTTTGAATTCTTTTATGGCTAACAGATGCTTGTCTCCAGATACTATAAATTTGGCTTTTCCTGCAACTGCCGCATCAAGGAACTTATTATCATCCGGATCTTCTTTTATTGCTGTAAACCTAATTTGAGGCAAGGCTATCAAGGATTCACATATTGCAAAACGCGTCCAGAACTCCACTAAATCTGCACCTAACTTGCCCTTGAATTCGTTTAGAACCCTGTGCAGCTCATAAATACATTCCAGGGATGTTACCAGCTCAAAATCTCTGTTCTGGGCGGCACTTATAATCTGCCCGGGAACACCGCCCCAGAAAATTCCAGATATGAATATATTGGTATCAAGAACTATGCGCATGCCGAACCTTAGTTATTGCAACTTCCAAGTCTTTTGGCGTTATGCCTGCTTTTTTGACTGCATCTCTTGTAGCTTTAAGCATAGACTCGAATTTTTCTTTTGGGATGGGCCTGATTGCTTTTAGCAGTATAGTGTCTGCTTCCGCCATTACGAAAAATTTATCACCTTCTCCCAAGCCGAGCCTTTCCCGCACGTCCAGAGGCAGTACAACCTGCCCTCTTGAGGACATTGTTGTTGTTTCAACTTTAATTTGGCTTACCATATCTTACTAGTAAGATTTTCTTATTTATAAACTTTTCGCTGATGCTTGTAGTATATAACTTAGTTATGGGCTACAAATTAACACTTATTGCGTTTTTGTGGTCACCTCAAGGGTTATCTCTATAGACTTAAAAGCACAATCAGCATCTATCTCCATTTCATGGCTTGATGTAAGCAGCCCATAATTTACTGCATACTTGCCAAGCTTCTTTGTGCAGTCTTTTATTTATTTTTATGCATTTTGGACAAGTCACTAATGCCAAAGCAAAATCTTTTTCTTCCATCTCCAAGCTTTTGCTTTGATGTTGTTTGCATAAATTCCAGCATATTAAAAAATCCTCTAAAGCTAATAGCTCTTTTTCATTAATAGTTATTGATACTCGTTTATTTTTACCTTTGGCCATTTCAAAAATGCAAATCTCCTTTGATTTTAAACTGTTATGGTCAGTTCGCAGAACAATAATTTTTTAAGCAGCCCAACCATATAATCACTATGGCCACAAATCATAGCATATCTAATATCTTGCTGGGACAGGCCGGAGGCTCTGAGTTTGGCATTATTGGGAATGCCTTTGAGTTTTCAAGCTGGTTTAAGGAAAGATATGGCTATTATGTAAACAAGCCTGTTGCTTACATTAAATGTGCTTATTCTGGCGGGCAATCACAGCATAAGCTTGATGTCCTAACGCAGGGTTATCTTGTTCTTTGTGTTGATCGCATAGTTTTCTTTTCAACTGTGCCTGGCATGAAATTTATCATAGAGATTCCCCTGCAAAACATCAACCGTGATTTGATGTTTGTTGAGGCTAAGGGATTTGCTAGATTGGCCCTCACTACTCGTGATAGGGACAAGTTCCTGAGCATTTTGGAGCATATGGACATCACAAAGGAAAGCAAAAAGATACTGCAGAACCTTCCTGAAGAGACTGCTGCCCTTGCCCGGCAGAAATATTCCAAGAGAGATATCAATTATTTTGTTGAATCTGTAATTAACATCACAACTGTTATCAAGAAAAAGACATTGCAGATTCCTTACATGAGTTATTGGGGCCTGGAAAAACCTAAATTCTGGCTGGGGATAACATCGCCAGGCTTGAGTGAGTTTGTTTATGCCTGGGCTAAGCTTATGCTCAAAGGAGGTTAACATGAAAGGTGAAGTTATAGAGAAGATAGCTGCATTGATGACTGCTGCATTCGGGCTGATTGCTGCGCTTGCTTGGAATGATGCCATAAAGAGCTTATTTGCTGTAGGGGGACCGCTCTATGTACTGGCAAAATATGGAGTCTGGGTATATGCAATCCTTGTAACAATAATTGCAGTTGTAATAACTATCTACATAGGAAAGCTGGCACAAAAGGCAAAGTAATAGCTAAGCTTATGCTAAAGGACTAAAGCTAATGACTTTGCTATCTCTATTGGCTGGAAAGCTAAAGTCCTGAAGCTTGAGCGGTAAGTTAAGTTTTCCTGACAGCAAGACATTCCCCTTTTCGTTTTCCGTTTCCCTTAAAAAACTTCTTTTTTAGGTATTATGCATATGACCAAACCCAAGCCTGCTGTCAGCTATGACCTGTACAAGCTTTATCTGCAGGTTAAACTAAAATATCATTACACGCGAAAAAGCCCTATGCTGGAAAAACTCGCGGAGTTATTCGCACAGGACGATAATCTGGCGAAAAAAGCCTATGAGGAGCTGACGAAGGGCAAATTTGACAGGGATTCTGAAGCCGGCTCTGAAATTAAGTTTGACATGGTGCGCGATAAAGTAGTGAGCTCCTGCCCGAGCAGGTATGCAAACATATCCATAAAGAACGTGCAAGACAAGTTTTGGTCTTTCAGGGATGATTTGGAAGAGATTTGTTCATTAGAAGTCTGCAGCAGGACAGACAAGTGGTTATTTAAGACCTTGACAAGGCAGGCAGAAGAGGAAGCTCAAAGGGCCAGGGAGGCCAAAAAGGCCAAGAGAGCTAAAAAATAAAATGATTCCTGAATTTTCTGAATTTGATCTTGAGAAGATTGTAAAGAGCTGGGGAAATGCTCCAGACGAGGCTATTCTCTTTGAAAAGGAAAGCGCGATAATAGAATATATATACAAACGCGCTGAAACTACTAGCATGTCTGCTTCTTTACGCAACATAGCAGACAATTTGAAATATGACATACAGGATACTTCAAAATTATTGGGAAATTTGCGGAGAAAAGGTCTTGTAAAATTTTTCGAGGACAGCAAAAACTGCAGCCTGACAATAGCAGGCCTGAATCATTTTGAAAGCGAGAGGCAAATATATGCCAAATTGATAAGGGCAATCTCAAGAATAGGCATTAAATACAGAACCGACCGCATAGATATTCCGCGCCTTACCAGAGAATTAAGATGGGGCGATTATGGCCTTACACTGCGCTGTCTCGAAAGGCTTTGTAAAAGCAATATTGTAGCCCTTTCAAACAGGAATACAACGATGGGGAACTTTTACACTGCAAGCCTCACAAAAAAGGGAGAAGCTCTTCTCCGGTACATCAATTCAAAATCATAATTGCATAATTCAAAATTGCTGCAATACTCACCCAGCCTATGTATGGAATAAGAAGATAGGCTGCCGGCTTTGATATGCTATAAAATCTTACTATTGTCAGCATTATGAAAAGCCACATTATGATTATTACGTTAAAGGACAATTGCAATGCGTGCAGGCCAAAAAACACAGGGCCCCAGATTGCATTAAGGGCTAACTGGACTGCAAAAAGAGCAATTCCTATCTTAACTTCTTTCTTGGAGATGCCTTTACTCCATACTAGATAAAGAGAAATGCCCATTAAGAGATACAAGGTTACCCAGACAGGGCCGAAAAGCCAGTTTGGAGGGGCAAATGCTGGCTTGTTGAGAGTTGAATACCAATCTGAAATGGCTCCAATTGTAACTATCGAGCCAATGACTCCGGCTAATTGGCAGATGATGAGGGATATTGCTAATTTAGTGAAATCTATTTTAGGGAACTTGGCCATATTTATTCAAACACAACAATACTTTTATGCTTATCTGCTGTTACTGAGGAGATGGGATACACAACAAGTAACATTCCTGACACAAATATGGAAGTTCTTGATGAAAAGACGCTTGATGACAAGTTCAAGCCTGAAGCTACCCTTGAGACCTTTTTCCTAGTGAATAAAGAAGAGCATGTTGCCAAGACTGGAGAATTAAATGATGGCATTGCAAAGCTGAAACGCAGGTGGAAGCCTGGCAATTCTTTTGGCTCTAAAAACATTTTAGTCATGGCATATGTAAAATCAGATAAGATACAGAAATTCATGGATATCCAAAAAAGCCAGCTTCATGCCATTCATGAACTTACAATGTATGACCCTGATGCATTCTATGAGTGCAAGCAATGCGGTGGATTCATCAAAGGCAAGCCGGAGGAGAAAGAATCTGGCGCGATTGTACTAGGCACACCTGACATAACAAGTTATAATTGCATAAGATGCGGCGCAACTCTGGCCACATACAAGATTTCACTCTAAATAATCTAAATTAGCCAACTAGACTTTCCTGCAGATTAAGGTAAGATTTTTGTGTTTTTCCGGAGTAGTCTCTAAGCGAATGTATTCTATTGATTTGTCCTTAATTTTCCCAAAGCCGGCCGCTTTTAAGTATCCACACAACTCCTCTTTGTAATCAATAAAATTATTAGGATTGCAGCTAAGAACTAGCTGGCCATTTGGCGCAGTGACAGCCGCAAGAGCCTTAGTTTTGAAAGGCAGCAGTTCATCATAAATTATATTACACGCGCTAACGTACGCAGCCCCGCCTTCAAAAATCATATTTGTGCAAATTACAGATTCAAATTGCCTTCCCTTAAGCTCCTGGCAATCTTCCAAACTTGCCAGATCTGCGTTAATAAACTCTATATGTGCATCATATTTCTTGGCCCGTTTCTCTGCAACACTTAGCAGAGGTTTTGAAAAATCAATGGCGGTTATTTTCGCATTGGGGTTTACAAGTGCGTAATAAACTGTTTTTAAGCCGGTTCCACAGCCCACGTCTAAGACAATCTTTTTCCCCTTAACACCTTTCTCTATAATAAAAGGTGTGATTGCTTCTGTTTCTGGTCGAGTCGGGGTTGCGAATAAAGTATCAAGACCGTGCTCAACAACAAAAGCATACCATTCTTGGCAATTATCGTGGTGGGGGCAGCCATTAACATTACTAAGCAGTTCGTTATACTGCTCAAAGTCCTTCAGCTCAAGCGTGTCTTCTATTTTCTTATCTCGCTCAACAAAGCTCATAGCTTTCAGGCCTTCTCTGTCAAGATAGTCTGTAAGTTCCATCGAAGTGAATTACAATATTGTGATTATAAGCTTTTTTATCTTATAATTTAGCCAATTGTCCAGAATTATTGTTACTTCAGCAAACTTAGCTTAAGCCAAAACGCGAGTTTGCTGAAAATAGATATTTGCAATATTTCCTAGTGGTGAGTAAGCTTTATATTGTCCGAATGTCCAGAATTATTAACCAGCTTTAGGAGGCTTATGGTTTCAAATATCAAAAGAATAGTCCTATTTCGTTTTCACAGAAATGCACTTGTTTGCAAGAATAAATTAGAGTTATTACAGAAGTTTAATCCTGGGATAAAGGTTTTCGGGCTTTTTGGCGGACGAGAAAGTGAATTAGTCGCATTCAAGAAAGTTCTAAAACTTTACCTTAAAAATATTTACTGCATTAAGGGCAAAAGTAAATATTGGAAGTGGGCTAATAGCGACCTTGCCATAAGACAATGGTACAAAGATTATGGCAAAAAGCTAACGTTTGACGTCTTACACTTTATTGAGTGGGATATGCTTTTGTTTGCGCCCATCTCTAAACTCTACAAACATATTCCAAAAGACGGAGTTGGCCTGACTGGTTTAACTAAGTTAAAGAAGATAGAAAAAAGATGGGACTGGATGTATAGAGAACCTTATAGAAGTCGCTGGGCCAAACTTTTTGAATTCGTTAAAGACAAGTATGCTTACAATAAAGAACCTTATGCTTGTATTGGTGGCGGACCTTGCTTACCTAAAAAATTCTTAGAAAAATATGCTGCAATTGACGTGCCTGAATTAGCGCATGATGAGTTAAGATATCCTCTCTTTGCCCAAATTTTAGGCTTTAAGCTTTATGACACTAAATTCTATAGAAAGTTCTTTGATAAAAATGAAGAAAGATTCTTCAATGCGGAAAAGCAAGATATAAAACTCTCAGTTATCAAAAAGGAATTGTCTAAGTCCTCAGGACGCAGAGTTTTCCATCCCTATAGAAAAGTTTGGAGGCTAACATGAGCCGCTGCAAGAATCATTACAAACTGCCTTTAAGGCTTAAAGACATAACACACTGGCACAAACGGACTTCTCCTGCGCATGTTGGCAGGTTAAAGCATTCATTAGATATCTACGCACCTGAAGGCACGCCGATAAAAGCTGCTCTAGATGGCAAAGTAGTCTGGCTTAGGAACAGTTCAAAAGTTGGCGGGTGCAACAAGAAAAAATACTGGGATGCAGGAAATAGAATTGTCATAAAGCACAAAAATAACGAGTATTCTGCTTATGAGCATAACAAATACAAAAGTGCTAAAGTTAAAGTTGGCCAAAAAGTCAGGCAAGGGCAGATTATTGCACTAGTTGGAAATACTGGTTGGACCTACCGCCCTCACTTGCATTTTGAAGTCTTTACAAGACCTGACAAATGGAAAGCTGAAGGTGAAACATTACAGATCAATTTTAAAATTTCTAGAAAGGGCAGATGCGTAAAGGAGGTTTGTTACTGATGAGCCGCAGGCCAGGCCCGCATCAGCTTAAACTAGAACTTATCTTGTATGCTCTCCAGACTCATCCTCAAGGCCTTTGGATTCGAGAGATTTCCAGGCAGACTAGTTTGAAGAAATCAACAGTATCATACTATCTGCAGAATCATCTTGCTGACAAGATAGAGACAGTACATGAATCAAAGCACATTAAGATAGTAAAGCTGAAGACTGCTGAGCAGGCGCCGAGCTATTGCCAGTAGGCTTAAAAAACTAAATTCAAACTCTCAAACATGGAAAAAGCAGACAAAAATGAGAAATCCATAGCACCTAAGACATGGTGGCTGAGAATCCGTTTATGGCTTCTCATGACAGTTCTATTCGGCATAATGTATGCTTTAGTTGCTGTTGTTGCCAGCCTGCTTGGAATCACTAGTTTCCTATTTTACGGAATTGCTGCAATCGGCTTTATCGTTC
>CAYGXM010000007.1:0-42266 GCA_964354105.1 Candidatus Woesearchaeota archaeon
TTGAAGAGTACAGGCCAATACCCCTTTCAGTATTAGTATTGATTGTATTATTGGTTATTGTACTGTTGTCTGCAAAGTCGAGCGAAAGGCCCCTGTAAAAATTAGTTATTATGCAATTTTTTACAGTAACATTGTCAAAAAAAGTGACCCTGACGCCTATATCCCCGCCTGTGCCGCTTATCGAATAGCCATTGCAGTCCAATGTTATATTATGTGCATAAGGGATTATGCCTACACGTGAACAGCTTGTAATATTTGCAGCCAGTGTCGTGTCTGCAATTATTCTATGGCCACATTCTCCCTGCACAAAAGGACAAGTTGCTGTGCAATTAACTGTATTTGAATCATCACCCTGCAAAGCCATGCATGTATTGTCGCCATAATTGCTTCCAGAGCCCCCATCCAAAAAAATGTCCCAACCTGAATTTGAACAAAATGTGTTGTTTGTTATGTTATTGTTAGAACTACCTTCTACAAATATACCCTCACCATTATTTTTAGCGGTGTTATCGGTTAAATTATTATAATCTGAACTCGATGCTATGTAAAAACCCTGATTGTTGTTGCTGGCAGTGTTGTTTATCAGCCAGCTGTTTTGAGTGTTGCTAAACATTATTCCAAAATCAAAGTCTGTTAAAACGCAGTTTTTGATTATAATATTACTGACGTAGCCCTGAGTATAAATGCCACAATAGCCAAAACCTGCACCCGCGCCATCAATTGTATAACCTTGACAGTCAAATACAACATCATCTGATTGAATGGAAATGCAAGGACTAGATGTAGTATTAAATATGCTTTGGTTTAGCTCATACGCGCCTGATGAGGATATAGTTATGCAGTCGGAGATGTTTGTTGCCTGTATTTGGAACCCTTCCGGCAGAATCATTGAAAGCTGTGCCGGTTCTGCCTGTTCTTCTGGTTGCGGCTCCTCAGGAACGTAAATTGTCTGGTTTTCATCTAATGGCTGCGTGCTGAAGCTTGAGAGGCCTGTAAAACTCTGCACTGCAAGGATTATGATAGCTGCAGCTACAATTACTATTAAAAGTGCGCTGGCTTGGCCAGTCCTCCGCATGTCAGAAATTAGAAATTTCCAGTTTAAATACATTTGTAAAGGCAAAAAATAAAAAAGAAAATAAGAAAAAAATTGGTTTTACTTCATTCCTTTAATCGCAACTGCGATCAAGCCACCAATTGCACCAAGAATAAAGCCGACTATCAGCGCAACTACTATCGCTATTGTGCCTATCACTCCGCCGAATATTGCGCCCAGGCTTCCGAATATGGAGCCGAATAGTGTTGATGCAACCATCGCAAGTATTCCCAAAACTATGCCCAATATGGCACCTGTTATTCCTCCTACGATAGCTCCATTTTTGTAGTCCTTACTTTGTGCAATCAATGCAGCTATGAAGCCGGGCAGTAGGAATGGTACGAAACTGCCTATTATGGCCATCACAATTGCAATAATTACTGCTTTCCAGTTTATGTTCATTGTGCCTCTCTGAGTGCAACGAGGAGAGACCAGCGAAGGTCCCCGACTTTCGCGCTGCCTCACTGTAATTTTCAGAGCTTTTGTGATTTAAATAAGTTTATTGTAACAAATATGACAAACACTAAGTTGAATCTCTCATCATTGAGCTTTGCGGCCCTCAATTTAGCTTTGCGAAAAAGTTTTCTGCCATTAAGAGATAGTACCGTCAAGAAAAAATAAAAACTAAATTAAAAAAAGAAAAGAAGCTTAGTAGTATATGTGCTTCGCTGTTCCTTTGCTGCCGCTGTTTCCGTTTCTGTAGAATTGCGTGTATACAATTGCAGCTGCAAGGATGAATGCCAAGGCTACAATCACTGCGCCTATTGTTGTAAGCTGTGTTCTTGCATTTGCATCTATTTCTACAGATGAGATTGCTTTCCCGTTTTCAAATATATATATTGTTGCAGTGTGTTCGCCTGTTTCTTCAGCATCTATGCTTACTTTAACAGTCTGTGTTTGTCCAGGTCTCAAGTCGAATTTAGTTGGTGTTGCTGTGATTGTTGCCCAGTCATTTCCATCTGTTTTAATCTCAAAGCTCTTTGAAACAGAGTCTTTATTTGAAACTGCGACTTGTATTTCTTCAGTTTCGCCGACTTCAATCTCGCCTAAGTCCACAGATTCTCCTGTAACTTTCACATCAGAGCTTATCTCTATTGGCTCTTTTACAACCAAATTTACAGAAGAGCTTGCTTTTGCAAGTGCATTTCCTGCTGTTGCAGTCAATGTGTATATTCCGCCGTCAGCATCTTCTGGCAAATCAAATGTAAAGTACATTGTCTGTGAGTTGCCTGCAAATAGCGTTCCAAATATCTTCAATGATTTTTCAACACCTAATTCTGGAATTGCTATTGAAACAACAACATTCTCCTGGTCTTCAACGCCGTTGTTCATTACTGTAACTGCGGCATCAACATTATCTGAAGCGTAGTAATTTTCCTTGTCTGTCCTTATGCTCTGGACAAAGAATGCGTCATCATTCTGTTCTATTTCAACAGTGTTTTCTGCCCTTACAGTTTCCCTGTGAGTTCCCTTTTCCCATATTCCTTCAGCTTCTATAATCAACTTATAGTCGCCAGGTTCTACATCTGATGGAACTGCTAAATTAAGAGTTAAGGTCTTTTCAGAGTCCTGTTGTATCTGCATCGGGCCAGCTATTGCTTTGTCAGTAACACGGTCGCCAAAGCCGTCAACCAGCCAGGCCTTTATGTTTACATCTTCAAAGTCCTGTGTCTGGTGTGAGTTTGTCAATTCAATTTCAACTGCCAATGTTGCGCCTGGTGCTATTGGATCATCGTAATCTACGTCTGTAATTGCAAAGTATTGTGTTTCATCGCTGGCTGCATAAGCTGCGCCAAATGCGCCTAATGCAAACAGTGCTATTACAAAAACTGCGAATAACTTAATTGCCGTTTTCATTTGAACACCCTTGACCTTGATGCAGCAATTGGCTTTGCTGCTGGCTTTGGAGCAACTATAAAGTCCTTAGCCATCCAGCCAATCGCGCCTATCAATAATATTATCACAACTGCAAGTGCAATTTCTGTTACAGGTATTCCAGCGCCATTTCCGCCAAGCGCATCATCATCAGTTGTAACCACTGCTACAGTTGTTGGTGCTTCAGTTGAAGCAATCTCCAATACAATTGACTTTGACGCAGAGTAGCTTCCATAGTTTGCATTTACAACAACAAAGTACTTTCCAGCCTTTGTGTCTTCTGGGACTATAAAGCTCAAGTATTGTGTTGAAGCATAGCCTTCTTTCAGCTTTATTGTTGCGCCTGCTACCATTACACCGATGTCAGATGTAGCTTTAACATAGACATTTTCGTCATTTGCGCCTATGTTCAGCAAGTTTACTGCAACTTGTACAGTGTCTTCTGGCAGGTATTTTGTATCATCTAATTGTACAGATGTTATTGCTATCTGGTGCTTTTCCTTGACAACTTCTATCTTCCAGTCAGCGTTTGAAGCTGAGCCTGTATATTTGTTGCCTTTTGCATCCTTCCATTCTAAGTCGACAGAAACTGTGTATAGCTTGTCATCGGCATCTTGTGGTATAGTTATGTCAACTGACTTTTCTTCCTTGTCTCCAATATCTATTTGGCCGAAGTCAATTTCTTGCTCTAAATCGTCATTATCTGCTGCTATATCTTTAATTATTATAGTAGCTATGATATCCTCAGCGTCGTATGTTGCATTGTTCTGCAGTTCCAAGTCGAATGTTTGAGTTGAACCTGGAGCAACTTCGTCATCAAAGTTCAAATCATGCACTAACATGTCTCCAGTTGTGCCGCTCTGAGGAGTTGTTACAGAAACTGCATCTGAATCAGCACAACCAGCTGCATTGTAAGCCCTTACATAATAGCTGTAAGTTGTGTCTGCTGTCAGGCCTGTATCGCCATAGGACCTGAAAGTAGGTCCAACAGATGTTATCTCTGTTCCGTTTCTGAATATCTTGAAGCCATCAACTGCAGGAGCTGTAGTTGAATAATCCCAGCTTACTGTAGCTTCTGTTGTAGAAGTTGCTACGACAGCTAAGATTACTGGCTTTTCTGGAATAGATACTCCGCCAGGTATGTTATATATTATAGTAGTTGTTGAGGTATCATTTACTGTAAAGTTTATGGTATCTTTTACAAGACCGCCTTTGATCACTTTGGCAGTATAATCTCCATGCAGCAAGCTGAACCATGCACCGCCTGTGCTAGGGTCTGCGCTTTGTGTTGCGATTTTGCCTGTAGAATCCCATATCTCTATGTTATCTGCTTTTTCTGAACCTGTATTTGGAACAACATTTACCATGTGTAGGTTATTTGCTGTTACAGGTGTTGCCACTGCTACCAATGATAGCAGGAACATCAGTCCAATCAAGACTGCTCCGATTTTATTTTTGTTAGTCATTTTAGTTTTTCACCTCAACCTTTAAACTTTTTAAATAGTTCGAAATTTATCTGATTATTATCCATTGCACCGCCACACTTCAAACCATATTTTGCTATGTTTGAAGTTACCATTGTATTGTTTGCAAAACCCTGTGCGAACAATCCATCTTTTGTCAGGTATATCTCTGCCCTGTCTGCGCCATTGTTCCATAAGCCAGCCAATGCAGTTCCTAATGAAGTGTTGCCGTAAGTATCATTGTTTGTTATCTCCTGGATTGTTGACAATGTCAGGTTTATATTGTAATTTCCAGTCAGCCAGCTGTATTGGTCAGCTATGTAATGTAAGCTTGATATTGCATTTGTCCTTGCATCTCCAGTCAAATCCAATAATGTGTCTGCAGTCAAATTTTTATCATACTGCTTTGCAAAGAACTTGTATTCAATGCCTGCCTGCACTTTTCCTTGCAAGTCTTTATCATTATAAGCACCTTTCTTCGTCAAGCCTGTGTGGCTGAAGTAATCTGTAAGGTATGTATCGCTAAATACTGAATTGATTTCAGGGGTTTGGGTTATCTTTTGGTCTAGCTCTACTATGTGGTCTAATGATGCATTGCCCCATTCAGCATCTATTTCAGCATCTGTGTAAGCATCGTCGTCTATTACTGCTTTTGCAGTTGCCAAGTATGTGCTGTGCATGTTTACGACGGCCTGCCATGCAGCACCGCCTTTCTCTTGTGCAATCGTGTCTGCCAATTGTACCAATTCTATCGGCGTCTTGGCGTACAAGTCATCTTTAACTGTAATGTTATAACTTGCATTTAATTCAGTTGCATAATTTGCCCAAAGCAAATCTGCAGTTGGGTCTTTTATCGCAAAACTTTCCAATGCAATTATATTATCTAAAGTAGGAGCAGCATATTTTGATAGATTTATCTTTGTGTCCTTTAATGCCGTCTCCATTTGACTGTAAAGCAACCCGTGTGCTTCTGCAATGCCTTCATTAAAGCCGATTTGTTCTGTTAATTTTGCTATATCAGACATTGACAAACTGTACAAGCCTGCTTCTGTCTTGCCCATTCCTTTCAATGCAGCTTGATAACCTGCATTTGTCCACATTGGCTTGATTATCATGTTCTTAGCATGCAATGTTTCCAATGCAGAATTGCTAAAGTCTGTTGCATTACTGTAAAGCTTGAATATTTTTAAGTCATCAGTAGCATTAACTAAGCTGCCTAAATCAGTGAAAACTTCTTTTAGCAATTTGGCGTGGCTTGCATTCCTTATGTCCTGGTCAGTTGGAGGAACTTTAACAGTTTCGCCAGGTATTTTGGTTTCGTGCCCAAAGTACTTCTCCATTATTTTTCCCAAAGAATGATTCCAAACCTCATTTGCTGTTATTATGGATGCAGCAGCAACTACACCAACGCCTGCGGCAACAGCTCTTGCCTTCTTACCTGTCCTGCCGAAATCATTTGACGCTGCTCTTAACTCGAGGTCTTTGAACTCGCCAGAGCCTATAGCATTTTCTTTTCGTGCTGCAAGCATGTATAAACCTGCAAGTTCCATTTCCATATCTTTTGTTAATGGAAAAAATGGTTCCCAGTCTTTGCCTGCTGAATTATCAGCCTTGCACTTAAATGCGTGCCATGCGTAGTCCAAACCTTTTGGCATGTAAGAATAAGTTGTTATGAATGGTTTTCCCCACCAATGTAATGGGCGAACTTGAATTAAATCTACATTTACTGTTTGTTCATTTCCCAGGACACCTTTTGTCGTTACTGCAACTTCTCCTTTATCATAGTATCCTATAACCGTGCCATCTTTGCCAAATAATTGATATCCTAATTCCCTGCCTTTTTTGTCTGTTACTTTTTCTCGCTGTGTTTGAGATTGTGTTTGTCTAGGTGGTGGCGCTTGCCCGCGTGGTGGGCTAACAGATGATGCATCATCGTCGCTAGGAGGTGCTATATCATCGTCGTCGTTGTTGTGAGCCATATTGTATTGAGCACTTAAGAGTGATAATTATTTAAACCTTTTGCTGCTGGTTGATATCAATTTTTGTCCTAAAAACCTTCTCTACAAACTTTTCTAGAAACTCGTCTCTCGCCTTCTTGTCTTCCTTTTGGGCCTCTATATCAAGAAGCAGTATATTATCATATTTGCTGAGTGTAAGAGCATATGCTAGATCTTGGAATTCTGCAGCAAGCTCATATTTTTGGCTATTTCCGTCAGAATCTATAACATACAAGTTAAAGTTTATGGGGTGGTAAAATTCGGTATTAAACTTTTTGTCTTTAACGAGTTTTGCTTCCAAGGCAAAATCGCTATGCACATCATATTTATTTTGGAATTCTTCTATCTTACCTAATTTAGAGCCTATAAACCTATTAAGCAAATAATCGTAAGCTTCCATGTAAACATCAGGCTCTACTTCATCTTTGATTTTATACAGGCTTGAAAAGCTCTGCAGGAACTCATTTTGTGTTGCATCTATTTTTTCCTCTGGCAGTTTCAAATAAGATGAAAAAAGGCCTCTTATCTTATCGACTAGGGGCATTTCTTTCAGCTCGCCGTTTTCTTCGTAATAATATTTCTCTTCAAGCAAAAACTTTCTTGATTTTTCCTCTGAAAAATCTTCATCAAAAACAACTAGCTCTTTATGCTGTTTTGAAGCGCCAACTTCAATTACAGCTGGCGGGGGCATAGGCCTTTCCATTTTGCCTGCTTCAACCAATAGCTCTTCCAAGCCATAAGTTATTAGGACTGTTCCGTCTTCTCTGCCTGTAATCTGATATGCGTCAGTTGCTACAAAACCCTGCTTTGACATGAATTTTTCTCTAGGAGTTTCAGGGTTTAAATCCCACATGAATATATTAGTACCCTTAGGAAGTTCAGTCTCGCTCCAAAAATCATATTTGCCATTTTTGTCAGTCTTTTTCAAATTTGCCATATTATATATTATTATAGTAGATATATTGCTATATTGAATTTATAAGCTTAACTCTTAAACTTTTATTATAGTTGCCAAAACCTTTGGGTCTATATCTTCATTCTTTACAGGTATTACGTTTTTATCGGAGCCTAGAAGATTAAATTTGTATTCTTTATCTTTAATCTTGCACGAAAATTTGCCATTGGTGTTTGGATGAACATAAACTTTCATCGTGGGCGCGTTTTCACCGCTAATAACATAGGCTTTTTTACCAAAATGGCCTGGCGCATATTGAATTTTCGTATACAAGTATCTTTTTGGACCAGCTGATAGTTCTGGCTCAAGGGTTGATGGCTTTGTCCCTTCTGTCTTTGATTTGATATGCGCGACATACTTAGGGTCTTTTTTTAATCGTTCAAACAGGGGATTATTTGTGGAGACTTGCTCAAGCTTGCTGTTGACAGGACTTAATTTATAAAAACTGTCATCGCCAGGATTGTAATATGTTTCAAGTGGGAGTGAATTTTCTAATGCAATCATTCCCTTCGAATCCCTCTGCTCCTTGATTATTGGGATTTGTGGCTTTGGCTTTTCTGCTTCTTCAAATGCGATTGTAGCTAGCACGCGCGGTATGCTTTTTAATTTTACGGGCACGCCGCCAATTATTGTGCAATAATCCTTGCCGTGTTTATAGGCATCAAATTCGCAATTATCATCATCGACATGAATTTTAGGACAGGCAAGCAAGTCTTCAACGGAAATAGCCAGCTTTTCAAATTGATCTTTGCCTATTTTGGTTTTTGGCTGATGAGTTGCATCTTTTGTCTCGCCAGTTTTTGGCTGCCTTAATTCACTCAGCACACCTTCAACTTGCTCTGGAGTTGCTGTTACGCCTGTCTTTTCTTCTATTTCTCTAACTATAATCCCTAAATCTGCAAACAATCTTGCAATCTCATCTCTTCGGCCGGACATTTGGTTTACAAATCCGTTTATATCTGAAAATGTCTTTTCAAGATTATACGCGCCTGCCCTTAACAGCTGCACCTCTTCTTTGCTTATTTTAAAGTCTGTAATTATTTGGTAGGTTTCAGCAATGCCATCCAGGGCTTTTCTGAATTCATCAACTTTCTTTTCATAAGCAGCCAATGTCTGGCTTGCAGTTTCAAGTTTGCTGTGCATGCCATCAACTGCAGTTTCTATCTTGATATATTTCTGCAGCAATTCATCAACGTCTGCTCCTTTTGGCAGGCTTGCGAATTTCTCGAACAAATCATTAAGTTTTTGGGTGTAATCTGGAGGAAAATTCTCAGCAGCTTTCGCAATAACCTCCAGCTTTTTTTTAGTTTCAGACAAAGTTTTATTCAATGCCGGAGAATTATAACCTTCAATAAGTTTTATTGTCTGATCAAATTCGTTTAATGCTTTCTGAATCCTCGTAAATTCTCTTGCTGCACTGCTTCCAAGCTCGCCTATCTTTTCCTTGAATATTTGCACCTGTACGTTCATCTCCCCTTCTGTATCTTTTAACCTCTCCTTCAGCAATTTCTCCAAGTCAGCTGGAGGAGTTTGTTGCGGTGTTGCCTGCGGTATTTGCAATCGTGGTTGTGCTGGCGCTTGCTGTATTTGTGGTAATGGCTTGCCTGAGATATAACTTTCTAGAATGTTAATCGCTTGTTTTTGAACTGTTTCAGTTTCTTGGCTGTATTCTTGGAGAGCTTTCCTTTTTTTAATAACATCTGGATGAGCATCGCCGTGCGTCATAATGAGCGATGCTGTTTTAGCCCCAAAATCCTTTCGTAATTTGATGTGGGCAGAAGCATCGTCCACAATATTTCTAAGCTCTGCTGGTAATTTTTTTGCTACTTCGTTGAGCTTTTCAATCTCTATGTCTGCAAGATTTTGCTCTAGTATTTGCAAAACGTCTTTTGCATTTCTTGTGTTGGTGTCATCTATGATTTTTGCCATCTCTTTAAATAGCTATATTGATAATCTTAAAAGGGTTGTTCATACATAACCTTCCTTGTTTTCGCTTACTGCATTGTAGAGATTTGTTATGATTTGCGGGCTGAACAGCTGTTTTTTGAACTCCAGCGAGTAGACCTGTTCATCCAGCTTTTTCAACTGGCTGTTTTCATCAGTCAGGAATTGCGCGGAATTTGCTGGCAATAAAATTAAATTTGGTGTAACACCATTCTGAATTACCTTGACTATAGTATAATTTTGTGACAATGGCACGCCATATACGACAACTGCTTCCTCAGGGCGCGTATAATTTGTACTTAAGATGTCGCTGATTTTAACAGTATAACTGTCTGACCCGTAACGGAAATGCTCTCCTACAGCGAATTTTCCAGCCCGTAATTCTTCTCTGGAAAAACGTGCCTCTGGGTTTAATGCCTCATCTTTTGTGTACATCATTCTGCAAATAATATCTGTGTTTGTTATTGGTTTGATTTCAACTTTATTCGCATCATGCCTGGCCTGCTTTAGTGCTTTGCAAACAACTTGCTCCAATGGAGGTGTTAGGGAATAAAATTTCTGTAATTTTTTGCTTTCCACGTATTTTTCAGACCAGGGGTTCAAGAAGCTGGCCCTTTTTATGCAGATTTTGTCTTTGTACATGCCGCAGGCCTTTTCTTCCCAGGCACTTTCAAGGTCGTGCAGACGAATTATGTTGCCCCTAAGAGCCTTATTTTCACCAGATTGCCCTTTGAACAAACGACGGACATTTTTCTCGATCTTAGTTTTTGCAAATTCACTGTCGGCAAAATAATCTTTGGACAATCGCTCAATAAGTGTTCTGTCTGCATTTTGCATCTCAAATTCATCTATTGCCCTCGCTGCAAACTCTTTGCTTTTGCCGAGCACAGAGAATATCTTGTCTGCAAATTCTTTTTTTGGCCTGATTTCCAAAGCTTCAGCGTATTTTCCCAAAGCAGTATAATACTGCTCTTTTTCGGCTGCAATGTTTCCCCAGAAAGTCTTCAATTCCAATAAATCTTCGGTGTAAGACTTGCCTTCTGCAGCTTTTAATTCGGCAGCAGCGCAGAATTTCTCTGCTATCACAAAATCATCCAGTGCACTAAATACGCGTGCAGCTTCAATATAATGTTCAAATGTCGGCTCTGCAAAGGCCGCATTCCTGGCATTATCTTTTATGTCATTAATCGTGCTCGTAAAGCCCATCTTCACCAAAGAAGATTTTGCATCGCAGAACGCCTTGCCGAGTCTGGCCGATTGCTCCAGGCTCTTGTCCATGTCTCCGGCCGTCGCAAAGGCCTTTCCTGCGAGTTCAAATTTTCCGGCATCCTGCAAGAATTTTCCAAGTGCATAATATTTATACGGCGAGCATTTGCCCTTCTGCACCGCCTTTTCCAAAAGATTTGCCATCTTCTCCAAAACGGAATCGTGAGTCTGTTTGTCCTTGCTGGTTCTGTATATGTCAGCAAAGCAGAGTGTTCGCCCCCATACATCGCCTGCTTTTTCGTAAAATGCCAGCGCAGCATCGTATTCATTTTCCCCTCGCGCGATTTCCCCGAGAGTTGTCCATTCCCCGGGGTCAAAGGAGCAGCTAAGCAAACTTTTTGCAGTAGCTTCACTTAGCTTGTGGCCTATGTTGTTTGCAAACTGCTGTACAACTGCAGAATTATATTTTGGATTGAGGCTTGCAGCCTTGATTAAAGCCATCATGGACGCTTCCTGCCATGTTTGGCCTTCGGCCGTGCGCTTAAGCGATGCGGAAAACAGGTATGTCAGATCTCCTTTCAGGTTGTCATCTTTGATTTGCTGCACATTAGTCCTGTCAACAACATGCCTGTAATAAGTTTCAACCAAATTAGAAATTAAATACAAATTAGGCGTTAATCCTTCAACAGGTTTTTCTATTTTCATGTCAAAAATAAGGCGGCCGAAATCCACTAATTGCTCCAGCTTCAAGTTATCTGCTGCATATTGCATAGCTAATTCTGCAGAATCGCCATCCATCTGCAGCAATTTCTCCAGGCATGATTCGCTAAAAGAATCGCTGTGTTTGTATGAGTCTATTGCGGCAAATTGTGCTTCCTTGATTTCTCCAAGCTTCCTGTGGCAGAAAGATTTGCAGGCAAAGTCGCTTGCTACGTCATATTCACGAGCAGGGCTGTCATTTGGCTCTTTGGAAAGCGCCCCGGAAACTAAATTCAGAGCCAGCGCATATTTTTCGTCCTCCAGCACTTCGCGGGCTAGGTTATCCAGCGTATTGGCTGAAATGGATGCGCGAATAGAGACAATTTTGCGAAGGTTAGCAAGCTGGTCTTCAGCAATAGGAACATCTACAATAGCTTTTGTTATTGCGTCCGGCGTGGCAAACCAAAAATCAAATTCATCTGGCGGATCTGCCAGAAAATGCGCATTTTGCCACCCTAAAACCTCTGTTACTCTGTCAATTTTATTAGGGACCAATTCAACAAGCTTAAGGAAATAGTTTATATTTTTTGTATTGAAAGCGAGCTCTTCCCAAAGTTCCGGCTGGTTTTCATCCAGGCTGAGGGATTTTGCATAAAGATTTACATAAATATCAGTCCTAGATTTTGCAGTTTTGCCAAGTTTTTCATACTGCTCTGCAGTAAGCGTCCCGTCATCCAAAACACCTTCAAGCAAGCTCTTGATGTCCTCCCAGTTGTATTTAACATTCTGCACAGTATCTAAAATCTGGCCTAAATAATGCCCGTTAATTTTTGTGAGTTTCGCTAAGTTCTCGCCTGCTGCCCTAAAATCTTTTTGCTGGAACTGCAGATAATTTATTTTCTCCACAAATATTGTTTCAGTTTGCTTTCCTGCAGCAGCTTTGGATAGCGCAAGGTCATACAATTTTGTTGCGTGAGTTTTGTTGAAGCTGAGTAATTTTGCAGTTTGCAGGCATTCTTCGAGCGATTTTGTACTGGCATAACTTGATATCAAAGCACAGCCCTCGTCGCCCATATTTTTGATATTATTTGCAAAAGACTCCAGTACACTAGGACCAAATTCATAGTATGCACGTGAGAACATACTGCCGTCTGGCTTCTCCTTAGACTTTTCTATGTTTAATCTCATATCAAACAATGATTTTTTGTAATCGGCAAATTCTTCTGCACGTAATTTTGTTGTTCCATTGCCTAAGTTAAAGATTAAATTGTCTAAAACTACATCTTTCCTTCCGATTTTAGCAACCAGTTTTAATGCAGCATCGTATGGCAATTTTTTCTCTGCTATTTTTTCGCCAAGCACCTGTGCAAGTTCTCCCAATAAGGAAATAATGGAATTATCGAAAGATTGCTCTGTTAGATTTTCATTATCTTGATTGTCTTCATTTTCTTCTTCTATTTGCCCTAGTTCTTCTTCTAGTGTATCTAATTCTAACTCAGGGATATCTGAAGAAGCTGCATCCATATCAGAACTTTCGGCAGGCTGCAAATCATCTCTGTGCATATTCTTCTTGAAATTTTCTATAATTGTTTCCCGCTTGGACAGCAATTCCTCCAGTGAGCTGAGGCTTGAAGTATCTTTAATGTGTTCTATGACCTGCCTTGTTGCTTCCAGAACATTTCCGTGCGCGCTGTACGCCCGTGCTGAAATTGCGTGGCCTTCCGGATTAGCAAATTCTGCGGACATTTTTGCCAAATATCTATGGTCATATGTGTAAGGGTCTATATTTCCAAGCAAGCTTGCGATATCTTCTAGGGGCTTTGGGTGGCTTGGAACTCCTACCTGTGCGATATAAAAGTAGTCTATCGCGCGGGAATATTCATTATTTTTAACGTAAAGCTCACCTAATCTGATGCATATCTCTGCATCGTCCTTGTCTTTGACGTTTTTAATTGCAGCCAGGGCCAATTTTGGCTTATTTGCAGCATCTGCAACCTCGCTCAACTTTAAGTTAGCAGAATCTGTTTGAGGAAAACTGCCGAGTTTTTCCCAGATTGAAAGTGCTACTTGCTGCTGTGCATTATTTCCCGCAAGCAGCTCACAGCCTATGTCCATAAGCAGTTTAGGCGATAATGCATGCAAGTACCTTTCAAGAAATATGCTTTGGTCGCCTGCTCCTAGCTCGTTAAAAGCTGTTTTAAGGAATCTCTCGTCTGTGCGAACCAATGCAAAAAACTTAGCATTGGCATATTTGTCTTTCCAGACCTTATAGGCGTTGGCAGGGTCGCCGGCATCTTTCAACGCATACGCAAACAATTTGTAGGCAAATTCTTCATTTTCGGCAAAAGTGTGCTCTCCCAGGTCGACCCAATTAGCATCCGAGCAAAATTTCTGCAGCAAGGGCAGGCATGCTACGGCTTGCGGCTCTTTTGCAACTGCGGGGATAATAATCTTGAGGTTTTCTTCAGAAAGCCTCTCGTTTTTCTGTGCAGCATACCTTAAGGCCAGAGAAAAAATTAAATCTTCCCTTGTATCCACATTCTGCAAAACATTTCCCTGCAGAGCTTTTTTCAGAACTGACTTAACCATCCTATCTTCAGGGTCAATAACCCTTGATTTAGATTTGAATGGCAGTTCGGTTTGTGCCGAATCTTGCGCCGCAGTAACCAACAATTTTGGGCAGTCTAGTTTAGGGTTGTTTTGGGTTATTCCCTTTTCAATAGAATAATCTAAAAGCAAAATCGTTTCTATATCTCTTACGCTTGTCTCATAAATCGCTTTGACATGTTTTGAATCGTCCTTCTTGATATTCTTAATGTAGTTGCTGTTTAGAAAGATTAGTACATCTAAAGGAAACTTTTCCAAGCCTATTTCTTCAACTTTATTTTCATCGCTCATCTAAGTTTTCCATAAAAAAGTTTTCTGAAAAACTCATTTTCTGTTATATCCGGCCATTCAACATGGAATGGTATGTCTGGCCAGATTTTATTTTTCTTATCCAGATGGCAGTTGCATGTGCCTGGTGTAGGCGCGTGCCCTAATTTGAATCTTGGGCCGTAAGTTGCATTATATTCTAATCTTGTAGGCACGAGTTTTGTTGCATCCTGCAGCAAAATCTGCCCTTCTGCCAACGCCAAGCCGCCTGCTAATGTAGTCGGCATGACAACGCTGGCGAAAGCAGCATATCGTTCTCTATCTTCTGCTGAGGCCGCGGGCTGACCAGAACACAATGGAGTTATCAGCTCTTCTACAATCTCATCACGATCACGTAATTTATTTATTTGTTTTGTTGCATCACTAGCTATAGTCGCCTTCTTTTTTTCAAACGCCTCTTTTGCATCTAAGTACAATCTTGGAATATGGCGCAAGCAATATGTATGTGGGGGCGCAAAAACTTGGACGCCGGCAGAAACTGCGGACGTCGCTGTTTCTATGAGAGGTATGTCATGTTTGAGCGCAAACTCGTTTAACAAAACTCTGCTGTAATTATTATCCACTGCGGCTATAATCAAGTCTGGTTTTGGATTTGGCAGAGTAGACTTGTGGTTGAAAGAAGTAATTATGCCAGCCGCAGAATTTTTGCCACTATGTTTATTCATCTCTTCAGCTATGGCAACTGCCTTATATTTGCCGATTGATTCTGGATACCAGAACTGGCGGTTTAAATTGTGTGGTTTGATGCTGTCGCTGTCGAGAACTATAAGCCTGCCTACCCCTGCATCAAGCAAGCCCTTCGCGACAGCTACGCCGACGCCGCCTGCACCAACTAACATGACAGTCTTATTTGCGTATACAGATTCGTCTTTCAACTTATAATCTTTGGAGTTATCAAAACGAAGTTTAGAGCACAAATTATAGACTAATGACTCTAAACTCTCAGCTCCTTCTCTGTAGCTCCGCATGGACACTTTGTAAATTGCATCATCAGGTGTTTCGAAAATTTCTCGCCTTGCACGGTCTGTTGCTATTCCTGCAGCCATCAGTGAAGTAAATGCGCCATGTTTTTTCCCTTCGAAGGAATTCTCTATTTCATTTAGATGTTTTTCAAGGCCCTCTGCGATGGCATCATAATTTTTTGAATAAAACGCAAAATAATATAGTTTCTCTGCATTAGAGCTAACACTTGCAAAAGGTATGCCTGCCTTGGCGCAAGCCTTGGCGGTTTCTTCTTTGCTGGCGCTGTTGTTTGTGGCGTCTATTATAATCTTGGCATCTGAGAAATCTTTAGTTTCATCACGTCTTAATCCCAGGCTTTTTGCTAATTTGTACTCATAAGCATCTCCAAAATAATCTGCCTTGACTTTTCCTATACCTAACGATGCGCATAATAAAGTAATATTGCGAGCTAAGAGCATATTGCCGGCTTCTGTAATAAGGCCTACTGTGGCATTCCTTAGCAAATCTTGCCGCCAACCAGGTATTAGCTCTTGCCTGCTATTTTTTTCGTCCATGTTAGATTAAATTTACTTTTATTTTTGTTGGGGGTGTTTCTATTATTCCCTTATGAACATCACAGGATTGCTCCAAAGCTACGGCCTCTGCATAAATTTCCCGTTCGCCTATGACCAGGGAATACATGTAATAAATTCTAGGAGCCGCAACGTCTATGCTCATGTTTATGCACTGGTCTTCTTCCAGCAATGGTTTAAGCTCCAAAAGTTTGGCCCTAAGTCTCGGCAAGGCTCTTATGCTTATTTTGCCGAACCCGCGTTTATCCTTGATTATTATTTTTTCCAGGTTAGAGTCATCGATAATAGGCTCTTTAATCCACTCTACCTCTTGGGTATTGTTGTAAATTGGAAATGGCGCAGTCTTGTAGGCGCTTCGCATCCCCCGCAGTAAAGCCTGGATGTTTCCCTTGTCCTCTGAGGATAAGAAAGCGCTCATATTCGGGTGAAAATGCACACAACCTAAAATCATTCTATCGCCGCGCGCTTTGGAATATGCCACTACAGCTTCGGAATCTAGCTCCAATGGTTCGACATGTGTCGGGGTAGCCCGTGTAAGGTGCTTTGGCCAGATGTAAGCCTCATCTGCAACCGGCTTTGGATCGATACCGCCGAAAATTCGGCCGTAACATTCGTCTGGTTTTCTTGCGTTCATTATTCGCACTAAACGCTCGTGCAAGCTTTGCGTCACGTTCAATTCTGGAATTTCGTATTTGCTCATAGTAAATACCTGTAGTCTTCTGTAAAAGGTGATGGCGTTATGTTTGCTGGTTTTTCATCAGAGTGTTCCACTGAATTGTATATGCCGGCAAGGTGATTGTAGACTGCCGGCCGATTGCTCACATTGAAATGTCCGATAAGAAGGTCGCGAACTAATGTCAAATACTTGTTGTATAATATTTTTGCAGCTTCTCTTGGGTCATTTTCAGGTATGCTGGGCCTATCATTTAATCCCGTACATTCATTAGACCCGCTGATAAAAGGGTGCGGGGTTGTCAGGCCTTCCACCTGAGGCGTAGCTGTTAATCTTCCATTATCTAATTTTACAAGTATAACCGCTTTGCAGGCCGGCCATATCAAATAATTTGGCATGTCTGAATGTTTTATTTTGCTGATGTCCCATGCAAAGGGCTCGAGATTTTTGTACAATTTGCAAAAATTTTGGCTTGGGAATTTCTCAAAAATGAAGATTCCGTGCGCATTGTAACTTTGCTGTGAAGCTAATTTGCTTGCAAGGCTTTCTGACTTTGCAATCAATTCATTATTTAAATAATTTTTATTTTCCTCAGCTCTTGAAAATACCCACCTTTCATATTGGGCCAATGCATTTGCGTATTTCGCCAAAAAATCACCTAGCTTTTCTCCTTCAGGTCTGGTTTTGTAAAAATTTTCATCAAACGTTTTTCCAGACTCGTCTTTATCTGCTAATTTCACGCATAAATTTTCAGTTGGCGCTTTATTTCGCTCTAATATTATGGTGTGCGCTGTTTCTCTGTACAAAACATAGGAGGAGGATGGGTAAACCGATGCAAAAATCGAATCTGCGCCATTGCGCATCTTGCCCTTAAAACTAGGTTTAGGCTGCGAAACTAAAATGTCCTCAACGTTCTTTTCACTTTTGGTGGTCTTAGGCAGAACATCATGCTTGCTGATAAGCTGTTCAAGTACGGGGTTGATTTTCCTTTCGAATTCGCTAAGGTCGCGTTTTGAAGTTTCTGTGCCAAGAGCTTCTTTGCAAATTTCATTGCATATCCTTTCCCTGTCTATAACCCCAAATTCTATGTCGCTTAATTTATATGTTCTGGGGAATGCGGATATCAAATCCCCATTGTAGTACACTGCGACTTCTGCATCAGGAGCATTTTTTTCCATGCAGTATATGAAACCTCTATCTATAATGCTCCATTCGCCTATTTTTTCTTTTAGGCGAGCTACGTAGTTAGTCGACGTCGCTTCCATTTTTTAGGGTTTCATGTAGTCTTATCAGGCACCTGATTCGCGCATGTAAATTTCTACTTTGAACAAGTTGCCTACATCAGGGTAGTACGATGCGTACCTTTCGACTTTGTCGTCTAAAGTTGCGACTTTGTCGTTTATTGTTATGCCCTTGTCTTCCCGTAGAGTGTAGTTTCTATCGTGATATCTGACGTCTGTGTTTCCCTGCAAAAGTTGCTTCAAGACATACAAGATTACATCGTCTTTTGGAGATTTATCAGATGACCCGTACGAATCCAATATTTTCGCTATGGCGTCTCTAACTTTCCACGTTGGCACATCTTTTCGCAAACCTGCAGGTACGTCGTATCCAAAAGGCTCGCCGCCGTTGAAGTCTGGCTTGGTTGCCCCTGCGTCATCTATCAGCGTACATCCTAAATATACCCTGCACTCCGCGTCTTTATTCATTCCAGTCATTTTTTCACCTCCCTTATAGTTTAGATTTTTGTTCGCTTAGCTGCTTTTTTATCCTATCCAAAAGCGCCACATGCGCTTTTTTTGCAAGTTCGACTTGCTCTTTATTCGCAGCTAGCAAAGAGTCTGATGGCGTGCCAATTGCAAGCTTACTTGCAACTTTTTTTTGGGCAGCTAGTTTGTTATTATATTGGCTGCAAAATTCTTCAAGTTCTGTGATTTTATCGTCTAATTTTTCTGCCAGCTTCTGTATATATTCTGGATCTTGGGAAGGCAGAGGTTCCCCATTCTCTGTGCAAGGTTCTATTATTGCCTGCAAACTTTCTAAAACTGAAATCTGCTTCAGCGCCTTTGTCCGCTCGTTGCCGACCAAAATAGAACATCCATCAATATATCGCGAGTCTATGGCTTGCTCGAATTTTCCATCCTTAACCAAGCCGTTTATAACTTTGAGTATGGCGCTTGTAGTGCTCTGTTCAAATTGCTGCAGTGTTGCGCCCCAGCTGCGCTTTTGAGCAATGGTCTGCGCTCTGTAGAAATCAGCTGTGCTCTTTGTTTGCAAAAGGTCCAGCAGCTCATCAATATCTTTGAAAAAGGCCGTTTCTTTCTTGCCGCTATAAGAGCACAAAATAGATGCGACAACATCAGGAGTGCCTTTCTTGAATGCGTCATCTATGTCCGCTACTTTATTGATCCTTTCTTCATATACTGGTTTCAGGTTTGGGAAACTTACTTTTCCTATGAGAGTTTTTGCTTGGTCGCATTTGCCTTCGGCAAGTGCAATTTCTATATCTGCCAGCGCTTTAAGTTGCTTTATTGCACTCTCTGCAGTTTTTTTGAAGCCGTCAAGACTATTTACAGCTCCGGCGTCCTGCAGTGCCTGATACAAGCTATTTTTTGAACTGATATATTCGCCAATAGAGAGGTCTGTGCAAGTCTTATCTAAAGAATTTTGAATTTTTTTGAGTGTAGCGCCGAATGCGCCTGGCAAATTATCTGCCAGAACCAAATAGTCATCTATGGTCCAATTGTCTATTTTACTGCTTGCCTGCTCCAAATTCTTTATTGAATGCTCAAATTTCTGCAAAACTCCGCCTGTGATGGCAGAAGCGGTGGGCTTTAAGTCTTCTATTTTTTCCTTTGCAGAAGCAAGTTCGCCGCAATCTACCTGCTTTTCTAATTCTGATACTTTGTTAATTTCAGATAAAAGCTTGCTTAGGCCATCTAAGGGCATTTCTTTTATAGAGCTTGATAACAATTTTTTGGCTTCATCGAATTTGTTAATTGCGTAAGCTTTTATGGCAGTTTCAAGGGATTTTACCAACTCCTCTTCTGGGGACTTTTCTGGAAGATATGAAAGTGCAACTTCTACAGAAAAACTTCCGTCAGATATGGCATTGTTTATGTACATTTTAAACTGTTCAATTTTTGCGCCATGGGCTTCTTTTTGTTGCAAGCGGCTTAATGCCAGTTCATTTAGTTTTGAATCTTTTATTTTTGCATAAAACTCCTTTGCGTCATCCAATTTTGAATTTCGTTCTGCTTCTAAACCATCCCAATAATTAGTGGCGTCAGAAAGCATTTGTTTTATAGTAACTTTAATTGGTTCTGCTTTCTCAACAATAGATGCTGATTTTAATATGGGCTGGAAATTATTATATACCTCGGCTAGTTTTTTTGCGCTATCAGTTTGTTGGGCTGTAGAAACAAAAAGCGTGTAGTTCCCGAGAAGCGTGTGCAAATCATTGCAAAATTTTTCCTGATGTGTCTTCAGCCGCTCTTCAAGTTCTTTGCTGGCCCCTTCGTAGTTCCCCTTATTGATTTCTTCGTAGATTGATTGCACAAATGCCCTGAAGCTGAAAATTGCCTTATTCTCAGACTTTGAGAAATTTTCCTGGCGTAATTTATGCTTGCTGACATCAGGATTAACTATGATAGTTAAGGTTGGCTCAACATATTTTTCAAGGTTTAAATCTATTTTATCATCAAGTGCGGATTGCTCTGCCTCAGGTTCGGGCTCCGGAACATATGGAGTATTTGGAGCAACGTGCTGCTCCAACGTTTCTGTATTTTGCACGTATTGAACTGCTGGCTGTGGCGCAGGCGCATTCATAAAAATTTGGCCATTTTTTTTGCAAATTTTATAAAGCGAAGGCAAATTATTTTCTAGCGACAAACTTTTATGGACGACAAGTAGGTCATCAAATGACTCCATTGCTTTTTTTACAGATGTTTTGACGAACCTCTGCTTACCGTACCAGCTGCTTTCAACCCTGTAAATATCGTAGGCAGGATTGCCATTAAGTTGTATTAATTCGGACTTATTCCCACCTTTCTCCAACACCGTAACACCAATCGGGTTCATGTTAATTTCTCACCATATAGTGATTTAAAGTTAACTAGCTTCAAGTCAGCTAACGCCAGGACTTTTAGGTTCACTTTAGCTTGCTTTAGAGTATCATACAATTCCACTACGGATGCTTCGATTTCGCCTCGTTCTGTTGAAAAAACATCTATTGGATTGACATAAACGAGCATATTCCTGGCACTTTTCCTTGCCCAATTTGCAATTAATTCTTCAAACTTGTCTTTTGTTTTGTTGCAGCGCTCGCTGAGGTCTTTTGCAGTGAAATATTGAGTTTGTTCGTAAAGCTCGCGTGCGGTTGAGGCAATATCTTCAAATTGCTGCGCAAGCGGAGTCTTATAACTCATAATCTGGGCTTGTTTTTGGTCTATGTAGCCTAAATTTGTGCTTGTTTTGATTTTAGAAAGCAAGTCTGAATAAAAGTTTGCTATGTTTGATTCAAAATTCTTTAAGCCTGCCTCGCACTTTGCAACGTTGTGCCATATTTTCCTGATAAGCAGCTCTTTTGGCTTGTGCAGCTGGGCTTTGTTGTTCAGCAATTTTGCGATTGGATCGTACAGAGGCAATTCCGCGCCAAGTCTTGCGAAAAACGTGTTGTCCAGGCATTCGACGGCGTAGTCTTTTTGCACAGCATTCTCAAGCGTGCGCGCAGCACACGCCCTTCTTCTCGCATAAACAGGCAGAAGAGCCTCTTGATTGAATGATGGCATTGTTTTCTTGAATAGAGGCACAAAAAATTGGATTTCTGTTGCCCAAGCTTCCCAAAGTTCTAAAACAACAGAACTGTAAAACTCATTTTCGCATCTCTTTTTTTGGTCCCCGATAAAATTCAAGTCCTGTTTAAGCACTTCTTCAAGATTTTTAGGTTCCGGGTATTCTGAGGCATCTGCCGAAGCAGAATTCAGGCTAAAAATCAAGTCCCTGAACGTATGTGCATAATTTTCTGCATTTTTATATGCGGACTCCAGTGCAACAGATTGTGTTGTACTCAGAAATTTTGTTTCTGAAAGGCTGCCCTCGCACTCGTTCAACAATTTACCGGTTTCTTGCAGGCAAGTGCTTATCCCTTCCAGATAATTATTATTGTTTTGGGCGTAATCTGCTGTGTAAAATATTTTTTTGCCCACATAATGATCTATTAGCTCTGATTTGGCCTTTCCCAAACAGGACAAATCTTCGATTATGCAATTCTGCAATGCTGCAATTTTACTGTCAAATGTTGCAGTTGGAGCCAGGACTAATTTTTTAAGTTCCTCGACTCCTGGTTTTAGTATAGACTCAGACATGTTTCGCTCCATCTTGTACGTAAAGCTCATCCCTGATTGTGTCCAGCTCATACAAATTTGGTTGCACAAGCCTTCTGTTCCTGATGTTTGCGCGATAAAGCGGCGCTACATCTGCCAAACTGCCGTTTGAGATTTTATCAAGCATCAACTTTTGTTTAGATTCCAAATCGATAAGCAGGTTCTGCTGTTTATTCAAGATATGCGATTCTAGTTTTAGCTTTGCCGCACTCGCTCCTTTGATTCTGGCAGCATAGCACATAGTCACGCGTGCATTAACCGAACGCAGCTGCTCAATGTTGTTGTTTATTTTACTCTGCAAATCGTCTTTAAGCCAACTCAGCCAGGTCTTCACATTTTCTGGCACCTCTAAAAGTTCATAAACAGATTTTCCATCTATTATGCTGCAAATGGTTTGGGAGGCTTCTGCTTTTTGAACATCGCCGGCCTGCTTGTAAACTTCTTTTAATTCCCACATAAGCTCCCTGTTCCATGGCCTCTGCTTCAGTGCGGATTCGTAATGCTTTGCGGCCTCTGCGTAATTTGATTTGGCAATATTAGTCTTAGCGGCAACATATTCGAAAGAAATAAGCTCTTCAGGCGATGCAGTTTCTAACAAATGGTTGTCGACGCTGTTAATTATTGTCTGGGCTTCATCAGGCGTCTTCGCAATTAAGGCTATGTTTGCCCTGGTTGTTTTATCGCGCAAGCTGTCTCCCAGATTTTTGCTTACGCTTTCGAATAGCAAATTAATATTTGGAGGTAGCGAGCTCAGTGTAAGTTTTTTCTGTTGCGCAACAGAAATTAATTCTTCTATGTAAAATTGGGCAAAAGGCAGGTACTCCTCCTTGCCGGGATTTTTTGCCAACAAGCTGACTATGCCTTCGGCCGTGCCTTTTGTTTGCTGGCTGCCAAAAAGCCACTCTGCCAGGTTGTTGACCCTTTTCTGGTCAAGCTTGTAATCTGCTTCTGCTGCAAAATTTTGTATGGTGGATTTTACAACCTTGAAAAAGTTTTCAACATCCCGCAAAAAGCTGCCGTCCCGTGAAAAAGTCGCATCTTTAACTTTTACCTGGTATGCCTGCTCCAGCAATTTTTCCTGTCCTGGAACAGTTCGCTTGCCTGCTACCAGCATTTCAGCATAGCTGTTCAATGAATTGTAACCTGCTGCAATGTGCAGTGCGTCAACTGCGCGCAGAATTGCTTTTGCGAGCTTTGCGTCTTTATTCTCATAAATTCCCTTGGCCAAATCCCTTGTGCAAATTGTAAAGAGTTCCAGACCTTCTTCAGGTGGGACATGCTTGTTTGAATATTTTTTAAGTGTGCTTTCTATAGATCTGCCACCTAAATGTTTGAAAGTTTTGGCTGTATATTTTACTCTCGCATATTTTGCAAGATTTCCCCATTTTTCAAAATCTGACGGATGATCGGGCAGCGGGCTGTCAAAGCGTTCGGAAAGAAAATTATCTATATTATACACCCAATGAACAAACGGGATTTTTCTGCCCAATGTGCTTATGTAAACATCGCTGCCGGGCAAGTTTGTCTTCCATTTCTCCAGCTTTTCTTCGGGCAAGGGCAGAAGTATACCTATATCGACATCTGAGTTTTTGGTGAATTCTGAGGTATTGCATGAGCCAAAAGAAAATATTGAATACTCAGTTATGCCTGCGGCTTTTAGGACATCCTCTATTCCTTTTACATCCTGCCGTATTTTTCCTTCTACATTAGCCATTTTCCAATTCCTTTATTTTGGCCCGCATCTCCTCTACGTGCTTTTGCCTCATTGGCCCCAGCTCTTTTTTTGCCGTGTCTGTGAAGTAATTGTGATTTTCCAAGAATTTCAGCTGGCCTCTGTACCATGTCAGCTTGTCGTCTATGTTAAGCTCCTGCCGCAAGGCGTCATTTAAGGCAAAAAAATCATCCCTGCCAAGCACCCCCAAATCTGCATCACAAATTATTTCTTCCAATCTTGTTTTGGGGTTTTGGGGAAGTGCAGTTGCCAAAATCATGTTTCTGACAAGCTCGATATCTCCTGGCAGATAGCCAAATTCTGCAAGCACATCTGCAGCTATCTCTGCGCCAATAGACTCGTTGTTTTTGTATTGCCTGATAAATCCAGTATCATGATACAGCGCTCCAATCAGCAGAAGTTCTTTTTCCTTTCCGCTTACATTTTCAGATGTGCAAAGCCATTCTGCAGTATCGCGAACATCCAGTGTATGACCTTTATTATGATATTTTAAATTAATTTTATCTAATAGTTTTAAGGCATAATTCTCAGCTTGCGCTGCACGGTCTTCTCCCAGCACCATGCATATATAACGTAAGATAAGAATAAAAATGAACGCCTCTCATTTTGCTGAAATTTGTTTCAGCCATCTAAAATCTATATAGATTTTTGTGCCAAATATCTAAGGACAAAGATTAAGGGCTTCTTGCTGAACGATGCTGAATTTTTCTTCAGAAAGGTTTAAATCTCTGACTTGTTTACTCAAACATATGGATGTGCCTCTTGCGCTGGAAAAAGCGGCAAAATGGTTTATTTCGATACAAAAGGCAGACGGCAGTTTTGGCCCTTCTGAAGGCAAGTTCAAAGAGCCGCATTATTATATGAGAAATATCATAATAACCCCCCAATCACTTAGGGCTTTGTCGTTCTCCGGGAGCGAACTGGCTGTTCCTGCAATGAGGAAAGCACTGAAATTTTGTCTGGACTGCGACATTGAGGAAGGCGAGCCTCTGGAATTGCAGGCGTTCAAGTTGGCGGCCTTGGGTTTATCGAATTGCTATGAGGACGAATGCGCACATATACTACATTTGCTGCAGAAAGAGCCTGTAACGAGCTGGAAGTCAGTCCTCAACATGCCTCTTCTGACAAATTTCTCAATTGTAACATGCATACCTGCCAAAGAGCTAAGGAAAACAACCGCTGATACTATGCTGAAATGGCTCCGAAACAGCGGGGCAAAAGACGGCCTTGGCTGGGGCCCTGAAGCCGAAAGCAGCCGCTCGGAGTTTACATTCACCGCGCCTGCGATACTGGCATATGTTTATGCTGGCGGGGATCCTTGTTCAAAATTAATACAAACCGCCAGGAAATATCTTGAAAGCAAGCAAGCAGACGACGGCTCCTGGAGGTCTAGCAGGCTAACAATCAAAAAACCTACAATTTATGCAACAGCCATATGCACGATGGCTTTGCTGGTCTCGTCCGATAATTTTGGGAAAAAAGTGCAGAATGGCATTAGTTATTTGTTAAAAACGCAGAATGAAGACGGTGGCTGGCCGCTAACGGCCGGCGGAAAATCAGAGTGCTATGTAACATATTTTGCAGTTTGGTGCCTTTCACTTTACAAATACCTAAAGGAGAGATTAGCCGGCCCTGAACTATCGCTGATTTCTGAAAAGCTCGCCTTGCCTTACATTACAAGCGCACTGTTCAAGGAGTTCGAAGAGTCTGCAAAGGACCGCTTTAAACTGATAGTACTAAAATCGCTTTTGGCATCAAAAGCATTAGGCTCCACAAGCAAAGCGATCAGGCGAAGAAACCATTTGCTGAACATACTTGCGCGCAAGCAGTATTGTACAACAGCAGACTTGATTGACGAGCTCAAGACGATGCCAGAATATGAATACTTGAAGAAAAAGACGCACATAACACAAATCAAGGCGGATTTGGACCACCTGGCTGAAATCGGCCTTGTACAGGAAGACAATGGGAAATACTTTGTTGCGTTCGATGTTCTAAACTTCTGAAAACTTTTTCAGCAGAGAAATTGGTATTAAGCTACCTTATCGTCCGTGCATTATTATCTTTGTTTTACCTATAGTTTTACATGGTAAGCGAAATTGTAGCAAAAATAAAATCTAGCGACTTGCAGAAACTTGGAGCTTACGATGTTGTGCGAGTGCAAGAGAAGAGTGGAAGCTATGTCTGGCAAAAAGATGGTTTGGACAAAGCTGACATAGAATATAAGGAAAACCAGAGTTACATATTAGCTTTCGATTATACGCTCGCTGAAAAAAACAAAACTACAAATCTGACATTGCGCGTAGACTGCGAGCTTTCTACACTGAAATTATTTTTGAAAAACCTGCCGCATAGGGTCGATGGAAAATATGCATACTACTACCAAAATGATATTGAAAGCAGAATAAACGAGCTGTCTAAATATAAATTAGATTTCGTAGCTATGCTGGAAAACGCAAACAAACCAGACATCGAAAAACGCTGCAAGCAAGAATTGTACGACATTCTGAAAGAACAGGGCTTAAGGGTAGTGCGCTGTTCGGTAATAAATTATACAACAAAAACTTTTGCAAAAATTGTTGAAAATAAAGTTGCTGCACCTGCGCAAGACTTGGAGCAGAAACTCTCAGATATGCGGCGCGCAGTTGGCGCAGAGAAAAGAGCTGAAATCGAATCAGAAGCTTTGAAAATTGTTTTGTTAAATCCTGCATATACTGCCAGCGGATCTGGCGAATTGCATTACGATGCCTGGAAACATATACTGGCTGAGGCATACAGTAGAGGCTGCGACGATTTCTCGAAAATCAACCAGTTTGTTCCTGAAGCTGAAGTCGAGCAGATTTTGCAGGAAAAAACCAAACAGCGCATAAGGGAGGCTTGTTAAAATGGATCCAATTACGATAATCGATGGAGCTGCTTCGGCAAAGAGCTTGGCAACGTATTTTAGCCGTCTTTTCAAGACACGGCGCGAAGCCGCAGAGCTTGCCGCTAAAAATTCTACAACACTAAAGAGGCTTGAACATGTGCAGAAAGAACTCATAGATTTAAGCACAAAGCAATCAATATATTATTCCGAATCTGTTTTGCTGGAGCAGGCTGCACAAAATATATTGAATTTACATAGCCATATCAGGCCGCCAAGTAGGCAAGGTACGCTCAAAGAACGGTTTGAAGCCTGTAACAGAGAGTATAGGACTGCACAAACTTTATCCAAGTTAGTAATACCTCTAGAAGCCAGTCTTGAGGTAATATACACTAATCACTCTGCAGACGAATTGAGGGCTCTGAATGATTATATTGTATTTGTCAAGACTGCCTACGTCGAAAACCAAGCACGCAACATTGATCTTGTCAGCAGGCTAAGGGTATTTGAGGACAAACATGCTGGCAATGCTATCACTGGTGTTATCAGAAGATACAGGGTTGGCTTGCCAAGAGGGCCGGATCCTGAGGTATTGAATTACTTTGAGACAATCTATGCAAAAGTTCAGGGCTCCCCTCCTCAGCTAAGCCCGACTTCTAACTCCAAATTAGGTTCCATAAGAAGCTGGCATGCCAAATTCGAAAGAGAACTGCCAAAAATATCTGCCAAATATAGCTGGATAAACCCTGTTGTAACACTGAACTGCACTTATGGCAAAGGAAAGGTTGTCCCCTCACTAAATTCAAAAAAGAATGGTTTTACAATCGATTGCATAGTAAAGAGCGGCTCAAGTTCTGACCTTTCTGATTTAGTGGAGTCATACAACAGCGCAAATTCCGTGCTGTACTTTTATGATGCAAAGAACGCAAAGCTACACTACAATTCAGACGACATACTTACTGACTTGTTCAGCGGGTATTTTGATTTGAACAAGACAATTCCGCTAACTTATGCCAGCACAATTGATTTCATTTTTTCGAAAAATCCGAGCAAAGAGAAATTAGTGAATGCACTTGGTGCACAAACACTGGCTTCTCTATTCAAGAAAGGCAGGGTTATACCGGGCTATGGGGGTAGAGCGCCGATATACGTCAAAGATTGTACAGAAATCTGAAGGTGCAAAATGAAAACGACTGAAGAAGTATTAAAATACGGTATGCAACAAGGAGCAATAGACCTTGTTCGCGAACTAAGAACGTGCCAATATGAGTTTTATGAACGGCCGCTTTTGAAACCTAATCCTGAAAGCACATGCTGTCAAGAATACGTACCTAAAAACATAACTAAGATTCTCAACGAAATTGTGGCGGAGATAGAAGCAGAACGCGCATCTTCGTCATCTTTGCCAAATGCGGAGGTTCAACATGAAAATACTTGATTGGCTTTTTGATTCGGTTAACTCCGAGGCAGATAAGTGCTTTAAACGAGAAATAGCATATCACGAACTCGAATTAGAACAATATAAAAAAATTTTTGGAAAATATAATAAAGAGGCAAAGAAAGCGCTAGCTGATGGAAAATTAGACTTATGCCATACACTTGCAGCGACTGTTGTAAATTATGAAGCTAAGATTAAGGATTTGGAATCAAGGTTGGCAAATCTTGAGCGCATGGAACTTGACATGCAAAAGCTGCCATACAAATATCCAGGATATGGCCCACATCCATCAAGGCCGCGCCCACCAAGGCCGCCTCTCGATGAGCCAAAACTATCAAATCTTGCTGATTTGCGCGAGGCTTCTGAAAAGTTGGGTCAATACGGAATAGAGCAAGAACGTCAAGTTATGCGAAAAGTCGAGGAATACAAAATTCAGCTGGAAGCAGAACGCGCATCTTCGTCATCTTTGCCAAATTATGCTAAATGTGAGGTGTAAAATGCAACAAAATGTAATGTACAAAACAGGGGATTATGCAAAGACAAAGCAAGAGCTATATGAATGCAAGACTGACTTGCGGCGCTGCTTTGCTAATATCCAAAAATATACTCTCATGGCTTTGCAAGCGCAGGCAGCGGGCCAAAATGAAAGGGCTGCATCCTGTGCAGCATCGATAACTTGCTGCAAGGCCAAGATTGATTCGAAACAAAAGGAAATTGCAAGACTGGCAAATCTAGCCGATGTGCTCTATGTGTCAAGACTTAACGAAATGGCACAACGGGGCCAACATGAGTACAGCTTTGCAGAACAAAATTCTGCGGGTTTGTATCAAAAATTATGCTGAGCTATAAACTCAGAGGAGCAAAAGATGGGAGTATTTGGATTGACCCATAAAGAAGCAGACATAAAGACTCGACAACAGATGGAGTACAAAAACCAAGAGTTGCAAACCTATCAAACGTTGGCAGCTCAATACAAGGAAAAAGCCAAAGCAGCACGACTTGCTGGAGAAGGAGCCACAGCCAAGCAGTATGCAGGTGAATACGCCAGCTACAAAGAAAAGGCTGAAGCTGTGAAGGCACTAATAGCCCACCTTGAGCGAGTAAACACGCACGCAGTGTCAAAAGAGCTTGAAGAAGGCAGAAATGGCACAGACTTAAAGAAAATAATAGGCTATACAAGAGGCCAGAAAAAACAAGCAGACAAGGTGAAAGCGGGTTACAATACGGAGCTTAAGGACGCAGCTAACGAACTTGCAAAGGCTAATGCTGCATATGAAGCAGCCATGAAAGGAGCTACAGGCCCAACGTGGACTTCGCAAGCAGCAGATAAGGCACTTGAAGAGATTGTAGCTGAAATGGAAACAGAAAAGAAAAACGAAGCTGCAATAAAAGGAAAAATAGACCAAGTTGCACAAGCAGCAGCTGCAGCTGGAGCTGGAGCACCGGGTGCTTAACAGCACTCGGAAACCAGCTTTTTTGAAAAGGGTGAAAAATGCCGACACTAGGTACAGCAAACACGTACTTTCAGGCTGCTCAAACTAGGGAGCAGATCGACGACCCGACTGAGGCCAAGAAATTCTACATCAGGGCCGCAAACGAGTATGCAGTACTTAGAAAAGAATATCATCATGATCCCTCAACCTTAAATTTTATAGACGGCAGAATAGCTCAATGTTTGGAGTCTGTTAACCAGTATACTATAAGCAAGGAAAATGCGCGAATCAATGTAGGTGACAATGAATATAGGGCCAAAAAACGTTTTGAAAGTAAAAAACCAGATATAAATTTTGAGCATGTCGCAGGCATGAACAGTTTAAAGAAAAAATTAGAACAGTTCATAACATGGCCCCTTAAATATCCAGACAGGTATTCAACTTACGTAAAGAAAAAAACTTTCGGTGTTTTGCTTTACGGCCCTCCCGGCTGCGGCAAGACACACATTGTCAAGGCAGCAGTTGGCGAAGCTAACAAAGCTGGCAATAACATCTCATTCATCTACATCGGCCCTGATGACATTTTGGATTCGTGGGTTGGAAACAGCGAGAAGAACATGGCTGCTGCATTTAGATCTGCTGCAGAAGCGGCACCTTGCGTTTTATTCTTTGATGAAATTGATGGCCTTGGAAGAAGTCGTTCAGGCCGCTCAATTTATGCAGATAGATTGGTAAACCAGTTTCTCATGTCTTTTGAAACTCTCAGGGACAAAAATGTAGTTGTTGTCGGCGCGACAAACTTTCCCTGGATTGTTGATCCTGCTCTCATTAGATCGGGCAGGCTTGGCACTAGAATTTATGTCGCTCCTCCGGACCTGGAAGCCCGTGCGGAATTATTTATGCTGTCCAATAAAGGTCTACCTGTAAATGGTGTTGATTACAGGCACCTTGCAGCGCTAACTGAAAATTACACTTGTTCTGATATAGACCAGATATGCGTCGATGCCGGTCTTTATACGCTTGCGAATGGCGGCTTGACAGATAAAAACAGAAAAATGGAGCTTGAAGACTTCAAGGCTGCAATAGAGTCTAATAAGCCTTCACTTTACAATTGGTGCAACGAAGCTGCAAAACAGCTCCGCAAGCAAACCATTGCCAAAGAATTTTCAGACCTTGTAACAATAGTAAATAAAGTTGCGCCAAATACAACAACTAAGCATTATGATGCACCAGAGGACGATGGAAGTGAAGATGGCTAGCCAGGGAGAAACAATGATAAAACCTAATAATTTGGAAGTAAATAAGGACTCTTGCTTTGCAGTTATTGGCGATGTAAAATGGGAGAATTGTTCCCCTGCCAAAAAGTTGCTTGAAGAAATAATTGAAAAATCCATAAAATGTGGAGTAGAAGTCCCACAAAAAGTGTACGAAACAAAAGAAAAGATAATAGAGCACAGGGAATTCCCAGACGCTGATGGCGGTAATGAATACTTTTTCTACAAACCTCAGCTAAAATTAATGTATATTGTAGCTGTAAAAAAAGACACTGTAAGCTGGCTTATACCTGAAGATTAAACTTAGGGGTTCAACTTTCTCAAGTAATCTATCGCATCATCAACTGTGTAAAAGATTTCGTCAGCAAGCCCAACTTCCCAGTTGTTGCAGTCTATTATTGTTTTCTTCTCGCCTGTGATTAGTATGGCTGGCGATTTGCCTAATATTTTCTTGTAATCAAAGAAACCACAAATAGTTCCAAAGGAAGGGATATTTTTGGGGATATACGCAACCTCAATGTTTGTTTTAACAATGTCCGCCAGATCAGGATTTATAACACACTCGTTCATGAATTTCTTGAACTTTAGGTGTGCTTCTTTGTCTGGCCAATTAGCATTCAGCTCCGCCCTGCGTTTTTTTAGCTCTTGCCTAAAGTCACCTACGCTTTTGAGTGGATTTATTAAAATATATTTATCGCTTAATTCAGTTTCAAATTTTTCTCGCCAGCCATATGCTTCATCATCAGTTGCATGAGTCAGCGGCCCTTCCAGATAGATTGCTTTTTTTCCCATTTAAAATTAAAACCCGAGCGGAACTAGTTCCGCTGGGCCTCGCTTTTGCTTCGGAAATAAAAAAAATGAAGAGTAAATTTACTCTTCAGCTCTTCTGCCTTTCTTCTTGCCGTATGTCTCTACTGCAGCCATTGCAGCCCTTTTCTTGCCTGCAATAATCAATGCCACAACAATCAGTATGCCTATTATCACTAAAGCAGCTGTTGTTGAATCGACATCGCCTAGGTCTCCAAGGCTGGTTATCGACAGTGTTGGCTTCTCAGGCAGTTCAACAGTCAATGTTTCTGTTTCAAGAGTTGTTCCGCCAGACTTTACAGTCAATGTAGCAGTTTTGTCTCCAGATGCAGATGTCTTTGGAGTTATATATGCAAAGATGTCTGTGGTTGCATCTGCAGCCAGCGTAACAGTGTCAGGCTCTACGTAGCCAGTTGCCCAATCACTTACTCCAGTTAATTCAAATGTGTAAACTGCAGCAGTTGCTCCTGTGTTCTTTAATGTCGCTGTGAACTTCACCTGCTGGCCTTGTTTTCCTTCCATTGAAGCAGTTTCAACAGTCAGCATTCCAGTTCCGGCTGTTCCGTCTTCCTCTTCATTTCCGCCTGCAACATAATCAGAACATACTACATTTATTGCTGCGTCTTCTGACTTTGCATCCTTTCCGCTGTTGTAGCTTACATCAACACCTAGCGTATAATTTCCAGGCGTTATGCCCTTTCCGAGCAAAATTGACATTGTTTGTACAACTTCCCTGTCATCTCCGCTGTTGTCCAAATCAAACAGGTCAGAATAGACGTCTATGTCTAGATCTGAATTTGTAACATGGACCTTTGCTTCCTGTTCCTCAGTTCCAACATTCCAGACATCTACTTTAATGTCAAGTGCTTGCCCGCATACAGCAGGATCTGGGCTTATGGTTATGGCGTCAATTGCTACTTCATTTTCCTGCCTTTCGAGCTCAAGCTTTTCAACATATAATGCTGAATGCGTGGCATCGTCATCATCATCGCCTTCAGCTCTTACAACCAAATATAGTGTGTCTTCTTCAGTGTCTACTGGGACTCTTAATGTTAAAGTGTCATCCTGCGTGTCCCCATCACTTAGGTCAAAACCTTCAGTTTCTTCCCTATCCGTTACCCTGTCGCCGCTGGGGTCTTGCAGCCATGCTTTAACTTTAATATTATTGATATCCATAGCTGTTGTAAACTTATTTTCCAGCTCAAAAGTAACTTCGATTGTGTCGCCAGGGACTAATTCGGAATCATCTCCAGTCATATCTTCAACATCAGGACCGTCGCTGAAAATCAGCTTCCCGTCATCAGTTACATCTGTTACCAAAACATCTATTGTTTTGGATATGTTTGTAACATTAGTCATTATTGTCAATGCAACAGACTCTAGTCCAGTCCAGTCTGTATATGCCGGCTGTACTGAAAATGTTACATTTCCGTTTGTAGGTGCTGTAATCGCTATATGTGTCGTTGGTGTGATATTATATCCGATTAAAGCTTCGTTTGTATCCAAGGTCAAATAAGTGGTCAAATTAACCATCTTTGAAGCTCCTGTGTGGAACGTCACGTCTGTAAGGCTAAATGTAGCAGCTAGCGCGCCTGGAAGAACAAAAACAGCGGCAGCTAATATTAGCAACAGTTTTAGATATGTTAGTCTTGCCATGTTAGCTTTGTAACCACTATATAGTTTAAAAACATTTATCTTCTTGAGGCTACAAAACGCTATAAATCGATTTCTGATAAAAAAGGACTATGGGCTGTTTTCCAACGCCAAAGCCAGACTTTGACAAAATAATAATTGTGTACGAACCTCTATATCCTGTTACAATGCCAGACTTTGTGACTGACGAACCGCCTTATGGCTGGGAAAAAGAGCCGCCTAAACCTTCTGCGTATTTAGTTCATGGTGAAATGACCTTAGAAAACAATGAAATGATACTTACGCTTACCAGCAAGCCCAGACTACCAAGAACTAACTTAGATTTCAAAAATTCTGAAGACCTTAAATCAAAGTACTCTGCTCCAGCTTACGCAATCAAGCGAATTGACCAAAAAATATGTTCATTAGTTGAGAGGGCGATTCAAAAGCAAGAACACAATAAGCGACCTATTTTCTTCTCAGCTGCAAAGGCAAATGTGGCCTTATCAGAGAACGTAAAAACGCTTGAAGTTATTTTGAAAAAATAATGACAAAATCTCTCAATAATATAATTAAAGTCGCATATGAGCGGCTATACAAATCCTCACAGCTGGTCGGCTATGAAGTCTATGGCAGGATAATTCGCGAATGCTTTTTTTCAGATGATTACAAAATCGAGCCTGTTGAGCTGGGCCATTGGCAAAAAGTAACTAGCACTTTACATGAAAAAGAAGACACAAATCTTCCTGTTGACTTCACAAAGCCAAAGGAAAACAAAATAGAAAAAGGCAAAGTAAAGGTGCTTGAAGTTATTCTAAATAATTAAGCGCCCGGAGGAAGATTTGAATTCGGTATCTCCAAAGATCCTTTGAAGATGCTCCCGACCCCTAACTTTCTCCGATTGTAGAAGGTTAGTGCTCTATTTGCTTCCGAGCAAGCAAAGCCTAAGCTTCGCTTAGCTGAGGACCAAGCTGAGCTACCCGGGCGTAACTTTGTTTTGTATAATAATATATATAAATGTAGCAGTAGCTTTTGTTAGCTGAAATGGCTATTGATTTTCCAAAGGTTGAAGCTAAGTGGCAGGCTGCCTGGCAGACTGCTAAAATTGGCGAGCCAAAAGTCGATAGGAAAAAGCCGAAGTTCTTCATAATTTTTGCATATCCAGGCGTTTCAGGATACTTGCACATTGGCCACATGAAAGGCTTCACATATGCGGACATAATAGCGCGTTACAAAAGAATGTCTGGCTGTAATGTTCTATTTCCAGTCGGAGTTCACGCATCAGGAAATCAAGCAATTGCTTTTGCATCAAAAGTTCAGAAAAAAGATTCTGAGTGGCTGGCATATTTGCGCAGAAACGGTGCAACAGAGGATGAAATAAAACACATGACTAATCCTCTAAAAGTTGTTGAATATTTCAATAATGTTTATGTAGATACTTGGAAAAAAGTTGGCTACATCGCAGATTGGAATCGTTTTACATGTACAACTTTTCCAGACTATAATAAATTCATACAATGGCAGTTTTTGAAATTGCATAAAGCAGGCTTACTGGCGCAAGGGCCGTACTATTCTACATTCTGCCCTGCACACGGCCCTGTTGCAGTCGACCCTTCTGAAACTGATATTTCCAAAGGTGGAACTGCAGAAAAACTGGAATACACTTTGTTGAAATTCAAATTTGGCACAGAATATTTAGTTGCTGCAACACTAAGGCCTGAAACAGTTTATGGCCAGACAAACATTTGGATAAATCCAGATGTAGATTATGAAAGGGCTATTGTTGGAAATGAGGTTTGGATTGGCAGTCATGAATTTTTTGAAAAACTAAGAGAGCAAAGAACTAAAGTTACAATTATGGGCAAAGCGCCTGCGAGAACTTTGCTTGGAAAAAAAGTAATTGCGCCTGGTGTTGACCGTTCTATTGTGATATTGCCTGCAACTTTTGTCTCAGCTGTTGTTGGAACAGGAATTGTTACATCTGTTCCGAGTGATGCGCCTTATGATTATATTGCATTAGAAGAATTGAAAAAAGATAAAGAGATCTTGAAAAAATTTGGCCTTGACGCAGATGTAATAAGAGAATTAAAACCAATTTCAATCATACAATCAAAAGGATATGGAGATTTTCCTGCTGTTGAAATTTGTGAGAAATTGTCGATAAAACATCAGAACGATCCTGCATTGGAGCAGGCAACTATGGAATTATACAAAGCTGGATTTCATACTGGCATTATGAAGAAAAATGCTGGCCGTTACGCCGGCTTGTCTGTTGCAGCAGCAAAAGAAAAAATCTCTGCTGACTTGAAGAAACAGGGTCTTGCAGATACATTGCATGATTTGTCAGAGGAAGTTCTTTGCAGATGCGGCTTGCGAGTTATTATAAAAAAGATTTCAGACCAGTGGTTCATCAAATATTCTGACAAAGATTTGAAGGCCGAAACAAAGCAACATATTAAAGACATGAAAATCTGGCCTGCTGAATTTGCAAAAAATCTTCCAGGCATTATTGATTGGTTCCAAGATAGGGCTTGCGCGAGGCTTGGAAACTGGTTAGGTACAAGTTTGCCGCAAGATGAGCGTTGGATTATTGAGCCAATTGCAGATTCAACATTATATCCTGCATATTATATTATTTCAAAATATGTAAACAGCGGTGAATTGAAATATGAAGAACTAACAGAACGGTTTTTTGATTATGTATTTTTGAAAAGGGGCAAACCAAGACACAAGCTTTGGAAAACAATACAAGATGATTTTAATTACTGGTATCCTCTAGATATAAATCTCGGCGGAAAAGAACACCAGACAGTGCATTTCCCGGTTTTCTTGATGAATCATGTCGGATTGCTGGATAAAAAGAACTGGCCAAAAGGAATATTTGTAAACTGGTGGATAATCGGCAAGGGCGGAAAAATTGCGAAATCGAAAGGCGGGGCGCAACCAATCCCGGGTGCACTTGAAAGATTTACAGTTGACGGTTTAAGATTATATTATGCCCACGGAACTTCTGCTTTTGAAGATACTGAATGGGATGAAGACATAGCTGCAAATTACAAAAAACAAGTTGAACGCATTATTACATTAGTTGAAGAGCTGGTAAAAGGCAAAGACAAGGAAAACAAAACTCTGGACTTTTGGCTGCAATCAAGGCTTAACACAACAATAAAGAATGCAACAGCTAGTATGGAGCAGTTAGATTTGAGAAAGACAATTGATATTTCTCTTTTTGATTTCATAAGAGATTTGCAATGGTATCAGAGAAGAGGCGGGGCTAACAAAAAACTGCTAAAAAAAGTTATTGGAGACTGGCTGAAACTCTTAACACCATTTACACCTCACATTGCAGAAGAATTGTGGTGTAAAATAGGAAACAAAGGCCTAATTTCAAAAGCAGATTGGCCTTCATTTAATGAAAAGAAAATCAAAGCACAATTGGAAACTGCAGAAAAGACAATTGAGCAGACATTTTCAGATGTTAGAAATATCTTGAAAATAGTTGGCAAGCCAGCAAAACAAATCTTTTTGTATGTAATTCCAAAAGAGCTGGACTTTTACAAAGAATCAGAAAAATTCCTCAGCAAAGAGCTGGTTGCAAAAGTAAAAGTCTTCTCTGTTGCAGATACAAAAAAGAAAGACCCACAAAATAAGGCTTCAAAAGCAAAACCTGGAAAACCGGGAATTTATGTAGAGTGATAACTAAATTTAATAAGTGCTAGTTGCAAATAAATTAAGATATGAATAAAAAACAAATATTTATTATAATAGCAATAATCGTCTTAGCTATTGTAGTTTTAAATTTCTATAAACAGCCAAAGGTTGAAATAACAAATCCTTACTTCTGTAATACTAACTCTGATTGTGAGTTTACAGGCCAAGCTTGGATGCTATCAAATGATACTTACACAGATAGTTGCTGCCTGAATAAAGATTTTCTAGCCACCGCAAAACCCCAAATGGCTGAACAGGGCGGTTATCTTGTTTTTAATTGCATGCCTGTAAATTGCACTTGCGTAGAACATAAGTGTGAAGAGCCTTAAGCTAATTTCTTAACCACATCTTTCACAGCAAGCATCTGCTCTTTCCCTGTTTTCATATCCTTTAATTTCAATTTCTTTTTCTTTAGCTCTTCCTTGCCGACAAATATGACAAATGGAATTTCCTGCTTGCTTGCGAATTCGAGATTTTTTGATATTCCTCTTTGCATCAAATCAAAATCTGTGTTGATGCCAGCTTTTCTTAGCTGCTGGACAATTGGAATTGCATCAATTTCTCCTATTGGAATAACAAAAACTTTTGTTGTGCTCTTTTTTAGTTTGACTTTTATTTTTAGGATTTCATACAGCCTTTCAAATCCTAAAGCTAGGCCTGTTGCAGGAGTCTTTACTCCTGTGTAAGCACCGATTAATGTATCGTAGCGGCCTCCACCGGCAACACTTCCAAAACCTTCACCTGCATCTATTTCGAAAACTAATCCTGTGTAGTAATCCAAGCCTCTTACAAGGCTTAAATCAAAAACATAATTCTTTATTCCAAATTTTTCCAAATATTTCAGGAAATCTGTTACGGATTGTTCTGTTTCTTTGCAAACTTTTATTGTTTTCTTGATGTTTGCCCAGCTCCCTCTTAATTTCAACAAACTTAGAATATCCCGGATGCTTTGCTCGCTGACTTTTGCCTGTAATAATTCTTTTCTAACACCGTCTGCTTTGATATCTTCTATTTTATCTATAATTCTCAGAACTGCGCCCTTACTCTGATCGGAAACACCGCAATCTTTCAATAATTCATTCATCAAAGTCCTGCTGTTAATTCGGATTTTGAAATCAATATTTAATTCTTTGACTACAGCGGAGGCTGCTGCAATAACTTCTGCATCTGCTAATGGTAATGTAGAGCCGATTATGTCTATGTCTACCTGCCAGAATTCCCTAAATCTGCCTTTTTGCGGCCTGTCATATCGCCATGACCTGCCTATGTTGTAAAGTTTGGCTGGCTTTGCAATAGGATATGTTGCAAGTATTCTGGCTAGAGAAGGAGTTTTTTCAGGTCTCAATACCAACAGACGGCCGCCTTGGTCTTTGAAGCTGTAAATCTGCTTTTTCTCGACAGATTTTTTCTGCAAAACTTCCGCATATTCTACTGCAGGAGCTTCCCAAGGTGCAAATCCAAATCTTTCCAAGACTTTGCTGATTTTATTGAACATGTCATTTCTGAGAATCTGGTCTTCGGGCAAGAAATCTCTCATGCCTCTTACTGTTTGAATTTTGTCAGTCATTGCTTTGCCTCCTCGTGATTGTTAAAGGGCGGGGGCCGAGATTTGAACTCGGGTCTACCGGGTTCTGTGAAAAGTCTCCACAGCCAGTAATTCTAGATTGCTCCACAGTATTCAGCGTCTCTGCTGGAGACTGCGACCAAGCTAAACTACCCTCGCCATAAATACTTCTGTCACGTGCATTAAAAAAGCTATTCTGGCAGCTAGAAATAAGGTTCCTAACAATGAATCGAAACTGTGTTTCGATGCCCCGTGAAAACCTTGTTTTCACGATGAAGGCAACCACTTCCGTTTGCCATGATTAAGCTTAAATTTGATGATTTATAAGCATATTGGATGGCCACAAAACTTGTCCTCGGAAATGGACCTAAAACCGATGTTGTTATCAAGCATAATTACTATACCTATAAAATAGACCATAATTTCTTCAAAAATTGGACCTCACAAATGGCATATATTTTAGGTTTTATTTTTGCTGACGGAAATATAGACAAAAATAACGTAACTTTGGCATTCGAGCAACAAGTTAGGGATAAGGAAATTCTTGAAAAAATTAGAACTCTGATGACATCAACACATAAAATAGAAGCCACAAGGAAAGGAAAATACGTGCGCTTGCGAATTAATAGTAGACAAATCATTTACGATTTAAAGCAACTTGGTGTTACACATAATAAAAGTAAGTATTGTGTTTGCCCAAAAATACCTGTGCAATTTTTGCCACATTTCCTTCGTGGCTTTATGGATGGAGATGGTTGGGTTGTTACGCGCACAAAAGACAATAGACATGAAATAAATGTTGGATTTTGCCATGGCTGTAAAGATTTTCTTCTGGAATTGATTAAGCAAATCAGGGCAGAATTGCATCTTACTACTAACAATCTTAGAACTAGACTAAAGACTACGCGCAAGGGCGCTAAATCAACAGTTTACCAAATAGATTGGCACTCTCACAATGCAATTAAAATTTTAGATTGGCTCTACAAAGATGCAGATATTTTCTTGGGTAGAAAATATAATAAATATTTACAAGGTAGAAAATTATTTGAAGAGTATTCTCTTAAGACTGCACTCTGGCGCAGGGTTGAAGCGAAGTATAAGAAACCTTTAAAACAAGTTTTATTTGAATTACATAATGAAGGGCTTAATACTTACCAAATCGCGAAAGAAATTAATGCAAGCCAATCGCAGACTTACAGATTTTTAATTAAATCTGAGGTTATGAGGAAATATAAATGAAAAAATTTATACCTGGCGAAGGTCCAAAGAATGCTAAAATAATGCTAATAGGCGAAGCTGGAGGTGAACAAGAGGAAAAATTAGGGCGCCCTTTTGTAGGCCGTGCTGGCAAGTTTTTGGATAAACAACTAGAAAAATTTGGTTTTGACCGCAAAAAACTTTACATAACTAATGTTGTCAAGAGACGATGCTTTGGCCCCCCTACAGATAAGGAAATCAAGGCTTATTTGCCAATTCTGAAAAAAGAAATTGCTGAAATCGAGCCGAAAATCATAGTTCTGCTTGGCAAAACTGCATCTAGAAACGTTCCAGTTACTGGCAATTATACATTTATTGAATTGCCTCATCCATCTGCTGCAATGAGATTTACAAAAATGAGAATTAAATTTGAAAAGGGCATGAATGAATTAAAAAAATTACTCTAATTTGTCGTTATTGCTGGTCGCTGCAAAAAGGTTTAGGTTCTACATAGTGTATATTTTTGCAGTCTTTAGTGGGATTTTCTATTACGGGCCTATATTTTGGCTCATATTTTTTGCCAACTTTTTGAAATGCCAGCTGTTCTTCATTTTCCCCATGTTCGTTTCCATTGCCAAAGTGATATATTGCGTTAGGACCAAGCCAAAACCAAAATCGGTCCATTAGTGATTTTCTTGGGATGGAACGAAACTTGTCGGTCAGCTCTTCCTCAGAGAATATTGTTTTGGGTTCATTCAGCGTAACACGATTATTGCTTATCGTATAACCTAAATTTAATCCTTTGAGCACGCGTATTGCGCGCCCGCTTTCTATTGTCTTTTCTTCGGTTTTCATAGAAAAGTCTTTGATCGAAGTCTTTTAAGCCTTACCAAAAGGTTAAGCTTTAATATTTCTGCCTCAATGTCTGGCTGGCCATGCTTAACTCCGAGATATCTAAACTATTAGATGACATAGCAGATATTCAGGAATTATTAGGAATTCAGTGGAAGCCTCGCGCTTATAGAAAAGCAGCACAGGCTGTTGAAGCTTTATCTGAAGCAGTTGAAGATATTTACAAAAAAGGAGGCATTTCTGCATTAGAAGATATCCCTGGAGTTGGTGAAGGGATTGCAAAGAAGATTGCACAGTTTATAGATACTGGAAAAATCAATGAATTGGAAAAATTGAGGGCTAAGATTCCTCCAGGCCTGTCTACTTTAATTTCAATTGAGTCTATAGGACCAAAAAAAGCAGTTCGATTGTGGAAAGAATTAAAAATCAAGGACATTTCAGACTTAAAGAAAGCAATTTCCCAGCACAAGATTGCAAAACTATCAGGATTTGGGCTTAAATCTGAAGAAAATATTGCTGCAGGCGTTAAATTTTTTGAGGGCAGCAAAGGCCGATTTTTGTTGGGGCAAGCTCTGCCTATTGCACAGATAATAATTGCAAGACTGAAGAAAATTCCAGAGATAGGCCACATATCCGAAGCAGGCTCTATGAGGAGAAGAAAGGAAACAGTTGGTGATCTAGATATTCTAGTTACTGTAAAAAAACCATCTGCAACTGCAAAAGTAATGAATACTTTTACAACAATGCCTGAGGTAGCAAGGGTTCTGGCAAAAGGGGTTACAAAATCAATGGTTGTCTTGCATGGTGGCCTGCAAGCTGATGTTCGTGTTATTGATGATGCTGTATTCGGAGCAGCACTGCAATATTTCTCTGGTAATGTTGAGCATAATGTAGTCTTGCGGAAGATAGCAATAGAAAAAGGATACAAATTATCAGAGTATGGCCTTTTTGGCAGAAAGACAAATAAGATTGTTGCTGGCAAAACAGAAGACGAGGTTTACAAAAAACTTGGTTTAAGATATATAGAACCTGAACTAAGAGAGAATACTGGTGAGATTGATGCTGCAAAAAAAAACAAATTACCGCGATTAATCACTTTGAAAGACATTAGGGGAGATTTCCATGTTCACACAAAATGGAGTGATGGTGGCGCATCTATTGATGAAATGGTTTCTGCAGCAAGAAACCATGGTTATGAATATGTTTGTATTTCAGACCATAGTCAAACGAGAGCTATTGCCAGAGGACTTGATGAAAAAAGATTGCTTAAGCAAATTGAAGAAATCAGAAAAATTCAGAAGAAATACAGAGACATTAAGATTTTAACAGGCTCCGAAGTAGACATACTTGCAGATGGAAGTTTGGATTTTCCGGAAAGAATTTTGAAAAAATTGGATATTGTTATAGCATCAGCGCATACAGGCTGGAAAACTCCTGAGAAAAAAATGACTGAGCGTATCATAACTGCACTGGAAAATAAAAATCTTGATATTTTAGGCCATCCAACCGGCAGGATAATACAGCAAAGAGAGCCTTTTGCACTAAATTTGGAGCAAATTTATGCTGTTGCAAAAGAGAAAAGAAAGATTTTGGAAATAGACGGCATTCCAGACAGATTAGACTTGCGGGATATCGATGTTAAAGCAGCTGTTGATAATGGTGTAATGTTGTGTATTGATTCTGATGCGCATACGCCTGATGAATTGAAATATGTTGAATTCGGCGTCTTTAATGCAAGAAGAGGCTGGGCTGAAGCCAAGAACATTTTGAATACGAGAAGTTTCAAGGACCTGCCAAAATTCTTGCCCAAGTTACGTGATTAGAGGTTTAGCGTTTTTCAGGTTTTAGATGTATGCCTTTTTAGAATGGTTATAAGGGATTTTATCTCCTCAGGATCTTGAGCAAAATCGCATTCTGTTTTTACTTTGCCATTTGCATCATAATGGATAGATTTTCCATATTTCTCACCAGATTGGTAGATTTTTTCATATTTCTCTCCATCTGA
>CAYGXM010000008.1:0-40258 GCA_964354105.1 Candidatus Woesearchaeota archaeon
ATGAAAGAAAGACATGCCGGTGCTTTCTCGGCGTACAAAGACAAGGACGGCAAGATATTCATTGTTTCAGACCTCATCAAAGAGGCTGAAGTAGCTGAAATAGCAAGCTATGTGTTTGGAAAGACGCAGACAAAGCCAAACTACATTGTAACAACAAGGGATTTCTTCCAGAAGATGCAGGATATGGGTCTGGTAAGCAAGGATAAGTTAACTATTTTCTAATTTTGTTTCGAGGCCTTTAGACTTAGAGGCGTGATATCTCCCTTCTGCATAAAGAGCGCCTTTAGTTCTGTAGTGTGAAGACACTATTTCGAAAATTTCTGGCAGCAGGCTCTTCTTCAAATGGTGCGTCAGGGAGCGGCCCAATCCTACATCAGCCCTAAGCTCTTCAATCGACGGCATATGCTTAATTATCAGATCTGCAACAGCATTATTTTGGCCGGGCTGGTAAAAATATACATTATCGATTAAATCGCCAAAAATATCATAATGGCCTATAAGTTCGAGCCTGCACAATCTTTTTTGCGCTTCAAGGAGTTTTATGCCTTTATGCACCTTATCATGCGAATATCCCGTTTTCTCTTCCAATTCAGAGTAAGTCATAGGGCGAACTAGCTTTTCCAGAATAATTCTGCCAGTGTTTTCAGGTGAGGTTCTGTATACTTTTTTCTTTGCCAGCCCTATAGCCATCAAGCTATACCTGTAGCCCTCTGCTGTTCTTTCAGTCATGTGTAATTTATCAGCCATTTCTTTAGTGGTAAGAGAAGTGTCAGTCAGAATGGGATAATTTTCTGGTCTAAGTGCAGCTCCAAGTTTATGCATCACGTGATATGGCTGCCTATCAAAATACAGAACTAACTCTGCATTTGTCATTCGCCTGAGCTGTCTTAGGGATTTCTTTCTTTCCTTTTCTACTCTCATGATCAGCAATATATTCTAAACCAGACTGGCTAAGCGTGTAAGTGCCTTCCTCTGATTCTACTACTAGTCCTACTCCCCTCACAGTTATTATTCCCTGATAAATAGATTCTTTCTTAAATTTGTATTCAAGCTTTTTACGGATGTCTGCGTTTGTCGGGGGCTTCTCAGCGGACTGTATCGCCTTAAGTAAATCATAACGAATTCGTACATACTTATTCATCACTCTTGATTTAGCATCCGAATAAAGCAACGACATGATATGAGTATAATCGCCTTTTGGCCCGCCGATTAAGCTCATCTCGAGCCCTTCTTCCAGCTCGCCAGTACCCGGGTCAATAAAACTTACTTTATTAATTTCATAAGCGTCATCTTTAAAGAAACCATGCTCTGACAATATCCCAATCGTATTTGCCAATTCTTCAGGTGTTTTGCTTTCTATGCCAAAATCATTTACAATTTTTTCAAATTTTCTAAACATAGACTTTGCAATATCACATTCACCTGTTCTTGCTGCCTTAGGCAGTGAATAGCTATGAGTGTAATAGGCGTACACTTCGCTAAATATCTCCCTGGGCAATTTGCTTTGATTTAAGCAAGAAGTTAAGCTCGCACCAAGTGTTTTGGCCCGAATCTCTTCAAGAGGCGGAAGATGCATTATTATCAATTCTATAGCAGCATCTTTCTGTTCTGTTTTAAATGCATAGCTTTTGCATGCAAGCTCGCCAAAAAGATCTGGACTATCTGCAATTCTAAACATGTCTGCCTTTTTCTCCAGCCTGAGCTTTCGCATATACGTGCTCATCTGATTAGCTGAAAATCCTGTTTCTTTTTGCAAGTCTTTATAACTCATAGGCTTGGTTAATTTATTCAAAAGCAGCTCGAGCTGGTTGCTAATTGGGATTATTTCGTGCTTTTTTTCGGCCAAACCAACTTTTAGCAAGCCACTCCTATAACCCTCGGCAGTTGTACGAGAAACTCCTAATTTCTTAGCCATTTCTTTAGCAGTCAAATTATTATCGCATAATATGTCAAATCTTTTTGGATCCAGCGCCGTAATCAACTCAGTTGCAAGCCAGGGCTCTATATGAAAATGATCTTGGAGCTCTTGTGTGGTCATTTTCCTCAATTCATCCAATGTCTTTTCGTTTTCGTTCTCCATAGTATTATTTTACCATATAGCGTTAGCCTTAAAAACCATGCTAAAACTCTCCACAATCATTTTAAACCCAAATTCCATATTAGAAATATGAGCACATGGGCTATGATAGTTGAGCAAGTAAGGCAATTGATAGACCAAAGACTCTTTTTTATCAAGAACAAGATCCAAAAGCCCAAGGAAGTTTTAGTAATTGTTGCCAGAAGCCCGCCAAAGAAATTCATGAACAGGTCTTCTAGGGTTTATAGATAGATTTCTGCTAAGTGTTAAGTGTATGAGTTGGTATGCTTGCCTGAAGCTTTAGCTTTACAGACACAAACAAAATCATGAAGATTTTGTTGTGCAGCAAAATATGGATTTTGCTTGCATTAAGAGCTTCCACAGTTTAGCAGTATTAAAATCGAACTCTTGCTCTGCATCTTTTATAACTAAAGAATTACATTCCTAGAGTAGACACTAATAAGAGTAAAATCGCACTGCGTCGCTGTAAAGTGATATAGCACCGTAACATATATTAAGTAGTGAACATATATTCACTTAACCAGTTTGAGGTAGGCCACATGATGTTAAATCGGAAATTTAACAGCCTGCTAAACACCTCAAGGAGTTTAGCATGATAGTAAATGAAGAATTCTTGAACAAGCTACGACGAGCTTTTGCTCTAAACTTATATGAAGTAAAACTTTGGGCCGCACTTTTGTCACGCGGCGTTTCAACAGCAGGAGAGCTTTCTGATATTGCTGATGTTCCACGTTCAAGAACGTATGATGTTCTCGAAAGTTTGGAAAGAAAAGGCTTCATCATTGTAAAACCAGAGAAGCCAATCAAATATTTAGCGATACAGCCTGGCGAAGTCCTTGACAGGGTGAGGAGAAGGCTGTCTGAAATCATGGACGACAGGATGAAGAGGTTAACCGACTTAAAAGATTCTGAAATAATCAAAGAATTGGGCTTGTTATACAAGCAAGGCATAGAGCCGATGCAGCCAACTGACTTCTCAGGTGCATTAAAAGGCAGGCATAACCTGTACGACCACTTGTCGCTACTGATTAAAGAGGCACAATCATCAATAAACATTGTTACAACTGAAGACGGCATCGTCAGAAAAGTCCGCTCGCTGAAACCGTTATTGGAAAAAGCAAAGGGCAAGGGCATTAAAATAAAGATTATTGCGCCAGTAAACGACAAGACAAAAGAAGCGATTGACAAATTAGATGGGATTGCAGAAGTAAAATCCTGCAAGGATATAGACGCGAGATTTGCAATCATAGATGGCAGGCATGTCCTCTTTATGCTGCTGGATGACAAGGATGTACATCCGACATATGATTTAGGCATGTGGGTACAAAGCCCATATTATGCAGCAGCAATGCAGGAAATGTTTGACACAACCTGGAAGACTAAGACGAACGGCAAGTAACTTGCCGTTTTAATTTCTTTTTTTGATATCTCTTAATATTAGGCTTTGCGGAACTTTAACAAACCATAACAGATTCCTCTAAACATAAAGATGCTTTAGTTTTTTCTTAAATGCCATTTGTAATTCAGCATAAACACCATCAATTAAATCAAAATTCTTGGCTTCTTCCAGATTTACCCACGCAGAATCAATTAGCTCTGGCGGTAATTTAACATCACCGCAGACATAATCAGATGTGCAGGCCATAATCAGTGTTGGAATGCCATCCCCTCTGATAAAAGCCATATCAACTAAATAATCAACATTGGCAACATCAAGATTTGTCTCTTCCTTCAACTCTCTTTTGAGGGCTTTTTCAAGAACATTATACCACAAGCCGTCTGAATTTGCCTTTGTGTTAATGTAATCATCTGTTGTCAGCTTTCCGCCTGGCAAAATCCACCTGTTTGGATAATTTTTCTCATTAGCAGAGCGTTTTACAATCAAAACTCGGCCATCAGCCCTGAAAATCTTGCCTGTAATTGAAATATAATGTGACTTTTTGTCCTTAATGTCCATGCAAAAGCCTTTTTAGACTTCTTAATAAGGAATTTCTCAACAGGACTTGAGTAAAATGCACACATTACAAAAAGAAATTCTAAAACTGCTGAACAAGAATGCAAAAGCATACTCAGAGCTTTACAAGTCTCTTAACATAAAGTCAAATCTTTTTGATTATCATCTGCATAAACTACTACAACGAAGTTTAATTGTTAAGTCTAAACATCATTATAGGCTTTCTTCAGCAGGGCAGGCCTTAACGCCCTATCTTGAATTCGAGAAACAACCCTTGATTGCAGTTGTTCTTGCAGTCTTTAAGGATAACAAAGTCGTCCTAGTAAGAAGGGAAAAGCACGCCTTTTGCGGCTATTGGGCGATTCCTGGCGGCAAAGTTAATTTCGGAGAAACAATAGAACAGGCAGCAGAGCGCATCTGCGAGAAAGAGACCGGCTTGGATATTGTTTCAGGAAAATATCTGGCAACAGTCCAGGAGTTAGTAAGGGAAAACAAAAATGACAAACATCATTTCATAATGCTTCTCTACAAGCTAAAGGCATCAGGAATTTTAAGAACTGGGAAGCTCTTCAGCCTCAACAAGCTTCCAAAAAAGATTGTGCCAAGTGATGTACACATGCTAAAAATCACAAGAGCAAAGCTGGCAACAAGCATAATGAATGAAAACAAAAGCAGGCTAAGGCAAGAATCTTTTGATTAAGCATCCATTTGCAATTTAGAATTGCTTGCCAGAGCTGTCCAGCTGTCTCCAATTCCCCGGCCTATCCAATAGGCCATAGACTGCATATTTCCAGTCAGCAAATCTGCCAGCAACGGTTTTGGCTGCTCCATAGTTACCAGCCTCGATTTTGTGATATTTGCCAGCTGTTGGGCAACTGCTTGCGCTTCAGCTTTTCCGCCTAAAACATCAACAAAGCCCATATCTTTTGCTTCACTTCCAAGCCAGACTTCTCCTGTAGCTTTTTCGTCTACATATTCAAAAGTCAGATTCCTGTTTGCAGCAATCGAAGCTACAAAAATGTCCTTAATTGTAATGACTTTACCCATCAAATATTCTTTTTCTTTCGCAGAAAGCTCTTTGTACGGGCTTCCAGTATCTTTCAACTCTCCTGATACCAACCTATTATAGGTGATTCCATATTTGTCCATGGCTTTTGCAAAATCGATGTAGCTTGCTTCAACCCCAACACTGCCTGTCATGGACGTGGGGTCTGCAACTATTTTATCTGCAGACGTTGCAGCCCAGAACGCTCCCGAAGCACCTACCTCTCTAATCCATGCGACAGTGGGTTTCTGCGCTCTTTTTATGGAGTTTGCAATTTCCTTTGATGCAACAACACTTCCGCCTGGAGAATTTATTTCAAAAATTATTGCCTTAATTGTAATATCTTTGTCTGCTTTTTCAATCAATTTTGAGATTGTAATCGGATCAGCAGAGCCATCTATGCCAATTTCACCTTGAATAGGAATAACTGCGATTGCAGGAGCTAAACTCAGATTTGAGCTTACTTTCGCAATTAAGGCGATGCTGAAAATAATAATCAGAATTATGAGCGAAATTACAAGCATTTTCCAAGTCTTAGAATTGGATTTGTTCTGCTTAACTGTGGCCATAATTAAAAACAATAAAACTTGCTTAAAAGCATTATGGCTAAAGTAAATCTCTTGGCTCAAGCAGATACTTCAAGCCTTCCATATTCCCTTCGCTTCTTTTTACAACAGCAATATAAGCTAAGATTTGCGCACCAGTTGGCTTTAGCACTTCAGTTACTATTCTCATATTTTTGCCGGTTGTAAAAACATCATCTATAACTGCAACTTTGTCTGCAGGGGTTGGAACGTAGCCGTCTATCATGCCGCCTTTTCCATGCTGCTTTGGCTTGTCTCTTATCATAGTTAATTTGAGATTGTATTCTGTAGCTATAACTGCTGCAGGAGGCAGGCCGCCATACCCTGCTGCTGCAATGCAAGTTGTTCCTCCAGGTATATGTGTAAAGAGGTAATGGCTAATCAAGTCCAAAACCTCGTGATAGCCGTATGCTTTCTTGATATCAATATAATATTCCAGAGCTAGGCCAGCTTTTGATTCGACAGGCTTTCCATCAGGGTCTTTGTAAATTATGTCTGGTATCTCTTTTAATTTTCTGACAAGTTCTGCTTTCATGCTTTAATTAGAGGCAGTTAAGCTAAAAAATCTTTACACCAAGCAAAAAGTGCAGAATTGCAATAAAGATTGGCTGGTGTATCAAATAAATCAGCAGTGTGTGCCTGCCAAGGAAGCAAATTGGGTTTGAAGCCTTTAATTCTACTTTTGGCTTGAATGTTCTTTCGCCCTTCCTGTACCAGTTCTTGCTGAAGTATATACCAAGCAATACTACACCAAACCAGGGCAATAGCGGGAAATAATCGATAGTTGAGAAATTAGCTGGTTGAAGGCCCAGCCATTCAAAAGCACCTGAGGATATAGTGAAAAGTGACAAGACGATGCCTGTTGCAATCAGTTTCAGGCTGGATAGGAAAGCAATACCTGCTTTCCATTTCAAAAAAGGATATGCAAATATAATAGAAATGCCTATGAGATGCAAAACACCAAATCGGACATAATCCTTGCCCAAAAACAAGAATGTCACAGCAGTTATCAGCAAGCCTAAAGCAAAAATGAACAGGCCCCTCTTCAAATACTTGGAAAATTTAGCATTCCCTTCTCTTTTTGCCCTGTTATAACTGATGTTAAGAGATAAACCAACTAAAAAGACAAACATGAATGCAGTAATTCTGGCAAACCACCACCAGAATGTTGAAAATTGTGTGTAATTTGTAAAAAACTGCAGGTCTGTAATGAAATTAGAGGCCAGCATCATGACTAAAGCAGTACCGCGGGTAAAATCAATCTCCCAGAAGCGCCCCATTCCTTTGATTTTACCGAAAGTGTTTAAAGGTTTTTCACACTAAGAAGCTGAATGGACAACCCAAAATTACTCCTAGAGATGGAGGCGGGTTCAACACGAGAATTACTCATAAAGATCGAGGCGGATTTAACACAAATACTATTAAATAATGAGGCTAAAGTCCAAACCAACAGCCAGCCTGACATAAAGGATATAGAAGCACATTTTAATTATAACGGCGGGTGCAGCTTCTTCAAAAAATATGCGATACTAACAGGCAACCCGGCGAAAATAATAACCAACGATGAAGTATTAAGGAAATGCACAGTTTATGTAATGATAGATACCTTAGTGTATACTAGCGCAGATGAAAAATATTTTGCACAGGACGCGGAGATTAAAGAAGCGCTTAATAAATTAGAGGAAGCGCATAAACAAATTTTTAAATATCTAAGAGGAATAAGTATAAAATCCCACGCGTCTGGAAGCAAAGGTGGCTGCGTATATGACATAACGCCTGGAAGCTTCGCCTCAAAATCAATTTAGGAAACTTTTTAAGCTGAATTTTTAGCCTCTATCTATGAAATTCCTATCCGAAGAGACTATGCCTAAAGAAGCAATCAAGGAATTAGCTCTATCTCTCTTGAAATTGAAAAATCCAACTCGAGATAAGGTTGAGCTCATAAAATTGAAATGGTCTGCTAACTATCATTCTAAAATTCCATTGAATTCTTCACTTCTTGATTCAGTTTCAGGAGCTGAAAGAGAAAAACTTGCTGCAATGTTAAGGACCAAGCCAACTAGGACACTATCAGGAGTTTCAACAATTGCGATAATGACGAAGTCTATGGGCTGTCCAGGCAGATGTATCTATTGCCCATCATCAAAAATAGCCCCAAAGTCATATACTGGATTTGAGCCTTCTGCAATGAGGGCAAGGCTCAATGATTGGGATTCTTATAAAATTGTAAAAAACAGATTGGAACAACTTCAAGCAGTCGGCCATTCAACTGAAAAGAATGAAGTTATAATCCAAGGCGGAACTTTCACAGCTCTGCCTTGGAAATATCAGTATAATTTCATCAAAAGAGCTTTTGATGCTTTCAACAACAAGGACGCTAAAGACTTGGCTGAAGCCCAGAAAATCAATGAAACTTCCCCTAATCGCGTAGTTTCATTAATTATAGAGACTAGGCCTGACTTCTGCAACAAAGAGGAAATAGAAAAGATGCTTCAACTAGGTGCAACAAGAGTTGAATTAGGACTACAATCAGTCTACGATAATGTTTTAAAAGAAATTCAAAGAGGCCATGACTTGCAGGAATGTAAAAGAGCAATCAGGGAATTGAAAGACGCTGGCTTCAAAGTAGATTTGCATATGATGTTGGGTTTGCCGGGCTCAACAAAGAAAAAAGATGTTGAGATGTTCAGAATTCTTTTTGAAGATGAAGATTTGCGGCCAGATGGATTAAAGATCTATCCTACTGCTGTGCTTGGGGGAACAGAGCTGTATAAATTATGGAAGCAGGGCCTGTACAAAGAGATAACAGAAAAATACATTATTGATGTTTTAACAGAAGCGAAAGCAAAATACATTCCGCCTTATGTGCGAATAAAAAGAATTATGCGAGATATCCCATCAACAAAGATATCTGCTGGCTATGAACGCTTGAATCTTAGAGAAGTTATCCAGGAAAAGCTGTATGAGTCAGGAAAACCTTGCAGATGCATCAGATGCAGGGAAATTGGCCAGAAATACAAGAACGAAGGAAAACTTCCTAAGAATGTTCAATTAAAATTAATCGAATATGAAGCATCTGGCGGAAAAGAGTTCTTTATCAGCTTCGAAGATGCTGAACAAGATATTTTAGTGGGATTTGCAAGACTAAGAATTGCAAAAGATAAGGCAATCCTCAGAGAGCTGCATGTTTATGGTGAATCTGTTCCTCTAGAAAAATCAATAAAATCTGCCAGCCAGCACAAAGGTCTCGGAAAAAGGCTGCTCGCAGAAGCAGAGAAGCTGGCAAAAGAAAACAAAACAAAAGAGCTTTTTGTTCTGTCTGGAATTGGAGTCAGGGATTATTATCAAAAATTAGGCTATCAGCTAAAGGGATTTTATATGGCTAAATCGCTTAGCAACTCTTAATAAACTTTCATTTTTTGTTAAATTATGGCAGGAAAAATATTGATTGCACCACAATATGAAAGTATAGATGGTCCATTGATATTCTTAGCTGGCCCCATACAAGGCGCACCAGATTGGCAATCCAAAGCAATTTCGTACATACCTAATTTAGCACCAGAATTACATATAGCATCTCCCCGCAGGAAAACCTATGATGATGTAAATTTTGTTTATGCGGAGCAGGTAGACTGGGAGCGCCATTATCTCAGGAGAGCTGCAACAGAAGGTGCAATTATGTTTTGGCTAGCTAAAGAAGATAAACATAGATGTGATAGAGCATATGCGCAGACTACAAGATTTGAGCTGGGAGAATGCAAGAATTGGCATGAGCAAAAAGGTGCCAAATTAGTTATAGGCATAGAAGAAGGCTACACAGGTGCAAAATATGTCGGATATGTTTTTCCGAAAGACTGCCCAAACGTGCCTATATGCAAAACATTAGAAGAAACTTGCAGAAGAGCTATCGGATTAGCAATGCAAAATAAGGCATAAGCGTTTTATCTTTATGCTTTTTGCTGAGATAATGACATTTTGTAAAACCTGTGGTGCATTGGCTGTAAAAGGATGCCCTAAAGGTCACGATTCTACATTGAATGATAAAATAAAAGATGTCATACGAGCAGAAGATGGCACCCGTGTTTTAGTAAGCAATGATAATGCAAGCCTAGGAAAAGAATTCTGGAATTACATGTGCAAACATCACAACATAATTTATGTTTTAAAAGTACAGGGTAGGAAGCCAGCAGACTTCCTTCGGATATCATTTGGTATAAATCCTTGCACTACATGGCGTGAACATACAGCAGAAACTTATAATTTACGAAGTACTTCAATTCCTAAACCCATCTATGAAGAAAACGAAGCAGAACGCAGCCTAAAACAGGCGGAAACAAACTTGGAAAACTGGGATGGTTCTTCTAAAAGTAGTCCTAAGTCAGCTTTTTAAATCAAATTTTTGACTTATAATTCAGCCCCGTGGTGTAGCGGTCAAGCATGCGAGGCTTTGGACCTTGCGACCTCGGTTCGAATCCGGGCGGGGCTATTCAACTGAAATGGGAAAAAGACTAACAAAAATACGGGGAAAATTCAAGGGGAAGCTGAAAAGCGAAAGGTTGCGAAGGCTTAGAGAACGAATACACGCAAAAAGGGAAGAATACAGATTAGAGATCAAGAGGCAGGCAGTTCATGCCATAGGCTTGTTGGTTGTAGTATTTCTCTTGCTCTTTGAAGAAGCAATCGCCATAAAGATACTTGCAATTCTTACAGGCTTAATATTAGCTGGAAATTGGTATCTCAGCAGAAGAGAATTCAGAAAGAAATATGTGCATGGTCTTTTGCATGATTTGGGATTGCCGCATCACGATGCAGAATCCTGGAAAAAAACATCTACAGACGTGCAAGGTTTCGAAGAGACTGTAATTTGGGGCCTGCTGAAAAATTTTGTGCGCCAGAGAGACAGAGAGCCGCTATTAGCAACATTCTGGTCTCTGCTTTCCGCATTATTGGCGGCAGCAATTTTCGGCTTACCCTATGCAATACTGGGCCTTTTTGTTTTGAGTGTCGGTGATTCTGTATCAACAATAGTCGGAAAGAAATGGGGGAAAGCGAAGATATTTTGGAGCAAGGAAAAAAGTTATGTTGGATTTGTTTCGTTTGCAATTAGCACACTAATTGCAGCAATAATTTTCCTGAAGTATTTCCCGCAATTCACAATTTTAAGCGCACCGACTTTAGTTATAACTCTCGCACTTGCTGGCGCATTTATAGAAACTATTCCTAAGGTTGATGATAACAGCACAATTCCATTTGGTGTAGCTTTAGTTCTTTGGCTAACAGTCACTTTTGCGTAGAAAGCTCTTCTTCCAATTTTTCAATTTCTTCCTGCAGTTTTTTTGCAGTTACTGTTGCCTTCGCTGCCACTAAAAGCGCGCCACAAGATGGGCAGCTGAATTCAGTCTCTAAAGCTTCATCATAACTGTATTTTGTCTTGCAGGCAGGGCACTCAAATGCATACTGCTGTTCTGCAAAAAGCTCTTTGCGTTTTTTCTCCAAAAGTTTTCGCTTGTACTCCAAAAAAAGCTCTTGTATTCTTGGCTTATCCAGGCTCCAATGATAGATATACCACCACTTTTTCTTTGGATCTGCTTTTTTGACATAAGTTGCAAGCCTTTTTTCGTATAATTTATAAAGATGCTTTCTAGTCTCATTGATTTTAAGCTTTAATTTTTTCGCAATTGACTCTTCAGGGACGTCTTTCTTCTTTTCCAAAATAATTAAAATTCGGAGTGTGGACTCGTCTAGAACAATTCCGAGTTCCTGCAGCATGTATCGAAGTTTCGTAGCCATTACAGCACCTTGAGCAAGTATGGGCCTATCAGATTTGCCAACAACAGTAGCAAGGATAGCATTGAAATCCATCTAAAGAGCTTTTTAGCTCTTTCCTTGTTTTTCATGCTCTTGTTTAAAGCTATATTTGCCATCCTGCCACCATCAAGCGGGCCTAATGGCAACAAGTTTATTGCGCCTATGCCGAGATTGAGCATAAATATCCACTGCAACAGCTGCAACAAATACCATGGAGTCCAAGGCAAGACGTTGCCGTACTTCTGCGCCAATTCTTCCTTTATGTCAAAATTTTGCCTAAATTGAATTCCTATATGTGCTAAGCTGGCATTTTGCGGGTTTTGAATTGTTTCTATCTCGTAAGATTTATCATCTGCTCGTATTGTAATGGTTTGGCCTGGCTGTGCAGTCTTCATATAATTTGTAAAGTTTTCAACTGTTTCAATATTTTGTCCATCTATTGCACTGATTATTTGGCCATGATCTAATCCTGCCAATTCTGCTGGCAATCCCGTAGTTACTGATTCCACATAAGCGCCATTTGGTACGATTATCTGGCCGACAACAGGAGCTACCAAGAATGATGCTAATAAAATTACAATTGCTGCCGTGACGAAATTAGCCATCGTGCCTGCTGAAAATACCGCAAGCTGAGTTTTAGCAGACTGTTTAACTAATTGTTTTTCATCAGGCTCTACAAAAGCTAACGGCAGAACTGCCATCATGCCAACACCTGCAGATTTGATTTTTTGTTTCAAAGCAGATGCAACAACGCCGTGGCTGCCTTCATGCACTAATATAACAACAAACAGTGATATGATGCCATACCAAAATGGAACAAATATTGATGCGCCAGGTATCCTAACACCTGGAATTACTAAGGATAAAGTTGGTGCAGCCTGCGGAATTATAAAAAGTTTCAGGAAACTGTAGAGAAGATATCCAAAAATGAGAATCATAACAACAAAACCAACCGGGATTCCAGCATAGCCAAACCATTTCCAGAACTTCGGATGTGAGGTTCCTATCTTTTTCAGTAAATTATTGAACCTTTTAGTTTTGTACAAGAATAAGATCTTGCTCTGGACTTCTACTTTCTTTCTTTTGATGAAGAAAAATAGTGCAATCAAGCTGTAAAAGAGAATAATTGAAATCAGATTTATATCCAATTTCAGCATCTTAGTCTTTCTTATACCGCGCCACAATATCTATCAGGTCTATGTGACCAAGGAAAACAGCTCTGCAGCAATATCTCTTTAATCCAAGCTTGTCAAGTACTTCCTTTGCAGGCTCGCCTTTCTCAACACGCTCTTTAAAGGCCTCCCATAAATGGGCTATCGGCTTCCCGCAACTAAAACATCTAACTGGTATTATCATTTTTTACCTCCGCATGTTCATAGTTTATTTTGATAGCATCACCGCTTATTTTCATGTAAACTGGTGTTTTCCAAGGCCAGATTCCTTTATACCTAACTTCCGCGTTATAATTTACGACAGCGTTTGCTCCTTTAGCTTCAGCTAGGTCTCTGATTACCAAAACAGGGAAAAGTTCTGTCTTCAGCTTTTTTTCATCAAATTCCTCAACAATATGCTCCAGAACTTTAACATTCGCCTCTGTTATTTTCGGATGCGTGCTAAGGCAATAAGGGTTAGTCATATCATTACTGACGCGTTCATTGTGCGCTTTTACGACCTCAGCAGGTCCGCCTCTAAACACCGGAATTGGAATATATGGTACCATTTTTTACCTGTATGATGTCTGCCTCTTCGCTCTTGCCCTTGAGTGTGTTCCGAATTTTCTGGGTTCTTTTCTTCTAGTGTCTGCAACCAGCAAGAAACGATCATAGTCTAAAAACATTTTCCTCAGCTCTTCGGAGCCTGTATATGCCACTAATGACTTTGCAATTGCCAATCTTGCGGCTTCTGCCTGTGAGCTCCAGCCACCGCCAAAAACAGTAACGTCGATGTCGACTTCTGCGGCCATAGGGCCTGCAATTTGCAAAGGTTCCTGAACTCTCATCCTGACAAATTCATTTCCCCAAACATCAAGTGAAATAGCATTAATTCTTACAATTCCTCTGCCAGCTCTTGCTGTTGCTCGAGCTACTGCTTCTTTCCTTTTGCCTGCTGCGTTTGCAACTTTAGCTGCTACCATATTATACCTGCCTCAACAATTGAGATATTTCTCCAATTGTGACATAAAACTGGGTTTTAAGTTTATCTGCGCTTATTTCCGGAAAAGTTCCAATCTTTTGATTTTTATATTCCAAAGGAACTCCAATGAAACATTTGACCTTGCCTAATGCAACTCTGCCGCGAGAGCCTTCAGACCATCTTCCATGGGGCAACATTCCCCTTATCGCACTTCTAACGATGCGGTCAGGCATTCTTTTTCTATAAGGGCCTGTGAAAGGCTGTGTCCTGTATTCCCGCTCTTTGAATTTCTGAAGTATAATCTTTTTCTTGCCGGAAATGATTGCGTTTTCGCAGTTTACAATTACGATTTCTTCTCCTGATAATGCCATCTTTGCAGCTTTCACTGCAAGCCTTCCCAAAATCAAGTTTGTAGCATCAATAAAGTGTACCATCTTATCGAATTCCCTCCGCATCAGGGCCCACTTCAGGCATTTTAGTTATTAATTCGCCAATTAATTTAGCTTCTTTGTAAAAATAAACTAAATTGAGATTATAACTTGCGCTATTTTTGTTGAAAGGACAAACAGGGCACATATATTTGTCTGTACACGTAGACTCTGTTAAACCAATTTCACAAATAATTTCTAAGCTTTCCATTTTATTTTGCGCGGCTCCTGATGTAATCCACTAACATGCCATCTGTATGTTCCAATTGATTAGCTAAACCTTCGAGTTTATTGTTTAGTTGTTCCATCGCATTAAAAGTTTTGAACATTTTAATTAATCTTGAATCTGGGTTGTAGTATGGTCCTAAGGTATTTGCAGGGCATGCAAAGCAATGATGGGACATACAATAAGCCTCAAAACTACCTTTTACTTCACACCAGTCGCTATTGCCCTCTGAATTTTTGGGGGGCAAATCGAAATATTGTGCTATATTTTTTAGCTCTCCACCAATTGCTTTTTTGTTTTTTAGATTTTTAATTTTAAACATGGCCTCATATATTTCAGCTCTAAGTTTTCGTTCTTCTTGTAAAGGTGTCCCTTCGAGTATGGTTGACCCTTCCAAAGTGCGGGCTGTAGCCAATAGACCAACTAAATTTTGAGCGTTCATCCTATTAACCTCACATTTGTTCCTTTCGGATGTAATTTTATTAATTCTGAGATTGTGAGTGTTTTCCCGCCTGCAGCTTTTATCTTTGTTATTGCACCTGCAGAGAAATTCCAAGCAGCTATTGTAACTTTCTTGCTAAGCTCTCCGGCAGCTAATACTTTTCCAGGCACTAAAATAACATCATTAGCTTTTGCATACCTTTCTATTCTGGATAAGTTCACTTCACGTCTCTTTCTAGTCGGCTTCTCGAGTTCTCGGGCTAGCCTTTTCCAGAGCTTTGCATCTTTCTGCTTCAGCTCTGCAATCATTTTCTGCATTATCGGATTTGTTGGTCCTGTGCGTTTCATATCGTATCTCTCATGTCTGCTCGTCTAAATGCGGGAGACAGGATTCGAACCTGCGAACCCACTAAGGGACTAGACTTTCAATCGTCAAATGCGAAATGCTTCGCATTTCAACACCCTCAATCTAGCGAGTTTGACCACTCCTCCACTCCCGCGTACATTGGATAGCGAAAGAGATTACTTGAGTTTTACGGTCTTCAGTTTTTCTTGAAGCACATCAAATGCTTCAGTCATGATTACCTTTGGGCTTAATTGGCCCCAGCTCTCTAAAGTAAATATAAATTTGTCATCCCTGTTTGTAATTTTCACGCCAGCTTTTTCCAGAATTGCCTCATACGCTGGCTGCCATTTTGTAAAGTCCAGAATCTCTATTGTCCTGCCGGATTTCTTCGCGACATTTGAAGGAATAGACTCAAATGCCTTATCCAGATTGGCGTCTTTAGCATCGAATTCAGGCCAGCCTCTGTAATAAAGATGGCAAGGAGACCATTTTGTGTGTTCTTTCCCTTGGCCTAAAACTGCAGCGAATTCCAGTTCTAATTCTTGCCCTTCTATCAGCTTTACAATTATAGTCTTTGGATAAATTGCCTTTACAGACGGGTCTTTGAGTTTTAAATCCTCGGCATATACTGTAACTGGGCCTTTTGCCCTCAAAATCCCTTTGACGGAACATTTTGCACAAAGCTTGCCTTTGCAAGTGCATTGTTCCGGCAGGTTGTAAGATTTTAAATCGGTTTTCAAAACAATCAGGCCTAACCTGTGTGCGAGCATCTCGTCATACAGAACAGATGAGTTTTGGCTGAAATAGACATCTTCTATTGCAAGCGCTGGAACTTCGAACATTGCTGCTCGCCTGATGGCGTTTGCAAGTGCAGGTCCTATCTCATCAACTGCAAAGGTAATTTCATTTTCAGCTTGTTTTAATATTTCAACTTTCATTTTACACCCTTCTTCCTCTTTTGCCACCTTTCTTTCGGCAGCCCCCATGAGGTATTGGAGTAACATCCTCTATTCCTATTATCTGCAGGCCTGCTCTTGTCAGAGTTCTGATTGCAGGCTGGGCGCCAGGTCCAGGAAAACGAGTACCATTCTGCCCACCTTTAGACCTTACTTTGACATAAATTTTCCTAATACCTTGTTCAATTGCAGTTGCGGCAGCTTTCTTGGCAGCCATCATTGCAGCTGTCGGGCTTCCTTCCAGCCTGTCTGCCTTGACAACTTGCCCGCCTGATGCCAATGCAATAGTTTCTGTTCCTGTAATGTCTGTAATATGAATCAAAGTGTTGTTGTAAGTTGCATAAATGTGAGCTATTCCAACTCTATCAGCCATTTGAATCCTCCACTAAATAACCCTTAATATCTTCGTATAATGTTGTTTGCTCGCTTGCTGGCAAATTTTGCACAGAAATTTTTGAGGTGTGAAGGTTAAAGGATATTATTGCGTTTAAAGGTGCTTCTGCATGCACACGAAGTTCAGTGTCTGCAGCTATGGCACCATATGCACCTTTTATGCGCAGATCTTCTAAGCTAGTTAGAATGGATAAATATTCTTGCTCGTTGCAGAAGTTGGTACGGCCACCTACAGTAGAGATAACATCATAAATGAGGGCAGGCACGGCTGAAACATTTTTTAATGCATCCATAACTTTTTCAGCTAATTCTTTTAAATTCGCGCAATTTTTTAAGAGGAAGTCTTCTAAGTTAATACCTTCAGCCATTCTGCACCTCTGCTCCGATTTCAGGAGCTTCGACTTTTGGTTCTTTTGTTTCTTCTGGTTTTAATTTTGGCTTAAATCCTGCCTTAAAGGAAACTTCATCGCCTGCTTGCATTAAATAAGATGGCGAATTCAGCTTTTTCCCATTTACAAGAATTTTTCCATGAACTATAAACTGCCGAGCCTGTTTCGGTGTTAAAGCCATGCCTTTCTTATTGACAATTGTTGCTAATCTTCGATCTAAAATTGATTTTAATGTTAAAGATAAAACATCATCAAGGTCTGCATCTGCAGACAAAATCTCATATTTCTGTATTTTTTTCAAAAGTGTATTCTGTGCGGCTTCTCTTTTCTCCCCAGTAAAAGTTGCAATTTCTTTGGCAAGGCGCTGCCAGTTTCTCAGAACTGCACGAACTTTCCATATCTCGTGCATCCGTCTGATTCCGTACTGTTCTGCTAATTCATGCTCTTCCTTTATTCTAGCTGCTTTCCATGGATGCTTCGGACCTGAATATTTTTTCTTTTGTCGCCACATTTTAGATTATCACTTCTTTTTCTCCTCTTTTGCTGCTGCTTTTGCAGGCGCTGTCGCCGGCATTTCTTTCTTCTTTGTAACGCCAAGCAGAGCTCCTTTCTTCGTTCTTCTTTGTCTCTGCCCTCTTACTTTCAGGCCTCGGCCATGCCGCCAGCCTTTGTAAGACTTAATTTTCCTCATTCCTCTGATATCGAGATTTTGCTGCAATCCAATCATTGCAGAAACTATATGTTTATCAGTGCCTGATTCAGGATCTTTTCTCCTGTTGAACAGCCAGGCAGGTATGCCATATTTTGCAGGGTTTTGCATGCAGTCTTCAATTTTTTCAACATCCGCTTCTGACAAATATCCAACTTTCTCAAACTTCGGCAGATTAAGGACTGTGCAAATTGCATTAGAAAGCATGAAATCAACGCCTCTTACTCTGGTTAAGGCGATCCAGATTTTCTCTTCACCTTCCACGTCTTTGTCCATGATACGTAGAAGTGGGCGTAATTCTCTACCAGTTTTTGTTTCTTTGACTTCTTCAGCCATTTTGTATTAAACGAGCAGAACTTACACAGTTTTGTGCTGTCTTCCAGCAACCTCATAATGAGGGAACACTGCAGTCGTCTGCATCAAAATCAGCTTTGATAGAGGGTTTTTAAGCTTAACGCTGGCACTATTATTATGCCGTCTGTGAATATCTATACGAGCAAAGAAAGAGTCCAGCCTCTAGAGAATATTTTATCTGGACTAAAAGAATTCACGGCTGAAAAACTTTCCTGCAGGGATAGAAAATTAGTTCCTAATGAAGTAAGCTTAAGAATAATAGTGCCCGAAGCACGGCTAGCTATTGCAAATACTGAATTAGAAATAATAGCATACAGTTATCCTGAACGTGTTAAAAAACAAGACGATATATGCATTTCAATAAAAGACTACGTTCAAAAGTATTGTCCAAAAGCCGGTTCGGTATATGTCTGGCTACAATTAAGTGAACTAGGACATAGTGCAAAAGAATAATTTTTTGAATTTGAGCTACATAATTACAAAACACTTAAAAAGCCATTTGTTTACTCTAGTATACAATGAAAAACCTAGAAACTCATGTTGGCTATGATAGACCTTTAAAAGGAACGTATATTTTTGGGGGAGAAGCTCAGCCCAAAAAACTTGTTAGCAAATTTGGAAGAAAAGTTGGGGCAATGAGAGGAACAATTCCGCCGCGGACCATCGAACCGCCGCAGGTCCATTTGCCGCATTTTGAAGAATTGCTAACAGATTTTAATGCAACATACCAGGTAATATTTTATGACCTCAAAACAAAACAATTTAATGCGCGCAACTACGAGCCGGGCGAAGATATAATTATTGGCCCATTACAACCTCATTTTCTAACAAACATACATTATACGCCACTAAGCTTTACTTGCGAATATAGCCCTTACCCCTGGGATGAAAACGATGAACCGGAATTTTCTGACATCGCTACACTTACTAAGTTTTTAGAAGAAAAAGGGTTGCTGGAAAAAATTAAACTACGAGCGCAGAGAGAGGTATTTTAACTATTCTTGCCTTTAAGTGGAACAAATGCAACTCCCCAATATTGTTCTTCTTTAACTTTCCCTTTTGATTTTTTAAGCAAATACAAATAGCCATCATGTTCTGGAAAGAGTAATATTCCGTTATTTGATAATTGTGATAATAGACATTTTGTTTTAAATTTATCCATATTTGGCGCTGCTGTAAAATAAATTCTGTTATATGGCGCATTTTGTTTATACCCCTCAGAACCGTCACCCTCAATAACTTCAATTTTATCATCAAGGGAACCAAAATGTTTCTGTAAATTTTGTCTTCCAAATTTTACTAATTCCGGTACAATTTCAACTGTAGTTAATTTACCTTTTCCGATAAGATGCTTAACAACAGCTGCGTGATAACCGCAGCCAGTCCCAACTTCTAATACGTTAGCGCCATCGTAAAGTTCCAGCATATCTGCCATCAGAGCAACTAAGCTCGGCATAGAACAAGTTGCATCGTGCCCTATAGAAACTGGCCCATCGTAGTAAGCGTGGTATTTAGCGACCTTCGGCAGAAATTTTATCCTATCCACTTTTGCTAAAGCGTCTAGAACTTTCTTGTCTCTTGGAGACTTCATGCTTAACCAAATATTATCTGCCGCAGCGGCTTCAACTAATTGTTTATTCCCCATGCAGTATAAAGGACGAATGTAAAAGCTTAAAAGTTATTTCAAGCGCCGAGGATGGGATTTGAACCCATACACCTTTTCAGGAATGAGCTTTCCAGGCTCACGCAATACCAGGTTATGCGACCTCGGCTTCATCGAAGCTGAGACTCCGCAAACTTAGAGGTTTGCGATGCCTCGGCATAACGCAGAGTTTAAAATTCTGTTTAAAAACTTGTTCCTTATTGGAATACATGCGAGGTTATACACATTGTAAAACCAACGATTATTGTCAAAACCGCGAATAGGGCTTTTATCCACTTGGGCCGCATCTTATGCGCCAGCCTAGGACCGAGCTGGCCGCCAATTAAAACCCCTGAGATTGTGAAAATTGCTAAATCCCATCTGACCCCGCCACTAAAGGCGTGAACAAGCGCACCGGCCGCAGCTGTGAAGGCGAGCGTTGCTACAACAGTAGCAACCGCCTTATGTATTTTTAATTTTAAAACCCTCTCGAGCAAAACCATATTTATTGTTCCAGCACCTATGGCTAATATTCCTGTCAAAAAACTTGCTATGCCTGGCACCCAAGCCCATCTAAGAAGCTCTTTGTTTTTGACTTTCTCATTCGTATTGTCAGGCTCACGCAACGAATAAAACATTATGGAAGAAATTATTATTGTAAGGATGCCAAATGAAAACTGAAGCAGTGCAGATTTTAGCGCATACATCAAAAAAGAACCTGCAATAATTGCTGGAATTCCTATAAGAACCAGCAGGAAAGTAGTTTTCCACCTTATGCCCCCCTGCCGCATATAGCCAATGGTTCCTGATGTTTTTCCAAAGAGCTGCGTTATGAAAGCAGTCCCTATTGCATATTGTGGTGCGAGACCTATCGCTATAAAAAACGGCGTAAAAAGTATAGCTCCTTCGCCACCTGTAACCATCGCAAATGTCGAAACAAATATTGCAAAGGGGAAGGCATACCAATATTCTAACATGGTTATCACATTAAAAACGCTATTTAGCGATAATAATGCACGGACGATAAGGCAGCTTAATGCTCTTTTACCTGCTGAAAAAAAATTCATATAATTACTGCATTTCAGGTGGAAGCAGGATTGGAATTCCTTCTTTTATAGGATAGACAAACTTGCATTTTTTGCAAGTCAATGTCTGCTTCTTTTTGTCATAAACTAAGTCTGCCTTGTCAACAGGGCAGCAGATTACATCTAATAATGCTTTTGATACTTCTTTTTTCATTTTATGTATTTAAACGCCGTTCTTAATTTTATCAACAAGATTTTGCTTGAATTTTGCATCATCTTCTAAGCACTTCAATTCTTCACTTTGTGCGACTTGTTTCAAAATATCTACAATGTATTTTGGCTTAAATTTGCTTAAAGGTATGTAATCAAATACGCCACCTTCACAAGCGGTCCATCCACTCATAATTGCAATTCCACTGTCTTCGTACAAGTTTTTACATTTACAGTCATTAGGCCAGCCATATTTGAATGTTAATTTGTCAAGATGCACGTCAACTTCTAAAATAAGTCCTATACTCGTCAAGTGTTTAGATTTAGAATTTTCTGGGTTTAACAAATACTTCTCTAAATTTTTTTTTATTGTATCTGGAGATGCGCCGATGCCAGGCGTCATATCTCCTCTACGTATTGCATTTTGTTCTGCAATACCAACTAGAGTAGATAGATCTGTACATTCATCGTCCATCTTACTATCATGCGCCATAGTTCATACTATAACAATAAGTTATTAAAATATTCGCTTCAGCACCTAAATAGTTCCTTTTACAACCCAAAATCCGCCAGATTTCTTTAAAACTTTAACTTCTTTGAATAGTTTTTTCATCTCATCGAACAAAAACTTTCCACCTTTATTCTTATTAGCCACTATTTGCAAAGAACCTTGTTTGTTTAAGCATTTAAGAGATCCTCTTATCATTCTCATTACAACATCCCTGCCTGCAACCATTGGCGGATTTAATAAAATAACATCAAATTTCCCATCCTGTACCGATTCATAAATATCGCCCTGCCTGGCTTCTGCATTTCCAACTCTATTCAGCAAAATGTTTTCTTTTGCAAGCTTTACAGCTCTTCTATTGATGTCTGTTAAGATAACATAACAAGTCGGGCAGCTTTTAGCTGCTACAATTCCTATCATGCCATAACCGCAGCCCAAATCCAAAATCTTGCTGTGTGTTGGTATTTCAGCAGATTCTATCAGCAATTTCGAAGCACTGTCAATTTCTATTGCGGAGAAGATTCCGCTGGCAGATTTGAAAATCAAATCAAAATTCAAAATTCGGGCTCTGATTATATGTTCAACATATTTTGACTTTGGCTCTTCAGTGTAATAATGCTCTTCTTCCATCATTTTAAAAAACGGTTCGCATTTAAATTGCTTTTTGAGCAGTGCTATACGCGCATTTTATAGCATATTTTTCGTTTAGCCTCTTGAAGGACGGGCTCTGGAAAATCTGGTTCATTATTTGTTTCCTGCAGCGCGGCTTAAATTTGAAAACAGGAATACCTGTATAACTCTCATCGTATGCTATTGCTATAACGCCATGCTGTTCTATATCACTCGCCTTTGGCGAAAATCTGTTATAAACAAAAAATAATGTACCTTCCGTGCCTTGAAGGTTGATAGGTACAAATATTTTGGGCCTGTTGCCGTTAACTTTTATCAACATTCTTAGATTAATTGGCCTATCTAGCAAGCCTTCCAATGTTCTTACGTCTGTCACTTGTTGTGTCATTATATACCCGAGCAAACAATCAACTTTTTAAGTCTTCCCAAGATGCTATTGCATTCTGGCATTTTTTAATGCAGAGCTCAAGGCAGGCCTCTCTGTCAGTATTTTTCGCAATGAAATTCATTTTTTCTGCGATTCTGCTATTGGTGCGAACTAAACCAATATATTGTTTGAACTTTTTGGTCAATTTTGTTTCATTTTCATTTAAAACAGGAGCCAAATTTTCGCTTAGCCAATAGACATCAACTTGTTTCATAGCAAAATCCAATGTTTTTATGATTTCTGGATAATTTCTAGCCACATATAATTCAACAAGATATTCTGTTGCCAAATGCAATGTTTGGGAATTTTTATATTTCGGAAAATTAGTGCGGCACCATTGGCTAAAAGACTTGTCTGGACCGTCCCAGCTATAGCCATTATGACTAATTTCATCAACAGCTCTGTGCGTGATTATGCCCCACTTTAATTCTGCATCTTCAATTGTATCGATCCAGTCGTCAACATTTGCGTGGTCATCCTCGAGGTAATTAGTATCATCTAAAAAAGATATGTCAGGCAGGATAGCGCCAAATAATACGTACGGCTGATCGCCGACTACTTTGCTCGCTACATAGGTATGAGTTAGCTGAAACATTGCGTGCTTAAATCAGCAAATAGTTTCTTAAAACTTCATATCAAAACAACATCAGTCTTAATTGCCATGCCTTTTTCTGCTTTTTCCATCTCTGCAGCAGACAATTGTGAAATTCCAATTGCAACTAAATTCTTGTTTATATCGAAAATTGCAGTAACAGATTCTTTTTGCAAATCTGAAGTATACGCCATGACGCCAGGGGCAAATACAGGCGAACCGTGCTTTATTCTCTCTATAACGCCAACATCAATGTAGACTTTTGGCAGATGCTCAACTGCAGATTCAGGCGGCAAAATAAACTTATGAATATAAATGTCCTTTTTTGTATCAATATATTTCTTATAGTCTTTCCGTATTTCTTCAATTGTAATAGAATCATTTATCTTGAAAGGGCCTGCTTGTATCCGTCTTAATTCAGCCATGTGTCCGCCGACTTTCAAATATTCGCCCATGTCGTGGCATAATTTTCTAATATATGTACCTGCTTCACAGCCAACTTCAAACCAGACATTTTGACCTTCAACTTTTTGCAAAATATACCAATAAATTTCCCGCGTCCTGAGTTTTCTAGCTACTGCAGATATTCTCGGAGGAAGCTGCTCTATCTTTCCAGTAAATTTTTTTACTGCATCTTCAAGTGCCTCTTTAGAAACAGTTCCATGAACATGCATAATACCTTGATACACTTTGCCTGCTTTAGATATAACAGGAAGAACTTTCACTCCTCTTCCTACACCTATAGGCAAAACACCAGTCACAAGCGGATCTAATGTTCCTGCGTGGCCTACTTTAGGCTGTTCCAATAAACTTCGAATTTTATTCCCGCAATGAATGGATTTAGGTCCTCTTGGCTTATCCAAATTAATTATTCCAAAATTCAGCAGCTCTTCAGCTGATTTTTTAGCAGGCTTGCCAAATTTGAACTTATGCTTATAGATTAATTTCCTTTCTGTTAATTCATATGGGAGCTTGTTCATAAGAATAAAGGAAAAATGCCATTTAAAAAGTAAAAGGTTTGTAGGAAATTTGCTAAAAATTTTTAAAGGTATCTGCCATAATACTGTTATGGACCTAGATTACGAACACCAACATTATTCTGATGGATTTGGCGTGCATACAAAAGAAGTTACCTACCCCCAAGCTGAAAAGGTTATGGATGATTTGATTACTGCTGTTGGTCTTATACCTCCCCTCCCAATAATTTGGCAGAGGAAACACAAAGAAATACTTTCACAATATACTCCAAAAGAATACGGCAGATATCCCGGGCCAATATACATAAAAAAAGCGTATTACATACTTGCAAATGGAGCCCATCTTCGCCACATGGTAACTATGATTCCTGTAGCTTGCAGTTCAACTCTCAGAGTTATTTCACGAGTGGATGCATTTGGACCAGACAGCAAGGATCTTGTTGCAAGAATTTATGAAAATCTTAATGCGAACAAGGATACAGCTCTAATAGACACTTAATATTACTTCTTAGTTTTCTTTTCTGCTTTTTGCTTAAAGAGCTTGCCTTTCTTTGCTTCAACCTTTGGCATTTCTGCTGCAATCTTCCTTTCTTTCTTTGGCTTGGCTGGAGATTTTGCTTCTGGCTTTATTCCCAAGCTGTCTAATGCTTTGAGAACATCTTCATGTGCTGCTCCTTTCTTTATGTCTGCTTTTTGCGGTAATAATTCCAAGTGATCAACATTGCATTTTCTTCGCCTTGTATTTCCATCTATCAAAACAAAATTCTTGTCTGTTACATCTACAATCAAGCATTCCTTGCCTGCATCTCTGCCTGCAATCTTTACACATAATCTTCCAACTTCAATAGCTGCCATTATTGTTCACCTTTAACAAATTCTCTAAAAGAGATTGGGATTTCATCAGCTCTGGATAATTTATGTTTTATTCTAGCTCGCCAAATTAAAATTTCGCGTGTGCAAGGACTGCATAGATTTGCGCCAAAAGGCCTTTGCACTGTCAGGTCGGTTCTTGTAAGTTTTTTTACCCTAACTGGAACCTCACGAGGCAGGCCGTGCAATGGTTTTTTGCAGATTGCACAAACTGCGAAGCCTGGCTTTTGCTTGTTGTAGTGTGTAACAGTTCTTCCGCCAGGGGTTCTTCTCTGCACGCGTGTCAAAGAGCGGGACCTGTATCTAGGAGCACCTTTCATCTCTATTTTCGGCGCACCTCTTGTCCTGTGTTTTACGTGTACCATTCTATTCTTTTACCGTAATTTTCGCTTCCACAATGCTTTGCATTGTGTGCAAGCTTTGTTGAGTTAGGCTATCTTTAAAGCCTTTCTAAGGACGGTTGTGAATACCATTGAAAATATTATGTATGTTCCAATCCAGCCAAGTCCTGTAGTGAGTCTGCTTAACGGAAAGTGGAATGATAATGGTATTACAGTCATACTGCCGTAAATTTTGCCTAACAGCATAAAGATTATGATGAATGGGACAATTGTCAATATCATCGGCTTAAAGCTCTGAGACATCAGCTTCATGTTCAAAGGCATAGCTTTAGACTGCAATTCTGCTATCTTTTGCGGATTGCTTTTGTTTTCCTTCATCTCAGCCTGGATTTTCTTTATCTCTTCTCGCATTGCCTTCATTAGATTCTGGTCGGTTGCGTACTTGTAGACTAAAGTGCTGCCTAGTGCCAGCGCTGCAGATATGCCTATTATAGACAACAATGCAGAGTACCAATTTTGTGTTAGTATTTCAACGATTGCCATGATCATTATTGAAAAACGCCATTAGCGTTTTTTCCGTTTTTCAATTCCGCAAAATGCGGAACATTTTGATTTACCATTTTGCGTTATTCAGGTACCATTATTTTTCTCAAAGCAGGGTGCATATCAAATGCATGCTGCTTTGCAATATCTTCGTATAATCTATACATAATCATAACTGTAAGCAATATACCTGTACCTCTACTCAATGCTCCGCCGAGGTCTGCCGTAGCGGCCAAGAAACCTACAGCAATGGCACCCATTATTGTCAAGCCAGGAATATATCGATTTAAGATTGACTCTAAAACTCTGGGGTCGCGCCTAAAGCCTGGAATTTGCAAGCCAGATGAAATAATTTGTTTTGCCTGAGAGGCTGCATCCATGTTTGCAGTCTTTACCCACAGAACTGAGAATAAAATTGAACCACAAATCATGAATGTCACATATGTAAGCGCCTGGCCGGCCATTGTCCATGTTGCCGAACCCGAAATTAAAGATGAAACTATATCTGGGGAATGTATCCATTTTACAAGACCTGTGCTAGGCATGTTTCCTGAAAATGTTCCAAGTATGGGGTGTCCAAAGTTCTGAAGCAATTTTGCCCATAATTGTATGTTTGCCATCAAGGCAGCAATCAATATGACTGGGATATTAGACGTGTAAACAAAACGAAGAGGCCATCTCATGCCGAATCCCCTGACACGGCCAAACGACAAGGGGATTTCAACTTTCATTGCCTGCACATAAACTGAGATTACAAAAATAATTATTGTAACTGCAACTCCGGTTATGGCGAGCAAAGCTCCTGTGCTGTCTCCTGAAGACAGTGCTTTGAACAAAAATGGAATTGAACCTGCGGGCACATCAGGATTTGTCGGCGAGTGCAATGGGTTTAATGCTCTTACAAATATTTGGCCTGCAACTCCTGCTGCGATAAACAAACCTACACCCGAGCCAAAACCCCATTTTGAACAGACTTCGTCCATTAATACTATTAGATAACCGCCTACGAATAATTGGGCTATCAACGCTAATTTTAGCAGTAAATATGTTGTAGTCCCGGCTAGAGCAGGATCTGGGGCTAAGCCGCCCATCATGACGTAAACTGTAGCTTCAAATGCCACAAAGAACAGCACAGCAACTTTCTGCATTGCCTGGAACTTTGCTTTTCCTTCTTTCTGCGTCAGGTCTATGCCTAAAATTCCTGAGCCAACGAGCAATTGCAATACTATAGATGCTGTAACTATTGGCCCGATACCGAGCGATATAATAGAGCCAAAACTCGCTCCTAAAATAATAGAAAGGTATTCAAATTGCTGCAAAGCATTTTGGCCAAGCCCTACCAAAGGAACATAAGACAGGATAAAGAACAAAATCAGTATGATGCCTGTCCACAATAATTTTTTATTAAATGCTAATCGTTCTACTTCAGGCCTCTTTACTTCAGGAAACCATTGTGCAATTCCCGCCCAGTTTACCATTTTAGTTTCATATTATACTGACTGTACCGCCTGCAGCCTCGACTTTTTGTTTTGCCTTTGCACTGCAGCTCTTGCATTTAACATTTAGTTTATGCTTTATGTGGCCATCAGATAAAAGTTTTGCATAGCCTAATTTCAATAAATCTATAGTATAAGCATCTGCAGACTTTTCTATCAGTTTTTGCGATAGCCATTTGTTTAGATTTTCTTCAACTTCTTTCAAGTTTATTTCTGCAAGCTTGGAAACTATTATTCTTGGTTTAACACGAATTCCGCGCGAGCCAATAGGGGCGATGCCTAATGAAAGATAGTAAGTTTCCTTCTGCGCGCCTCTTTTTCCAACACCAGCATGGCCATGGCCGCCTCTGCTTCCCTTTCCTCTGTGGCGCTTGCTAAAGCCCCATCCGTGCGAAGTGCCTCCGCGCATCTTCCTTGATTTTTTCTTTCTGCGAACTACCATTTTCGATATTTTAAAATTGTTACAAGGGTTGCCCCCCAAACAACAATTCCTACGCCATTTGCGATTATGATTGGATAAGTGTTAAAGATTATTCCATAAATAAACCAAACTGTAACTCCGAGTAGGACAATGGCCATCATGGCAACAGAAACGTCCTCCGAACTTTTCCGCTTTATTATTCTGTATATTTGTGGAATGCCGCTTACCGCCATTAATACTCCAATTACTGTAGCTAAAACAGATATTATTTCTTGTATCATAGCATCCTCTCAACTAATTTATTGATATTTTTTCCCCTGTATCCTAAAGCTCCACCTTCTGCATAGCCATGCCTTATTCCTGCCCTTTCAAAGCCACCAGTTGGAGGCTTTAACCTGAAAAATGATTTAAGGCCAGGCACGTCTTTGAATGTTTTTCTGAAATTACTGAATTCAGAGCAAAAAGTCTGCATGTCAATTTTAAGTTTAGCTTTAAGATAATCTTCAGTTAGAAGTTTATTTCCTGCCAATCTTCCCCTAACCTTGAGCAGTTTCAATAAAGTTTCAGGAGAAATTTCGCCAAAAGTAGAAAGATCCTTGATTTTGAAAATCATGGCAGAAAAAGAAGGAGTATTTGGAACAACAACACAATAATTCTTCCTATATAATCGCAATAATTGCATTGTTTTTCTAATGTCCGAGCTAAGACCGACATCTCCTCGAACCCTTATGACAGCAACATACTGTCTTGTTTTTTGTTCCATTGTTTTTTTGTGTATTTTACTCAGAGCGCAATGCTCAGAGCGCATTATTCTAAACCGCACCCCTGTATATTTTGTAATCCTTTGGTCGCAGCGCAGAGCATTTTTTAAGAGCATCAAATACAGCGTATACAAAGTTTATTTTGCGCCTGGTCTGGCCCCACGCTTTTGTCCAGATATCCGTATAGCCTGCTGCTCTCAAAAGTTTTGCAATCTCAGGCTCGCAAACAAGCCCTGTACCTTTTGGTGCAGGTATCAATTTAACTTCAACAGAGCCTGACTTTGATTCAACTTGAGCAGGAATAGAATGCGGTTCACCGCAGCCGCATTTCCAGCTTCCACAGCCGCGAACTACCTCCATTATATTCAGCTTTGCATTTCTCACCGCTTCTTCTCTGGCAGGAATACTTTCTTTGGCCTTTCCAATTCCAATGCCAACATAGCCGTTCATGTTTCCGACTATTGCAAGTGCTGCGAAGCTTGGCTTGTTTCCTTCAGCAGTTTTCTTCTGTGTTTGTTTTATCAATCGGCGCTTTCCACCGCCGAATTTTCCGTGTGCTTGGCCGATCAATATAAAATCAGTATAAAGGTTGGGAATCAGGGCATCTACTATCACAGATTCTTTTATTTTCAGGCCCGCTGCAAATACTTCGCCGATAGAAGTGATTTCTCGGCGTGCAATTTTCTTTCCCAGTTCAGTTTTGAACGTGAATCTCGGCTTTTCTTCTTTCACCTCAACTGTTTCTGCTACTTCCGCTTCTTTAGCTGCAGGGGCTACAACTGGTGCAGTTGCTTCTTGCTTCGTATCATACAACTTTTTTTGTCTAGCCATTTATTCCATCTGCTCCTGGCTTCGCAAATGTTGCATCAGCAACATTAGCGGAACTTGTTCCGCTTTATACACCATCAAATACATTTGCTTAGCCATCTTGTTTTATCTTAGCTCTAACAGCTAAGAAATCCTCCATTATTTTATTTTTCAAATGTGCTGTGATGTGTTTTCCAGAAATCCTGTCTTCTGAAGGTAATATTTCAGGATTGAAATTTATTTTAAGGCCTGCATCGGCTGCGCCCTTGACGACTGCAAAAATTGCTGAGCCTTTTGTAACTGTTTTAAGCCCTATGTCCGCAATTGCGGCATTTATTTTTGCTTTAACTGCTAGTTTGCCGGCAAGTAATCCTATAAGGTATGCTGATGGCGTATTTTTGCAACTGTATTTCCATCCATATTTTCTATTCAGAACAGATGAGTTTACTGCCAGCAAAGTCTTGTCCCCTGTTTGTTCGTATTTTACAAATTGCACCTGAATGTAATTGTTAGAGCGCCTTATTACTAGCCTTGGCGCGCCTGATTTCAGAATCGCAGTCCTTTTTGGATAATTAGTTTTACCTTCGCGTCTTCTTTTGAACTGAACCGCATATCTTGGACCTGTTGCCATTAGTTGAAATGTTTTAGATACTCCTTGCGCATCGCATTTAGTGTTTCGTTGTCGACTTCTCCATTGAACATCCCTGATTTTAAGCAATCACTAAGGATTTTTTGCAAAACCATACCTTTAGTTCTAATTTTTGGTCCTGCTGCACTAACATAAGTTCGAACTACATTTTCTAATCCTGATAATTCTGAATTTTTAATAAACGTAATTCCACCAACAAAATCATATTCTTGGATATATTTGACGGCTGCAGGGAAATTTGTCTCTAATATTGCTTTTATATTTTTTTCATTTGCTTTTCCGTTATAATTTATTTTCATTTTTTCACCTTTTTAGCAATTTATTTTGCTCCAGATAGAAAAGCATGTGGCCTCTGTCCCTGAAAAAGCCGCCTTTTGCTCTTCTGTAAATTTGAGTATATGTTTCCTGTGATAATTTTCCCTGCACCTTCAGATTCTTGAGTGTGCCGCGCATCAATCGTATTTTGTTTATCCATTTGCGCTTTTTGTTAGAACGTGCGCCTGATGCACCCTTTCTTTTTCCAGATCCTCTTCGTCTGCCTCTTAATTTCTGGGCATGCCTTGTTTTTGCCCTTATTCTTGAAGGAGATCTTACATCCAGGATTTTGATTGCGCCGCTTTTTATCAACGCGCGAATGTCCGCTTTTGTGATTGCATCTTTAACCTCTGAGACTCGCTCGGGAACAAGCAGGACTTTACCTAGCCCTACATTTGCGACCTTCGCTGCCAAAACTCTTTGATTTGAGAGATTCATGTTTAGGCTCCGAATTTATCCTCCTGGGTTTTGATCTCTTTAGGGTTAGTTTCTAATTTCGGTTTAATCTCCGCTTTTTCGGCCTTTTTGGTTTCAGTTTTAATTTCTGTTTTTGATTTTGTTTCAGGTTTTGCTTTCTTTGCTTTTTGTTTTGCTTCAAAGCCTGCAATGAATTTTTTAGCATCGACATTTACAACAGAAATGTTTTTTTCAACTGCAGCCTTCAGCAGCTGATAGCGTTTAGCTGCTCCGACTTTTGAGCTCAGTATGACAACTGATTTCTTAGGATCTATTGCAAAGAGTTGCTGCAAATTCTCTATTCGTATAAAAGCTGCCCCAGTTTTGTGCAAGCCTCTTACTTCGGCAGGACCTCTATAGCCGACTGCTACAGAAGCTCTGTGGCTCCGCTTCCTTTGCTTCATCTTGCTATGGCGTCCTTTTGGAGACCGCCAATAATCATCTTCGACTTTCATCCTGTGGTGATAATCCTGTCTAAGAAATTTAGGTCTGCGCGCAGACATTTTCTTTTTCAGCTCCAATAATTTTTCTTTTGTTTGTGTCATCTTACTTTTCCTTTTTGCGTTATGTAAATCCCGTCCTGGAAAATTCTCCTGTCTCTGCCGGAGATGCGAGTCGATTGCTCGATTAGAGTTGCAGCTTTTCCAGCAAGCTCCAAATCCGCAGATTCCACTTTGATTATGTCGCCTTGAACAGAAACTTTAACGCCTGCAGGCAACTTGATTTTCCTTGGCTTTTTTGCGCCTAAGAAATTTTGAACTTGAAATTCCGAGCCCGAAACAGAAACGGTCATTGGAAAATGTGTGAAGGTAACTTTTAGCGTGTAAACATAAGGTGTTTGTATTCCTGCAATCATGTTTTTGATGTGCGCAGTAAACGTGCCTACTAGGGTGCGCCCGAAAGCTGTCTTTTCTTTTGCCTTGACTTCCAATTTTCCGTCAGCAGAAACTACTTCAATAACTTTTGATGGAAATCCTCTGCGTAATTCTCCCTTTGGCCCTTTCACGATAATTGTATCTTTTTCAGTCTTAACTTCGAGTCCTGCCGGTATTGTGATAAGTTTAATAGACATATGCCAACAAGACACCTCCAAATCCCTTTACTTTTGCTTGCAGATGTGTCATTACGCCCTTTGAAGTCGACACAATAAGGCGCCCGAAATCTTTTGCAGGCAGGTAGCGGGCTTCAAATTTTTCAAATTCTGCAAGTGTTATCGAAAACCTCGGCTTGATTGCTCCTATGTTATTAATCAAATTAGTGAGTTTTACTTTTGCATAATTCCCTCTCTTGTCTTCTACTATTTCAAATTCTGAGATGTAGCCTTCAGCTTTCAAGACCTCAAAAACGTCCTTTACAGTGTTTGAGATTGGTCTTATTTCTATCTCATAAGAACCTCTGTCTTTCATGTTTTTCATAACGCTTAGCACATCCGCTAATACATCGTGTCTCATTTTACCGCAATTTCCTGAAGCCTAGCTCCGAAGCTACCTCTCTGAAGCATCTGCCGCAGATATTCAAGCCATATTTTGAAATATGTCTCCGGGTTCCGCCGCATCTCATGCAAATAGACATGCGCCTGCCGAATGGGCGCTTTTTTGGAACATTATGCCTCAAGAATCGGGCTAGTTTTGTTTTCCCGGGCTTCAATTTTTCTTGAACAGGTCTTTTCATTTTTGCTTTACTCCTCTGCCTTCGGCTTTACGCCGAGCTCTTTTTGGGCCCAATTCCACGCGTCTTTTGAACTTATCTTGTGGCTTGTGCCGATGTGAGATTTCCTAATTTTTCTTCTGGCAATCCTGTATCCCGGCCTTTTCAAACTTACAATCACGTCTAATCCTATGATGCCTATCTTTGGATCGTATTTTAAGCCGGGGATGTCAACGTATTCTTTTATGCCAAATGAGAATCCATTCTGTGTAAATGATTTCGGATTTAATTCAAGGTCAACTGCCGCCAATAATCTCTTAAGCAGTTCTACTGCTTGTTTGCCCCTTATTGTTACGCGAGCGCCAACTGCCAGACCAGGTCTGATCTTCCATGTTGGAATTCTCTTTCTTGAAAAAGTCTTTACTGCCTTGGCATTGGAAATTTTATTCAATAAATTTGCTGCTTTGTCCGCATTTTCTGCGACTATTCCAGAACCTATGTTTAGTGTAACTGAGTCGATGATTATCTTTCTCATCACATTTTCTGTTTTCACCTGTTCTTTTGTTGCTGTCATCATTCTACTCTAATCTCCGGCTGCTCTGCTCCGATTACAAAAGCTTCTGAAACAAGCACCTTAACTTTCTGGTCTGAAATTTTTGCAAGTATGAATTTCTTTTTCCTCAAAGGACCTTCTTCCGAAAAGCCTTCTACTTCGGCAATTTTACCGACATGGCTGCCACCAGTTATGTATATAACAGAATTTTTGGCCAATTTGATGTGCTTTACTGGTTTTCTGGTCTTTGCGTCCATTAATAAAAGATCACTGACTTTGTAAACATCTTTTTCCGTGATGAAATTCCAGCCATTTGACAGATTAATCTGGATTTTTCCTTTTTTCAGGGTAGTTTTGCCGACAACTTTTGCAGGCCGGGTATACAATTCCCGCTCGCTGATTTCAATCAGCTGTAATTTCCCTCTTTGATTCAGCAAGACCCTGTAAGTCTTGTCGTATTTCAGGATTTTTAAAGTGTCAAACAGGCCAACTGAAAAATTCGGCTCCTTAACTGCAATTCCATTTACCAAAACAAGTTTCTGGTTCAGAATTCTTTTGGCTTCCCTGTTACTTTGAACAATTTGCAATATATCTCTCAAATAAATGATTAGAGGCATGCCTTTTTCTAAAGTGTGAGCCCCCGGCAATGGCTTGGCTATCCATTTCGTTCCTTTTCTTGCTATTGGCCATGTTGCCGGTGCCGCCAATTTTATGATATGTTTTTTGTTTGCCATTTATTCCATCTGCTCCTGGCACAGCAAATGTTGCATCAGCGACATTAGCGGAACTTGTTCCGCTTTATACACCATCAGATACTTTTGCGTTGCCATTTACTTTCTCTCCAAAGCTTTTATTCTTTTTTTGTCGTCTAAATTTAGAGTAATGATTTGAAGTTTTGAAGGATGGACGCCCCTGAAAATTTTTGGCGCACCTTCTTTCTTCTTGATTTCTGCGCCCTTTACAAAAACCCTGCATTTCCTTACATCAATTCGCTCTATTTCCCCGATTACGCCCCTGAATTTTCCTGCCATAATCTTTACCTTGTCACCTTTTCTTACGGGGAAAGATCTTTTTTTGTATTTCAAACGAAGTTCTTTTGTGAGATGCGCAGCAAGTAATTTGTGTTTGATGTGCAATGGCGCTTCAGCAACATATTTCCTTTGCTTTGCAGGCCTGACAGATGATTTCCAGCTTCTGCTAAAGGCTTTCATAGTACAATTGTCGCAATCTTTGCTACATTAGGCCATCTGATTGCTACCTCTTTTGCTATAGGGCCTTTGATTAGAGTTCCTTTTGGCAAACCTAATCGAATATCTTTCAGAATAATAGCGGCATTATCTTCAAATTTTGTCTTCATTCCTTCAGGTCTTGTGAATTCTTTCCTTTGCCTTATAACAACAGCCTGCACAACTTTATGCCTCATATCAGGATCGCCGATTTTTACAGCTCCTGTAATCATGTCTGCAACTCCGGCAGCCATCAGTTTTTTCGTTCTTGTTTTGTAACCTTTAACAGTAATAATTCGAACAAGTTTGGCTCCGCTGTTATCAACTACTAGCAAATTTGCTCCAATCGGTAATGATTTTGATACTTTTGACTTTACAGCTTTCATTTTTTCAATTTCTCCTTTATACCTGCATAATGATTTTTCATAAATTGCCTGCACTCATCAAGGCATCTTTCTGCTTCGTCGTCATCAGCCTGTGCAAGCGCTTTCTTGTAATTGATGTATGATTCTGCAGCATTTACAAAATTAGCTGCTGATTCAGAACTTATTTCAACGCCATACTGCGCGTTTCTTAATTTCTTGACATCTTCTTGTAGCTTTGTAAAATTTCGTGTGTAGTAGCTTTCCCACCAAGCAACTTCAAGCTCTGCCAGAAGATCGGTATCCAAAGTCTTAGCATCTATGTTCATTTTAGCACCTCTATAACAACAAACTTAATAGTTTTAGAAATTGGTCTGCACTCTGCAATCTTAACCTTGTTTCCTAATTTTACAGCAATGCACGCAGGGGTATGTGCTTTGACATGAGTTCTTTTCTTCAAATAACGCTGGTATTTCTGCAAATACCTCAAGAAAGGCCATTCCACAGTCACGGCTTTTGACATCTTGTCTGCTATAACTATACCTTCAAAGACTTGCCCTCTGGCTCTCAGACTACCATGAAAGGGGCAGTTTTCATCCGTACAGTTTATAGTATCCTTTACCATAGTTGTGGAACTTAGCGAAACTAGTTAGTTTCGCCCCATTATTATAAGAAAGCCTTAGAATGTGCTTTTATAAACCTTATTATAGAGCAAAATTCGTTCTCTAAAGCAAATAAATGCTTAAATTCGGCCCTTCTATTAAGTTAAAAATGCTTAAGCCAATCCTGTTAATAATTGAAAATGGCAAATATCGTGAAGCAGAGCTCAAAAATAATGATATTATTCCCAAAAAGGATGAGGAAAAATCTTATGGCTTCACTGAGCTAATGCAAATAGGTTTTCCACAAGATTATTCTGCAGATTTGTACATAGATTATATAGAACCTTTGAATCCTCAGGAGAAAAAAGCAGCCAGGTCAATGCAAAAGTTTTTTGATAAATCCGCAAAGGAAAAGGGCTTGCCAGTTCCAAAAGAAGAAAAACCTAAAACTTGGGAAGAAGCAAAACAAGAAGCGATTGGAAAAAGCTTGGAAGAATTATTGCCTAAAGCTATTGAACATGTTGAAAAAATAGGCGCTCCATTTTTCCTTGTTCAATACGAAGCAAAAGTTGACCACCACGAATTCGATGAGCATACCATTATAGGAAAATCATATCCATCACGACATTATTTAGAACTTAAAGTTCAGTCATATACAAAAGTTAAAAATTAGTATTTCGGAAATTTCTTTTTAATGCGTTCCCAGGGCCTTGCCAACAGAAGCTTGCCATCAACCTGAACTTTCTTGCCATCTGGCTGTTCTATTATCAGAATAACATTTTCCTTGTAGACTTTCTTTCCCCGTCCGTTGATTTCAAGGCTGATTGTCTTAAAACTTTCATCTATAATTTTTCCTTCTAATCCCTGGTCTGAAGGATTTTTTGACTTTATTACTTTGGCACGAAGTCCAATCAGTTCATGCCTGACCAAAGTTAAAGGTGTCAACGCCATAAAATTACCTAATCTCAGAACGTACTTCTATATTTTCTTCCTGGAAGCCCAATTTTATCAATAATTCCTTGACTTTTTTCCTGTGGTCCCCTTGCAGTTCTATTATATTGTCCTTGAACGTTCCACCGCAAGCCAGCTTTTGTTTCAGTTGTCTAACTAAGGCCCTAATGTCCTGGCTTTTTGCGTCCATGCCTTCGATTAGCGTATTATAACTGCCTTGAAATTTCCCTCTAACAGCCCGCACAACAATTTTCTGGCTCTCTTTAGATATTGCAGAACAGACGCAAAGTTCCTTTGGCAGACCGCAGACTGAACAGATCTCTCTCATATTTTAGAAATTTCTCCTATGAGAGGGACACGCAAATTTGCACAACGTTCTAACAACAACCAAATTTGCTCTGTCTCACGCATTGGTGGCCTTTTGTACGGTATTTATCTTAGCAATTGCTTGCTTTAAAGCTTTTATCTTCCCTGGGCTGGCCAAAGTTCCTGTAGACCTTTGGGCATTCAACTTTAGAAGTTCTTTTCGCAACTCTTTTTGCTTTTCTGCCAACTCTTGCTTGGGAAGTTTTTTTATTTCAGACATGCGAACGATTGCCATTACTTTTTAACCTCGTCCTGCTTTGCTGCAACCGGTTGTGTTTTTAATCTGATTCTGTCCGGCAGGATTATTGTTGGAGGCATTATAGAAACCTGCACTCCGACTGTTCCTGTATGCAAGTCAGCACTTGTTATAGCATGATCAACTTCTTCCAGTGCAATTTGCCCGCACTTTTTCATGTAGCCCGCTGCAAATCGCCAGCTTCTGGCTCTCGAGCTCGGAACGCCTCTGCCGCTTATCTTAATTTCTGCGCCCAATGCGCCGGCATTCATTATGTTCTGTAAAGCTTTATAGCCGATTCCTTTGAACTTTGCAGTTCCGAATCTGCTGAAATCATCTGCAATTTTATTTGCCACAACTGTGGCGCTCAATGATGGCACTGCTATTTCCTTAACATCGATTTGGGGGTTTTCCAAACCAAATTTTATCCTAATTGAAGATGTCAGCTCGGAAATTGCACCGCCGGCCCTTCCTATAACAACGGACGGCTTTACTGCTTCTATGGTAACTTTTTCTCCAAGCGGGGTTTTTTCAATTGATATCTTGCCGACTCCAGCCATTCTTGGAATTTTTTTAGCTAGAAATTCTTTTATCTTCAAGTACTTGCTTTTTTCCTTGATAAACTCTCTTTCAATCATTCCGAAACTCCTTTGGAGTGAGGTACAGCTGAAACTTTTGTTTCAGCTCGTGTCTTAATCTCCTTTTTTGTTTCAGGTTGTGCAGATTTCTTGCTCTCGACTTCTTTTGCAACTAATTCTATGTGCGTATTTTTTCTTTCAAGGCCACTCTTTCTGCCATATCTGTGTCTTATTGGGCCTTTTGTCGCAGTTGCATGTATGATTGTCAACGTCTGTAAATCGAAACCTTTTGATTTGGCTGCACCTTTCAAATTTTTCAATAATTTTATTGTTACAAATGCTGCCTTGACAGGATATCTTCCAGGGCCAACACCTGCTTTTGGAGCAACATCCCTATTATAACGTCTGTACGGGACAATTTGCTCTAATTTTGTAATAGATTCCAAAGCCTTTATTGCCGAATCGACATTTTTGTTTTTAATGAATGCTGTAAGTTCATAACTTGCCTTGTGGGAAATTGCAAGATTTCTGCCTGCAACTTTTACCATAATCTTTGGATCAAAATTTTGAAAGCTATAGCGCAACATTTTATTTATTTAACTGACAGGAACTTGGAACCTCTTGTAGCTCCAATACCTGGACCTCCGTGTTTGACTTCTTTAATAGTGTAAGCAAAATCTCCTAACCTGTAACCCATCATTTCAGGCGTTATTAAAACAGGAGTGAATTCTTTTCCGCTGTGAACTTTTATTTCCATTCCAAACATAATCGGTAAAATAGGAAATTCCCTGCAGTGTGTTTTGATAGGTTTTTTGTACTTGCCTGCTTTTGCAGCTTGTATCTTCTTGAATAATTTCCTTTCTTGCTCTGTAAATCCTCTCTTCATATGCCTTCTTGTTCTGGAGGGCAACAAAGCCGCTATTGCGGCTGTATCTAGGGCTGCGAGTTCTTCCGCAGTTTTTCCCCTATATGTGAATATTTTTGCCATTACACCATCAGCTCCTGGCTTCGCAAATGAACTATCAGATACGTTTGCTTAGCCATTTTACTTTTTCTTCCTTCCGGTTCTTCTTGCTGCAAGCAATCCAACCTTTCTTCCAGGAGGTATGCCCCAGCGTCTTGTTGTTGTTTGTACTCCAAGTGAACGTCTGTGCGTTCCGCCGAATGGATGATCAACTGAATTCTTTGCAACTCCGGAAACATATGGGAATATTCTTCCGCCCCTTGCCCTCAATGCAAGCCATTTCTTGCCTGCCCTTGTCCAGGGCTTTTCTGACTTGCCACCGCCAGCTATTACCCCAACAGTTGCACGGCATCTGGGATCTAAAGTGATTGTTTTTTTAGATGGCAACTTGACTAAAACAAAGCCTTCTTCTTTTCCTACAACAGTTGCAGCAGTTCCTGCAACCCTGACTAATTCAGGGCCGTTGTAAGGAGCTCTCTCTAAATTATACAAAGGATAGCCTGATGGAACTTCTCCTATTGGAACAATGCAGCCTATATTTACTGGAGAGCCAGAACCGCTCCAGACAGTCTCGCCTTTCTTTATTCCAACTGGAGCAGGCAATAATGCTGTATTTCCATTTTCATACTTAATTACGATAAGCGGTGCAGCATGTCCGGATGAATGCACAATGTCTAAAACTTCTCCTTTTACTGTAGCTTCAGAAGGGTATGGATATGCTATGGTGCCATACCAATTATGAGAACTCGCTCTATATCGCGGTCCACCCGCGCCTCTTGCCTGCGTTATCAGTCGTTTTCCCATTTCAATTTAGTTTATCTTTAAAGTATAAGAACCTAAAGCCTGCAAAAAGCCCAGGTGCTCCTTTAGGAAATGAATAAACCGCGCCTAATCGCGAATATTCATAAAATATATAATTAAACTCGGGACATCTAATTTCTATGCTATTGCTTAGCAAGTCGGCAATTTCTTTAGTCTTTGAATTACTTGATAGTTTCATAGCATTAATATCTTCTAAAACCTGTTCTCTAGGTATGGACGCAAATAAGCCCATTTCTAGTAATCTATATCCCTCCGATAAAAAGTCGCCCATTCGCTGCTTGCGTAGCGTAACGTCTTCGAACTCTACCAATCTTTCGATATCTTCTGGAGAGATTCTTTTACTACTGTGACCTTCTTGTGCTTTTATGTTATCAATTCTAGCTACCATTTATGTCAACCCCAAAGCTGTTGTGACATCAACAGCTGGCGATTCTGGCTTGAGTTTTATATAGGCTTTCTTTTCGCCAGTTCTCAGTATTAGAGTGTTAACGGCTGCAACCTTCACATTAAATGCCTTTTCTATTGCCCATTTGATTGCAGTCTTTGTTGCATCAGCCTCAACTATAAAGATAAGCTTGTTTTCTGCTTCCATCTGCCTGACTGCCTTTTCTGTCGACAGCGGATACTTCAGCACTTCATACGGGTCAGTTACCATTTTACAAATTTTTAGAGAACTCCTCCAGTTTCTTTTTCCCAGATGCTGTTGCTGCTTCCATTATGTCTCTCAGATTAGAAACATTTTCTTTATTTTCTTTTGCAAATCGCGTAAGTTTCTCTTGTGATAGTCCAACGAAATTGTCTTCACGAACTATATTGCCTAAATGATAAAGTAACATTGGGCCCCAAGCATACCAATCTGCAATTTGATTGCAAGCATCACCTAGTGGCTTATAATTTTTAACAACTTGCAGGCCTATGCCGATTAGTTCGGATGCTTTTTTAAGATTGTGAGTCTTTTTCCAGCACTCTTCTATCAAATACAGATATTTGTATCTCTCTAGGACATCTGTTATTTGCGTTGCATTTTCATTTGCTGCCATTTTTACTCGAACAGTTTCTCCTTTTCCATCAGCTCAATTGCCGACTTTGTCCAGATTGTCAATCTTGCAGGCATTGCAGCAGGAGCAAGCAAGGCTGCATTTATGTTTTTTACAGCTACAACATCAATTCCTACTAAATTAGCTGCAGCTTTTTGCAGGTTGCAATTTTTTGAAACTACAATCAGAGGGCCGACTTTTATCTTGTATTTTCTTCCCCTGCCTTTTCCTTTTCCAGCCCTAATTTTCTTTTCTTTTGTCCTGATTAATTCTTCTTTTAGGCCTAATGATTTTAATAATTTGTAAGCTTCTCTGGTTTTTTTGATATCCTCGATTTTGCTGTCCATAACGATAGGCACGATTTTTATGTTGCCTAGTTTG
>CAYGXM010000009.1:0-27746 GCA_964354105.1 Candidatus Woesearchaeota archaeon
TGAAACTGATTTGCCGGTCATAGAACTTGATAAAGATATGATTGCAGGAATGAAACTGCCGGATTCCCCTGAAAAGATAAAGTATGACCTGCATAAACTGCACTTAAGTCACGACTTAGTCGAGCAGCTCGCAACATCTGAATATTTGCCTACATTCTTGAGTTTTGTGACTAAGTACAAAGAGATAACCCCTAATCAAATTGCTACAACAATTGTTGTGACAACTAAAGAAGTCAAGAGAAAATTGAAGCTTGCAGAATTCGAGCCACCCGAAGAAGTTTTTGATAAAATATTTGCATCTTTATCAAAAGGAGAAATTGTAAAAGAGTCCTTGCCTGCCATTTTAGAGGCTATAGCTAAAGACCCTAGAGAGATAACCTCCGAAACAATTGATTTGATTATATCGCGCCATAAACTTTTATCTGAACTGGAATTGAAAAAAGAAATCGAGAGATTAAAGATAAGATATGAAGGCCCTCCTGAGAAATTAGTCGGATTTGCAATCGGCCAGCTGAGAGGAAAAGCTGATCCGCAGAAAATTATTGCTTTGTTGAAAAAATAGGATATATTCTAACAGTCATCTAAATTGCCTTCGTGGCAATTTTTCATATATTTTATTATAGTCGCCTTTTCTTTCTCCAGGCTTTCAATTTCAGGCTTTGTGAGCACGTTTCCAAGCTCTAGAGCGTTCTCCAGGCTATCGGATTGCAGTCTTGGAATCAGATTTGGAAGATTAATACGTTTTTTGTAGATATTATCTAAGTCCCTGGCAATTACAATTTCGGTATTATTGTTAAATTCATAAGTTTCTTTGTCAGGCCACAATGTAATTATCAAGGGACCGCATTCAAAGTATGGCAGTATGGCATCATGCTTGATTGTCATTTTACAGACCAATCCGTTGTTAGTGCTGCAGCTTTATTGCCCTGCAGATAATTATATGCTGCCAGTGCAGCTTTTGCACCATCTCCTGCTGAGACAACAGCTTGCTTGATAGGAGTATTGGTGATATCGCCGGCAGCAAAGATTCCAGGATGAGAAGTTTCGCAGTTATTGTTGATGATAATCTGCTTGTACTGGTCTAATTTGACAAGATGCTTGACAATATCTGTTTTGACTTCATAGCCTACTTCTGCAAAAACTCCATTGAGGGATATCTCTTGTATCTTATTAGTCTTTACGTTTTCTAGAACTATGGAGCTTACAAAGTTATTGCCTTTTATCTCTTTAACTATTGAGTTTAGTATAAATTCTATATTTTTTGTTTTCTTTGCTTCTTTTACTGTTGCCTCATCGCCCCTGAATTCATCTCTTCGATGTATCAGATAGACTTGTTTGGCAATTTTTGCACCATAAATTGCTGCATCTAAGGCGGAATTTCCTCCACCGACAATTGCAACAACTTTATTCTTGAACAAAGGTCCATCACAAGTCATGCAATAGCTAACCCCTTTTCCAGAATATTTCTCCTCTCCTTTTACATCTAAGCTTCTCGGAGTTTTGCCGTATGCAAGAATCAGGGCTTTTCCTTGATAACTTTTATTTGAAGTTTTGACAATGAAGTTTTTGCTTTCCTTGCTAATAGAAATAACTTCTTCAAAAATAATCTCTGCACCGCATTTCTGTGCTTGCTCCTGCATTTTCTGTACCAATTCAACACCGGAAATTGATTCAAAGCCGGGATAATTTTCCACAGATGGAGCATGAGCAATCTGCCCGCCAATATCCTTGCTTATTACCAAAGTCTTGAGCGTGCGCCTGCAAGTATAAATTGCAGCAGTAAGGCCGGCAGGGCCAGCTCCAATTATAATTACATCATAAATCTTTGCAGCCATAACTTTTCAGCTTGTTTAGTATTTATTAAGTTTGCTAAAACTACCAGGGGAATCCCTTAGTTTCTGAATTTCTTTCTTTCTGCTTTTGCCCTGAAGTTTTTAGCTTTGCAAATCTTTATTTCTTCCCAGTTGTTTTCTGGACTTCCTTCTTTCCGGCTTCTAATTCCCTTAGCTGCTCTTTATCATCTCTCAAAAGCATTGCCTGAAATTCTCCAGCATGTGTTTTCTCTTCCTTTGCTATGTCCAGGAAAACTTTCTTTATGTCCTTGTTATCGGAAATTGCAGCAAGCTGTTCATAAAGACTTACAGCATCCAGCTCAGCAATAATGCCTACTCGCAAAACTTCCTTGTTTATGTCTGATTGTTTCAGTTTTTTCAAATCTTCCGGAATCAACGACAACATTTTACTTCACCCCCAACAATTTTTTTAATTTTGTCTCATTGAAGCCGACAACCATCGTGCCATCAACTTCAATTACTGGAACTGACATCTGGCCGCTTCTCCGCACCATATCTTTCAAAGCATCCTCGTCTTCAGAAATATCAATCTCTGTGAAAGCAACCTTATTTTTTGCAAAGAAATTCTTGGCGAGTTTGCAGTAGGTGCAGTACGGTGTAGTGTAAAGCTTAATTTTCTTAGCAGCCATTTCAGCAGGAAATTAGCAAAATTAGTTCCATTAATTTTGCTTTATCAAGTTACCTCCAGTTCTTCAAACAGAAAGGAGTATAAAAAGTTTTGTCTGCTAATTTATTTTTGTTGCAGCCTTGCCAACTCAGAAACACTAGTTTTTGCGCTTAATTCTTTATATCGTCCTTCAGGGTCTACTTTGTCCCACTCATAAGTTGGGAGGATTGGGGCTTCGCTTCCTTTTTCAGGCATAAGATTGTATTTGCAAAATGGCTTATATTCGACAACAGTTGAAAATGCATCCATTAACTTGTTCAAGTCAGCATCTTCTGAACCTTCCATGCTGACAACAAGATGCTCGTTATGAATATGAGAAATTACCACTATCCTTCCTTTGTACTTGAAAAATCCAAAATCTTGTTCGAAATCACTGCGGTTCAAACCAGCCTTTTCGATTAAATCGTCTTCTGCAAGCGTTACGTGCCATAATCCGTTATTTTGAAGCGTTTCAGCCATGGCAAGCAGGCGGATGTAAATTTTATAAAACTTGTTATTTCCCAGTCTGCATTTAATAGAGCTTTATGTAAACGAAAGCTTAAATTCCTTTATTTCTATAGTGTAATATGCTTATTAAGTTGGATATACCCGATTCTCAGAAATTTAGCCTAAACATGCTTGTGCTGAAAGACATGTGGCGCAAGTACGGCTATAAGGCAGGGCAGAGGATAAAGCCTAGCTGGGTTGAGGGGCTTATGCAGGAGATAGACCCTTACAGATTCTATCTGGAATGGGACATCCCAGAACTTACCATCCCAGCAGTTATAGATATAATCAAGTTTTTGAAGTCCTGCCCTAAAATACCCGAGCTAAAACTTGTATTCCCTAGTGGCGTAAAATTTATAATCAAGCAAGGCGAGAGAGCAGTAGAGGTATACGACCGGCTCAAAGAAGAACTATAAACTGCCGCTCAAAATTTACCATCAAGCGAAGCGAAGATGGTATGACATCCCAGGTTTGTGAAGCTGAGCTGGAGAGGTATATGATAGGTTAAAAGAGGAGATATAATGAACAAAAAACTTTTGATAGCGATTGTCGTGATTGTACTGGTAATTATCGGCGTCTTCCTGTTTATGACATACGGCAAAGGCGGCGACAACACAACCGGCGCAGCGACTGAAGTTCCTGAAGAGAATGCTGATGAAACTCCAGAAACAGGCACAGACGGCGGCAAGTTTTCTGAAATAACTGAAGAGATGTCAAAAGCAGATGTTGTTGATTTGATCGGCGAGCCTACAGACAAGCAAACAATTACAACACCAAAAGGCAACGTAATAGAATACTGGTACTACACAGACAGCAGCAATCAAGTCTGGCAGGTTGGATTTGATTCAGTAGGCGTTTCAGTTGTAAGGAAGTACTGATTTTTTTATTTTTTCCAACTTTTTAATTTGTTTACGGTCAGCGGCAGTTCCAGCCAGTGTTGCTCGAAAGCCTCTGCGAATTCTCTTGTAACATACTTGCCAGTTAAAAATTCTTGGCCATAATTTTTCACTACTATACCTTCCATTTGTTGCAGCGAGTCGAATGGCGGCTCGTATCCGGGGCTTGCCGCGCTGAATTTTGATGCGTTGATAAATTCAGGAACATCTTCATAAGCCACCTTTCCCTGGTGCAAAATTGGCGAGCTGGCCAGCCCGCAATCTTCAAATATTTTTAGCTTTCTTTCCAAGCTCAAAACTTTGCTAGTTTTGATTTCGATAACATCAAAGGCGACAAAGAAGTCCGGCAGCTCGTTGTAGGGTATGGAATGCATGGCATAGAGCCATTCACCAACAACAGCAAGGCCGTGCGGTATCTTTTCCAACTTTTCAGTATTCTCGTATGCCCAGCTATATGCACGTACAAAGGCTTTGGTTTTCTCATATTCGCTAATTTTTCGGGTGCCTTTGGCGCGCAACAGTGGTTTGCCACCCGTCCACGTGACAAACATAGTGGAGCCATCTAATTTTTCTTCTAAAACTACCTCGCCCCTGAAGAGTTCTCTGGTTTCTCTATTGGAAAGATATCTTTTTTTAGGGTGCATGCCCAAATTTGAATAGATAATTCTATCTGCTTCCGGATACTTTGGAAAAGCATATCTTTCGCTCATGTAGTTTTTGCAGCAAATAAATCTTTTAAACCGATTGGTTGTTTTAAAATAAAAAACAAAACTAAAAAGAAAAATTAAGAAATTCTAAACACTTAGCCTTTCTTTATTCTGCCGTGCTTCTTGAAGTGTACCCACATGGCCTTAGTTTGTCCTGAAGGTGGTAGCTTCTTTCCGAATACCGCGCTCATCGGGCATTTGCAATCACACCACATAGTCATTCCGCCAAAAGGTTTTCCTTTTTTCTTTGCCATAAATCATTACCTCCATCGTAATTTCGCAGCTGGAAGTATTTAAGCTTTTGTATCTCCCAGATGTGAAATTGAGAATTTCCAGATGCAGAATTTAGAACTTTTTGGCATATTTTAGCACTTCAGACAGTTTGAAAATTCTCTGGACATAGTCATCATTTTTGATTTGTTGGTTCCAAGGCCTGTCGTACAATAAAACAAATCCCCTTTTTTCCTTTTGGGCAGTTTCAGCCAGCGCAGGGCTGTCATCAACAAGGATATCTCTGCCAAATCTAATTTTATGTGCCCCCTCCGTATTATTTAGCGGGATATTGCGCACCATGTGATAATCTAGCCATTTTAAGACGCTATCTCTACCATAATCTTTGTAGTGTGTAAATACCATTGAAGATGTTAAAATATCTACAACATTATTTTCTTGTAGTTTTTCTATTGTTAATCCAACATAACTTTCAGTCGGCGGAATTTTATTTGGGTAATTCATCCATAATTCACAAACAATATCAAAAAACTCGTCAACTGTTGCTTTTATTGGCCCGCCTTTAAATGCCCAATGCGTAATATCCTTAATTGTATGTTTTGTTCCATGGTTTTTGTTGTAAACATCGACAAAAGGAGTGTGAATATCCGCTATAGTCCCTTCAAGATCCAATGCGATAGTAGTCATATGTTTACCCCTTGCTGATGTATCTTGCATCAGCTTTGAAATGTTTCTTGTAATCAGCTAGAATCTGCTCCTTCAGTATTTCGGGCTGAAGGTTCATGGATTTCAAGACATCAATAGTCACCCAGTCAACCTTCACATTGGCATTTTCCGGCGCCTGAAGATTTTGTTCAGGCTTCAACATGCCTAAGAATATTATGTCTATTCTTTGCTTGTTTTCAGATAAATCATCCCTCACGTACAAAATTTTTTGTAATTCTATATCAATCCCAGTCTGCTCCTTTACAGACCTTTTGGCAGCAACTTCAAGAGTTTCACTTACTTTAACAACATCCCCGGGAAGATGGAATGTTGGCGGGCTTTGTTTAATGTTTCTGATAAGCAGAATGTTGTTGCCATTAAGCAAGACTACGCCAACCCGTGCGCGGAAAATATCAAATAGCATCTTGAACTCCTGTGTGCTTGAGCGAAGCGAAACACACATGCAAGTCGAGCGGGCAGTCGGTCGCTCTGAAGATGTCGAATAACATAGCACTACTCTGCAGAAACTCATTTATAAAAATTTATAGGCTGAATTAAACTATCCCTTTGCCCTTCAAAACAGAGGCGGTGGAATGTGTTAATGTTAGTAATGCCCAGAACTTAATTATTGGCTTTTTCAGAATTTAAGGATTAACCCTCGCCAAAACGTATTTCTACAAAGTCAGCAAACAGAACAATTTTTATACATATTTGTCCACTTTAATGAGTATGTCCCTGCAACCATACGACCCGCGTCTTTTGGAAATGATGTATCAGCTGACAAAGCATCAGAAATTTATGACGCCAAAGGAGATTGCAAGCACAATCACTGTGCAAGGGAAAAAAGTTTCCGAAAGAACTGTTAAAAGATGGTTTAAGTGGTTAAAAAAGAATTATTATTTTACTTATCACCCTGGTGTAAGGTTTAACCATCTCGATTTAGTTAGTGTTTGGGTATTTTTGCATCAAGTGACTAATGCCAATCTTTTAGACATAATCCCTTACAAAGTGTATGTTATGCATGGATTAGATTTTCATAAAAGTAAATCTTGCTTTTTTGTCCGCTACTTTGTGCCGAAAAAACATCTGAGCGATTTTAGGAAATTTTGGAAGTCTGCTCGACAAAAGAAGCTTTTAGATAAGTATGAATTGTTTTTATCCAAACAAAGTTCATATATTTATTCTCCATTTGATAGCATAGTGGCAAGAGACGGCAATCTTGTTTTCCCGAACACCGTTAATAATTCTTATTTCTTAAATTTATTTAACGAATTTCAAAAATTTGAAGTCAAGTTGCACCCCAGTATTGCACAAAACCCCTTAATAGTGCCAATAGTCATAGAGCATTTTAAAGACCACACGTCCTCGAAAGCAATTTGGAAGAGATTAAAAAATAAATGTGGCGAGAAAGCGTGGGATTATATCCGACCACGGAAATTTAGTAATAAAAAAAGAGACGGCGTCGCGATAAATTTCATACAAAAAACGCTAAAAGAATTTAATGAAAATTCCGATGTTTTTTTCAATCAAATGAATGTTGCTTATGGACCATTTTATGCTCGCGAGAATAATTTGAATTTTGTATTGACGTTAAGATTAAAAAATAAACAAAGATTGCTAAAGTTTCTAGAAGATCTGTCTGAAAAAACTCTATATACTTTAGTTTCTCCGCATTACAAAGATACACAAAAAATTTTAGTTGATTTTATTACTAATAACGGGAAAATTTACGATATAATTGAAAATATACTTCACAAATATGCTGCTAAGTTTAATTTAGTTAGCATTAACTATAGCAAATCAGCTCCGTATTGGGAAGGCTCCGCGTGGTTAAAGTTAAAATACCATGAGCTTTTCGACCCCAAAGAAACGGCTTGGCGTTTTGAAACTAAGGAGTACTTATCCCAACTTAAACTGTTATCTCCTACGAAGAGATAATTCTTTGTAAAGCAGATAGATGATAAGAAATTTCTAAATTCTACTTAATTGTTAGTATTCTTCACAATGGCATATACAAAACTTTTGTTGGGAATTTTAATGGCTGCAAGCTTGCTGTTGGCAACATCGCCCATAGCTTTTGGATGTGATGGTGGTGGAGGAGGCATGCAACATTGTGCACCTCCTACAGATCCGCCGCAATGCGCACCAGGCATGAATGAACATGGCAAAGATAACCCGCCAGGCGCATTAATATGCATACAACACATGCCTGATGCACCTGCAAACCCGCCACATCCACACGAGTAGGCAGTTTTTCTTTTTTCTTTTTTCTTTTTTTGTGCCTAATAAGTTAAGAATTAAGGATAAATCATTGAATTGTCTTATCTGTGAGGAGATAATAGTATCAACACCGACATACGCTGAAAAAAACTTTATCCATAGAGCTCTACATTTTGACGCATAATTGGCTGGACAAAATTCACAAGGAAACGTCCCTGGCGCTTTATAGCCATAAAAGTGGTTTGAGATGGATGAAAAATGGCACCTGGCACAGAGAATGGCAGTATTAAGCCCAATCAAGAGATAATAGAGTCAACCCTTTCAGAGCTGGGATTAAATCGTTATGAAGCCCGCGTTTATCTATCACTTATTTCTGAAGGTGTAACAACTGCAAAGACAATTAGCAGCATCACAAGCATTCCTTACGGCAAAGTCTATGAAGTCATTGACAGCCTGGCGAGAAAAGGCTTTGTGCAGGTGCTGCCGACAAAACCTGCAAAATATACTACTATTTCTCCGAAAGAAAGTCTGGAACGAATAAAGAAGACCACACAAGACAAGCTTACAAAAGTTGAATCCCTTCTTATCGAACAATTGGAGCCTTTATTTAACAAGCACAAGAAATTCATAGAGCCTCAAAACAGTTTTTGGATACTAAATGGAAGATCTGCAGTGAATCAAAAAACTCAGGAGCTTATAGAAACCTCACAGAAGAAAATATGTATTTTGACAACTGCTGCAGGCCTTGACAGGTTGCAGCTTATGGCGCCGCAGCTAAAAACTGCAAAATCAAAAGGGGTAAAAGTAAGTGTAATAGCTCCATTAAGCGCCGATAGGACGCATTTGCATCTTAATGGCTGCACCTGCAAGCATGTGGAAAAAGCATATAGTACGATAATTATAGCAGATGACAAGAACGCATTATTTATCGAGCCTGTTCCTGACGATACGAGCCTGCATTACGGAAGAGATTTAGGTGTTTGGATAGCTAACAAGAACTTTGCCAAATGCCTGGAACAATTGTATCAATTGGGAATGCATCAGGATTGATGCTTGGATTTGTTAGAATTTTATGCTAAAATGTAATCTCTATGAGCTTGCAGGCTAAAGTCAGGTCTTATTGGTAGGAAAGAAAGCCTTCCTAACACTAACAGTTAACCGCGAGCCGAAGGCGAGCTAGTTCTAAAGGTCTGTAAATAAGGTTTCTTCAGGGTATACAACTATTCCCTTATCTGTAATTCTATACAGTTTAATGTCTTTTTCATGTGCTGTTCCGCGCATCTTCCTTATTACAATGCCAGGCACAAACCGTGAGCCCTGCCTTGCCAGATACAAGACAATAACTCCATCGACGACAAATTCTTCTATACCATATCTCGATAAAGCCATAGAGCCTTCTTTTGTCTCTGAAGTTAAAATAGAAGTGCAGCCAGACGAAGAAAGCATGTTTCCGAGGGCTGCAAGCGCGCGCCTTTTCTTTGATTCCTTTTCCAGCAGCATTGTGAAAAGGTTTATCGAATCTATGACAACACGTTTTATTTTATGTTCTTTAATTACTTCCATGATTTCATCGATTATGTCTGAAACTTTTGCATCAACTTTTTCCATGCCTTTTGTAAGGCTTGCAACAGGGCCACCTATGATAAAGAAGCCCTTTTTCTCGGCTTTCTTCAAATCAAAGCCGAATTTAGCCATGTCTTCTATGATTTTTTCCCGAGATTCCTCAAGAGTTACATAGAGGCTAGGCTCCTTGAATTTCATTACGCCATTGTACAAGAATTGCGTCGCAAATGTTGTTTTTCCACATCCAGCAGGGCCAGAAAGCAAAATATTCCGGCCTCGCAAAAATCCGCCATTCAGCATTTTATCCAATCCAATGATGCCTGTTTTAGTTCTCATTTTATACCTCTCAAGACTCGCCTTCTCTTTTTTGTGAAATTAGCCATGAAGCGATCATAAGTTGCAAATAACACAACACCAACAACTAAGCCTGAAAAATGGGCTGCGCCCTGCTGCATATTAGGGATATTTTTGATAATTAGTATTTGTGCGACAATTGTTGCTGCCAATAATCCCAGCAAGATTTTGCTGTCCAATCCGAATTTTTTTGCATCCATTGCAACTGCACCAAATGCACCGTAAATGGCTCCTGATGCACCGAGCGCGACAAATGGTGATACAAAATATATTGGGATAACTGCAAGCAGCCCTGCCAACAGATAAACCCAAGAGAATTTCTGGACTCGCATTTTCAATTCTGTTGCTATTCCTGCAGCAATGCCTGCGCCCATGATATTTTCCATCAGATGTGAGCTGTTAAGATGTGCAAACTGGAATGTCAGCAATCTCCAGAATTCGCCGGAGGCAAGCTTTTCAGGAATTAATGCGAATTTGTCTATTTCGCCAGGCGTGTTGAATACAAAAATATAAATTGCTATCAGAGCTGCGGCAAAAACCAAGACAGCTTTGTCTACTTTGTCCATTTGCCAGAGCTCCGCAATATTAATTTCTTTAGTTTGGATTTAGTTTTCCAGATATAAGCAAGCAGAATTACTCCTGCTACTATAGTTAATGTGTCGGTAGGGGATATTTCTAGCATCAAACTAGATTTTTTTAGTTTTTATTAAACGCTTTTTTCTCTCTATTCAAGGAGAATAATAACTTAATCCTAATCCAGTTCGCAAAAAACTGCTTTATATCTTTTAGATTTCATTAAGACATGCAAAAGATTTTAGTTTTGTTGGCCGCCCTTTTTGTCTTTAGCAGCAGCTACGCCCTTGCTGTGCCGCAAGAATTGCACTTCACAGATGTCCTGCCAGGAGGATTTTCTGAAAAAATTCTAGAAGTAAATTCTCAAACTCCTACATCCGTAAATTTGGCCATGGCCGGCCCAGTGGCGGATTGGCTCTTTGTCAGCCCGCCACAGGGTTATGCAGATTCGGATTACCCACTTCAAATTAAAGTCACGGTAATACCGCCAGCAGATACATTGCCGGGAACATATACTGCATACATTGTTACAGATCAGCCGAGCGACAATGGCGTTACAGGTTATCTTGGGCCTGCACAGACAACAAAAGTTCTGATTGAAATTACCCAAAAGCAAATTATCCAGGCACAAGTCAATAACATAGAAGTTTTTGAGCAAGATGGCAAGATTGTTGGCCTGGCAGATGTAGAGAATACTGGCAATGTAAATATAACTCCGGATTTTGTGCTGGAATTGCAAAATATGCAGTCCAAAGTTGTTGATTCAGCTACGATTATGCCTGGCAGGTCTGCAGATATTAAAGCAGAGATAGGCGATATACAAGAGTTGACAGAAAATGTTTACAATGTCATAGCTTCAGTTTATGTTGGAGCTAGTTTGGTGAGGCAGGAAAGCATTCCTGTAAGCCTTGGGAAATCTTCTGATGGCAAGCTGCAGAACCTTTATGTTTCTAGTTTGGAAGTTGGAAAGCCAGCAATAATTACTGCTGTTTTTGAAAATACAGGCTCTAACGATGTTCTTGCCCAATTGAAAGCTGATGTAAAGAATGATTTGCAAACTGAACAAGTGGAAAGCGATAAGGTTATTGTGGCTGCAGGACAGACTGCAAACCTGACAACATATTTTACAACAGCTGCATCTGGAGCTTACACAGTCAGCGGTTATGTCGTATTTGATAAATCTGCCACAACAGAGCAACAAATTACTGCAGAAGCACAAGAGGCAGTTCCTTTGGCATTAGGCATTATCCCCTTGCTATTATTTGCTGGCGTTGCGGTTGTTTTGTATTTCTATGCAAAGCGAGTCACGGCTAAGAAGGGGTTCTCCCCCAAGAGGAGAAAATGAAATTCTCTGGTAAAATGGCAGAAAAAAAGCATAAATCCAATTTTGCGGAAAAAGCACCGTTTAAAAATATGGTTAAAACTGGCGTGCCTAAATTAGATGAAGTTCTTTATGGAGGTCTAAAGCCACAAAGCTCCGTTCTTTTATGTTCGCAACCAGGAGTGGAGAATGTAGAATTTGCGCTCCAGGCCTTGTTTAATCGCTTAAAAGCCGGCGATAGCGGCCTTTATCTTGTAAATAATAAATCGCCGGATGTTGTAAAGAATCTGGCTGAAGAATATGGCTGGGATTTAGATAATTACCATCAGCAGGGCACTTTTGCTTTTTTTGATGCTTATTCGACATTAATCTCAATAAAACCCAAAACAGAATATTATCTGGATCAACCCGGAGACATTAAGCAGCTTTGCGAAGTGGTGCCAGAAGTTATTACAAAATTGGAATGTCCAAATACAGTGCTTGTCTTTGATGCTCTTTCCACGCTTATTGACAGCTCGGCGAATGAGAGCGAAGTTCTCGCAGATGTAAAGCAAATGCTAGCAAATATACGCAAGCGCAATGTTACATCAATATTTTTGTTTACAGAGTGGACTTACCCTAAAGCTCTGACAACTAAAATCAAGAATCTCTTTGAGTGCGTGATTGAGCTGAAAGCCCTCGAAAGGAAAGTTATTTTGCAAAAATATTTCAGCGTCATAAAAGCATCCTGGGCATTTGAGAAGAGAGATGTTCCCTTCAAAATCATAAAGCCTGGCGGAGTCAGGGTTTTCATTCCAAAAATATTAGTTACGGGGCCGTATCGCGCTGGAAAGACTTCCTTTGTTCAATCTGCATCCGTAAAAGCAGTTTCCGTAAATAGACTAGGAACAACAGTTGCTTTGGATCACGGCCACGTAGATTACAAAGGCTTTGAAGTAGACCTTTTCGGTACGCCAGGGCAGGAAAGATTCGACCCTATTTTGGAACATCTGGGAGGGGAATCTCTTGGCGTTGTCATAGTTATTGATTGCACGAAGCCAGAGGATTTTCCCAGAGCCAAAAAAATGGTTGAATTGTCAAACACAGCTGATTTGCCAGTCGTTGTCGTGGCAAACAAGGCAAATCTTCCGCATGCACTGACTATTGAGCAGATTAGGAAAAAGATGAAACTCAGAGAAGATATTCCGCTAATACCTACGACTGCTGAAAATCTCAATAAAATAAAAGAGGGCGAGCCCTGCCAGCTGAAGAAAGATGATGTGCAGAAGGTTCTGGATAAATTATTTGAGGTGGTTGTCTGATGCCTGCCGATTATCAAAATCTTAATACAACATTAATACATGCTCTGAAAAAGAAAATTGAAGCGCTAAAAGAATCTGAAGAAAAGTTCAAGAGCATTTTTGACAATGCATCTGATGGCATAATAATAGCAGACCCTATAACCAAAAAGTTTGTTGTGGCTAATAAAACAATGTGCAAGATGCTCGGTTATAGCGAAGACGAGCTAAAGAAATTAAGAGTTAATGACATACACCCCAAGAAAGATTTGCCTTATGCTTTAAGCCAATTTGCGAAGTTGGCAAAGAAAGAAATTGTCCTGGCAAAGGATATTCCATTAAAAAGAAAGGACGGCAGTGCTTTTTATGCTGATATCAATTCAATGCAGGTAAAATTTGGCGGAAAGACTTATCTTGCGGGCATATTTAGGGACATAACCGAAAGAAGGAATGCTGAAGAAGCTCTGCGGGGCGCAGAGGAAAAATACAGAACTATTGTTGAGAATGCAACAGACGCAATATTTTTGCTGGATACAAAACAGAGGTTTATTTCGCTGAATAAGGCTGCAGAAAATATGTTACATAAATTAGCTAGTGAGCTGATTGGTAAATCTATATCTATAGCATTTCCAAAATTTATTGCAGTCGAGTTCATAAAAAACAATAAAGAAGTTATTAGAACTGGTAAAAGCAAGTTCATAGAAGAAAAAATGGTTGTTGGTGGAAGAGAGTTTTATATTAGCACCGGCTTGAATCCAATCAAAAATAGCGAAGGAAAGGTTATAGCAGTTATAGGAATAGTAAGGAACATCACTGAGAGAAAGAAAGCTGAAGATAAACTTAGGGAAACTCAGGAGAAATACGAAAAAGAGATTAACGAACTGAAAAGAAAATTAAAAGCAAGAGGACGGCTGTAACATGGCAGAAACTAAGCAAGAAAAGCTTGTAGCAATTCTTAAGGAGCTCAGGAAGATTGGCGATATACAAGGCTCTTCTGTTGTCAGTCGTGATGGATTAATAATTGCCGCAGATTTATCCCAGGATATTGATGAGGAGACTTTTGCAGCCATGTCTGCTGCAATGCAGGGCGCAGCTGAAACTGCAGTATCTGAACTGGGAAGAGGTGCCCTGAATGAAATAATCATTGATGCTGAGAAAGGAAAACTGGTGTCAATTGGGGCCGGCGAACTCGCAATTCTGGTTTGTATTTCAAGACGGGAAGTAAATCTCGGCCTGTTAAGGATTGAATTAAATAAAATCGCTAAAAAAGTAGCGAGCGTAATTGGTTAAGAGGCCAGATGAACTTGTTGCAAAAGATTCCGCAGAATTCGGCAATTGTTTTAATCAGCCCGCCCCTTGAGGGCAAGGAAGAACTGGTTTATGCTTATATCCAAAATAAATTAAAAGAAAAAGAGCCAATTCTTGTAATCTCAACAGATAAGTCTACTGAAACTGTAAAGGTTGAACTGCTTAAACGGAAGATATTTTTTGGAGATGCAGAGGCAAAAGGCCTGCTGATGTTTGTTGATTGTTATTCCATGCAAGTCGGCGAGGCTGTAAAAAACACACCTGGTATAAAGAGAGTGCCTGGCCCTCTTGCCCTGAATGAAATTTCCGTTGCACTTTCAGATATCGAAAAGGAATTTATCAGGAAAAATCCAAAACATACTGTAATTTTTGATTCTTTGTCAACTTTATTGATGTATTCAAACACACAGGCTATAGGAAGGTTTGCGCAAGTGGTGATAGCCAAGATAAAGAAGGCTGGCGGCTCTGCTTTTTTCACATTAGAAGAAGGCATGCACACCCCAGATGTTCTTGTTGCCATGGAGCACCTGATGGATGATATAATTTTTGTTAAAAGAGAAGCAGGCAAATTGCTTGTAAAAGCCAAAGGCATAGTAGGATTTGAAGATTGGAGCAAGTTTGAGGTTTAATTTACTAAAAATAGTGTATGATTACATCTTCTAACAGAGAATAAAGAAATTCTATAAAATATTAATAAGAAAAGAGACAGAATATGGCAATTAGTAAGTTTATAAAAATATGCATACTGCTTAGTTGCGTATTGATACTTCCAAGTGTAGTTTCTGCATCGGATGTTTTAGTCTGGCAAGGCCAGTATTACACCGGAACAACATTCAATACAGGAACTTATGAATTTAATTTTAGTGTTTATGATGCACCAACAGGCGGAAATATGTGTTATTCTAACACAACTACTTTGACAACAGGCAGTTTTGGAGAATGGAAAACTGAACAAACTGGAGTAAGTTCTGCCTGCAATAATGTCTCAAAAGATTATTATTTGAACATAAATATTAACGGAGCAGGCCAGACTCCGAGAAGAAGATTAGTGGTTTGGAATTCTTTAAGAAAAGATGTTGATGAAATAACTTCGGGTAAAATTCAAACAAGTGCACAGATTGTAGCTCCAGTAATCCAAGCTGATACACAGATTATAGCTCCAGTAGTCCAAGCTGATACACAGATTATAGCTCCAGTAGTTAATGCTACACAGGTTATAGTTAATAATTTAACGACAACAAATTATGGGTTTTTTAATTATCTTGGAAGTTTAGTAGATAGAATAACTAAATTATGGGTTGTTGATATTGATGCTTCTGGAAATGTTAATGTTAGTGGGAATATAACTGCAAGCTATTTCATAGGAGACGGCTCCTTATTGACAAATCTTCCTGCGGGAGGAGGGGAGACTGATCCCGTGTGGGCTGCAAACAGTTCAACTGTGGCAAGAGCAGGAGAGTGTCCTGCCGGGCAGGTTGTGCAGAACACAACAACTGAAGGAGTTCAATGTGTGACTCCAGCAGCTGCTGGAGCTGAATCAGACCCGCAATGGAGTGCAAACTTTACCAATATGCAAACTGATTGTAATTCTGGTGATTATGTTTATGGTGTTGATGACGATGGAACGCTCAAATGCAGGGAAGACCAAACAGGAAGTGGTGGGGGCGGACTTACTCCAGTCTATTCAGGAAGTGATTTGACTGCTACAAATACAGCATATACAACCATATTCACTATTGCATTGACGCCGAGCAAGATGAATATTGTTAAAGCTTATCTTGCACAGAGCTCATCTACAAATGGAGTAGCAATCCAGAACAGGGTAATCGTAAGTGAATCTGGGCCTATTGGATATTGTAACTTTGTGACACAAACTCAAGCAGGAACAGAAGTGGTTGACAACATCGCAGTGAGCACAAACTCTGCAGATACGGGAAGGACCACTATGGGTCTCGATATTAGTGTCCCATTCATTAATACAGTCACTTGCACAGTGCTTGCAGATGCCAATCAAAGAGATTTGATTATCCAGTTTGATTCAGAGACGGTTGCGACTGTCACAACATATGCCGGCTCATATTACATAAATGCTGTCAACTGATAAGGATGAGATAAAATGGGACTATCTAAAATTAAATTACTTAATTATATTTTGATTATACTATTTTTATTAGTAGTATTAGTAACGAATGTATCCGCAGAAACAACATTCTTTGACCAAGATGATGCTTTTGTCATGGCTAATTCTACGACAACAACAGATAATGGAACAACTGGCGGGACAATAGATGGAGGACATGATAATTTAGTTGCTAATGAAACGAACCAGACAAATGAAACCATTGAAACTAATGAAACAGCAGTTTCATCCGAAGTTCCTGCCCAAACAACAGCCAAGCCAACAAGCCCCAGCGCTCCTGTACGTTTGGATGCAGATGCGGTAACAGGCGCATTAATTTCTATTCCCGCAATTCCGTTGTCAACAGGTATTGCGATGCTGGCAGTGTTTGCGATTATTGCAATAGCCATAATTTTTGCAAGAACTGCACGACTACGAACGTTAAACACCAAAAAAATAACTGATATTTTGTCCGCAGTTAGAAGAGATCCTTTTCTTTTAATCATTTTAACCCTTTCAATAATTTTTATAATAGCTTTAGTATTCCAGTAATAGAAAATTACTTGTTAGTCTAGATGAGTTTTAGGTTTAATTTACTAAAAACAATAAACGATTACATCTTCTATTGGAGAATAAAGAAATTCTATATACGAATTATAATATGTTGAAGCAAGGAGGCAAAAAACAACATGAAAAAAATAGCAATAGTTTTTGTGATGTTGGCCTTGGCTATAGCACTTTTCTCGGCAAAGGCAGCATACGCAGATACGGCGACAGGTTCTGTCGGAATTACGAATGCAGCACCAACAGTTGGAACAGTGACGCTTTTGAACCAGGCCGGCGCAGATGCAGCAATTACTTTGACGGCAGGAAGCACAGTGACTGTAACGGCAAGTGCAACTGTAACAGACTTGAACGGTGGCGCAAACATCGCCAGCGCAGCAGCTACATTATACCATAGCACTTCTACTAGTGCAGGTGCAGATAATGAAAATATACATCTGACTAATAGTAGTTGTATTTTAGGCGCTGCGGTTGGCAATACAAAATTAGCCACATGTGCATTTACCATGAACTATATGGCCTTAAGCGAAACATGGACTGCTAATATATCTGCAACCGATGGTTCAAGCGCAGCAGGTGCAACTACAGACGATAACACAGTTAATAGCTTGGCTGCACTGGACGTAACCGATACAACGATTAGCTTCAGCACATTGGCCTTAGGAGCAAACAGTAGCTCTGCAACAACTATGACTGTCCAAAATCTTGGCAACGTACAAATAGACTCGATATTTTCCGGCACTAATTACACATGCACGATAGGCGAAATACCTGCAACCAACACAAAATACGGCCTTGTAAGTGCGAATTATGACACGTTGACGACAGGATTGACAGAAGCAGCAGTTACACAAACAGGTTTTGACCTGACATATAGAACTGGCGGCACCAACTCAACAAAGAGCGAGTATTGGGGAATATTGGTACCTACCAGCGGTGTTAGCGGAACTTGTACAGACACATTGACTGTAGCGGCAATTGCAGGCTAAATATGAAACCTGCCTTTTTTCTTTTTTTAACTTTTATACTTACATTATCACTTTTTTCATCAGCTTGGGCAGTAGCTATTGGAGCAAGCCCGGCAACTTTAAGCTTTGAGCTCCCAAAAGGAGGCTCTGAAGAAAGAACATTCCAGGTTTCTACAAACAGCGAAACTAGTTTACCTTTTACAGTGGAAAAATCTGCAGAAATCAGCAAATTTGTAATCCTGTCTGCAGAAACAGGGGAGACTAAGCTAAACAGCCCAGATGAGCTAACCCTCAAAGTTTCTGTTCCAAGAACTACCACACCAGGAAATTATGAAGGCTATGTATCTGTAACAACTAGCGGTTCTGGCGAAATTAATAGTGGAACAGGCAGCATAGTAGCAACAGGAGTTGCAGTCAGGGTTTTAATTAAAGTCACAAGCGAATCTGCGCCATTTTTCAAGACAAGCGAATCCAAGGCAGATTCAAATGCTGTTACTGGCTCAGCGACAGAACTGGCAACAGTAGGAACAGCAGATATAGGTACAATTTTGTTCATAGTTTTCGTGATTTGCTTGATAGGAGGAGCCGTTTTACTGGCGCTTAAAAGATGAAATTTATACTAGCAATCTTAATATTATTACTTATGCCTGCAGTTTATGCGGGGACGCAGACAGTAGGAACTGTTACTACAAGCCAAAGTCCAATTAATTTGAACGCGGGAAGCACAACGACAATTGATTGCCTGGCAATGGTCACAGATACAGATAACTGGAATAACATAACAACTGTTAATGCAACCATGTGGGATAATATCGCATCGACTGAAGGGTCGGCAGATAGCAATAGCAATCATTATACTAACACAAGTTGCAGCTTGGGTGCAAATACGAGCGCTACAGAGCTACCAGTAACTTGCAGCTTCTCTCTGCAGTATTATGCAAACCCCAGCACATGGACTTGCAAAATCCGCAGCTATAACAGTACAATCGATTTGGCCAGCAACTCCGTTGACGCTACTGTAAACTCGCTTGTTGCCCTCGATGTAACAGAAGCAACAATAGATTTTAGCACGCTAGCTTTAGGAGCAACATCTTCCTCTGATGTTACAGCAACTGTTCAAAACAATGGAAATGTGCAGATTGATGTTAATCTGACTGGAACTGCATTGAGTTGCACATCTGGCAGTCTGGCTCAAGAAAATATTCATTATAGTGCAAGTTCAGGAATCGCATATGGCAGTATGACCGCACTCTCCGGAACAACTGCAAACCTCGATTTGAATGTCGCGAAATCAACTGGCGCAGCATCAACAGCACTAACATACTGGAAAATTTCCATTCCAAGCAGCGGAGCTGGCGGTACCTGTACAGATACAATAACATTTACGGCGGTGTCAGGATGAAAACTATAATTTTAATTGTGATAAGTCTGTTTTTATTTGCAGGCGCATATGCGGATACAGCAACAGGCTCAGTTATTGTATCAGGCACGCCAAACATTACAATCAACAGCCCTTCTGCAGATACTTGGTACAATGCAAGCTTTACAATCAATGCAAGCATTTCTGGCGCCCCTATTGCTGCAACTTACAGATGGGAAAATTCTAGTACAAATGGAGCTTATACTTCATTGACATATCAAGGCTCAGGCATCTGGACAAAAGCTTTTGGCATAACATCTGTTGCAGATGGTAATTATACTTTTAGGATAAACTCAACAGATGCAGCAAGCCATACAGACAACGATACTGTTTTCATTTATATTGATGATACCGATCCGGTAATATCTTCATTTGAGCTTTTAGAAGCAGACGATATACACTGTAGCGCTACGCTGCAAGCATCTGATTTCGACTGCACAGCAACAGATAATGGCGAGAGTTTTGGTGGTTCCATTACTGAAGTTATAACTGGCTTAAACACAGGCTCATCAGGAACAAAAACCGCAACCTGCACAATCACAGATTCTGCAAGCAATACAGACACTGCAACAACGCAGTACACTGTTATTGGATGCGGTGTAAGTGGAGGAGGGGGTAATAGCGACGAAACTGTAGAGCCTACTTTAGTGCAGCAAGAAACTGCAATTGTAACCGCTCCAGAGGCTGTAACGGAAGTAGCAATTATTCCTGCTAATTTAGAAGATGTAACTAGTATAGTTTTGCAGTTAAGCGGAGGCCTGACAGCGGCCGCAGTGGATGTAAGAACATTTGCACAACCACCGGCAGGCGCAAGCTCAGTCGGTAAATCTGTGTATAAGTATTTAGAAATAACTACCGATGCTCCAGCAGGCGCAATAACAGGTGCAAAAATACAGTTCAAAGTTGAGAAATCCTGGGTGGAGCAGCAGCAAACTGCTTCAGATTCTGTAATCTTAATGCATTACAAAGGTGGAAGCTGGCAAGAGCTGCGAACAAACTTGCTTTCTGAAGATGCAAATTTCTATTATTATGAAGCGCAGACAGACAGCCTTTCGCTATTTGCAATAACTGTAAGGCAAGCAGCTGGAGCAGGGTTGATTACGGGAAGTGCAATTTCCATTCCAACAATTCCTTTGTTGTCTACAGATACATTAGTGTTGGGGTTGATGGCTGTAGTCCTGATAGCAACAATAATAATCTCGCGAATGAAGTCTGGTAAAAGAAAATTCAGGCGTTAGTAAGCCTTCATAAATTGCTGCATGAAAAGGCTTTTATGTTCTCTGTTGTTTGATTAATTAATGGCCACCAGAGACGCTCTGTTTATGTTATTGCTTATATCAGTGATAACTTTCGGCATAGGCATGATTTTGGAATTCAGTTTTGATTTGAGTCCGGCGCTTACAGGATTTGTACCTGCAGAGAATCTCACTTTTGAAGAAAACATCTCAGCTGAGGCGCAGAATGTTTCAGAAGAAGAAATACCTGTAATCATAGTTTTTGAAGAGCCAAAAGATATACCTGCTGCAATTGAGGAGGCTGAAACAATAGCAGAAGAGAAAACAGCCATTGTTGAAAATGAAACTGTTGTAGAAAATCCGATTGATGTTAAATATGAATATGAAACAATACCCGCCGTTGCGGCATCTGTAACACAAGAACAGCTTGAAGCTTTGGAAAGTAATCCTGATGTGGAAGTTTATGAAGATGCAGAATTCCAGATTTCCTTGTCGCAATCAGTACCGTTCATCAATGCAACACAAGTCTGGCCAGTTCAGCTAAATAGTGTTAATATAACAGGGCAAGGAGAAACAGTCTGCATTGTTGATACTGGAATTAATGACAGCCACCCTGCTTTTTCCGGGAGAATTGCTGCAGAATATGATTTCTGCGCAGACAATACAAATTGCACAACTACAGATACAATAGCTGAGGACCTTAACGGGCACGGCACGCATGTTGCAGGAATTATAGCAAGCGCTGATTCTGTTTATAGAGGCGTCGCGCCAGGTGCAAATTTAGCTATTACAAAGGCTGCAAATTCTGGCGGCACCCTTTATGTAAGTACAATAACAGCTGCAATAGAGTGGTGTGTTGCAAATAAAGATGCTTATGGAATCTCTGTAATAAGCATGAGTTTTGGCGATGGGGGCCAGTATAGCAGCTGTCCAAGCTCTTATCCTACAATTGATGCGGCACTAAATGCAGCTTCTGATGCAGGTATTTTAGTGGTTGTGGCATCTGGGAACAGCGGTTTTTCGAATGGAGTAAATTATCCTGCCTGCCACAGCAAAGTTGTTGCAGTGGGCTCTGTCGATAGAAGCGCAGATACAATTCAAAGTTACTCCAACTCAGGCAATTTGCTGGATTTGCTGGCGCCTGGCGGCTCATCTGGAAACCAAATAACCTCAGCATCTAAGGACGGCATTAATTTTGTCAGCAAATATGGCACATCCATGGCAACGCCTCATGTCGCAGGCCTTGCCGCATTAGTTTTGCAGTATAACAAGCTGAAAAATGGGAAAACTCTTACGCCTGCTGAAATGGAAGATAAGCTGAAAGCTACAGGCGTAAACCTTACAGATTCCAGAAATAACTTGACGAGGGCAAGAATAGACGCTGCTGCTGCAATAGCCCCTCTAATTTCAGTACAGTCGCCGTTGAATACCTCCTATCCAGTCGGAAATGTTGACTTGAATATGACTGTAGACAGCAACATAACTTCTGCATTTGTCACAATAGATGGAAATGAAACTTATTCTTTAACGAGCTACTCGACATCAGAATGGTATAACAACACAGTAGCAGGTTTATTGCCTGGCGAGCATAATGCAACTTTCTTTGCAGCTTCAGACATTAATGCAACAAAAATAGTTTTCTTTTCGATTGATGCCATTCCACCTGTAATAATTCTGGAATCTCCTGCAAATGGCTCAAACATAAATGCCGGCGATACCTTGAATTTCACTATAACGGATAACGGCGCAGTTGGTGTTGTTTTAGCCGAGTATAACAATACAAATGCAACACTTGCAAGCCCTTATGATTACAGCACTGTCGGCTGGGTAAAAGGCATGCAGAGCATGACAGTTTATGCAACTGATGCTGCAAACAATTACAATAGTTCTTATTTTGAGTTTAATGTCAGCAATTCCGCCCCTGTTTTCCAGAGCGGCCAGCCAAATTCCAATTATACTGTTTTAGTCACAATGCCACTGACAATTGTTGCAAATGCCACGGACCCTGACAATGATGCTGTCAGCTATTCTGTTGCAACAAATGTGCCAAGCAATTATTCAACACAGATATCAGGCAGTGCACTGACCTGGAGCTGGACTTCCAGCAGTTCAGAAGCAGGCAGTTATTATGTGCAGTTCAATGCAAGCGACGGCGTTACATTTGCGATTGCAAATACAAGCCTGATTGTGCGCAGCAATACTGCGCCGACAATTTCATCTATTTCCGACCAGACAGCAACTGTCGGCACATCCAAAACAATATATTTCTATGCCTCAGATTCTGATTTAAGTTATGGCGACAGCCTGAGCTGGAGCGATAATACTTCAATATTTAGTGTAACAAAGACAAATGCAACATCTGCAAAAGCAACCTTTACGCCAATTTCCTCGCAGGCAGGCACATACAACATTAAGATTACTGTTACAGATAGCATAAGCGCTTCAACATACAAAATTTTCAAATTAACAATACAAAACACAACGCAGAAAGAAGACGAGGAAGAAAGTGCCGGCGGTTTGCTGGGCGAAGAAATCATCTATGACAATGAAAAAGTGTTCGATTACATAGAGGCAGATACGCCTGTGAATTTCGAGCCCCGCGTGTCCGGCCTTAATGTAGACAATGTAATACTTGAAACAAATGATGCTGTCTTGGATATTGTGTTAAAAATCAGAAGCCTGAGTGTTGTAGCTATTGAAGCGCCCGGCAAGGCAGAAGAATATTTTGAGATTGTTGCAGCAGGCCTGCCAAACTCGGAGATAAAACAAGTACAGATACAGTTCAGCGTTCCAAAATCCTGGCTTACACAAAATGGTGTTGACAAATCAAATGTCTATCTTGGCCAGCTGTCTGGAAGCACGTGGACAGAACTTCCAGCAACAATTGTTAATGAGGATGCCGTTTTTGTGTATTATGAGGCTGCAACGACACATTTGTCCACATTTGCAATTGCAGCAAGCATACCCGAGACCGAAACGCCGCAGCCAAATCAGTTTACAACCACAAATGTTGCAAACCTGACTGCAGGCAAAGAAACATCACAGTTAACAACAGAGCAGAAAAAAGCTGCAAGCATGTCTGCAGTCATATTATTCTGCATGGTGGTTTTGACGCTCGCGCTTTACTTCATGTCCAGGCAAAAACCCAAACATAAAAAAATAAAGCCAAGTGGCAAAAAAGAAAGAGACGTCCCGGACTTCGGCTTCTTAGTCTAGCCAGCCAAGTGCAAAGACCAGAATTCCAATCAGGATTACTACCAGCCCGATTACGCCTTTGATCACTGCTATGAATTCAGGCAAATACCAAATTATCCCGAAAATTCCAGCTAGTACCAAAAGTATGCCGAGAATTATTTTTCCTGCTTTCTTGGCCTTTTGCCCTATGGTTTTTTTCTCTTCAGCAATTTCTGGAACTTTGAACTCTTCAACAGTTTTCTGTTGTTTAACTTTTTTCTTTCGTGGCATATTGGATTAAAGCTCTTGGCTTAATTTATTAAATCTTGCGCTATGAATAAAAAGCATGTACAAGAACAAGACTGAACGAGGCGCAAAAGAAGAGATAATTAAAGCTTTGCTAAAACACCCTTCAGATAGATATATGTCTGCCAAGGAGCTGTCTGAAGAGCTGAAATTCCTGAACTCAGCTGCAGTTGCGCGAAAGCTTAAGGTTTGGATGGCAGAACCATACTCTGTTCTTGAAGGTTATGTTCTTGAAGCCAGGCCGCAAGCCGGTAACACACACCTCAAAGAATATAGACTAATGCCTGTTAACTCTCAAAACTGCAAAACTGGGAATTGCCTAGAGGAAAAGCTGTAGCCTCATCGGAAAAGCCTAGATTAGGGGAAGCTTGTAAGGGCATAGCAGATATCTCTTTTGCAGAGACCTCCAGACCATAAGGGATTCCCCTCAGTAAAAAGTCTTTTAAATGCACTTTTTAGTCTCATTCTATAATGGGCAGCGCTGAAATCCTTGCGGATTTCGCCGGTCCATTTTCGTTTCACAAAAATGGGCTATAAAAAATATCTATCAAAGCTCTGGAAAAAGCCGAAAGCGAACATTGGCACAGAGAAATGGAAAGCATGGATGATGAGCTTGAGGCGAGAGCCGAATATACTTAGACTGGAAAATCCAACTAGGCCGGATAGAGCTCATGCTTTAGGGTATAAGGCGAAAGAAGGTTTCATTGTTGTCAGGAGCAGAACTACAAAAGGCGGCTCAAAGAGGCCAAAATTCGGCCACGGCAGGAAGCCGAAAAGATATGGCAGATTTTTCAATCCCAGAAAATCAGACCAATTGATTGCAGAAGAGCATGTTGCAAGATTTTATCCAAACTGCGAAGTTCTCAATAGTTATTGGGTTGGCGAAGACGGCAGATACAAATGGTATGATGTTATATTGGCAGACAGGGTGCAGGTTTCTAAATACAAGGGCTATGAGTGGCTGGCAACTCCTGCAAACAAAGGCAGAGTATACCGTGGATTGACAGCAGCAGGCAAGGAATCCCGCGGACTAACAAAGAAAAGCAAAAAGGCAACAGGGCAATTCAGGCCAAGCAAGAGAAGCCAGGGCGCAAAGTAATTATTTTAACGAAAGTTTTAAGTAACTATTTTTATTTAATATTGCTATGGATAAAGAACAAAACCTAGATAATATTTTGCAAGGAAAGTTAGAATCGCAAATAAATATGTCGTCTGAGAAGGCTGCTTTTGATATGTTGCAATTAGGCGGAAAGATATCAAAAATGATTAATGAAAAATTAGAGGTGTCTTCTGCTAAAATAAATACTCTTAATATGTATGTAAACTATTGTGAAAAATTATATTCACAATTCAGAGATGATGAAGGTTATAGAGCATTATTTTGCAATGAATATCTTTATTGGAGACAGCAACAGGACTTGCTTTCCCTAAGAGCTAATGAAGACATACAGATCGACGTGCCAATGCTTAAGCGGATTATTAAAAATGTCCATGCAGGCCAAGGCGCAAAGTAATTAAAATCAAATTTCTATTCTAGCTTATGAAATCGTTAGACTTAATGCTACCAAGAGAAAACGAAGCTGAGCTAGCGGCAGCAGCAAAGGAGTTAGGTATAACGCCAATCTTTCTATATCCCTTCAGAGACCGTAAGGAGCTGCAAAGGAAAAGGGATGAGCTAAACAAAACCATAAGAGATTCCCATTTCGTCGGCGTCTATACAATTCCAAAATCATCTGGGGATATCAAAAGGCTGACAAAGCAATTCTGGCTTTCTGCTGACTTTCTTGCTGTTATAAATCCTGGCGAGCTTGTCAGGCTGGCTGTTTCTAATCCAAGGATCGATGCAGTCTTCAGAGTTCCAACTATAATTGGCAGGGATTCTACAGAATACAGAAAGAGCAATTGGAATGCCATACTGACAAATATTGCGGTGCAGAATAAAGTCAGCTATGGAATTGACTTTTCATATTTCCTTGAAAACTCAGGCTATTCTTTAGCTAAATTAATAGGCAGAGAGATGCAAAATGTGAGGCTTTGCAGGAGAAAAATAAAGATTTTGATAGTATCTCTAGCTCAGAATGAATGGCAATTGCGAATGCCAGAAAACCTATCCGCAATAGGCAGAGTGCTAGGCTTAAACAGCCCTCAAAGCAAGGCTGCAGTCTCTTCAGCCATAAAAGATATCCTAGTAAGCAAGGAAAAACGCCGTTCTGGGAAGTTTGTAAGGCCTGGTGTTGAGCTTGTAGAATAGCTTAAATCACTTTCTTGGCAGATTTATTTATGACATTAGGGTCAAAGATTGAAGAGTTTCTTTATGCTAACCCCGCCACGGCGAGGGAAATAAGCGATTTTACAAAGCGCGGCACTGGCGCTTTACATAATTATATAAACAAGTTCCTTATACCGAAAGGAAAAGTTTGCAAGATAAGCGCAGGATATAGCGAATTAAGCAACCGCCCCAGCGCAGTTTATTACCTGCCTGGCGATGAAGAGTTCGCCTGGATAAAATACAGAAAATTACATGGTATTGATGTTCAAAAGCAGCTTGACCTGGAAAACAAGCTCTTGCAGGATGTTTCTGAACAAGGTTTGGTGCATTTTTCTCCCAAGGGATTATTCAAGCAATATTACTGTGTATTCGGAAAGCTTTGCAGAGAAGGCGTATTAAGGAAGATAAAATTAGATTATGTGCCACCAAATTGGCATGGGCCTCCTGTTTGGTATAAAAGTTACTATTATGTTTTAGGCAATGAAAAAGCTGTGGCAAAGAAGCTTGCCAGCTGGCTTCCAAAATGGGATTCTTTAAGCAGCGGAGAGCGGGTATCAATAGGACATATCCTTAAAGGATTGCCCTTCAAACTGGATTTGCTCGTTAGGCAGGAAATTGGCGCAGTGCCAGTGCTTGATTTAACAAAACAAAAACAAAAGCGAACTCGTGGACGTCCATATAAATCAGACGTGGTTGAACCATATAATATGCGGAACATTTACGATAAGACTTTGTATTACAGGACTTTCTACGCTCTTGCTGATTCTGAGATGCAGCCAGCGGGCAGCAGTTTTGGGGACTTGACTAAAAAAGTGCAGGCTTCGCCGGGCTTTAAAGATGTAAGAGCAGCACTGGACTTGCTTATCGCTGACGGCCTGGCGCAAAGGGAAGGAAATCAGGAAGGCAAGTATTTTTTGACAGAAAAAGGCGCTAAAAATTTTAGCGATATAATTCATAGAGACGAGGCTGAAAAAGCACTTGCAGAAAAAGATCCGCACTTGGGGGCAATTTATGCTTCACAAAGGCTTCAAAAGCTGCAATGGGAGATTAGAGAAATTTGGTTGGACTTAATATGCCTCAAACGGAAAGAACTGAGCCAAGTGGAATATAATAATTTTGAGATTGCATTAAATGCCATAAGGCAGAATGAGAATTATTTGAACTATACTAAAGATACGCTTAATGAAATTTTAGATAGCAACCCGCATAAAGAGGCAAAATCCAAGCTGGCTGAAGATGTTGCAAGCATAGTCAGCAGGCTGCCTGGAGCTACTGTTAAATTTGGAACTGAAAGCACCAAAACTGAAGACTAATTTATTGAGTAAATACTCTGTATTTACTCCATAGTGAAGAAAAAGAGAAACCTTTAAATATCTATTTCCTTTAGAATACAATACTGCACAGACTCCGGTTTGGGCAGTAGGTAGGCGCGGGTTTACCTCCTTAAAGCCGAACCTGTGCTTATGGCCAAGTTTAGCTGGGAAGAGCTGGTTTCTGTCAGTGGCCAGCCCGTGTCTACCGCCTTATAAT
>CAYGXM010000010.1:0-26809 GCA_964354105.1 Candidatus Woesearchaeota archaeon
CTTGGAATCACTAGTTTCCTATTTTACGGAATTGCTGCAATCGGCTTTATCGTTCTGCAATACCTGATCGGCCCTTCAATTGTCGGCTGGTCAATGAAAGTCAAGTATGTTACAGAGAAGGAAGAGCCTGAACTGCATAAAATGATTGACGAATTGGCCAAGGAGGCAGGAATTCCCAAGCCAAGAGTAGGCATTTCTCAAGTACCAATTCCAAATGCCTTTGCATTTGGCAGGTGGAAGAGTGATGGAAGAATTTGTGTGACGCAGGGAATACTTGATTTATTGAACAAAAAAGAACTTCGCGCTGTGCTCGGGCATGAAATGTCTCATCTGAAGCACAGGGATGTTGTAATCATAACTTTGTTGTCTGTAATTCCCATGATTTGCTGGATTATTGCTCGTGGTGCTTTATGGAGCCGCGGCGACAGGAAAGGAAGCACTGCAATAATTGGTGTCTTCGCTTTCTTATTATATTTCATAACTAATCTTCTTATTTTATATGCGAGCAGAATCAGGGAATACTATGCAGACGCAGGCTCAGTTTCATTGAAGAACGAGCCTCATTACCTGGCTTCTGCCTTGTATAAACTGGTTAAAGGCTCTGCAAGAATGCCTCGTGCTGAATTAAAGCAGGCCGAGGGAATGAAAGCTTTCTTTGCGAATGATGTCAGCAGGGCGCATGATGAAATTATTACCTTAACAGTACTGGATTTGGATAAATCAGGAACATTGGAGGCTGAAGAGATAGCACAGCTAAAGGGAAAACACATCAGGCTAGGCGCTTTAGACAAGATGATGGAAATAATGAGCACACATCCAAACATGCTGAAGAGAATCAAGGCATTGGCGGAGATGAAATAAAATGAAAAAAATTACTTTTATAATTACAGGTATTTTATCTCTAGTTGTAGTCGTGCTGGGTTTTGTTGTTACATTCCTGCATAATTACATTGTTTCTTTGCTGCTGATTGCAACTGGCGGAATTCTTTTCTGGATTGGCTTGAGAATCGCCAAAAAAGAAGAATGGTTTGGCAAGCCGGCAAAAAAATAATTACCTATTGAATTCGCACAGGTATTTGTCTATCACTGATGGCATAATCGCAATCAAATTATCCAAATACGTCAAAATTGGGTCAACTTTAGTCAGCCAGTCTTGCATAGGTACGCCTGTCATTTCTTTATATGCCCCGCCAGTATATTCTGCAAGAGTCTGTGCTTTAATCTCTGGAAACTTATCTGCTAACATTTTTTTCTCGGTATCTGCAACCACTAAAACTAAATCGATATCTTTTCTCGGATAGGTTTGTTGCAGTTTATGGTTCTCTATTATAGGATAACCTCTGATTTTCAGAGCTTCGTTCCTTTGCTTGCTTTCTAATTCAATAAATTTAAGAGTAAGTTCAACAGGCGTACCTTTCACACCTAAAGATTTCAAAGCATCAATTGCGCGTGGCCTTGGCCCTACTTCAAAAAATTCTTTTACCAAAACGCCAGAAGAATAAATAGGAATATCTGCTCCAATTTTTCGCGCATAGTCTTCAGCGACTACTTCTGCCATTACACTGCGCGTATTATTGCCCATGCAGACAAATTCTATGCCTTTCATAAAATAAAGTGAAAAGTTAGTTTTTTAAGTCCTCACCAATCAGATTGATTGGCAAACAAGATGAAAATAATATCGTGGAATGTGGCTGGATTAAGAGCTTGCTTGAATAAAGGTCTTCTTGATTTTATTCAAAAAGAAGCTGCTGATGCCTATTGCTTTCAGGAAGTTAAATCTGAAGATTTCCCATTTATAGATGAGTATAATTTATTTGCGATGCCTGCAAAGAAAAAAGGTTACAGCGGAGTTTTAATTTATTCAAAATTAAAACCAATTTCCGTAATTAAAGGCGTCAGCAATGAAGAAATAGATAACGAAGGAAGAATTTTAACTTTAGAATTTGAAGACTTCTTCTTGATTAACGCATATTTCCCACATTCAAATCGCGAACTATTAAGATTAGATTTCAAGCTAAAGTTTAACAAACTTTTTGCAGATTTCTGCGAAAACCTTGAAAAGAAAAAACCGCTTGTTATCGCTGGAGATTTTAATGTTGCGCATAAGGAAATTGACTTGAGAAACCCAAAGCAAAACATGAAAAATGCCGGCTTTACTGCTGAAGAAAGAGCCTGGTTTGATTCTTTTTTGAAGCAAAGCCACATAGATAGTTTCAGGCAATTTTGTACAGAGCCTGAAAATTACACTTGGTGGCCCTACAGAAATAATTGTAGGCAAAGGAATATTGGCTGGCGAATAGATTATATTATAATAAGCAAAATCCTGCAGGATAAATTAAAGTCTAGTGTTATATTAAAGGAGATTTTAGGCTCAGATCATTGCCCTATTAGCTTGGAACTAAAATGAAAGTCTATATCAAAACATTCGGCTGTTCTGCTAATAAGAGTGATTCTGAGATACTGGCTGGCCTTCTCATACAGGCAGGCCATAAGATTGTCAATTCTGCAAAAAAAGCAGACCTTGCTTTGATAAATTCCTGTGGTGTTAAAGGCAGGGCTGAAATAGATTTCTTCAGGGAAGTTGAAGCTGCCAGGAAGCTGAAGAAGAAAATTATTGCCTGTGGGTGCATACCTTCAGGAAATAAATCCCTAATCAATATTAAACTAAGGGGAATATCTATTGTTGGCATTAACTCCATTCACAAGATTGCTTTTGTGGCTGAAAAAACTCTTGCTGGCAAACGAATTACCCTCTTTGGAGATAACAAAATTGAGAAAATCTGCCTTCCAAGACAAAGATTAAACAAAGTTATTGCAATTGTTCCTATTTGTGAAGGCTGTGTTGGAGCTTGTGCTTATTGCTTTACCAAATTGGCTAAGGGAAATCTCTTTTCTTATTCTGAAAATGCTATTTTGAATGAGGTTAGAACTGCTTTAGCTGATGGATGCAAGGAAATATGGCTGACGTCCCAGGATTGCGCTGCTTACGGGCTCGATACTAACACCAATCTCGCAAAACTATTGGGAAAGATCTGCAATATTCCTGGAGATTTCCATATAAGAGTTGGGATGGGAAATCCAAATCATATCATCAAAATATTGCCAGAATTGATTAAAGCTTACAAAAACAAGAAAGTTTTCAAGTTCTTGCATGTTCCAGTTCAATCTGGAAGTGATAGGGTTTTGAGTCTAATGAACCGGCACTACACCGTAAAACAGTTCAGGCAAATCATAACGGAATTTCGAAAACAAATCAAAGACATAACCATTTCAACAGACATAATCTGTGGATTTCCGACTGAAACTGAAAAAGAATTCTCTGATTCTATAAAATTGATTAAATGGCTGCAGCCAGATGTAATAAATTTGAGCATGTTCTGGCCAAGACCTGGAACTATTGCAGAAAAGATGAAGCAATTGCCTGGTGAAACCAAAAAGAAAAGATCTCGTGAAATGACTAAGTTGTATGCTGAATTAGCATTAAGAGCTAACAAGAAATGGATAAATTGGAAAGGAAAAGTGTTAGTGGATGAAAAAGGTTCTAAGGGTGGCTTTGTTGGAAGAAATTTTGCGTACAAGCCTGTTGTGCTTAGAGAAGGCAAATTAACCTTAGGGGATTCACCTAATATCAAAATAATTAATTGTACCAAGAATTATGTTTTAGGAGATTGTGACTCCAAATAGATAACCTATTGCATAGCCTGCTGCAGCCGCTAAAATTGCAATTACCAGCATCTCCAATCCTGATTTCTTCCAATCTCTTTTAGTAACTTTAGTTTTATACGCACCAACTGCAAATAATGCAAGACCTGTTCCAACTAATGCAATTATGCTGGCAATTTTCGTATCTTTCAACAGAAAAGGCAGAACTGGAAATAAAGAGCCGATCATATATGCAAAAAATATTGTTACGGCACCTTTGACTGGATTCTCAAACTTTTCTGGGACAATTCCGAGCTCTTCTTCTGCTAAAATCTTCAGGCTTAGTTTTTTGTTTGTGTTGAGATGCTTGAGAAAATGCTTGATATCCCTGTCAGTTAATTTGGCTGTTCTGTATAATTGCTTTATTGCTTTGAATTCTGCTCCCGGCTTGCTTAATTTTTCTTCTTCCTCTTCTACTTGCGCATCCAAAGCTTCCCTCTGTGATTTTGTAGATAGGTAATCGCCGGCAGCCATGCTTACCATTCCGGCAAACATTGCAGCAGAGCCTGCCAGCAGAACATCAACACTTGGGACTCCTGCAGCAGCAACACCCAAAACAAGGCCTAAATTTGTGATGAGGGCATCTTCCATTCCAAAAACTAAATCTCTCATTGTATCTTTGACATCGAAGGAGAGTTTTTTTACCTTGAATTTCTTTTCAAATTTACTTTTTGCCATGCTTTGTTTTCCCTTTTGGTTTGGAGGGCCAGAAAGCCCAGCCTGCTATTAATGCTGCAACTCCTGCAACAACTGTGACTAATAAGAAAGGTGCCAGTGCATTTGAAAGTATTGTTGCAAGAAGGCCTGCAGCTAAAGGCCCTATAATCATCCCGAAATCTTTAGACGTATCAAAGACGCCTGACATCTCGCCATAGAGATTTGCAGGCACTATCTCGGTAAGCAGGGCTTCTGCGCCTGGCAAAATCCAGGAGACTGCAGCAGCTGCCATTAACGCAAATAAAATGAACATTGCCGGACTTGTAGCCAAAAACATGAAGTAAGCTGAAGTGAACAGCAGCAGGAAGCCGGCAGTTATTATATATCTTTTTCCGATTTTATCCATCACAAAGCCTGAAGAATAATACAGCAGGCCTTCAACAGCCATCATCGCCCCTAAAATCAAGCCGACGCCGGTTTCTGAAAAGTTGAAATGAGTGAGGCCTGCTAGTGGAACAAACGCCCACTCGATTGCGATCCAGATATACGCGCTTAATGTCAACGCATACAAAGGTGCTGCGTGCTTGTGCACCCCCAAATATTCCTTGAAGATTGTTGCCAGCAGTGTCAGTCTGGCTTTGTGCTTGTGCCTCTTCTCCTCTTTGGTAAATGTCTTCGCTTTCCTGCCTCTGAAAATTGCAAGGCCAAGGCCGACTGCTGCAAACATAAATACTGATATGAGTAAAAAGTTGTGCCTGTCTGAAATTATTGTTGCAATAATGCCCGCGATTATCGGGCCTAAAATCCAGCCCACTTGCGTCAGCGACATGTAGACGCCTTCTGCCTGGGCAAGCATTTTTCTTGGGCTGAAATCCCTGATTAAAACTGCAGAAGGAATCCAGAAAGCCACTGCTACTGTACCAAAAATCAAAGACAGCAAAGCTAGCAAAAGAATATTTTGCGTCAGAAAATAAACTATTCCTAAAATGCCCATCGCAGTCATGGCTAAAAGAATTATCTTTATGCGGCCGTATTTGTCAACAGCCAAGCCTACAGGAATTTCAGATAACAAAGAAGCAACATAAACTAATGAAACAACGAGGCCGACGATTGCAAAGCTTTCGGCCCTGTCTTCTGTAAAAATCGGGAGTATGAAATCATAGATTGCGAACGCTAAAATCGCAACCAAAGAAATTATTGCTGCCTTGAACACGCCTGAAAGTTGCTTTAATTTGCTGTAAGGTCTGTGGCTCATTTTCAAAGAGTATGCTGACTATATTAAAAGTTCTGCCACGACGAAGCAATAAGGAATCAGCGTTTCTTCGCCTTCAGGTGTTCGAGCTTTGTCTTCTTTACGATGGGCTTCCAGATTTGTGACGGCAGCCAGTCGGGCCTGTTTTCCGGAGCGGCTACTCTTTTTCTTCCGCCTCTAAATATGTGCAGCCTGTCTGTACTGCGCTCTCTCAGTTTAATATCAGTAAAACCGCGTGTCGCAGCTTTTAGTGCAGCTCTTCTGGGCGAAGCTCCCGTAAAGACGTGACTCGTGTCGCGTCCACCTTGCATCAAAACATAGTACTTTACAGCCATTTCAGCACCTCCAATGGAACTAAAAATCAAACACGGCAGAACTATATAAAGCTTTTGAGAATTAATTTTGAATTAAAATTTTTGATCACGTGTTAAGTTCTAATGTCAAGTAAAGCACAAAACTTGTGGCTTTTATGACTACTAATCTACAGAGCTTTAAGCTAATTTAACATTAAGAACTAGCACTGTTTCGTATCAAAAATAAATTTAACAAAGCTCAAGAACTTTACGCAAGTGCAGCATCAATTACCTGCTTCATTGTTGTGTAAGATTGCGCACCTGTTACTTTTACATAACCGCTTTCTTCAGTTCCAATGTAGAAAGATGGCGTTCCCTGCATTCCTGCTGCCTGGCCTGCAGCCATGTCTTCTTGTAATGCAGAATCATACTTCTTGGCATCATAGCATTCTGTCAATTTTGCTGCATCGATGCCTGTAATGTTTCCCATCAGGCTTTGCAATGCTGTAACATTCTCCATCTTGTCCTGGTTTGAGAAGAATATTTCGTGTGCATCCCAGAACTTGCCCTGCTCACCTGCACATAATGCAAGTTCCATTGCGTCTGCGCCTGTTCCGTGGCCTGGATAATACTTAAACACGAGTTTTGCTTTTCCAGTGTCCACATAATCTTTAATTATATTGGGCTCTGGTGCTATCCATGTAGGATCTTTTTGTTGTAAGTATTGAACCACTTCTTGATTCAGTCCTGCAGCTGCCCCGCAGAATGGGCAGGAAGGGTCTGAAAATTCTATTATTGTAAGTGGCGCATCGGCTTCCCCCATTACAGGGTCTGTTGCGTCTATTTCAACTTGAACTGGTGCATTTGGATTTTGTGTTGGCGTCTGATTGTTTGGTGTTGGGTTTGGTGTTGGATTAGGTGTTGGGGTTGTGCCTCCTCCCGCTCCTGTGAAATCATTAACAAAATAACCGCCTGCAAATCCTACAACAAGAAGGCCGATTGCAAGCAACACAAACAAATGGTCTTTTTTGATTGAAATAGTGGCTGTAGAATGTGCAACATGCTCGGCATGTGTTTCTTTTGAGCCATCTAATGGTTCCATTGTTGCTCCTCTCAAATATTAGATTTATAAGGTTTATTCTATTGCAGTGAACAATTATTTTGCTTCAGCTTTTACATTTGATTCGACTTCGCTCTCAGCAATATTTAAGTTCGTATTTTGTAAATTGTTTAACGCTATCTCAACTGCAGGTTCCAATTCAAAACCAAGTCCCTTTAGTTTAGTTAATTTCTCTACGGCACTAGACATATACCCTTTACCATGTTTATCTTGTAGGTTTTCGTAAGCGTCATTTATGGCGCTATAAACTGCTGCCATCGACAATCTGTTTCGATCTATTTTTTCATTAAAATGCTTCATAACAGAATATAATTCACTTACATCGCCGCAGCTATTAAACCTATCATACGCCGTACCTATTACTTTTTGTTTATCTAATTTGAGTTTTGGCAAGAATCTTGCATATCTATTGTAATCACATATAATACCCCAATCCCTTAAACTCATAACTTTGTTTAATTCTGCTTGTGCTACCGCAGTACATTCTTCTTCCTCTTCTTCTGTTAAGAAATTTTGTCCATGCTTTGCTAAAAATTTGATTGTATACTCCATATTGTCTTGCCCAATTAAGCTAGAACCTTTTGTTAAAAATTCCCTGAATTGTTTTAGTGTTTTCTCACGTATGCTATCAAAAGGGATGCGCCCTTTATCTATCTTAATACCTGCACACTCTAATAAATTAATATAATGTACGCCTTCATAAAATTCGAAGGTATTTTTTTCAACCAAAGAAAATGCCTTATCGATGGTTTCTTTGACAGAATCCCACTCATGTATTTGCCAGCTAGAGCCAACTTCTCCAAATATTTCCTTGATATTGGCAAGCATGTACAAGCCATGTAGTTCTCTTCTTCCTGTGCTGCCTGCGCCAAGATAATACTCTTTCCTTAACAGACTCGCAGCGGCGAATGTAAGCTTTTCCTGTAATTTGTATTCGTGCCCATTCTGAATATGCGTTTTGATCATGTCTATGCTAATTGCAGGATTTGTGAAATAATGTTCGGCATCCCTGACCATTAATTCTACCAAGATTTTATGCTTAAACTCATCTGTGAAACCTTCAAGAGATGGTCGCTTATTTTTATCGGATGCGTATATTCCACTAATTATGCTTTCTAAATTTTCCATTTTATTTATTTTCAATTCTAGGCGCTAATATGAAAGTCATCTGCGCTTTGTTTAAAGATCTGAAGTCCAGCCTTAATGGATAATCTTTTGCAAACTGCACGACAACAGTCTCTGCTAAGGTTGCTGCTCTTGCCATCTTTTTTAGATAGTCTAATGAATATGTTGACCTGACATTATCGCCTGCAGCTATCTGCAGCAGAGGGTCTGAGCCTTTAGTCAATTGTATTGATACTTTTGAGCCAAGCTCTCCTGCCGTAATTATGAAGGAATTTCTGTCTGCTTCAAATACAACAGTATCTCCTGCAATAGAAGCATCTTCCATATAATCCCTGAATTCTGCTGAATCCAGCTCGACTGTTGCAAGGAAGTCGAGAGCAGGAACTTTTCTCTCCTTTGCTTCCCTTTCAATCAAAGGAATGTAGAAATTTTTCATTGATTTCCCGGTTATTGCAATCTTTAGCTTGTTTTTATCCAGAGATAATGTTATTGGGTCTGTTGGCTTTGCCCTCTTTAATGCCTGCTTAAGCGCCTCCAAATTAAGGGTTATTTCGCAGGGCTGCTCAACTTTATACTCATTAAAAGCAGATGGCAATAAGTTCAGGACAACCATTGAAATATTTGCAGGGTCCAAGGCATGCAGCTTGATGCCTTCTTTCTGGAAACTGAAAGAAGCTTCTGTAATGAAGTCTGATAATACTGATACTGTTGCATTTAGTATCCGTGGCTCGGTCAGCTTTACCAGGAACATACTAAAATTAGTGTAGAAAGTTTTATAACAGTTTGTTTAGGCCAGGCTATAATTTTATAGCTGCCGATGAGGTTAGCTCTAATGGTCTGTAATTGCCTGCTATAGAGAAGTTTGCTGGCTTAGCCACAATACTTTCAGAGGACTTTTCAGAACTTAACAGATATCTGCGTTCAAAACTTAATGGACAGTATATTTGGTCCACATCATATAAGACATATCACAGAGGCCTATCAGCAGTATTATCACAAAGACCCATAACAGCACTGGAAAAGCTATCGATCCCAATGCTATAACTAATAGTATAAGGCCATAGAACAGCCATCTATAGAAATCAAATTCCGTATCTTTTATAGCGCGCGCCATGTTAAAGTGACCATTAATCCTTCAAGTTTTGTGTATATAAATCTTTTTAACCCGGTTATGTTTTCCAGCTCACTATGCACAGGCTTATTGTGGAATTAACCAGCAGGTGCAACCTAAATTGCATCTGGTGTGGCTCAAATATAGGGAAAGAGAACTTAAGTCATGAAGATGCATGTGAGGCCATCAGAAGATTCAAGCCCCGCATTGTTTCAATAACCGGCGGCGAGCCTTTATTGAGAAAAGACATCTTTGATTTCATAGATTTTTGCAAAGAAACAGGTTCGATTGTAGAGCTTTGCACAAATGGCACCTTGATAACTGAAGATGCCGCAAAGAAGCTGAATGCAGACTGGATAAATATATCGATAGATGGCCTGGAAGACCTGCATGACAAGATTAGGGGAAGGGGCTCTTTCAGGAAGACGCTTGTTGGCTTGAAAAATTTAGACCGCGCAGGCAAATTAAGCCGTGTTGTACTGGCTACTGTGCTTGGAAAAATCAACAAAGATGCGCCAAAAGAAATAATCCGCTTTTTTTATCCAAACATAAAGAAATTCATGTTCGGCAGGGTCATTCCATTAGGCAAGGCCAGGCCGGATATGTGCTTGAGCTTTACAGAAGCGCTTAAAATTTGGTTCAGCTTACAGCATTACAGGCTGAATCCTTTCCTCCAGATTGTTTTTGCAGTGCAGTTCTGGCAGATTCCCGGGCCTGCATTCCTGGGTCCTGTGCTGAGAGCTGATAAAAAAATTGTCCATTGCTGTATCCGTTATAACGAAGTCATAGGGTCGCTTCAAGAAACAAAAAAACTGCGCTCAACAAGCTGTCTTTTCTGCAAAGGCTGCACTAAATCTCTGCCTCCATAATCTGCCAGCTGAGATTTCCTCTTTTGATAATCTCTTTTTTAACAAAGCCCAGGCTTTCATATAAATTAATTATGGCTTTGTTTTCAGTTTCTGCTTCAAACATAACTTTTTTTGCGCCCTGTTTTTTTAATTTTTTTAATATGCGCAAACCTAATTGCCTGCCTATTCCTTTGCCCCTGTATTTTGCATCGACAGTTTCTGCAGTGATATGCGCGCCTGCAAAGAAATGCCCCAGCGAAGGAGGCGTGATGAAAACTGCCCTCGCCGTAAACATAAATAAAGGAAGCTGCCACAATCTTTTTGTTAATAACAGTTTCCAGGGAGCCCTAAGATTCTTAACCCCACAGATAAAGCCGACAATCTTTCTTTTATCTTTGGCAATTATTATTCCGCCATTGCTTGCTCTAAAAAATAAATTAAAAACATCTGAAATTTGATTTATTTTAGGCAGTTTGTGCTGTTTCTTTATTGTTTTAGAAAATGCCTTGAGAAATAAACCTGCAATAGCAGGTATATCTCGCTCTTTTGCTAAGCAGTACGTTATCATACGAATAGGGAGGGTTATCTTGCTCTTTCGCCGAATACTGTTCTGTACCCGAAGCGCTTTGCCCTAAAGAATTCATACAAATATCCTATAAACAAAAATATAGGTACTAGTAAGAACAAGGGAGATGCGCCTTTAGCAATAAGAAAACCAAAAACTAGCCCAACAAACAGCCATGCAGCTTCTTCAAATGTTATTACCTCAACGGCCAACCTATCTGCTCTGTGAGTCCTTTTCAGTCGGGCTACAATCTTTCTTGTAACCATTTTACGGTATTACAGCTGTAGCTGGGCAGAACAAGCTGGTTAACATTCCGTTTGTTGATAGATACCAAGCTAATCCAAGTCCGATTATGAGTCCAAATATAAGGGCAAATACGTAACCACCCATCATCATACCTTTTTTCATAGCCATTCCTCCTCTTCAATTTAGGTTATTTAATTCTATATAAAGGTTATCCTATAATTTAACTGAACATCACTTTGTTATACAATACCCTGTCAATTTTCTCAAAATTCTGCACCAGTTCTGCCTGGATTTCGATTTCATCACCAGTTCCCCATATTTTCCCGAAAACACGGACTGTCTGGCCTTCCTTCAAATGCTCAAGGTAATGCATTTCAGACAACAAAACAAGAACAGACGCCTGCCCGTCATCAATAATAAGTGATCCGATGTCAGCATTTTTCGACACAACAGTTCCCAGAACACAAACGCGGCCCATATCTGACTTTAAATCAGATATCTTGACAGGGACAGCGGGAGCCCGTCTCAAAACTTTCTTTTCTTCAGGAGCTTCCCCGGGAAAATTCTCTTCAGACTCAGCCATCATAACAAACAAAATAAATGAAATTTAAAAACTTATAGCAACTTCAGCAAACAAGTTTTATCTCTTGGGTTTGTTGTATGCAAAAACTGACAAGCAAGAAATTAAATAAGATATTGCAATCATAATAAACATTAAGATAATCTGTGCAACAACGTATATATTATTTATTATTCCCCCTCTTAAGACAGAGGAGAATAATCCAAATGCTGAAGGAAAAGCAAAAAAGTGAAATCCTAACATTGGCGGACATTCTCCGAAGAGACACAGCATTGGGGCATAAAAGAAAAATGGTAATAAAAATAATATTATAACTGCTAATATGATTTTCTTCCAGTCTGGCTTCAGAAAATCTTTCCAGTCCATTATGCAGTCTTCCTCCAGGTGTGCTTGCACTTTGTGCATCTGAAGAATTCTGTATCCTGCGTGTCTTCCCCGCCCATCCCTGCAACTACTTGCTGGGTCCACCAGTATGCTTTCTTATTGCTGCACTTTGGGCAATCAGCATCTGCAATAGGCATTGTCGATTCTATTTCCTTGACCTTCTTCGGCATTTTTTCAGCCACGTGGCTGATTTTCTCTTTCAGGACAATATCGGATTTATCCGCCTTTGTACGGGCCCCGCATCGGGGGCATACAGTCGTCTTTCTGCTCGGCAACATCAACGTCTTGCATTTAGGACAAAATTCCATCTCTCATCTTCTCCACCGCAAAAATAAGAGGCACAACTTCAAAGCCTATGCCTCCATATTTACCATTAGCACCATAAGGCTCCATATATTTTTTTTGCTTAACTACGCCTTTATGTTCAATTTGCCCGGCAAATAAATTAAATGATTCAAACAATTCTTTATCTGTTACAGCATAGCAAAGGAAAAGTCCTTGTTCATTATCCACGCTGTAAAAGTTTTGGTCTATTTCTTTAAATCTATTAGTTACATCTGCAAAAACTTCTTGCCTGCCAATATCTGTTAAAGATAAAGCAGTAGTCAGATTTTTCAAGTTTTCAACGGCTCTGCGGGCGTCTTTCTGCTCAACATGAGTTTTAATTTCCTTAATTTTCTCTTCCAGCTTGCCTAAAAGTTTTGGCTGCAAAATACCTTTTAACATTTTAGTACTTCCTCCACCTGTGGCTGCACTTCTTGCATATAAAGAATTGGGTCTCTGGCTCGTCAGATGCTCTTGTCTGCATGGTATACCAAAAAGCCTTGTCATGCCCGCACTTAGTACAAATTGCATCAACTGTCGGCATGCTCTCAACTGCAGCTTCTTCAGTCTTTTCTGCAGTTATTATCGGGACTTTTGGCTTTCTTTTTATTTCCTCTCTTACCTCAACAGAAGCAGATTCTTTATGGCCGCAGCTACTGCAGAGCAGGCCTTCCTTTACAGGCATCAACAGCCCTTTGCATTTCGGACAAAACTTCATATCAAACAGATTTTGCATAGTCTTATTTTAAAACTTTATCGCTTAACGGCATTAGCCAGTTCAACAAGAGCGACTTTGAACCAGCCTAGTAAAGGCACACGATACTTTGCAATGCCTTTAAACTGCTCTTCTTTTACAGAAAGCTCGAAACTCAGCTGGCCAGAATTGGCATCGCCTTTTGTAACCAAGCTGTCATTGGTTTTATCTATAACCCTGTGTATAATAGGATCTGATTTGCCGGGAATGTTGTATACAATAACATCGCCGACTTTTATGTTGTCAAAAGGAACCCCTTTTACAATAAAGACGTCTCCCTTGTTGAAACCATCATGCTGCGGAAATTGCATGAACTGCTCTTTTGTTATGTTTTGGTTATTCATGTACCAAGCGCCATTGGCATACCACCAGCTATCAAAGCCTCCGTCATGCTCCATCGAGCTTGAAACAACAGCAACCATCGGGAATGGTGTGCCAAGCATCAATCCTAACAAAGGCAGAACAATAAATTTTCCAATTAACAATACAAGAATTGCATCTACAACAAAAGATGCTGCTGAATCTTCATGTGCAATGAAATGCCAGACCTTTCCTAACTTAGTAGGATGTCTTTCGTATCCGTGTTTTTCAGCCATTTATGCTCTTCCTCTCGACTCTCCTAATGAAATGCCCTGGCCAATTATGTGCGCTACTCTGACAGGCTCGGGTACGACACCATGCTGGATTGTGAGTTTTAAAATCCTTCTTGCTTCCTGCTCGGACAAGCCTGCAAACTGGAAGTATATGTTTACAGGTTTTTGCAGCTCCCTGTGTTTTACTTTGTAGAGCTGTGGTTTTCCTGCTTTCTCAATGAACTTCCATCTCTTATCGCCATCAGAAAAATGCTTCAGGGCTTTTCTAATTGACTTGTAATCCGGAAAATTTCTTGTAACAACAATCACAGGCAGTCTTGTCTTCTTGCTAAGCAATTGGATGTTTATTACATTGAAGCCTGCGAGGGCAATTCCATCAATCATCACAACACGAAGAGAGCCTTTGGCTCTTGATTTGTTAATCATTTCAGCAATTTTGTTTGTAGCATCATTCCCATCCACTTTTACAAAAGTGCTGAGCAAATTATCCATATATTCCCCGCCACGGAAAATTGCCCCCACGACCAAAACAGGATTCTTTTGTTTTTTCTTGTGCGCAGTATCATCTATACCTATGATACGGATTTGTTTCTTTGGATAAAGCATATAACCAACATATAAGAAACGCTTATATAAGTATACTTTATAATGCGGTTGTGATGGCAAAAACGTTCTTTGAGCGCATCAAGGGTTTCATAACAAGCCCCGGGAAAGCCTTTGAGGCTGAAAGGAAAACTTCGCTTAAAGAAGCATTAATTTACGGCTTGAAAGGCATGTTCATATTTGCAATTCCTTACAGCATAATCTTTGGATTTAGTATCTTCCTTGGCGGCGGTGCTGTCGGCTTGGTCGTAATCCCTCTGATGCTTTTTGGACTGCCGCTGCTAGGCGTTGCCGGTGGGGTATTAGGCGCTTTGTGGTATCATCTGTGGGCATATGTTTTTGGAGCAAAGCAGGGCTGGGCAAACACAACAAAGGCGCTATTTTATGCAAATACGCCAACATATATTTTGGGCTGGATTCCAATTGTTAACATAGTAATTGGTATTTGGTCTTTGATACTGTTTGGAATGGGCTTGAAGAGGCTGCAGAAACTGTCAACAGGACGAACAATAGCTGCAATTGTAGTTGCTGTTTTAATACCTGCTTTAGTTATCATAGGCTTCTTAGTTTGGATGGTGCTAACATTTGGCTCTGCTATCTTAGCCACTAATGAAACTACTTCAGCTTTTTCAGTTCCTTATTGAGCTTTTCCAGTTGTTCAGAAACAGATTCCAGAGCAGAATTCCAGACTTTCTTTGCTTCCTTGCCTTTTGTCTTCAGCACAAACAAAGGCTTTGAAACTTCAGGATGTTCTAATCTAAAAGAAGCCATTTCAACACCAGATTGCTGCCAGATTGCTTCTTTAAGCAAATTTAGAAAACCATGATCTATTTCAGAAAATTGCACTTGCAGTTCATGCTTTTCTTCCTTCAAGACCTCAATTTCCATGTTTATGCCCTCTAATTTTGATTTTTAAGCTTTGCTACGCTCTTTTGAAGCCCTCAACATCAGCTGAATGTAAACGAGTTCTAACTCTAAGAGCTAACACTCGTCAAGCTCGCAAGCATTCACAAAAGGCTTGTCGAACACGTCGTCAGCTAATCTTGGACAAGCAGTATTCACCCAGCCATCAATATTTAAATAATTTTGGAGCTCTGAATCTGTAATTGAATCTCCTATGAAAATGTAAACTCTCTTTCCCTGCTTCTCCAGCTTTTTCTTAACTTCTTTAGGATTAGCTTGCAATTGATATTGGCCTGGTTTTGTCGAAACTAAAATGCCTATTGTTTTGCAGTCTTTGAATTGCGCTAATCTCAGGATTTGTTTCTTCACTAGCTTTTGTTTCTCTTCTTTGGGAATCTCTCTCAGTTTTTCAGTAAAAGGATCTAAGACATAAATTGGCTTATCGCTTTTTGCAAGCAAGCCGAAAGGATGAAAATTTCCTGTTCCTATGTACAAGAAGCAATCTACTTTATTTTCAATTGATGTTGCAGCCGAAACATCACAGCCTAAAATCTGTCCTTGCTTTACAGCCGTGCCAGAAGGTTTGCCTATGATTGCAACTTTATTGTTAGCTTCTAAGGTCTTCTTTACTTTTCCAAGCTGATTTGCGAATTGAACTGTCGAGATAAGGCCTATCTTTTTCTCTGGTATGCTCTTCAAGCTCTTAGATATAACCCTAACAACATCTTTCTTTGCCTTGGCTTCAACAAACAGCACTTTCATATTCAATTGTTTACTTAAGGATATAGTTTAAAAGCCATTCGCTGACGCTTGAATCTCTTATTGACATTAACAGATTCAACTTGCGAAGCAAAATTGCTTCGCATTGTTAGTCTTCAACATTGGTAGAACATTAACTTAACAAGCTCTAGTTATTCCTTGAAGGCCTTATTAACGTCTGAGCTTGGCCAGCCAGTATCTTTCAGCACTTTCTTTATACTTTGTTTTGTGTGGCCTTCTGACAGCTCTTTCTTCACATAATCTGCAAGGTCTTCTTTGTGCGCTGATGAAGGCTCTGTAACGCCTGCCTTCTCTGCGTGCGCCTGCAGATGTTTTGCAGTCTGCTTTGAAATTACCCCGTCAACTGCATCAGCAGGCCAGCCTGATGACATCAATGCAGTGCGTATCTGCGTAGGATCATATCCCTGCTCAAGGCATTTCTTTACATAGCGGGAAGCTTTTGCTTTTTCTGTAGGCGCTGCTACGCCCTGCTGTTTAGCCAATTCGCCGAGAGCTTCCTGGTCGGTTTGTGCGGACTCCATTGCTGCATCTATTTTGTTATGAGACCAGCCGCCGGCTTCCAAATTGCCGTGAATCTCTTCAGGATTGTAACCTTCACTCAGCATGCTGTTGACAGCTGTATCCAAGTCAACGCCTGGTGTTGCAGTTTCAACACCATGTGCAACAGCTAATCCGCCAAATTTGCCTTTGCGTCTCCAGAAATAAAATGTGCTTGCAGCCAAGGCGCCAAGAATTCCTACTGCTATCATGGCCAAGCCGGTGCCGCTTAATTTCTTTTGGCAATCAGTGCTTACTGCGGAGCTTTCTCCCAAATCACTTTCGCAAACACCGTCTTCTACTATGAATGGACAAGTGCAATCAAACGTGCAAAGGCCAGGACATTGCGAATCAGTTGTGCCGTCGCAGTCCTCTCCAGTCTCAACTACATTATTCCCGCAGTCAGGCGTTGCAGTATCATACTGAGGCGCATTATCTCGGCTTGCATTTGCAGGATTATAACCTGAACCGGTGCATCCTTCAGAAGCTGCATCTATCTTTCCATTGCAATTGTTGTCTATTTGGTCATAACAGTTTTCATCGGCATCAGGATTTATATTAGGATCTGTGTCATCACAGTCTTCAGGGTCGCAGTCTTTGTAATATCCATCTTTATCAAAATCTGTGCAGTTTGCAACTGTGAAAGTTATATTCTTCAAGCCGACTGCAGAAGTTTTCTTCATATTAACTGCTGCAAACTCCAGAATGTAAGCATCTGGCTCTGCATCATCTGCAGATTCTATTTCTAACAGCACTTTAGCATCCTCTCCGACGTCTAATGTGCTGCTTTTCTTTGACAACTCGCAATCCCAATCGTCAGGGCAGCCGACGCTATAATTAAAGTAGCCTGTACAAGTATCCTTATTAGTTACAGTAATTGTGAAATTTGCTTTTGCGCCTGGCGGTCCCTTGAACTTGCTTGTCTTTGATGACGACAAGTCTGGAGCAACCCTGCCGCATAAGCCAACAGTATAGTTGAATTTTGCAGTTGAATTATACGTTGAATCGAGAGCATCAAATGCGTAAGCTCTTAGCGTATAGTTGTTTGCATATTCAGGATATTTTGATTTGACGGCAATTGTTGCCGAGTATGTATCGTCGTTTGCTATTGTTTGCTGTGTTGCGTTGGGAAGAATTGACCAGCCTGTTCGCCAGCTTAAAAGGTTGATTTCCAGACCGAATGTTCTTTCAATACCTCGCTTGTTCGTCAATTCTAAATTATAATACAATGTATCGCCTGCTTCTCCTTTCTGTGTGGCAGGCTCTACAGTTAGAAGAACTTGCGGAGGAGGTGAAACTGTAAATGGCTTAACTTCAGACCCTGTTGGCCCTGGGGAGAATGCATAATTAGGCTGCATGTCGCTTACAACTATTCTGTAATTATGGCTGCCTACACCAAGATTAACCGGACTCTCGTTTTCGTATTCCATGGTGTTGGTGCACGTTCCTGTTGTTTTATTGAAAATGTTTGGTTCTGGCGGTGTTTTGTGTTGCGCCCTCGAACAGGTATCCCATACCAATTTGTTGTCTATGTAGAAATCTATGGTCTTTAGAGCATAAGTATCATTTACAGCTGCAGTTATAACAACCGGCTCGCCCTCGTAAATTGTTTCGGGAGAGAGCACGACGCTTTCAAAAGTTGGCTTTTCAATATCCGCGCAAACACCACTGCTACACGTCAAGCCGGCTTTGCATTCAGCGACAGAAATGCAATGTTCTCCAATTCCTTTTACCCCTCTTCCCAAAACAGTAAAGTTTTTCACGGCTGTTCTGCTCCTGTTGCCTGCCATATCATCTACGTCTGCAGAGAAATTATGCTGGCCTGCGAGAAGGGCGCTGGTTGGAAATGAGAATGTTGCAGTTGGAGTATTGAATTCGCCGCTAGTTAGAACATTCACGTCATCTAAATAAATATTGCCGTGGCCTATTGCTATGTTATCACTGGTTTCTGCAGTTATAGTAACAGTTTCGCCAGTCAGGGGGAGCTCTGGAGAAACTGAAACACCTATTTGCGGAGATTGTGTATCTGTAAAATTAACTGCCACTGTTTTGGCAGAGTTTATGGTAAGTACGCAATTGCCCATGCCCGTGCAGTTCCCGCTCCAGCCCGAGAAAGTCGAGCCATCATCAGGATATGCAGTTATGGTAACAGCAGTTCCACTTGCGTAATCATATGTGGCTGGAAAATAAAGAGAGGCAACTCCAGGCGGATCAAATGTTATATGGCCGGAGCCTGTGCCAACTTTGTTTACAGTTAAGGTATAAAAAATGGGGCCCGGGCCTGGTCCGGGCGGTATGCCTGTAACTACGATGCTGCTAAATTGCCCTTGAGTTCTTACACCTCTTGAATTATTGCAGTCAGCGTATACATTTCCATCGCCTGTTGGCTTGAATGATATCTCCCAATTTCTGCTAGTAAGCTGCTGTATTTGTGACTTGTTCATGCTGTCTATTATGAATCCATTCCAATAGAAATCGCAGGATACTGCATCCGTGCTGGTTTTAACCGAAAATTTCGTTGAAGTATCAATTGTGGCGGTAGTTGGGCTTATGAGACCGACAGTCGGCCCTGTCTGCGCAGCGGGCGTTTCCACAGGTGCGCCGAGCATATCACCAACAACATTAGCACCAGTTATGGCAACATAACCGGTTACAGCTATTCCTGCTAGTGCTAGTGCAATCAAAATTAGGGCTGTGGCCGAGCCTTTGGACATGATTAAATATGACATTTATTTAGAATATAAATCCTTTGGTAACAGACTAAGGGAAGCTCACAGAGACTTAGCAAAGGCAAAAATTAAAATAAAAAAAAGAAAAAAACTTCAGCAAAAATCTACTTTAGCTTGCTGAAGATTTGTATTGCCATCGCTATTGCGCCAATCAGCACTAAGATAAATGCTATTACCCAAAATATTATGCTGATCCAGCTTATTGCAGTTGCGATGCTAGGTATTTGTGTTCCAACTGGCTCTAGTACGCTGGCTAAAATCAAGAATACTGCACCTGATGCAATGTATCCTAGTTCCTTCTTTAGTGCATCTACGTATCCGCTGTATTTTAGCAACGCTAGGCCTATCAAAACGCCTACACCTATTCCCATTGTACCTTCTAAAAAGGCCATGTTTTTCATGCCTCCTTTCGGTTGAAAGGATAAACCAACTATAGTTGAGGTGATATATAACGATGTTTCATTACTCGAGGATAAATAACACATTATGGATAAAAGAATAAATAATGAAAAAAGAACAAAAATTACTTCCTAATCAGCTCGGCTACAGCCCAGAGACCGCCTATTATTATGAAAATAAAGGCTATGAGCTCCCAGGCAAAGCTTAACCAAACGGATGCTGTCGATGCAATTTTAGTCGCAAAGGTTCCTGCTGTCCAGGCAACGTCTATCACGTAGAACATTACGCCTGCTGCAAGGAAGCCTGCTGGCTTAGCCACAAGGTGTAGCATGCCGGCATACCTTAGCAACACTAAAACTGCAGCCAGGCCTATTGCCCAGCCAAATGGTGTTGCAAATATTGCTTCGATTGCCATGTTTCCTCAGATTAAAAGCAATATAATGATATTTAAGATTGTGTCACACCTAAGGGGTTTTACTTTGAAGGCCTTCTGAACATCAAATAAAGCTGACAGGTCAGCTAATGTTGGTTTTCCTCATTTCTTTCGGAAAACAACATGGCCAAAGTTCACAACCAAGTCAAAATCCATGCCCCTCAGCTGTAAAGGAACATCGCAGGCACCAAAATTAGAGCCTGCCCAAATGTAAAATTGTACTCTGGAGTTATCTCTTAATTTCTTTTTAAGTTCGTCAATGATTTCATTAGCGTACATTTTGAAGCCGTCTGGAAGCTGCAAGCAAACCTTGAGAGATTCCCCTTTCAGCTTCTTTATTTCAGCTGCAACTTTATCCAGCTCCAAATCATAATCTAAGTCCATAATTGTTGAGCTAAACATAGTTTAGCGAGACATCCCGCTGAACGAGTTCAGCAATATGTTTACTGCGCAAAACAATAGATTTAAAGCTTTGCGTCAGCTAAACTGAATCATGTCCGCCATAGTTCCACTGCTGATACCGAAGAAAAAACAACGAGCAGAAAATATTGGGGATACTTTGCGCATAATAAACGAATTATTTAGCATGTTAGTGGATATAAAACAACTAGAAGACAGAATAATAGCGCTCGAAAAGAGCTCTTCAATACAATATCCTGTATATATTAATGAAATAAAATTACGCAAACTTACAAATAATGCTTTGCAACTGCTTGAAAAAGTTTGGAAAATTCATGAAGCTTTAATGAAACCGGTAAATAGGCAAAAATACGTTGAAAACCCCAAAATACGCAAAAACTATAACAAAATAATCTGGAGAGAGATAAAAGAATTAAATTGGTTTTATGACAAATTTGCAGGTGATTTGCTGGAAGCTGCTGAAGAGTTTAGGATGGGTGCGCAACCTCCAGAGCTAAAATCATTACTTGTAATGCAGGCAACAAAACTAAGCACAATAGTATCGAACTTAAAATTTTTAAGAAGCCTTATGGCGAAAGAAATGTGATGGCAAATCTAAAACAAATCTCTAAAGAAAGGTTGGAAAAAGAATTTGACAGGATGAAGAGAGCTTTGGAAGCAATTGAAATCAGAACAAAGAACAAAGAAGCTTCTGAATTGCTTGATCTTGCAACAAGATATTTCGAGGATGCCAAGTATTTCCGGGAAAAGGGCGATTGGGCAACAGCTTTTGGCGCTCTGAATTATGCTTTTGGCCTGCTGGATGGCGGGGCAAAATTAAAGCTGTTTGATGTCTCCAGGGCAAAGGATTTGTTTATTGCAGGCTAGAAAGCTTTATTTTGCTATCTTTTCCCTATAAAGACATGGCAATCTGGCAAACCCTGATAGGCCTGGAACTAGGGTACGCAGACCAATATTTCGAGAGCATAAAAGAGGTTGCTGACTTTATCAGGCACAGGCAGGAAGCTTTTGATGATAAAGTCGAGGATAGGGATACATTTTGGCTGGTAACTGAAGATAGGCTGGGCAGTTTTTACATTCATTTCATACCCAAGGAGCTTTGGCCATTGTTCAGGCAGGCGCAGATTAAAGAGCCGCAGGAGCAAAAACTGCTGGAAGAGAATTCATTCCTGTTGAGGCAATTCAGAAGGGCAGATGTCAGGCTTATTTGTTACGGAATTCCAAAGTCAAAGATAAAGTTATAATTATATTAACTGTAAATTCGTGAAGCAAGCCTTTTATTTCTTTTTTATTTCTAATTTCTCATGAAATTCAAAGATTTGCTCATTAGAAAAACTAGCCTGCCAGAGGAAGTTCACAAGATGCTTCCTGCAAGCTACCAAGCCATAGGAGATATCTGTTTGGTAAAATTACGTGAATTTGTAGCTAAAAAGTATAAGCATATGATAGGAGGTATCATATTGGATAATTTTCCGCAATTCAGGACAGTCTGCCTGCAAAAAGGTATTTCTGGCGAATACAGGCGGCCAGATGTTGAAGTAATTGCAGGCCACAAAAATACAGAAACAATGCATAATGAACTAGGATGCAGATTCAAGATTGATGTTGCAAAAATAATGTGGAGCAAAGGCAATCATTTCGAGAGGCAGAGACTGCTGAAATTAGTAAAGCCCGATGAAATTATTCTGGACATGTTTGCGGGAATTGGATATTGGTCTGTAATACTTGCAAAGCATAAAAAAGTAAATAGAATTATTGCTGTAGAGAAAAATCCAGAATCTTTTGATTACTTGATAGAAAACATCTGCCTGAATAAATTGCTAAATGTAACTGCAATACAAAATGACTGCAGAAATTTTACATACGACAAAAAAGCAGACAGGATAATTATGGGTTATTTCCCGGATACACTTAAGTTTTTGCCTGCAGCTTTGAAACTCTCTAAGAAAGGAACAAAAATACACTTCCATGAATTAACAAACAATTTAGAAAAACTGAAATCAGACATTAAGAGATTCAAGAATATCAAAGTTGAGAATATTCGGGAAGTAAAAGAATATTCACCGAGCAAGAAGCATTATGTTTTTGATTTGGAAGTTTTGTAATTAAGCGTAAAGCTTTGGCGGGCTTACAGTTTTAGCTGAAAAAGATTTTGCGAATTCTCCGGCCAGCTTTCCGTCTTTTGTTTCCAGCCAGCCGTAAATCTTTCCAGCAAAGCAGAGCGGGCAGATTGCCTTTTCATTCACACTTCTGCAAACTGTACAGGAAATTTTAGAATATCTCGTCTTGTCTAAGATTGTTCTGACCTGCTCTTTGTATCCTTTGATTAAAGAAAATTTCTTGCGCTCAATCCAAGGCTCAATTTTATCAGTTAAGCAGAGCGGGCATACTGGATGGAGAAGTTCTTTGTTGCAAATTCCACAGTGAGCCATTAAGCTTCGGAACAACTGATGTTTTTATGGGTTTATAAGTTTTTATCTGGTAGAAAAGATAGATTTTGTTTTGTTTTGCAGAATTTTTTGTACAATTGTTATGAAAAAATGTTGCGAAAACCATGCACTTTAGTGCATGGATAGGCGCATTTTTCCATTCCAAAAACTACTGCAGTTTTTGTTATCTCTTTTGGCTGTAAAAAGAGTGCACCAAAGCTCTTTCTGTGGAAGAAAATGCAATTCAGACATCAAGAGATAGCACTTTATCCAACTTGTTTCAGCTTTTCTTCGGTTTCTGCAACAATTTCCTTGATTTCGGCAACAGCATCGGCATTTGCAGATATTGAGTCGATGCCAATTCTTATCAAAAACTCAGCCATCTTTGGATTCGAGCCTGCCTGCCCGCAAATAGAACTCTCAATCCCATACTTAGAACAAGCTTTTACAACTTTTTCTATTGCTGCCAAGACTGCTGGATGGAATTCATTGTACAAATCTGCAATGTTTGTATTTCCCCTGTCAACTCCGAGAATTGTCTGCGTCAGATCATTAGTTCCGAGGCTTACAAAATCAATTCCTGCCTGGCAAATCTCATCAATTATTAAAATTGCTGCGGGAGTTTCAACCATGACTCCAAATTTAATATTTTTTTGCGGTTCTAAGCCTACTTTCTCTGCAATTTCTTTTGCCTTAATAATTTCTTCATGAGATATTACAAATGGCAACATTACGCCTAGATTGTTAAAGCCTTCATCAACTAATCTTTTCAGAGCTTTAAACTCAGTCATCAAAAGTTCTGGCTGGTCCAAGCTTCTTCTTATTCCATGCCAGCCAATCATAGGATTAGCCTCTTTTGGCTCTTCATCTCCGCCCTGCAATTCTCTGTATTCGTCTGTTCTAATATCAGACGTGCGAATCCATACTGGCTTGTCTTTGAATGGAGTTGCAATTGCTTTTACTCCATTATAGATTAAGTTTTCATAATCCTTTAATTTGTTATCACGAAGATATTTTGCAGGATGTATTCTTCCAGAAGCGATTATTCCCTCCAAACGCAAAAGGCCGATGCCATCTGCGCCAGTCTCTGCGGCTCTTTGTGCAAAAGCTGGCAGGTCCATAATCACTTTTATTTTGGTCTTTGTTTTTACAGCCGCTTCGGAAATCTTAGGTTTAGCTTCTGTTAGTTGTATCTCGCCTTTGTACACCAATCCGGAAGAGCCGTCAACAGTTACAATATCATTATTCTTTAGTGCTTTAGTTGCAGATTTTGTTCCGACAACAGCTGGAATTCCCATCTCTCTTGAAACAATTGCCGCATGTGCAGTAATTCCGCCTTCATCAGTAACTATTGCAACAGCCCTTTGCATTGCAGGAACGTAATCTGGATTCGTCATGATTGTTACAAGAATATCGCCTTTCTCAACTTTATCCAGCTCATCAACATTGGAAACTATTTTTACTTTTCCGAATGCGTGTCCTGGACTTGCTCCTAGCCCGTGCAAAATAGCCTGAGCTTTTACAGCAGCGTGTTCTGCTTCGCGCGGCTTTAATGTCGTCACGGGCCTTGTTTGCACCAAAAAGATTTGATTTTTCTCTATGGCCCATTCCATATCCTGCGGGCTACTGTAATGAGATTCTACATTCAATGCCAATTTGTATAGGATTCTTATCTGGTGTTCTGTTAGAACTTGCTGCTTCTGTTTATCTTTTGGAAGATTCCTCTTTATAGTTTGGCCTGTATAAGCATCCCTTGTAAGGTAAAAATCCTGGCCTGGAATATCCTTCTCGACAATATTTCCTGTTTTTTTATCAATCACATATGTATTTGGATTTACTTCTCCGGAAACAACAGCTTCTCCCAAGCCAAATATTGCTTCTATGACAATTTGATCTACATTATTTGTAGCTGGATTTATAGAAAATGTAACCCCTGAGGAATCTGAATTGATTTGCTTTTGTACAACAACTGCGATTGCAACTTTCATGTGCGGAAAATTATTTTTTACCCTGTAATAGATTGCCCTTGCAGTAAATAAAGAGGCCCAGCATTTCTGCACTGCATTTACAACAGCATCTTTGCCCAAAGTATTGACAAATGTGGCCTGCTGGCCTGCAAAACTTGCTGTCGGTAGGTCTTCAGCTGTTGCCGAACTCCTAACTGCTACAAATGATGCTTCCCTTGAAGTTGTTTGCAGAAGCGCATGTGCAGATTTTACATTTTTTATTTCTTCTGCTGCATCAACATAAGTATAAAATTCCTTGATTTCATCCTGCATGTCATTTGGCAGAGAAGAGCTCATAATTAATTTTTGAACTTCTGTTGCGACTTTCTGCAGTTTTTCGTTATCCTCTACATCCAAATCTTTCAACTTCTCCTCTATTTTCTTGTCAATTTTCCTTACAGCCAGAAATTTCCTGTAAGTATCAGCTACTACAACAAAACCTGGAGGAACTGGAAAGCCTGCATTAAACATTTCAGCAAGGTTTGCACCTTTCCCGCCGGCTTCAGGAATGCTCGCTTTAGAAAGTTGCTTGAACCATTTGCAGTATGTTGCCATATCAATTTAATGGACGCAACACTAGCAGATTGCTTTGCAATATGCTTTGGGCCATTAACTTTACTGACAAAAGGAAATTTAAAAGCTCTTCTGAGCTGTGAAGAACTCATCAATGTGTTTGAAAGCATCATCCAAAGTAACATAATTTTTAACTGTTGACTTGTTGCTTCCATTTATCATTGCAGAAAGTCTTTTGCCTTCCTGCAGCCTGTAAAGGCATAACACCCCTTTTCCCAAATTTTCTGCATCCCTGATTTCATAGCCAACTCCTAATGATGGATTTGAAACATCTGCAACAATTACATCTGCTTCTCGAATCCAATCCATATCCCTTTTGCGGATTAATCTATCTTCCAGATTATCTTCGCCAAGTTCTGTCAATTTTTTGTCTCCGATGTGCTCTGTTAAAACTTCTCCGTATTTTTGCAGATAGCTAATTAACTTAAGATAAAATTCTTTGTCGTCTCTGCCTCCCCTGATCGAGCCGGCAAAATAGATTTTCATAGAGTAAATAAGAACGAAAGGAATTAAAGCCTTAGGCTGCGGTCTTCAGGACTCTTACAAGGCAGTGCATCGGAAACTTTGATATTGCCTTATGTGCTGCTTTCTTTGCAAGTTCCAGATTTTCTTCAGGAACATAGATTGAAAATAGAATTTTGCCTTTGAAACACTGAGCTGCGTGGCCTTCTGGCCTTCCAAATGATTGTGACATACCCATCTGGAACCTATCTGCTCCTGCTCCTGTAGCCAACGGATTTAGCCTGAAAATGTGGTGCGGAACTGCCCGAAGTTTTATATGCCAGCCAGTCTTAGTAACTAATTCTATTGTTCTAACTAAAACTTGCCTTGCAGCTTCCAGGGCATTTTCCCTTACTTGAATATCTTTTCCAGAAATAATCTGAATATCGTAAGGGTATTGAACATTGTCGCCCATATCATATTGTGCAATCTTTATGTGCGGCGCGCCTTTGATGTAAGCTTTAGACTTGACTCTAGACGTGCGCGTGTATGGGCGCTTTATTCTTCGATAAGCGACTGCTTGTCTTAATTTTGCCATCTTTCACAAATTGCTTTCGCTAAACCGTTTTTAAAGCTTGCCTTGCGGTTTTATAGAATCTCAATCACTGTGACACTCTAAAACATCATTCAAAATCTCTAAATCCTTAAACCTGCCTTTGGTATTATTTCCTCTGCCACTTTCGCCATAAATTTGAGCGTTGAAGATATATGGTGTTGCAGGATATTTTTTCTCGCTATCTGTGTATAATTCGCTTCGTATTAGGTAAGTATCTTTAGAATTTCCTACCTTCCCGATTAACAATTTCTCCTCATTAAATTCAAATGGTTTTTTGCCAATTTTCATTTTTACACGTTTATTTGCAAGAATTTTTTCAAGAATATCCTTCTTGTTGGAGTGATGTGTATATGCATAAAGTCCTACATCATGAATACGCGCAGGCT
>CAYGXM010000011.1:0-20862 GCA_964354105.1 Candidatus Woesearchaeota archaeon
AAGGAGACTGACAAGGCCTTGAAGAAAAAGAGCTTGAACATAGCTAAAGTGCTGAAGGGCGATGTTATGGGCGAACATGAATTATTATATGATGCTTTTGGCGAGGCTATGGAGCCGACTTACTATTGGATTTTAGATTTCATAAGAGATCAGTTAGGATACGACGTTGAAAAAACATCTGATTTCTTTGCAGCGTCTGAAGCATCCGGCTATTTTGGGGAGATAGGGCAAAGAAGAACTGCCTTGGAAACAAGATTAGCCGGCGGAGGCAATGTTCCCGGCTTATTTGGCACAATCAACATGGTTGTAAAATCAATAATCAACCTTTTGTTCGATTTGAAAACCTTTGATTTGAGATTAAACCATTATGATGATTTAAAATCCAAGAATCCTCTCGTGAAGAAAACTGCCTGTGAAGCACTGAAAGGCATCTGGCTGAATGAAGTGGACAAAACCAAGGGAAATGCTGCAGTTGATGTTCTTGCACAGCAGTTGAATTTCATAACGTTAAGAGATTCTTTTATGGTAGTTCCTGTCCAAGACTGGTATGTTCACGATGCTGATACAAAAAAGACTGGGGAGATAAAAGAAAAAGTTGCGGCCTCGGTCCAAAAGATGGACCTGACGGATGTTGTAAAGAGAATTTTAGCTCCCCGTGCAAAAGAGTTTGTCGATTGGCTGTACCTTTCTGAAAAGGAGCTACGAATGCGCCGCAGCGTTGAGAAAGCATACCTTAAGGCACAAAACAGCGCCTTGGAAGCATACGCCAGGTGGGCAAGGCCTTACTTGATTGCGACTGAAAAATTGATGCCGACAGAATATGCTGAATTATTGAAGGAACATAAAGAGATGGGCATAGGGCCTGCAGCCATACCAAAACAATTCCACGCCATGTGGTTCTATCTTGAATTAGTGTGCAAGAAGGCTTCTAAAATAGAATTGAAAGCTCCTTTTGACCAGTATTCCGAGCTAAAACTAAAGGATGAAATGTACAGGCCGCTTTCGGTCGTAAGCATAAGATTTGCATTCAGGGGCTCGCCGCAGACAATGCGCGGCCAGCATGGCGAACCTATCACTGTCAATACCGGCAGAACACTGATAAAATTTACAGGCTATGTAATGCTGCAAAAGCATTTTGATTTGCTGCTGAAGATGCAGGATTCAGAAGTTCTGGACTTTATTGATATCATGACGAAGGAATCTTTTGACGCGATGTCAAAGGACCTGCAAAAATATCTTGAAGAAGAAAAGCCGGCAGAAGAACCCAAGCCGAAGAGTGTTTTTGACCTGCCATTTTCTGCTTTCATCAAGCCGATTTTCGGCTCCGTGAAAAAATTCAATGTTCAAGCAAAAGGAGTACTCAAAAAGATGCCAAAACTGAATTTGCCTTCCAATGAGCTGTGGAATATTGCAAGGTTAAAATTAGTTGCGCAGGAAAAAGCTAAAAAAGATACCAACACAGTTTTCAGAGTTTACAGGCTTACAAACAGAATGCTGGCTGCCCCAGAACCAAAACAATGACTCGCGTAACTCTAAGACAAATCAAGACTGAACTGGAAAAATTCAAGACTTTAGACGAGAAAAGGCAGTATCTTGAAAATATTATAAAGAAAACCAAGTCTGAAAAATTAAAAGCCAAGCTGCAAAAACTTCTGGATGAAGTTCTAAAACATTTGGAGCATGAAGCTGAACTGACTAAAGAGGCGCCACTCGAAGAAAAATTAGGTTCTGCAAAAGAACCTAAAATAGAGATTTCTTCAGGCTTTGTTTCCGAGGTTAAATATGTTCCAAAGCCTAAGGGAGAAGCCTCGCCTCTGGAGAAAGAGGTTGCAAAACAGCCATTCTTTGGGCCTTCTGCAGCAACAGTCGGGGTAAAATATGCGCCTCCTAGTTTTTATGAGCACCAGCAAAGAGTTGAGAGTTTGAAATTTTATTTGTCCGAGCAGCAACAATTAGTGCAGAAATTTACGCCTGGTGCCTGGCAGGCAATGCCGAACGAACAAAAAAGGCATGTTAGGGATTTTGTAAGGCAATCTTTAGGCTTATCTGAAATCAGCAGCATAGAAGCGGACCGCGTGGTAAATACCTACATTTCAGACTTGTTTTCAGCAGGAAAGCCCTCAGAAAAGTATAAAACCAGATTTTAGCTAGTTATACTATGGCCACATACGGAGAGCGGCATAAATACGCTTCTGCAATGGACCCTATATGGGCAAATGCTTACCTCGGAGCTACTACTTCTATAGAACCTGGCAAGGCAATGAAGGATTTAATCAACCTGCCAGCTTCAGGAATAGAAAATGTTGAAATTTCTGTTATAGACCCTTCAAAATTCGAAGCCATTCCCAGGGAAATGTTCGCAGAGGCCCGCAGAGCGGGCAGATATCTGATAAAGGATTTCATAAAAGAAGGCAGGCCAACCCCCATATCACTACATTCTCCATTAGTAGAGCCGACAGGCTTTGCAGAAAACAAATGGGATGAAGGAGCATGGAAGTCTGCGTCACAACAATTGGCAGGCGTTGTAGAGAAAGCTGCACTATTAGGGCCAAGCGTCCCTGTAACAATACACGGAAGCCATGTGCCTAGCGTACAGACACGATATGACCAAAAAGAAGCAGACAGGCTAAGAACAGAACTTGAAGTTTCTGAATCCAGAAGTGGCACTTCTCCAGAACATCAACAACTTCTGGCATCACTCAAACAAGGCATTATTCCGCAAATGATGACTGTAGTCGATCCTATTTCAGGTGAATTAAAACAAATGACTGGTGGTGAACAATATCTTGCTCCAGGCATTAAGCATTTTGTTTCACCCCAGGAACATTTAAGGCTGCAAAATGAGCGACAATGGGAAAATATGCAAAGACAAATTATGGCTATTTATACAGAAGGGGTACGCACGGAACAATTAATAGCTGAACGGGAAAGCCAAGGAAAAAACGCTGATTTTCTCAAAAAAAGTCTGCAAACTTATAGCGATGAGTTAAGCCGTGCAATAAGTGGCACATATGATCACGTTGCACGTGCCGACCCTAATGCATTCAAAAGAGTTCCCGAAGCTGAGCAAGCACTAAAACAAGGTGATGTTCTAGGCGCATTATTGGCTATTCCAGCAAATAAGCCACCAATACTTTTACAGCCAACAGAAGATTTTGCCCGCGAGAAAGCAGCAGAAACATTTGCAAATGTTGCCATGAGAAGCTATGATATTGCCACGCACCCTGAAAAATTTATGGACAAAGAACGGGTAAAAGAACTTCAAGCAGCAGGCGTAACCGACATCAGCAAAGCTCCAATCATAACAATAGAAAATGTTTATCCGGAAGCTGCATTCGGCAGAGGGGAAAGCATGAGGCAGCTTATTGAAGCTTCACGAAATAAATTCGCTGAAAAGCTGGTGCAAGAAAGGCGTTTGCCACAGGCAAGGGCAAAAGAGGTAGCTAAAAATTTGATTGGTACAACATGGGATGTCGGCCACATAAATTTGCTGCGAAAATATGGCTACAGCGAAGAAAAAATCACTGAAGAAATAAAAAAAGTCGCTAAAGATATCAAACATGTTCATTTAACGGATAATTTTGGTTCATATGACGCACATCTCGCACCTGGAATGGGCAATGTTCCGATAAAAGATATGCTTGAGCACATTAAAAAGGGCGGGAAAATTCCACCTGAAATCCGTGGGATAGTAGAAGCTGGCGGTTATGTCATGAGTTTTGGAGACAATCCAACGCTCAAGACTTTGCAGTATTTTAATGCACCAGTCTATGGTTTCCAATCACCAACTTCCTGGGGAGGCGAGAGTCCTATTGGCGGAACTTACTTTATGGGTTCCAGCGGCTATTCTGCAGGTTACGGCATGATGTTGCCCCCAATTCATTACGGAGAATACGGAGCAGGCTTTACAGGCCTGCCGACAGCTCTAGGAGCAGTTCCTGGAGTGGCCAGCAAAAGCGCATTTGCTGGCACACCTAATGCGTAACAAACCAAATTTATAATCCAAGCTGAAAAATCTATTTTCAGCTGGGCCCAGAAAAAAGAAACCTTTTTTCTTGGGCATTAATAGGAGGATGAAAGTAATGGCCGACAAGCCTACCGAAAAGAAATTACCAATCCCAACAAAGCGCGAAGAACTGCGCAAGACTGCTGTTTCAGATAGGGATTACAAGATTGCATATGATTTTGCAGCCAAAGCCTACAAGAAATTCGGCCCTGTTGTCCTTTCTGTAGTTTTATTCGGCTCTGCTGCAAAGGGAGCACCAAAGCCAGAGTCTGACATTGATATAATTCTTATTGTGGATAATGTCTCTATGGTCTGGGATGAAGAAGTTGTTTCCTGGTACCGTGAGGAACTGTTTAAGATTATCAAGGCAGACCCTAACAGGGATCTTTTACACATTAATACAGTTACACTATCTGCATTTTGGGACAACATCAGGGCAGGCGACCCTGCAATTATTAATATGTTAAGATACGGAATTGCCCTTGTTGATTTGGGTTTCTTCGAGCCTATGAAATACTTACTGCTTCAAGGACGAGTAAGGCCAACTGCTGAAGCAGTCTATACAGTTTTGGCGAGAGTGCCCTGGCATATTCTGAGGGCTCGTGTGAAAACATTGTCCGCAGTCGAGGACATGCACTGGGCAATGGTTGATTCGGCACATGCTGCCCTGATGGTTAGAAATCAGACGCCACCATCACCAGAGCATATTCCGGCTATGCTGACTGAAACTTTTGTAAAGCACAAACAATTAGAAAAACATTTTGTGGAATGGTATTCCGAATTATACGAATTGTCTCACGCAATAAAAAACAACAGGGTGCAAAGAATCCCGGGCGAGGATTTTGAAAAGTGGTTCAGGCGGACAAATGATTTTACAAAAGTGATGGAGAAACTTGCCAAAGAGGGCGAAAAGGAATTCTTGAAGAGGCAATAACTCAAAATCGGTGCTCGCTTAACCGCGATTTGGAGGGATGGGAAAATTGCTTTGCAATTTTTTCATAAGCCAAGTTTTATGCGCTGTATGCTTTACAGAAAGTATTATTATATTTGATTGTAGGTATGTAAAATGGTGTTTTTGCATAGCTTGCGCTTATGCTGGCATTGTTAAAATAATTCTTTATATTTGGTGCGCTGCATGTTGCTGTATAGTTTACCTGTGAGTTTGTGTATTTCATGTTCAATTGTTTACTTTAAATCCTCAGTTATTTCTTTGCACTCTACATCGTATTTCTCACAAAGCTTTTTAGTATTTTCGCAAATTTTCCTCGCTATCAGCATGCCCCTTACATTTTCTTTAGGCAAATCATAGTCTATCATGAACAAATTTTTGTAAATGTAAGCTTGAGAGAACCCGATTTTGCCAGTTTTATCAGACGCGTCTTGCTCTACTTCTATAACAAGAGGCTTGTTTTGAGCGTCCATAAACAAAATGTCTGCCCTGTTGTTGCTTACATCAAAAACATATTCTTTAGACACAAACTTTAATCCCAGTTCTATTAAATCAGAATTTTGCACTACAAGGTCGACTAATTTATTATGTTCTTCTGTGACTTGTGGAAAAAATCCTCCGCCACCGTACTTTAGTTCTTTGGATTTTCTTTTTATCTTAGCATTAATTTTTTCTTCGAGGCTTAATTCGAGTTCTGGATAAAGTTTCAGTAAATCAGTTAGATCGTGTTCGAATAAGAAGTTCTTAATTTGCTCTGGGGAATAATTGAGCCATTCGTCTAAGATTTTATCAACCTCTTTTTCGGAGGTTGTATTATAATAGCATTTATACCCTCTTTCTTTTAGATTACTTAAAGATTTTTCTAAGTCCTTTATCTTGTCTTTAATTTTAAGATAAAAAATTTTAGGTTCTATCTGCCCCATCATAGCACTAGTAAATTCTTTCTCTAAGTCAAACTGGCTTACTGCTTTTCTTATAAACTCAGAGTCGATAAAAGAATTATTTTCTAAAATATCTAAAACTGCTTGAAGCTCACCTGACAAATAAGCTTTTTCTGTAATAGCAATCAACGCCTTTGGAGTATTTTGGTAATACTGTTTACAAATATCTAGTAGTCTTTTAATAGTTCCAAAATTCAAGCCTAATTCAGCATCTAATGTCCCATCAAAAATCTTATTAAGATAGTTTTTAGCAAATAATTCGAATCTGCTAGCATCATTCACATACTTGCTTAAACTGCTAATACCGGCCAGCCTTAAATCACCATATCTATTTTCACCTTCGTTGGAAAGATATTCATTAATTATATTTACTCCCAGCCAACCTTTACAATCTGCGCTTACTTCAGGAGTTTCGATTTTCTCTAAAACTCTACTAAATAATGTTGCTATAAGCCCATTGTTAATTACTACTTGTTTAAATTTTATCTTTTCATTTTCATTAATCTGGCCTCTGCCTCTTACAATTCCTCTTGCTAAAGTGTTTTCTTTTCTAGCTTTTTGGTATATGGGCTCGTTTTCGAATATCTTTTCGATTTGCAAGACTTGTGCAAGTGCCTGGTCTTTATTTACGTCCTTTACAAAATGCTCTAATACCAAATCTATTTCTTCAGCAAGGGATATCCTGGAGATCTTATGTTCATCTTCACGTTCTTCTTCTGAATGTTTAAAATTAGGTTTGTCAAGGTAATGCATAATACCTCGTCTGACTGTAGTGTATAATTTGTAAAGGAAAAATAGACTTTGCCTATTGCTTTCATCTACTTTGAAACTGCTGAATTTAGGATTTATTTTTTCCAAAGCCCTGAACTTATCCCAATTTCCCGGGGCTAGCGTTGTCCCATCTAACCAGTTTTTAGTTCCACTATGAGTTAAGGACTTTATGTTGGCAGCTTCTATGGTTTCTTTTGTTGTATTAATGGCAGCACCATATTCTTTACCTGAGAAATCCTGCTCTTCCAGCAATATTCTAGCTTCAAGACCAGGGCTATTTTCCTGTAGTCCTCGCCATAAAAGACATCTTAATTTAGGGATGTATTGGCCTTGTTTGTTAATTTCATGAAGAGCATTTTTAGCTTCAGCGTATCTTTTGCTTTTAGTTAGAAAAGGCTCTACATCATCTAATGTTGCTGTAATGTACTCTTTCTCAAACAAAACACGTTCGCCAATATTCAAATCGGCTGCAGGTTTCTCAAAATACTTGTTATTTGCGGAAAAAGTAGGCACTACATCTCCATAGTCTAAAATGCTATTACCGAGGGATGTGCGCACTAATAGTTTTGCCATTTTCGCTTTACACAATTGTTTACTCCACTATACAAAAGCCAAAGCTTTATAAATCAAATTATTGAGTTTTATTTGAAATGGCCAAATCTAAGCCTAAAATAGATGAGCCAAAGTACGAAGCACCAAAGCTTTCTGAAGGCAAACAGCTTTCTCCTGAGGAATTTGCCAAATTGGAGCAGCAAAAGCAGGCCGAAATGGCCAAGAAAGCCAAAGAAATGTTCGACGCCATTAAGGCTAAAGCTGAGAAATTCAAGACTGAAGCCCTAAAGCAATTCAAAAAAGAAGTCCAGGGCGTAGTCGTATTGCCGCCAAAAGGCGATAATCAGCCTTTGGACATGCTGGTTCTCTTAAATCTTGAGGGTAATTTTGAAGAGAAATTCAAGAAAAAAGACGAGATTGAAAAGAAATTGAAAGAAATCGGCACTAAATATCTTGAGAAGATTAATGTTTCTGCTGTAATTATAGATGAAATCTGGGATATGTGTTACAAGGGCAAGTATGAGATTTTAGGATTACTTGCAATGGCCATGCCTATTTATGATGCTGGCATTGTCGGCGCTCTCCGCATTACAGAAATACATAAATCAATGGTGTTAAAGAAATTTGAGAAGTATGTTGTAAGTTATGTTTTAGGCGGCTCTCTTGTAAAAGGAAGAGCTACAGAGACGTCTGATATTGACACTTTTGTTGTAATCGACGACACTGATGTTACAAGAATGACTGCCCCTGAATTAAAATCAAGATTGCGTGGCATGATATTGGGCATGTCCGAAGAAGCAGCTATGGCAGCTGGCGTCAAGAACCAGCTGAATGTGCAGATTTATGTTTTAACAGAAATGTGGGATTCTTTAAGAAATGCAAATGCAGTTATCTTTACACTTTTGAGAGATGGAATTCCTTTCTATGACAGGGGAATGTTCCAGCCCTGGAAGCTTTTACTGAAACAGGGAAAAATAGTTCCAACTCCTGAAGCAGTTGATTCTTACATAAAATCCGGCAAGCAAATTCTCGAACGAACAAAATGGAAGCTGAAGGAAATCGGAACTGAAGATTTCTTCTGGTCCTGCTTCACACCATCACAAGGCGTCTTGATGATGGCAGGCATTCCACCTCCAGACCCTAAGGAAACCCCTGACAAACTCAGAGAAGTTTTTGTAAAAACAGGATATCTGGAAGAGAAATGGCCTAAAATCCTGGAAGAAATACTGCAATTAAGAAAGGATATCGAACATGGCAAAGTAAAGGAAGTTTCTGCAAAGCAAGTCGAAGAATTATTCGAAAAATCCGAGAAATATTTGGAAAGAATCGAAAAATTAGCAAAGGACCTGGAAATCAAGCAGGCAAAAAAAGAATCTTCTGAATTATGGGACAAGACGCATGATGACATCATGGCAGCATTAAAGGCCATGGATATTCCGGCATCAGCTGATAATGCGATAAAGGAATTTGAAAAGAATCTTGTAAACAAGCATTTAGCACCAGCACAATATCTTGAAGTCCTGGAAAGAATTGAAAAATTGAAAAAAGAAGGCAAGGCTGATTTGAGGGAGATTGCAACATTAACTTTTGACCAGGACAGATTTGCAAAAGCCACTTTTGATATCATAAGGGCAGAAAAGGGCAAGAAAGTAGAAAAATTCAAGATATCTGCAAGTTATAATGATGGAAAGAAACGGGCAGACATCTGGCTGTTATCAGATATTGCATACATAATCAAAGATACTGCTGACCCCAAAACACAAATCCACAAATACAAGATAGAGAAAGACGGCAAATTTGGAAAAGAAGAGCCAGCAACACTAAAGGAAATTGATTCTGTTCTGGAGAAATTTGCAGGCACATCAACGCAAATCAGCAGGCATACAATAGAATCTCTGAAGAAAATCTTGGCAGACGATATGCAGATAGTTATTGGGGCTTAATTCAGGCAAGCACTGCTTAATTTTATCTCTAATTCGCTATCTACAAGCAAAAGGGGTACTTCTGCTTTTGACCCTGCAAGTTTTTCCTTTAGTGTATTAAATGTTTTTTCGTCTATTGGAATTTCAATGTATTCTGTCGTGAGGCCCATCTTTGGCTCCGATTTAGTTTCATAATTTGCACGTAAGTGAAGAAAATAAGATACTTCACGACCGTTATATGTTTTACCTAAATCAATTATACCACTCAATCGTATTTTTATTTCTGTTGACTCGGCAGACATAATCAAATTAAATATGATAGTTTTTTAAGAGATTTGGTTATTGGGGCTTAGCTTCTTTTGTCTTTTCTTGCTTAAACGTTAAAATCCCTCGTTCAATCACTCCTTTTACGTCTTCACTCATATTTGCATAATCATTGCTCTTCTTGAGATTTTCATAAAAGGTAGATGCATAAGGCACTCTATATGCTGCTGTCAAAATAATTAATTCTTCCAGATAATTATCATTCTTGTCATATTTGTAATTTTTCATCAAATATTCAAAAACTTCACATAATTTACTATGAAATTTTAATTTAAGTTCTGGTTTAATTTCAGCAAAATATCTGCCATCTATTATCATAGCAGTACTAGGATGCTCATCTCTGTCGCAGTCTAAATCAAGGCCATCTGAATACCTTTTCTTTATAAAATCTTTAACTAAATCTGCTGCTTTTTCAGTATCATAATTAAGAATTAATTCTAATCCCATATCAAAATATGAACCTAAACCCTTAAAAGATATTCCAAGCCAGCTCCTTCATAGAAGTATACATTTGCTTTTGGCAAGCTTTTCACACCAAAGTTTAATTCCTTAAGATGCTTGACACTTAGATGTCTCTCTGGCCCTAGTTTATTATTTTCTTTTGCTGTTCCAAGCGGATATTTCTTGTAAACTTCCCAGGGCGCAAAGAAAATGTCTCTGTGCTGTATGTACGCTTCTGTTAATTTCTTTACATCCCTCAAAGGTTTCACAGGCATTGAAGCCATGAAAAGCCAGTACATTTCCTTTCCATCTTCAGGTTTGTAATTAGCACACTGCTTTTCCGGCAGGCCAAACCAGGTATTGCCAAAGTTCCTGTCTAAATAGTAAAGCCTGCTCTTGAATTCAAAGCAATGTTTATCTGAAAAGAAATCCCATCCTCTGCTTCTATTTCCCACTGTTAAATTGAAATGTTTTAGCAGATATTTTGTGTGTAATTTTTCGAGGGCTTTCTTAGCGGCTTGGTAATGCATAAGTTATCCAGAACTGAAAGGCATTTAAGATGTGTTATTGGTGCTTAATTGTGTTTCTTTAAACTCTTATATTTCTCTTCTATTAGCAATTTTAAGTCTTTATCCAGCTGAGCATAAAAGCCGCTTTTCTGGAGTTTTTCATAAAATTTAGGAGCATTTGTTACATCAAATGCAGAAGATAAAATTATCAATTGAGTTAGATATTTACCGTCACCATCATATTTGTAATTAGCGGTAATGTGTGCCATTGCTTGTCTAAGACTAGTCTGAACGCCCAAACTTATTGCATCATCAATTACATAATCAACTCTACTATCTCGCCAATAATAGTCTGCAGCACAAATCAATTCTGAACTTGGCAATTCCCATCTTGAAGTATCTAAAACCAAATCAAGTTCTTTGGACTGGCCTGTTTTTAAAAAATCTCCAATTAATTTTGCAGATGTTTCGGCATTACAACCAAGAAGCACATCAAGTCCCATGACATAAAGCAGACCTAAACCTTTAAAAATCATTTCACAGGTTGTTTGTATCATGAAAGGTTTCATAGTTAACTATAGGGGAAGCTTGAAAGTCAAAAAACTAAAGCAAATGATAGTTCAAGCTGAAGGTATCCATACCAAAGCCGACACTAAAAAAATCATAGGAAAAAAGGTAGTTTGGACTTCTCCATCAGGCAAAAAGATTGAAGGCATAATCACGCAGGCACACGGAAGCAAGGGGGCTGTAAGAGTTCATTTTACTGAAAAAGGCTTACCTGGGCAGGCTATTGGACAGAAAGTAGATATTGAATAATTACTATGGACAAACCAAAAGAGACAACATCTAAGGATATTCAGGCAGTCTACGAACTTTACAGAAAAATATGCGACCCTTACAAGGAAATTGTTGTGGGTTCTTTGTATACTCCTCTGGGGGGTGGTGAGATTATTTTAGATGAAATTATCGCTAGGGCTCGCCATAGGTTTGACATCGAACCTTCAGCCCAAAATAAAAAATTATTGGAAGATAAAGTTAAATGTTTAGTAAGCTGCGGCGCTATTACGCAAAACGATGAATTTTATGGATTAGGAAATTTTAATGATGCCTATGCAAATATATTATGGCTTGATGCTAAGCCCACACATATTAAGAAATTAATTCAAATTGACGAAGCTAAAGCAGCTTTTTCACCAAGTTTAATAAAAGTTTTTGAGCTCTGCAAGTATTTAACAGACGATACGAAAAAAGAGATTTTAGATATTTTATATTATAAACCTACAGAATAGCCATGAAAGACGAATACATGCCTTATATTATTCAGCGGAAAATAGAACGAGCAAGGCACAGATACCCAGAATATTATATGTCCCATTTTTCAAAGCTCAGACAATATTATTTAAAAGGCAAGCTCAAATCAGATTTTACCAGAGATGATTTGAGGGACTTGCTTAGACATAGTAATATAAAGGAAACAAATTCACGGCATGTTGGCTATTTTCTAAAATTTGCCTGCAGGAAAGATATTGGAATAGTTAAAAAAAATGGTGAGAGACGGGAAAAATTTATTCTCGCAATCGACATTAAAAAATACAGTAATTTGCAAACTTACATTAACAAAATAGGAGCTGACGATTACATTCTTTTTGAGGGTATAATTGATAATCAAACCGACGATCAACCATTAGAAAACAAAGTTGAAAACTGAGCAAGAACCTTTTTATGACTATCTTTTTGATTTAGTTTATGGCTAAAGATAAAACTCGGGGTAATATTAGGCTACAATATGAAATGAATGAAGGTGGCCTAGAAATAACTTGCATAATTTGTGGAACATATTCTGGAGGCTCTGAACTAGCTAAAGAAAAAGGCAATGGGACGAAGATTCCAGCACAAGTTTTAGCGGAAACGCCTTATGTTTGCCGCTGTGGAGCAGAGTACAGCGCTAAATTGTCATCAAATCATTGGCATTTATTTGTAAACATCCCAAAAGAGCTCATCAATAAAGACGTTTTGGAAGCAAAATTAAAGAGCAAAAGTGACCCGCTTGGAGATGCAGAACATCCTAAACATTGCGATTGCCCAGAATGTGGTGACGGGCAATATCAATAATTTATTTTCATCGAACCAATTTCGTAGGGTAGAGACTATAAAATCTTAAAAATTACACATGTCTTGCCTAATGACTATGCCTGGTAACATGACTCCCTTTACTGTTGATGAACTTTCTTCTCTACTTGTTGAAAAATTTAGCGGAACAAAAAAAGATATTGAAAATATCGGCAAGATGGAAGAGGCAGTGTATAATAGTAAAGACCCTGACCTTGAAGGATGCGAGTCTGAAGAAGTCTTTTTGCAAACGGAAATAATCGCAAGCGCTGCGGCTCCTTTGAAAAAATATTACAAAAACCCTTCAAAAGAAAATCTAACTGCCATAAAATCTAAATTGTGGGGCATGGAACTTGACCCTGAGTTTTCACCATTAGCGATTAATTACATCAAAAAAATATTAGATAAACCTGTTAGAAACAAATCTGAAGAAGAAACCTTTGAAATGCTAACATTACAGGAGAGAATTCTGGGCACACCAGACTCAGTCTTTGAAGAAGCACTTCAAAAAAATGCCCAGGCATTTGGCTGCTTCAAACAAGCTCCATCGGAAGAGATGAGATGTGAAACGGGAGCGATGTGGTATTACAAAACTATCAAATTAGAAGGTGATTTCAATACTTTTCTTAAAGATATAACTGGTATTTTTGAAAAAAGTGTAGATGACCGTGCAAAAGATATAACCATATACGCCTGCGGTGGTCTTGCATTAAGCGGTTTATGCGATTCTACTGCAGCATTAGGCAGGGATATAACTGAATTGAATCACTTGAAAACCAAAGGTTTGGAAAATTATACTGGTTTGGGCCCAGGGCATCCTATGTGTTGCTATTCTACCGCAAAAGAAAATGATGCAAACCTTTTGCGCTTCTTCTTGTTAGTTAGCGATAATTATTATCCGTCTGAAAATCCTGAAAAGCATCTGCACAAGCATTTCAATTGGTGGTTAAAACTTGCCTCAGATGCTGGATTAACCACAACACAAATAGACGAAAAGATAAAACCAGTAAGATGTACTGACTCGATATCAGAATTAAGATTGAATTTGATCAGTAAGTTAGACTTTGCAGAAAAACATATAGATTTTCCTTGGGCTGAACGCACAAAATGAACATACGTGAGGCGCGGCTAGATGATTTTGCAGAACTTTATGAAATTGGACTGAAAGCTCCTGAATTAAAGGTTACTGAAGAAGATGTTTTTATGGATAAAGAGGATTTAGAAAGAAGAATTTCTGATAAAAATCACGTATTTTTAGTTGCTGAAGACGAGCAGAAATTAGTCGGGTTTATTTGTGCCAATGCAAAAGACAAAGATAGCCCTTTAGTTGATAGATATGCTTGCCTAGTTTATCTTGTTGTTTCGCCAGAATATCGCAATAAGCACGTTGCAACTATGCTATACGAAAAGTGTGTTGTGCAGTTAAAAGAAAAAGGAATAACTGATGTTTATGGCTTGGTTAATTCAGAAAGCGAGCCAATACAGAAATTCATGGAAAAGCATGGTTTTAGAACAGGCAAGAAATTAATTTGGATGGATAAGAAACTTTAATCAACTTTATTTCCACCAGGCCCAAATGATTTAATTATGAACTATCGCAGGAGCCTTAAGGCTTTCCAGATATCCTAATGACAGCTTTACTGCTGTCTGCATAAGCACTTTGACTTTGGGGTTTTCCTTGTTAAGCTTCCACATTTCAATCTTGCCTAAAGTCCTGCTTTTGACAATCAGGCCAGCTTTGGATAAGTGTTTCCATATCTTCTCCATGGTTATTCTGGATATGCCAATTTCCTTGGCGACGTACGATTTTGTATAGTCAAAATCAGGATATGTTAAGAAGAATTCCAGCGCTCGCAATAATGGCGTGTCTCCGAAAGTCTCTAGGAATAATGATATTTGTTTTGCCATATTAGTAGTAGTAGAAAACGAAGTATTTAAATATTACGCATACTATGTATACTGAATATACATATCACTAAAATGGCTATTGACATCAAAAAGAAGCGTTTATCCGAAGAAGAGCTGGAAGTTGTCCTGCTGCACAAATTTGTCTTAAAAGGCGCTTGGCATTCATATCATATTTACGAATCTGATGTTCCAAAAAGCTTTCCACCCACCATCAGAAATGACATTATGAAAATTGCAACCTCCCTAAAGAAAAAAGGCATCCTAAAGAGCTGGCCGCATGGCAGGGAACACGTTTGGGTTCTTAATCAGGAGCGTTCTGAAGAAATTCTAGCCAAATTAAAGAAATTTTATCCAGAGTTTTATTAGGTTTATTTCCACCAGGCCCAGACGGGGTATTCTTTTTGGGTTATTGGGCTTGCCTTGTAGAATTTAGCTAATTTTCCATTAAGAATATTAAAACGCGCAAAAACACGGCCATCAGAAAGTTTTAGATAATAGTCGCCATTTGGCCAAATAGCGGCTATATGGCGGATCCGCTTAAGGAAAGCCGCCCTAGTCTTGACATCTTTAGGCTCAACATAGAGATATTTGCATTTTCTATAAGGAGCAATGAAGTTTACCTTAACCCTAAAGACAGCTAACCTTGGCTCGAATACCTTTTCGGCAACAATAGTTTCAGTTACAGCAATAGATTTCATGGGGCATGATGGCTAGTCCGAGATAGCTATCGGTAAACATATATGGGTCATTTGAAGTATATAAATGCTCCTTCGCACTGTGTGATACTATATACTATAGTATATGATAGAAGCTCTGGAATTCGGTTTCTAAAGTTGTAACTTTTAGGTAAAACACTTGGAATCATTAAAATTTAGCTTTATTGCAATTAGTATGTCAGAAAACTTAATAAACAACTTACATGCTAGTATTTATTGGTTGCAACATGGCAGGCGTATTATGGAACAATCGTAACTCTAGGTTTAATGTTGAATTAGCAAGAGATATGAGATTAGACGAAAGAGAAATCGCGCTTGACAGGCATATGATAAGTGAACTTCATGATATAATATCGGAAGTTAGAGATTTATTTGGTAATGCAGTTAATTTACAAAAATTGTTATTAGAGGAAATGCGCGATGCTGTTAAAATCGAGAAGAGCAGAGATCCGTTGTTGAAAAAAGAACTGCAGTTCGTTATTGTCGAAGAAAACCGCAAAATAGAGATGAACAGCAACATTACATCTATACTTAAGGATATGCGGGACAGGACTATGAATATAGCTGACATGTGCAAAACGATTTCGAAAGACGATAAGGTTATGATACGTATTGACAAAAGCATACGGGGCTCAAGTGTAGATTCTATTAGAAAAGCAATGTAAGCCTTGTTTTGAATACTACTTAATTATTCCATACCCACAGCTTCACAAAGCTGGCATGTAATGCTATCTGCGCTGATGCTTGATAGCAATAATAATGTTCACTTTATAATTCCATATCCAATTAAATGCCATCTTGCCTGAACTTGCCTTGCTAGTGCTACTTTATCCCCTTTGTTTGCTATGACTGGCCTTCTTAATGTCATCCTCAGGACTTTGCCAGCTGATTGAATGACTCCAACTGTTGTTGCTGTGCCTATATTTACCATTAAAGGCTCGTATTGCTTGAATGGTTCCAGCTTCAATTTTTCCTTTGTACCAACGACAAATTGGAACAAATAAGGCTCTAAAACTATGGCATTTAGAGGCTGTGGAAGCTTTCCTGATAGGCCTATGACATTGCCAACAAGCGAGTCTGCCTTAGTTAATGACATATCCAGTCCAGTACCCAACGCGACAGAACCGCCAGGGCCTTTCTCCTTGACTGAAGTACTGCCTGAAGCAATTGATGTAATTGTTGTTGTAATAGGTATCCAGCTGGTCTGACCATGTTTCTCTACTTTCCTGCCTGGCTTGATTTCAATTTTATCGCCTACTTTGAACATTCCCCGGGCGATAGCGCCGCCAAAGACCCCACCTATCAGTTTCTCAATAGGAGTTCCCGGCTTGTTGGTGTCGAAACTTCTTGCAATCTGCATCTGGGGGCTTGCAGTTGTATCTCTTTTAGGCGTTGGGAAGTTTTCTTGGATTGCCTCCAAGAGCTTGTCTATGTTAACATTTCTTTGTGCAGATACAGGAATTATCGGCACCTCCTTGCCTAATGTTTCCTTGACAAAAACCTGTATTTGCTTGTAATTTTCCAAAGCTTTTTCTTTTGAAACTAAGTCAATTTTGTTTTGTGCAATTATTATGTTTGTAATTCCAAGTATCTTTAAGGCCGTCAAATGCTCAGCAGTCTGCGGCTGGGGTACAGTTTCAGCTGCAGATATTACAAGAAGAGCCCCATCCATAATTGCAGCTCCAGATAACATGACTGCCATAAGAGTTTCATGGCCTGGCGCATCAACAAAACTAATTTTCCTGATTAATTCAGTTTCAGCGTTATGCACGCTGCAGACTTTTTCCGGTGTTAAGTGATTCCCCTTAGTGCAATTTCGTATATCTGCATCAGCATAACCTAATTTAATTGTAATTCCTCTTTTGACTTCTTCGCTGTGCAGCATTGTCCATTTGCCTGTCAATGCTTTAGCAAGAGTCGTCTTGCCATGGTCTACATGGCCAGCTAGGCCTATCGTTATTTCCGGCAACACAGCTTCTCCAGATTCATTTGATTTTGGCATTAAAAACAGCAATCAAGGAGACTTTTAAAAGTTATCTGCAGATTTTATCCTATGAAACCAAAGTCATTAGATGAAATCGTCTTGGAAGATTATTATGACCACTTTAGTGAAGGTCCATTGGATTCAAAAATAATCAATCTTGTAAAGGCCGTTACTTATTTTGGCGATGGTACTATAATGACTACTGCATCCTGCCAGGGTCACTTATGCGGGAGCCGCTATTCGTTTCCTTGGATTTGCATATGGCCGTCGCAAGATTGTATTATGACGGATTATTCAAAAATGGTTGAAAGTCTGAAGAAAACGCTGAAACATACGACAGACGTTCATCAGAGAGCATATCTTAAATATAAAATAGAATCCGCTAAAAAAAGTTTGGAATTTTATGACGTTATCCGAGCTTATAACGGCCGCAGCCCTGTTAAATGGCAGCTGCAAGGCACATGGCTAAGGCCAAGTTATGACGCTAAAAGTGCTGAGGAGTTAGAGACTATGCAACAGGATGCCGATAAATTAGCTCAATATATTTTTGAGGTTTGCACCAAGCAATCAGAGAGGCCTAAAAAGCTATTGTCTATACGCCACGCTTAAAAGATTATCACTGCAAATTGAATTATGAGAACCGTACCCTATGACCAATTAGATAATGCTCAGAAAAAGCTTCTCGCCGAAGCTGAAAAAGTCATGCAAACAGCATACAACCCTTATTCTAATTTCTATGTCGGGGCTGCTCTGTTAACGCCGGACAATCACATTATTTTAGGCTCTAATGTTGAAAATGCTGCTTACGGCTCAACAATCTGCGCCGAAAGGGCAGCAATAGTGCGCACTAATGCTGCCGGCTATAGGATATTCAATAAACTGGCAATTATCTCAAGAGGTAGGGATTTTGACACAGAAGATGTATCCGCTCCTTGTGGCGCCTGCCGCCAGGTTTTATATGAATTCAGGCAGATAGCTGAAAAGGATTTAGAAATAATCCTATCAACAACCAGAAAGAACAAAATAATAATAACAACAATAGATGAACTTCTGCCGCTGGCATTTGGTCCTAAAGATATGAATATTAATGTAAAGAAATATCAAAAGGTTCTGTAGGGCACCAGCTTCAAAGCACTTCACTAATTTTTTAAGCTTATCATTATCTTAAATTACGAAATGTCCTCTCTAAATATTTTATATGAAAACGCAAAAATATGCAGCGCACTAAGCCATAGATTCAATTACAGGTACAAAGCTCCCCGTATTTGGTCTGCAGATAATTTTGAAGCAGGGGAGGCCCAAATTAGGAGCGATCTCGAAAAGAAATTCGATGTCAAACTAGAGTCGCAGGAACGAATAAGCGAGCAGGTGCTTAATATAAAGCGAAAATCCGGCGGCTGTACTTATACTTCCAGGATTGGCAAAAGAACGGTTGCTATAGCAGGAATTTTGACATACGGCCCAACATCCCCGCGCGAAATGCGAACGCGGTTGCTCCACGAGAACATTCACCAGTTGTTGCGTGAATTAAACCACTACTATCTTGTGCACTACTTGCATGAAGCCTCGCGCGAGCGGCCCCAGATAGCAGCAATGCAGGACATATTTGTAGATTTGCGCACATCACCCTATCGAATGATGCAGTGTTTGGAAGAAGATGTTGCGTGGTATTATTCCAGAAAGCATTCAGATATTATAGGGCGGACAGTAGATGACATTGATGATTACATGCTTGACCCAAAGAAATGCCCCGAGTCTGCTGAGCAGGCTAAATGGAACCAAAGAGTCTTTGCAATCTTTGACAGGATAGACCCTATTAGAAACCCTGCAAAGCTTCTCGAAAAATATGCGAGACAGGGAAAAGAGAGAATGCTTAGCGAGTTTTATGTCATGGCTATGGATAATTTGATCGCTGAGCTCTCTGATAATTATAAAGTGTATAAGAAATTAGCTAATGACAACTGGTTAACTTTAGATGGGAAAATAGTGCAAGATACAGGTTTTTGGTCAAGATTGTTTAAAAGAGACAAAAACTAATTGCTTACTTCACCAGCTTCAAAACCTTTTTGACTTCAGGATTGCTGTAATCAAGATTTAACTCTAGAATATCAGACAGCTCTCCAAATACTTTGACACTTTCTTTATGGGCTTCTTCAATAATTTTTACAGCTTCACCAACTTTCTTCTCGCGCTCCATAGTCTTAATAGCCCTAACACTTATCATATATTGCACCATGTCTGCGCTGTTTCTCATGCTGTTCTTAAGAATGCGTGGAACAATGCAATCAGCAGGGTTACAGCGAATACAGTGCTTATGATTGCCTTCTGCATATTCTTTTTTGTATTTTTGCGTGCAATGCACTTCTTCATCAACACCAGCATAACGGCTATGATAATATTTGCATTTTTCTCTTTGTTTATAGAATTCCGTATATGTAATTAAATCACCAACATCTACTTTCACGCCTTTTCCACTTTTTTCCATAACGAAATACAAAACAATAGAATTAAAACACTTACTATTTAGCCAATCTTCATTTTTAGCTATTCCAATACTCATCAAAACTAACAACTTTATTGTAAAAGAAAGGTCTTTTGCCGCATTCTGTTTTATAGAATGGATTAAATTTGTGTTTCTTGGCGAGCTCTGCTTCTGCCTGTTGCAAAATGAGGGTTTTCCTGCTTGTCAACAAATAGCCTTTTGCATACACATAATATAAAGCGGCTAACCCTGCTCCCGTACTGACTCCACAAGTCACAATTAATTCTAAATTCATTTTACTTAGCCAGCCTTCTTTCTTTTGATTTCTGCCTGAAGGCTCTTTGCCCACAGCGCGGGCATGGTATCAAGCCTGCGTGCATCTTCAGGGTATCTCCGCGCAGCTTTTTCTTGCAGCGTCGGCATATCCAAACCCGTGAATACAACCTTGCAACTGCTTCTGGTATTTTTGCCATTTAACATCAATCCTTTGATTTTATTGACTTAATAATCTTAATGCCCATTATATCCCAATAAATTACTGCCCAGTTGGGCTGTAATGCTTCCTTTATTTCAGGGTCGATGTCTGCCTCAACAGACTCGTATGTTTCCATGTCCATTATCTGGGCCTTGTTGCCTGTTACGGACAAAACCTGGGCATTTTTCTTTTCGATTATGGGAACTTCAACCCTGTCATGTGATGTGTAAACTGCCATCTTTTTGTTGCCTGTTAAAACGTCAACTCCCGTAACACGATACTTGGCATGACCGTGCTTGCCGGGAGCAGACCAGTCCATATTTACAATTAAACAAGGCCTGTCATCCATCATCATATATCTTCCAGCTTTCAAGGATGCAACCTCTTCATAATGAACTTCCATATAAACGGCTGGAAAATTGTATTTAAAAATGTTTAGTTTTACTCTGCAAGCTTGTCTGGCAAGTCTTTTGTAGCCTCTGCAAATAACTCTTTTAGCGTTCTTGCAGTCTTGCCTTGTGCGTTTTGACGGTATGCCTTATATTGAGGACACTCTCCAGTATTTGTTGATTCACCAACTCCACACCTAAAATCACGACCATCATCTCCGTATGCGCGCATAATATCAACACGATTACGACAACTATTGCAATAACCATCTCTATATATGTCCCAATATTGTACTGCTGCACTAACTAAAGAAAGATTATACTCCAAAGACGCGTCTTTTACGACTAAACCGCCAATATCACCACTACCATTTAAAACAACGG
>CAYGXM010000012.1:0-17748 GCA_964354105.1 Candidatus Woesearchaeota archaeon
TTAGTTTTTCATCGGGATTTTTTTCAATTTCATAACCAGACAAGCGAGGGGTTATCAGATTTATCAGTCCCTCTTCCTCGATAGAATCCCACAGCAATTCATGCTCTCGCCTTAATTTATAGAGAACCCGCACTTTAGAATTGTTTATTTCTTTCTGGAGCTTTTTGTCTTTCAGCAACGTATTTACAATGGAGATTATTCTTTTTTGGTCAAATTCTCCTGTTTTATTAGTGGCATCTTTTTCCACCAAATCTATTAAGAATTCAATATTATCCTTATTTGCATTTTTTATTATATTATCATAAAGCTCGTCGAGTTTTTTATTGTCACCTGCTTTTTTGAAATGATAGTGTGCATTTTGGATGTTTTGGTCTTCAAGGTCGCGCTCACCAAACATGATGTGTGTTTTTCTTGTCAGTTCTTCTGGAAGCTTTTCTTCTACGTAAGCAAATAACTTGCGGGCATATCCTTTCTGGAGTGTTGATTCTGTAGCTAGTTTATAGACATCTATTGGAGCCCATTTTTTCAAGATTAGCTTAAAAGTATCTTCATCTAATGTATCGTACCTGCTTTCTTTCTTGGAGGATTCGATTACAGATTCTGTAAAAGATTTCCAGTCACCATCAAAAAGGCTGCTAACCATGCCTTCGCCATAAACTAAGTGCAAGGCACGCTGCCACTGGCCTTTTTCCAGCTTGCCGTTTATGATTCCCTTTACCAAAGATGCGCGTTCGGCCAGAGGTTTATCAGATAAGTTTGCATTCAAAACAAGCTCTTCCAGATGAAGCCCGGCGAGAGCTCTTCCCAAATTTACCTTTTCTGCAATTAAGATACTATCAGCCATTTAGCCCAGTTAAATCTAAGATGATAGTTTATTAAAACTTATTATTTAGCTACCTCTAAAACAGCCTTTAGTGCGCTTGGAAGCTCAAAACAATTATCTTCATCCTCGGTAAAATGCCCTTTGCCTTTTTCCACAATAGTTTTCCTGCAAAACTTACCAAAAGCTTTTTTGTTCTCTTCAAAAGGAACATAAGGATCATTATCTGAAAAGACTGCAATCATGTTTTTTGTCTTTTGCAAAACTTTCATAATATCAATAGGAGTTTCGAACCATGGTTTTGCAACTGCTTTTGAATCTTCATCAGGTGTTGCCTCTGGTGTTAGCGTAAACCAGCCAGCTACAAAAACAACACCGCCAACTTTAACGGTTTTTGGCAGGCCTTCAAGATAGCGCAAAATTGTCTGGCAGCCGATGCTGTGCCCTACAAAATAAGTATTCTCATCAGGAGTTCCAACTGCTTTCTTTAAAGTTGCCAGCCAGCTTTTCATCTCAGGAGCATCTGAATTCGGCATTGCAGGAACAAAAGCCTGGAAACCTTTCTTTTCCAATTCTTTCTTTAGCCAAGGATACCAGCCATCTTGTGGCGTGCCTTCCCATCCATGAACAATGAACACTCTTTTCATAAAATAGTTTAAAAAGCCCAAAATAAAAGCTTTCTCACGGGGTTATAGTCTAACTTGGTCCCCAGGTCAGCAGAGCCTGACTTTCGGAAGGAATTAGGACTTCGGTCTTGGGCACCGACGATCCAGGTTCAAATCCTGGTAACCCCACTTAAAATCGAGATACTCTTTATAGATAAATCTATAAGGTTAGCATGCCTTATAATAAACATGGGAGAGGACATTAAATATGTCCTCCGGGACATAGCAAGCATCAGACTCCTTTCTTCTACGGGCGAGTACATAATTACTTATACCAACAACAAATCAGATTCTACGAGGTCTGCTATACTTTTTGATAAAAACAATTTGCCAATTTCAGTTCTTATTGAATACAAGAGAATTTGCGATGAATATAGATTTGTAGGGCTTACGAAAGTAAAGGAATTTGCTTCTAAAGGACGTCTGATAAAATTAAGTGAAGAGCTAAATGAAAAAATTGAAAATAAGTTATCCTTTGGCGGTCCATTAACCGCACCGGGAAAAGCAGATAAGATTCTTGATGAGCGAATTAAATAAATGCGCTAGCCGAGACTTTCAAGCCTGAAAGCCAGCGAAACCGCCGGTTTCAGTGCATTCGAACTCGGGTCCTAACCTTTCTGCAAAATATGGCAAGGTTATGTCCTACCACTAGACTACTAGCGCATAAATTAAGAACAACTGAGTGCTTTAAAAAATTAATTGAACTAATGGTTATCTCCTAACACCAGAAAAGCTTACGAAAAGTTTCAGACCTTAACAGATTCCCCTTTATCGTACAGAGCCTTCCTTTACTTTCTCTACTTTGACTTTTTCCTTATATGTCTGCAGCATTTTATCTTTGTAAAAGACGCTGCCTGCTTTTGTCGTTAATGTGACTTTGATAAACTCATCCAAATCCAGATTTTCAACTGGCTTCTTGTCAATCCCAACTATGAAGACGTCTGCACCCGGCTCTGTTTCATCTACTGTCAAGATGCCTACATTATTTGAACTATCTTCTGCTGCTAGCAGCATACCCTGCGAAGCAACACCCCTGAGTTTCGCTGGTTTTAGGTTTGCAACAATTACAATTCTTTTATTCCTCAATTCCTTAGGCTCGTAATGCCTCTTCAGGCCAGCCACAATTTGCTTGAAGCCGAGTTTTCCCACATTCAGTTTCAATTTGTACAAATTATCTGCTCCTGGAACTTCCTCAACAGCCATTATTTGTGCAACTCGCAAATCTAGTTTCTCAAAAGGCTCAACAACTCCAATTTTTTCAGCATCAATTTTTTCAAAAAGATTTTCTCCCCTTTTTGTCTCTGTGCCGACTTTTAACTTGCCCCAATCTAATTTCTTCAGTTGCGGTACTGATTTCAGGCCTAATTGTTTAGTTATTTTCTCAGCTGTATCGGGCAAAAAGGGAGCGATTAAAGCCGTTATGACTCTAAGAGATTCTGTTAAATTATACAAAACAGTATTAAGATGTAAAGAATTCTCTTTTGCAAGCTCCCACGGCTTTTCATCAGCAACATATTTATTTGCTAATTTGATGTAAGCAAATATTTTCTCCAAAGCCCTGTGAAATTCCAATTCAGAAAGCAGTTCTTTTGTATGCCTTAAAGTATCATCAAATTCTGCAATTAAATCTATATCCTCCGCTTTTTGTTTCCTAGCTCTTGGAACCTTGCTGTCTGAGAATTTTTCCAGCAATGTCAAAACACGGGCAACAAGATTTCCTAATTCATCAGCAAGTTCTGCATTATATCTATTAATTAGATTTACTTCGCTGAAATCGAAATCCTCACCGTAAGGAGCATCCCTTAGCAAATAATAACGAACTGCATCGGCCCCATATTTTTTAACAAGGTATTTTGGATCTATCACGTTTCCAAGAGATTTGGAAATCTTCTGGCCGTTTACAGTTACCCAGCCGTTTACAGCAATTGTTTTTGGCAGTTTTATTCTTGCAGACATTAACAATGCAGGCCAGATCACTGCATGAAACCATGTATTGTCTTTTCCCAGCAGATGATAATCTGCTGGCCAGAATTTCTTAAACTTGGCACCTGACGGCCAGCCTAGTGCAGTGATATAATTTTGCAGAGCTTCAAACCAAACATACAGATAATGACCTTTTTCTAATGGGAAAGGGATTCCCCAAGTGAATTTTGTTCTCGTAATCGACAAATCTCTCAGGCCTTCGCGCAAAATCCTTTGTTTTACTTCCTCCAGCCGGCCATAAGGCTTTACAAATTCAGGATGTTTTTTGTAATGTTCCAGCAAAGGAGCAGCGTACTTTGAAAGTTTGAAGAAGTAAGTATCCTCCTCGAGATATTCAACTGGTTTTTGGTGTATTTTGCATTTTCCGCCGATAATATCATCATCAGACAAGTATGCTTCACAGCCAACACAATAATTTCCCTTGTAGGATCCTTTGTAAATGTCTTTTTTTATGTGCTGAACAAATTTCTGCACAATTTTTTCATGATCTTTGTCAGTTGTTCGAATAAACCGATCATAATTCAAGTTCAAAGCGTCCCATGCGTTCTTGAAATCTTCAGACAATGCGTCAACAAACTCTTTAGGTGACTTGCCCGCAGCTTCTGCAGCTCTTAAAATCTTGAGGCCGTGCTCATCAGTTCCTGTCAGGAAGAATGTTTTATTCCCAAGCGAACGGTTCCATCTTGCCAGGACATCAGCAGCAATCTTCTGATATGCGTGCCCGAGATGGGGACTCGCTGAGGTGTAATCGATTGCAGTTGTTACGTAAAATTTTTTAGATTTTTTTACCATTTAGTCTTGATAGCAAGTTTTCCCTTGCAGCCTCTAAATCTTTGAGTCTTTTTTGATGTTTTAAGCGTTTCTCTAAGATATTTAGCAGCTTTAACAAAGACTCTTTTTCACTAACCTTTACTCTCCAAAAGTCTTTATTTTGCCCAATTTGTTTTGGCGTCTCCAAACTATATGTTGACTGCATGCCAAATTCATTAAATTTTTGATGAATTTGCGATAAAATTTCTTTATCGTAAGACCCTATCCTTAATCTAGCTCTATTTTGGTAAACACCAATATTACCTTCCGCATCTGTATAACCTGCAACGAAAGACCAAAACAAATCCCCATCACTCAGTGTATCTTCAGGTATGAATTTTAGCTTTTGTAACAGAAATTCAAAAGACTTGTTTAGCCTTGCACATATATTCCAACTACCATACTTCTTAGAATACACTACTGTTAGGGGCCCATATCTAGAAAACATACTTTTAATTAAGTCTAATTGCTCTTTTTTAGTTGTCCCGCAACCAGCACATATAAGATTTCCATCTAATCGAACTCCAAGATCACCAGTTCGAAATCCTAACATATACGCTTTTTCTACTAGATTACCGCTAAAATCTGTTTTGGGGTACTTTGTCATTGCTTCAGAAGTTGTTCTAGAAACTACTTTATTTTGTTTTAATTTTTTAAAAACAGTAACTGTATTACAACCCAATATCTTTGCTATCTTATTCATCGGCAACTTTTTCTTAGCATATAAATTTTCAAGTTGCCTTTTTGTTATTTTAATTTCTTCAGGCTTCAATGGCCTTTCTCTTATACCGTACTCTTGTAGTCTTCGTAAAATTACATTAGCTCCGCATCCGTATTTCTTTGCAATTTTATATGTCGAGAGTTTTTTATTTAGGTAAAGATTTACTAATTCTTCTTTTGAGATTTCAACCTTTAGTTTTGGTAATCTCAAAGATATATTATTCATGCGCAAATGGTCTGCAATGGTGGTAGCCCAGCAATTAAACATCTGGGCAATCTCATGCGTAGACCTTCCTTCCTCAAGGTACAATTTGCGAAGAATTGCGGCGTCTAAATTTAATTTGTGTGTCACAGTATTTATATAGTAGTTTGAAGTATATAAGATTAGGTTATCATTTAGAAACAATAAAAATTGCGACGGCTTTCACCTCTGGTTTAAGCTGGATTGTGCCATAAAAGTCTTATGTTGTTACGCTATAAAAGGGGAAGCCCCACGACTCTGGAAAAGCTTTCTGAGAATTTCTAATTATTATGATATAATTCTTCATCTAATGGCTCATACCCAAGTTCTTTGCGCCGTTCTCTTGTCCAATCTAGACGTTCATTAAAAGTTTTGGTGTACTCTTCAATAATCGCTGTAAAATTTTTTTCCGATTCTGCCCAGAACTTCTCGTGGTCGTAGGTATGCGTTAAAAACGTCAAACCTTCGCTGAGTATCGCATTATCAGCAACGCCCATCAGCGAATTCTTTATACGTTCTTTGATTTTGGGGTTTTGCTCTGTTTTGTATTTGGCTAGCATAGCTTCAATTATGGCTTTGTATGCTTCAGGTGGAGTTGGCTCATAAGGCCCACATTCATGAGAATGGACGGTGCATGCCAGGAAAACTAGGTTGTGCTCGCAAATTCTAGGATCGGGATTGCTCAATAGGGTTTCTGTAGCTTTATACACTTCATCACAACCGCTTTTGTAAAATGCTCGTTTAGCAAGCTCATAATCCTCTGTTGGTTTTATGTATCTTCCAGCTTCTGCCCAATCTTTAGAGTGTGTTTCAACAGCTTTAACAGCATCATCGAGTGTTGCCATTTCAGTATTTATTTGCCATATTGACTTTATAAAGGTTATGGTTAATTCTCTTAGCTTACAATCTCTGCCTTTTTCCAGATTGTCTCAAAATAGAGAGCCATTGCATTTGCAATCGCAGTATCTCTGAAGAACAAATGTATCCTATCTTCAGGATTTTTGGGATTTCTTATTACTAACAAAACTTCTTCTTTGTCTTTAATAGCTAAAGTAAACTCGCCTGTCTTGAAATGCCTGACTTTCACTCCAGTCTCCGAGAATTTTTTTACCCATTCTCTGTTTCCATCAAACTGGAAAACTATCAGCCTGTAATCAACACCTTCGCTAATTAGCTGCTCGCCTTTTCGAAAGACTGAAGAGGGCATTCGTTCTCCTTTAGATATTATCAGAAGTTGTCTTTTTGTTGTGTCCATTAATCTATTAGCCAGCTCATACTGCTTTTGGACACCGCCAGAATAGATTTCGAGTTTTTCAACTGCCTCTTCTTTTCTGGGAATCTCAATTTTTTCAATTAAGTCCAAAGCGGCTTTTCCCGTTTCTTCAAAGCTTGCCGCTTTCTTCTCTATGAGATTTTTTATTCCTGTTTTTGGAGCTATTAGTTTGAATAATTTTGGCTCCATTGGCAGAATTGTTATGAGGCCTTTTTCAGCCAGGCTGTGAAGCGCTTCGTAAGTCTTGCCATTAGGAACATTGCTGGCCTTTGCCAGCTGCCCGCCTGTAGCAGATTTCAGCTTCAGCAAGGCAGTATAAACCTTGGCTTCATATTCAGTCAAGCCCAGTTTCTTCAATTGCTCTATCATACTACTCCTTATAGGAGTTAGATACTTTTAAAAGTATCTCTACTCATTACCATATAGAAAATAGGTGATTAAAGATGAAACTCAAAGATCTAAGGAAAATTGAATTGGATCCTAGCCAGATGTACACTTTTCTAAAAAAGCTGAAGGAGTTGGAAGGCAAGATAGAAATAGTTTGCGAAATGGAAGCAACAGAACACAACATCTTTTCACTTGATGACGACCTTAGAAAACTAGCTATAGAAAAACTAACTGACACTTACAAAAGTTTTTGCCCTAGTGCTGAATTTTATGGCATAAGGGACATAGTTATAACAGGGGATATCGGCGGCGGACTTAATCTTATACGAAGGCTTAGCAAATCTGGTAAAGACCGGGATTTTAGAGTTTCTTCTCAACATTACAGGGAAATCGATTTTAATTATGACCAGAAAAAAAGAACGTATACAATAAGCGGAGTTTATGGGGGAGATGATTGCGATTGCGATGAAAAGTGCCCCAAAGATTGTAATTATACTAATTCACAATGTCTATCTAATTTAGGGTCTATAGTTATAGCTTATGTTGACGCTTTGCAATCCAAAAAACAACAGGAGAAGAAAAATGATTAGCGGGGTAGTGGACAAGTTATTGAATATCGACCAGTGGGCTAGTCCCATTACGCCTTCTTGGATGGTTGATTTCTTTAGCTGGCTTGCGAATCTTAAAAATATAGAATATGATGCTATTCGGAATTCTTCAGAATATATAATACAAGTAAGAAAAGCTGCGGCAAAGCTAAACGAAGTTACAGATTTGTGCAAAAAAGCAGGCTTTGACAGCTATTCTGATCCGGCAAAGGTCAAGGAGTACATGAATAGCCTTCCAGAGTACAAGCAATATAAGCAAATGTGCGGAGAAGAAAAAGAAATAGTGAATAAGATAAGACATCAGGCGAGGTTAGAGTTTGAACAAAAGTTTGACAATCTAGACACATTTACCAAATATGTCTCTGAAAGATTTGAAGTGTACAAAGAACAACACTTGGAATTTGGAGACCATCAGCTTGAAGCTCATAAATCCGAACTTAAAGAGCTATATCATAAGCTAGAAAGTCCTGCAAGCGAGCCGCTATAATTGTGGCAGTTATCAGCACTTTTATAAAGTTCCGTTTCCACCATATTTTATGGCTAGCAGGCTGTCAATCATTGCTGCAATCATCATAATAATAGCCCTATTTGCCTGGGCACCCTGGATGTCTGAAGCAGGTGCCAAGGAATCTGTTAATGCTTATTTTGAAAAAAGAAATGCTGGTATTGTAGACGGCTGCGGGTTTAATTGTGATGGTTGTGGCATAAAAAGCGCAGAGAAAATACTTTTTGGCTATGCTGTTGAAGTTGAGTACGCTTGTGGCTTGCTGCCTGCAGACTCTAAGAAATATCACACAATAAAAACTATCAATGTTTATTCTTTCGGCTTAACTAAGGAAGTCAAATCGGCAACTCAAAGTCCAAGTCCACCAACTGTAGCACCTGCAACTCCTGCATTAACAATTTCAAATTTTAAGTTTTCAGAAGTTGAAACTGGGGCTGCGGACTTTACTTATATGACGACCCTCGCCGCTCCTCCAATACCTAACATGCTCAGTTTCGAAGGCCCAATTGTACTGCCCGACCCTTGCCGTAATCTGACTGCAGATTATAATATACAAGGTAATACGGTTGTGGTAAACATAACAGCAACACCTACCGCAGAAATGTGCATACAAGTTATCAAAAATACTTTTTACAGAGGAAGCTTTGAATATATTGGAACTTTAGATTCGCTGATAGTTAACTATCAAGGGCAAGAAATAGGTGGATATCCAACTCCGGATTAAATTAAAATGAAAAGACTAGTCTTAATCCTTATAATTGCTGCAGCCATAGTGCTAATTGCAATATATTTCAAGCCTTCACCAATAATAGAAGCGTCTAACCTAACGATTTCAAACTTTGCATTTGCAGAAGCTGCAACAGGACCAACAGCTTGCGATGTAAAGGTGGAAAACAAAATTATTTTTTCAGGACCGCTAACAAAGCCTACTCCCTGCAATGGCCTGGCTGCAGACTACACTACAACACCAAATTCAATTACAATAAATATTACAACAACACCATTTGAAGGCTTCTGCGCTCAAGTCATGACTGATTCATTCTACACGGGAAGCTTTGAAATATCGCCTGCAAAAGACTTCACTCTGCAGATTTATTATGGCGGCGAGCAGATCTGCAGGCAAGTTTTAACTTTATCTTGAATAGAATATTATTTTTTACTTTTTAGCCTGCTTTTTCTTTGCAAGCTTTTCCTTGCCGGCTGAATGAAAGACTTTGGCCACTGCAGCGCCGAAACCGCCAAAGATTGCTGCCTTTAGCGCAGTTCCGATATTGTAGAAGTAACTGCCTGGCTTGACGTCTGCAGCGCCTTTACGATATAAAATTACAAAGTCTGCCTTGCCGTCCATATTATAATCAGGACAAACTTTTGCCGTGTTTCCAATTACTTCTATTTTAACTCTCGGATCATTTATAGGCACGACGTTTGACGGCTCGCTGCCCTCGAAAACATCAGTATTGGCATGATATGTTTTGTTTGTTAAAGTATCCCATGCAATCTGCCAGTTTGATGGCAGTGGGTGGTTTGGCCAGAATTGGCTGTGGTTGCTGTTGTAAGCGTTTATAGTCTGCTGTACTGCATCAGATAATGAATGTGCTAAAGATACTCCGATAGGAATTAAAGTTGCTGCTGTGTAAACTGCAATAGGATGTTTGGCGACGTACTTTGTGACTTTATCGTCTAGCTTTACAAGGGAATCTTCCAGACCTTTTAGCTTTTCTTTTATACTCTTCATCGTCCATCGCTCTGTATAACTTCAATATTGAGTATAAAAACTTGACGGATTCTCTGGGCCTTTTAGCTATATAGAAAGCTTTATAAATAGAAAGTATATGCTATCTATATAGAAATAAGGTAAAATATGACAAATGACAAACAAATTGAAGTTTCGAAAAAGGCTAGAGAATTGCTAAGCCGAATACCCCAAGAGCTCTTGGCAGACAAAGATCTTGAATTTGAAATATCTAGATCTGATTTAGAAATAGAGGGACGCCCGGACGCTGGTGAGGACGAGGTTTATCTTAATATAAACATTAGCAAAGGTCAACCACGCGCATACATAGCATTCGATTTCAGAGAAGGAGAAGATCTAGCAGAGTTTATACAACCTGGAATTTGCGATGAGACGGGTTATTGCAACAAATCAGATGATTTGGGGCTAAAGGATGAAGAGTCCATTAAAGTTTGCCCACATGTTGCCTCATGTGATAAGGTTAAAAATTTCATAGATACCTATATGAAAACATACAAAATAACTGCTGCTGAGGTGAAAGAGTAAAACATGGCGACGAAAGAAAGTCTTGAGGAAAAATTGGACTTCCTTAAACGGAAGACCGACGCCAAAGATGCAGCCCTAATTTCAATATCCGGACTGTATGAAGCAGGTTCTGTTCCGAAAGAAATTAGTGATGTAAATACATATACAGCAAACAGTGCCATAGCTTTTGGCGCAGCTTGCAACATAGCTCATGAATTAAAAAAAGAAATGGATTATGTAATTGCATATTTAAGCGATGGTTCAAAGATTCACTTATGCGGTAGCGCCAAAAACATTATTGTATCGCATCTGGACAAAAATACATATATTGCAAAAGAAATGGATAAAGAGATGGAAGATCTTAAATCTAAAATAAGCGAGAACGAAATAACAATTACAAAAAATGGCGAGTACTTGTATGGAGACATTCCTAATAATATGTTTAGTAAAGAAACATATTTTGCAATGTCCTCAATACTGTATGATGCTGTACCGCAAATTATTGGCAAACCAAATGTTAATGTTGACAGTGTAGTAATCGGCATGAAAGGTGCAAAGGTTTACATCGATAAACAAGATGACAAAAAACGCACTGTTCACTTTGGCAAAGAAATTGCTAATGATTATAGTGACTTTAACAAAATAGCTGAAGAAATTAGATGGGCGTAGGAAGAATTATAATTACTTTTCTTTTTATTATTCGTATGTCTTTTTCAGAACAATCTCTGTAAACTTATCTTCGTAAGCTTTGCTTACGACTTCTATTGGAGCATATGCTTTTGGCTCATTAACATCGATGCGGACGCCTTCATTCACCTTAAACAGCTGGGCTTCTGCGATCGTGTAGTCGCCAGATACAGGGTCTTCACGCACAATTTGCCCCAAATTTTTATCGGAAAGATATGACAAATGAAGTTTCTTTCCTTTTGTTACAGATTCTTCTTTCCTAAGTTCTTTAACTATGTCTCCCAATAGTTTCCTAAATCCCTCTTTTGCTTCCTTGCTAACAGCCATGTATCTTTTTTTATAGATTAGATAGTTTTATAAATTCTGCATTTCTGCTGATTTTACACCAATACCAATTGGAACGGAGAAAAAATGGGACGTGTAGAATATAAGACCATAAAAGCTGAAGAAGTGAGATTTGGAAGGAATTCCTTTATAGAAGTTGCCCGGAAGGTCGCAGTGACCGAAGAGGGCGAGAATGAGTTTGTTGCTATCAGCAAGGGCTTTTACATGCCTGAAGGCGACAGCAAGAGGTTCAGACAAAGCATAGCTTTGCCAAAAGAGCCTGAAACCCTTAAAGAAATTGCAAAGATGCTGACAACAGTTTAAGCACCTAGCAATACAAACACAAAAACGAGACTGCAGAGATTCTCTGCAGATTTTTTATTTTTTGCATTCTATATATTTCATATATTACACAAAATGTGATACCACGTATCACATTCGTATCACAAAAAGCAAAAGGTTTATAAATCATTTTTTGAAAAATGGTATATGGAACCAATTCGCATAGAATATGAGACTCGCCCGTATACAGTATGCCTCTCCAAGAACAACGATCAGGAGATACTTGTACGCACAGAGGGTGGAATATTGATAGCAAGGCTTGCACCAAATGGTGGAACTTCCGAATCTAAATTCAAAATAGGAAGTGATGGTCGAATAGTTTCAGATTCCAATAGCAAAGATTACGGCTGGGTGGACAATCGAAAGTGTGTTACGTATTTGCCAAAAATCCTGGAATTAGCTGTCAAGGAAGCAAGCGGCGACGATGCACAAAAACTTGCCAAGGCCCACAATCTTGCCAAAACACTGGAGAGCGTGGTTTAAATGGACAACAACCAAAGATATGAGATACCAATACAATCTTCGCAAAAGGGAAATGAATATTCTAACCTGCAAAAGGGCATATCTTACTCAATAAAAGCTGAAATAACGCCAAAGGGAATAATTTCCCTAGAGGTTAATACAATGGCGCCTACCTTTACTCGCGGGCCTAACATGGAATTTTCTGCTACTGTGGTTGATGGGCGCCCAATGGCTTACTTCTATAACGGAGGCAGTGCTCCAGAGATGAAAGACGTTTTGGCGAAAGGATTTGATCAGATATTCAAGAGAGAAGATTATCCTCAAGTACTAAAGAATGCTATAACAACAACGATGCTGCATCTCGAGGATAAATTCGGTGCGTGATTAAAATGACTTGTTTTGAATATTCCCCGAGTTTTAGGCAACAGTCTAAAAGCTACACAAAAAATTACAAAGCAGAGCACGTTTCTGAAACGCTGGACAATGCTGGCTGGATATACACAAATGTTGAAGATGCCATAAGGCACACCCTAAAGCAGCAAAACAATGGAAATGGCATTGCACAAAGAATAAAGTCAGAAAACTTAGACACAGTACTTCTACAAAAAAATAACTAAATATGTTAACTGAAAAGTTAGCAGGCATTCCTGTAATTTCGAATGTAGCTGTAGTTTTCGGAATCATGAAAGCTGCAATAGTCAGCAAGAACAAAGCAACTGTAAAGAAAATGATTGCGAAGGCAGCTGATGAGTTTCTCCCGGCACTGAAAGAGCGAACGCCTACAATAATGGATATACCTATTGTAATCGTAGCAAAGGCTGCATAAAATGAAAAAACGTAAAATTTTCAAAACAATCAACGAAGAATTCGCTAAGAAATATGGCAAAGTATACACTAAACCAAACAGCAACGTTATAGATGCGTTTATGGGTGTGTTCATATATCACTTTATGAATTCTGAATGGGTTTATACCTTTAGTTATGACGTGAAGCTTGAAAATGGACAAATTATTGCTAATTTAACTTACACAAACGAAGACTGTGATGGTCTGCAAAGAGTTTGCTTCTCTAATCTAGCAAACGAAAAAGATATGCCTATAATAGACAATATCCGAAAATCTTGCGATGGCCTAGATGTTATTATTAATCCTTAATTAGCTCAGGTGGATTATATTGTCCCCGACTTCAGCCAGTTTTTCTTCATGCGTTACGATAAATAATTGCTCCAGGAATTCAGAAAGATGCTCCTGTAAAGCCAGCATCAATGTACTGATGGCGGCGTCATCTAAATTATGTGTCGGCTCATCCAGAATCAAGATATTGAATTCTGGCGCAAGGACTTTTGCAAAGGCCAGCCTCAAAACAAGTGCTGCCAGCATTCTTTCTCCCCCTGATGCAAAGCCAGCCACATCAATCCAATCCCCCTCAGCAGTTCTAAGCTGCAGTGTATAATCTGTATCTGATGCCTCTAATTGGATTGAAGTCCATTTCTCATAAGGATACAACCTGTTCCAAAGGACAGACATCAAATCATTTACAGCTGAAATCAGCTCTTTTCTCAGCATTTCCTGCGCTACCAGCAATGCATTCCTGAATTGCTGCAGAAATTCAACCTTTCTCTGTAACTCTGCTGTTTCTACCTGAATCTGCTCTGCCTGCTTCTGCTTTCTCTGCATTTCTGCAAGCCGTTTGTTTTTCTCTTCAACAATAAATTCAATGGATTTTTGCTTTGCAGAAAGCGCTTCATATCTCTGCAAGGCAAGCCTGAAATTAGTGTCTGCATTTTCCAATACAGAACTGTCCGGCTTTGTCGCAAGTGTTGCCTGGACATCTTTCAATTCATCACTAAGTTTCTGTTCCTGCTCTGCCAGCTCAGCAAGATGGAGCTGTTCCCGCAACTCGAGTTCTTCTTTATGCATACTTACAGCCTTTGTTTCACTTTCATTTAATTCGACCTTTGCGGATGCTATCTTTTCAGTCAAAGTTTGCAGATTCTGCCTGCAAGTATCGAGCCTCTCTGCCAAATTAACTTTTTGGCTTGCCAATTCAGCCTCTTTGCTGATTTCGCGCAGAATATCTGCGCTTTGGTCCAGGAAATCGCGCAATTTGAGCCCCTGGGCCTCAAGTTCGGCTCTGTTTTTCCGCAAATTATCAATCCTATTCTCTAATTCTGACAAAATCATCTCCTTTTCATGAATTAATTTTTCCTTAGTCTCCTGCTCCAAAGCACGGGAGCATGTCGGGCAGACCCCTTCCAGTGATTTTATCTCATGCAAGTGCTTCACAACCAACCGCGCCTCAGATTCAGCAGTCGCAAGCTCGTTAATTGCAGTTTTGATTTCATTTTCAAGCCTATCCAGCTCTTCTTTAGGATCGGAAATTCCAGATATTTGTTTTTTCAGAAGGTCTAAATCCATTTTCAAGGCAGATATTTTCTCTAATTGCATTGTAACATCTGCCAGCTTGCTCTCTGAATTGCCTGCTTCCCTTTCATTAAGCAAAAGTTCTTTGTTGGATTGCTCCACCATTCTGTTTACGTCTGCCTTGTAATGGTCTGCGTATTCAATTTTGGCTGTCAGCTGGGCCAAAGTCTGCTTTAATTCAACAATAGACGCCACTGGAGTTTTCAGTTTCAGGCGAATTTGGTTAATCTGGCTAATCATCATCTTCTGTTTCTCTTCCAGCCTTGTGAAGTCTGTAAACTGAACTTTCAATTCTTTGAGCATTGATTCGGAATTCAACTTTTCTGCTTGGGCTGCTATGACCTTATCGCTTAACCCTGTAGCTTCTGTATTCAAAAATGAAATTTCTTGCTGTAATGTCTCTATATCCTGGCTGACTTTTTCAAGCTCGAGGCTTTTCAGCAGATTTTCCTTTGAATCTTTCTTGACTTGGAGCTGATTTGCCAGCTTTACGCAGTTTTTCCTGGCAGCTTCAAATTTATGAACTCCTATCAATTCATCAAGTCTTATTTTTCTCTCTTGCGGGTTCAATTGCAGAAATAAATCGATTTCATTTTGCTTTGCATAGACTGTTCTAAGAAAAGTGTCTTCATCCAATTTTAAAATATTTTTTAAGAAAGCTGTTGCCTGCGTGGGGCTTGTTCCGGCCAGCATAACCCCATCAGCATCTCTCACAGTTGCTTCTGCGCCCTTGCTGCTGATAATTCTCTCAATGTGAAAAGTTTCATCGCCTGTTTCAAGCTTAAGCTCTACAGCAGCCTGGCTGCCTGAATGCCTTTTAATTAGCTCTGAGACCTTAACCTCACGTCTCTTAACTTCCGGAACGCTTCCAAATAAGGCAAAGCAGATTGCCTGCAGTACAGATGATTTGCCAGAACCCATGGGCCCAACAAGCACATTGATGCCTTTCTTGAACTCCAGCTCTGTCTCAGAATGAGATTTCCAGTTCTGCAGCTTTATTTTTTGAATCATTTTTCTAATAAAACCTCATCAATTTTTTTGAAAAGAGTTTTGTAGAAAGTCTTGCTCTGCTCTGTTAGCCTCTGAAAGTATTTCATCTCGCCGCCTGATGATTGTAGCTTGAGAATGTCCTCTACAGTATTGGGTTCTATCCACATACCTATTGTTCTTAGTGTCTCTTTGTAATCTCTTGGGAAAGTAAATTTTGGAATGTCTTTGGTTGTTGCACAAATATCTGCTTTGTTATTAGGGTCGCTTAAAACTGCATAAATACTGTTTGAATAGTTTTCCTTTAACATGCATCCTAATTTACCAGAAACAGTGTGCCAATCAATGAAAATCAGTAGGCGGTTTAATTCTTTTAGTTCGCCTAATCTATACTTATCTATAAAATCATATTTCGAACTTGCTGCTAAATATGAATATGCTTTTTCCTCACCGTTAATAATACCATTATGCTTCAAAACATAAGCAATGCCTTTAACAATTGGTACGCCATCTGTCGGTATGCCAACAATAACATGATCTAAACTTATAGTAAGTTTTTGTATTTTCAACGTTAAATCAACAATCGCTTTTGCCTGTTCTAACTTTACGTTTACCATTTTATATCAGCTCTTCTGCCTTGTCAAGCTCTTCTTCAGAAAGCAGATTGAACAACTGCTCTAGCTTTTGCATGTCGATGGGCAACGACAGATTCTTTTTAATCAATTCCAGGCCTAATTGGTCTGCAGAAATCTTCCTTTCCTTCAAATCCTGCAAGAAAGATGTTTTTTCCTTTGCATCTGCAGCAACCAGATCGGATTTATCAATATCCAGAATTACTTTTCCCGCAAAATCCTTGTAAATCGTATTTATGTTAAGGTCTGCAGGGCTAAAACCTTGTGCTAATGTCCCTTTTACCTTGACTTTTATCATAGGTTTTACATTATGCACAAGCGATAGTGCTTTGCTTATTGCCTGACTTATTGTAAACTGCACTTCGACTGGCTTTTTTCCGTATAATTCCAGCAGAAGATAATGTGCCGGCCTTGTTGAGATTACTTTGAAATTAATGTCACGGAGTTTTTTCTCTGGCGGCAAGTCAATAATAAAGAATCCCTTATCGCCAGTTGCTTCCCTCTGGCTTAATTGTGTTACAACAGTAGAGCCTGGAATTAAGATTGGAGCTTTTGTTTTAGGATGTTTCTCTTCCAGATGCCAATGGAAGTGCCCTAGCAGATAAAAATCAAATTTCTCCGGCAAATCAGCAAAACTTATTGCATTTGCCTCTGTTGGAATTAATTCTGCAAGATTTTGATGCAGCATCAGAATATTATGGCTGTTTTCAAAAGGTTCCGGCTTCCAGCTCAATAAAGCATCGCGGGCATAATCTTCAGGAACACCAGACAAACCATGAATGCCTATCTTTTCATAACCTACTTCAACAAGAATTGATTCAGAATGCAGCAAATTTATTAGGCCTGCCTTTTCCAACAACTGTGCAGGGTTTGTGCTGTTTGTATGCCTTCTTTCATGCGTACCCCATATTCCAATTATTGCAGGAATAAGCTCTTTTTTCTCAATTGTTTCCTTGTTTTTGGTTATCTTCTTGAGCAGAAGAACTTTCCTCAGCTTCTGGTTAAGTGCAGTAAATAATTCAATTGCTTTTCCAATGACTTCCTGCCTTGGAATCTTGTCATGGAAAATATCCCCGCCAATCAAAACTATGTCTGGCTTCTCCTTCAGGGCCAGCTCAAAGGCTTTTTCTGCGTTCTCAAAGCTCTCTTCCCCGCGTTCTGTGCCAAATGCGAACCCGAGATGTAGGTCTGAGATGAATGCCAGTTTCATGCTACTATACTGAAGAAGTAAAACCTTAAATCACTTGTGACAGAGCAACCTTTTTTAAGCCCTGACAGCATGGTTGAAATATGGCCCTTAGGACTAAAAAAGCACATAACTTTTCAGCATGGTATTCTGAAGTTATCCAAAGGGCAGACTTGGCAGAGCATTCTTCTGTAAGCGGCTGCCTGGTGTACAAGCCATATGCTTATTCTATTTGGGAGCGAATTGTTGCAGAAACTGATAAGAAGTTCAAGAAAATAGGAATAGAAAACTGCTATTTTCCTCTTCTGATACCAAAAAAACTGCTGGAAAAAGAAAAAGCTCACGTGAAGGGATTCGACCCTGAAGTTGCTTGGGTTACAGAAGCAGGCCATCACAAACTGGAAGAGCCTCTGGCAATAAGGCCAACTTCAGAAAC
>CAYGXM010000013.1:0-12846 GCA_964354105.1 Candidatus Woesearchaeota archaeon
CCTGAATGCAGCAACGGCGAGATAGCACACGCTGCTGGAGAAAACACAAATACCGTCTACAAGCATTTGAGGGATAATGGTTATAAGTCACATTGCCCGCAAGGTTTCCAACCCAAAAAGAAAACAAAAGGTCTTGAAGATAAAATAAAATAAAATAAAACTTAGCCGAAATATCCAGTCTTTTCTTCTTTCTCTACTTTTGATTCTGCAGGCGCTTGCTGCTGGCCTTGTACCTGCTGCACAGCTTTTTGCTTCATCTCGTCAATTTCCTTGATCATCCTGCTCATGGCCTTCTTCAGCCAGAGCCTGTCATCAATAAAATTCCTGTCAACAATTGAGAGGCCTTTATCATGGCAGAAGAAAAGCGGTGTTTTATGCATCATCAGCCAGCTTCCTATCTCTTCATATTTCATCTGGACAGCTGCCTGCTTGACAACATCAACAAGATTGACCTGCATAACCGGCCCCTGCATTTGTTGCGGTTGTTGTACCTTTTTCTCTTTTTTGAATATCATATTTTGTAGAGAACTGGTGCTTTTATAAAAGTTCCTAATCTAAAGCAAATTCCTTGCGCAAAACTTTCAGCAATTCTTTCCTAGTTTTGTATGCCCCAACCTCATAGTATTTACCGTCAACTTTTTTGCCTGTCAGAACATGTAATTTATCAATTACTAAATCTGTATTGATGTTATAGACGTATACTCCTTCGCCAATTCTTGATAGTGTGAGATACTCATAGTGCCATTTTTCATCTGGTTCGTTTATCAAATGTAGGCAGCCGTTTAGATTTTTATCTTTACCCTCTAGCAATACATCTAAAGTGTCTCCGATATGCGCAAGTACGCTATGTGATGTATACTTGCCTGGCGGGTCTAATAAAAACTTCCAGTTGGGCATATTATCAATAGTTTCTATTCTGGTATCATAGCGTGGCTCGGCCATTCCGCAATTAAAGCTTCCATTCATGAATAAATCTTCTGCAAGCCCATAAAGTTCGAGGCTTCTTTTCTCCAAGCTCTTTTTATACTCCCTCATACCCTCGTAGAGTTTGCGGCATTTCTTTTCTGGAAGCCTTCTAACTTCAATTATTCCTAGTTTTTTAAAAATTTTAGGCAAATCCTTAGCCTTTAACTTTCTTTCTGCAGCTGAAGGTTCTTCATAATCTGTAAACTTCTTAGCAATATCAGCTAAAGTTCCTCTTTCAACTGTGCCGCATTTCGGCAAGCCAGGAATGTAGTATGGTTTAACAGTTGGCCCAAATAATTCGGTGGTGTACATAATTGCAATAAAAGGTTAGAAAGTAATTTAAATCTTGCTAATTTTACGGAAATGTCCCGTTATATACATCTACAGAATGAATTGCCCATGCCAGCATAATAATCACTGCAATTACAAAGATTATGCCGACAATTAGCTTTTCCTTGCTGATTTGGATTTTCATATTTTAGTTCAAATATGAAGATATTTAAGACTTTGCCTAAAGGAAAGCTACTTCATATTTCCAGCCATATTTTTTGGCAAATTCTTCAGCAGATTTCGCATCTTTTTTATACTCTTCTTCTTTAACTCCTGTTGCTTCAGGTATTATTTCCAGTTCTTTATTGCATGGGCTAACAATTATCACAGTACCAGCAGGCATCAATAAGTGCTGGTACCATAAGCCACTAGAGCACGTTACGCGATTTTCTCCCTGTTTAACTGCAAGATTTAACTCTTTGAAGGCTAAATTAAAATTCTCTTCAGCAATTTTGAGCTTTTCTTCAAGAGCCATAAGTTAATTCTGTTTGAAGGAAGCCTTTTTATGACTTTCTGCACTATTAAAAACGAGGAATAAAAATGGAAGTCCAAAAAGGTGAGCTAAAATTTTTGTATGGGACAACTTACAATGATAAAAATGAACCGCGACAAACAACTGCTTGCGTAATACCAATTAATCTGGCAGGAATAGAGCTTTATGTAGTCGGACTTACAAGGCTTAATCCAAATGATACACCCGATAAGGAGAAAGGCGATAACTGCGCACGGGATAGGGCTAACGAAGCTGCAGATGCATATATGGGCGTGATTGCAAAATATGCTAATACACCAGACACAAAAATTTTGACTGCTGCCGAATTAGGAGATTTGGAGAAGCTCTTGCAATCAGCACCAAAAGCTCCTGAAGAAACATCAAAGCCAGCACTAGAAGAAATGCCAAAACCAACAGTTGAAGTGCGCGTTGTGCCTGCATCCGAATCTGATAAAGCTGTAGACGGGCACAGTTAAGAAACACTAAAATGGCAAAAAAAGTTATTCTGAAGGAAATGCCGAAATTTTCACATGAAGAGCAAGGCATATCTGGCGATCTGGTCGCAATTGTAACCGAAACAACAGACACACATATTCATACCCCCTGCGATCCTTCAATGCCTGCAACAATTTACATTGGTTATATTGTTGGCCGCACTAATCATGTCAGAGAAAAAAATGTAAAAGGGATTAATTTGCGCAACGTTATATCCAGCGAAAAGAGGATAGATAACGCCTTGAAATTAAGCTTGACAGAAAATGAAAATTATGAAGTCGCTTTGGTTAATACAATGGTATCAAAAAATCCTGCATGGCTTTTGGAAAAAGAAGGCGTTTCATATCTAAGAAAAAACCTGCCGAATGATTATAAGAAAGCTTTGCGTCGGTAATTACTTGCTTCTTCCTTTTTGCATTTCATATATTTTCTTTACCCTTTCAATAGTATCTGCTTCATCAGCGCCTTTCTCTGGACTTCTGATTCTAATAAATCTTGGAAATCTTAACGCAAAACCAGATTCGTACGTGGGCGATTTTTGTATTTCTTCATATGCCACCTCAATCACAATCTTCGGCCTAATTTTAACCATGTTGCCTTTTTCTGCAGTGATAAGCGGCTTCAGCATTTTTGTCATCTCTGTTAATGTTATTTCAGAGTCAGCAGTTTTCTTTTCCTTTATTCCAGTGCCCATCATTCCAATTTCCAAAAACTTGCCTGTGTCAGGGTCTCTAATTGCAATAGTAAGAGAGCCAATTGTTCCAGCACGTTTGCCTGTTCCCCATGTACCGCCGACAATTACAACATCAAGATTCTCCAAAACAGGCTTGACTTTCAGCCAGCCTCCTGCTACAGAGCGGCCGGGAACATAGAGTGCATCTAAATTCTTAACAATCAGGCCTTCATGGCCGGCTGCAAGCGATTCCTTGTAATACCTGTCAGCTTCTTTCAAATCTTTAGGGTAATCTGTGTCTGCTAACTGGAACTTCTTTGGAATCTCTTTAATGTTGTCTTGCAATAACTTCCAACGTTCTTTTAGCGGCAGATTAAACAATGTTTTGCCATTCAGATATAAAATATCAAACAAGTTCACCTGGACTGGAATTTCCTTTTGGGCTTTTTCGATTTCATATTTTCGCTTTATTCTTGTGGAAAGCTTCTGGAATGGAATTGGCTTGCCTGTTTTCTTATCCAAGCCTAAAGTTTCGCCGTCAACAATGATTTCTTTTGCCTTCAGGGCTTTTCTCGCGTATTCAATAACCTCAGGGAAAGCAGCAGAGACATCTTCCAGTCTTCTTGTGAACAACCAGACCTTGTCGCCCTTTTTATGAATTAGAGAACGCATGCCATCATATTTGTATTGAAGCATTACTTTGTTATAAGATTCTATTGCTGTCTTTAAGTCGGGGCTTTTTTCTGCTAGCAAAACTATGCAAGGAGTTCCAAGAGTCAATTCCTGCTTTTTCAAACCGGAAATCCCTTTTTCTTTGGCAATTTCAGCAATTTCGCCGTATTCAGGCAGAACATTCCAGGCATTTTCAACTGCTTCAACAGGAATTTCAAAAGCAGATGCAATTGCATCTCTTATAAGACCTTCAGCAACTCCAACACGAAGCTCCATTAGAACAGTTCTGGCAATGTATCTTGCTTCTTTTGGTGTTGCCTGCGAGAATAATTCTGCTAATAGAGATAGTTTCCTGTCTTGCGAGCCTCCTCCAACTTCCCTGCCAATTTTCTGCAGATTTGTGAAAACTTTCTTTACAGTTAAAGCTTCTTCTCCTAGCACACGCTGAGTTTTTTTAGATGTAAAATGTTCTGCAGTTAATCCCAAATCTCCAGACTTTTTGTATTTATCAGTTACGGCATCAAGAGAAGCGCCAGTTGCCTTGGCAATAGCTTTAATCATTATTTGATATGCAACTCCAAGCTCTTCGCCTTCCCAGGGCGGATAAACTGTTCCAGATAATAGCATTACCACTTTTGCTAATTCTTCGGCAGGGGTTTTCTTCAGGAGTTTTGCAATAATTTCAGTTTTCTTTAGTTTCTTGGTAGTGCTCTCAAGTTCTTCATACACATCAGACAGAATCAAGTAGCGCATGCTTTATTCAACAGATTTGGAATTTTAAAGCTTTTTAGTTGCTATATAATTCTTCAATTGCTGTTCAAGCTCGTCATATGTCCTTGCTACCTGCTGTCCAGAAGTATGGCGGATTATCCAGGGGCTGACAAATTTGCCCAAACATGCGGAAAAAGTTTGCATGTTTTTGCAGTGGTGTGCATAGAAAAGCTCCATTGGCGTGCCTGCCATCGGAACATCGGCAAAAATTGCAGTGAGGAAGTCGCATCCATCGATATAAACTAAGTCAGGGTCGACGATTATGTCTACAGATTGCCATGTCCTGTCCCATATTAATTGCCCCGATTTATCAGATTGAAGTTTTTTGAACATGTCTTGCTGGTGTGCATTTTCATAAAAAGGATTGAAAAAATCTATTCCCAGGCGTTTTTCAACGCCCAGTTCCCACGCCCTGACCTCTTCTTCTATAAAAGCAGGATGCGCCAAATAAGACCTGTGCGGCTTCATGAGCTCTTGCCAAAAGCTTGGGATGTTAATAAAAATTTATATACTTCAACAAATATGCAAACATGGCCATGGACACTATTGATTGCATAAAATCACGAAGGTCTATCAGGAAATTCCTGCCTAACCAGATACCTGAAGAGATTCTTTACAGGATTTTAGATGCGGCCAATGCAGCGCCTTGTGCAGGCAACATACAATGCTGGCGTTTTATTGTTGTAGATGAAGAACCTGCAAAAAAAGTAATTGCAAAAGCCTGCCTGGACCAGGATTGGATTGCGACGGCTCCTGTTGTTATCATAGTTCTATCTGACCCCAAAGCCCTGAAGGTGGAATATGGCGAGCGCGGTGAAAAACAGTATTGTATACAAAATACAGCTCTTGCAGCAGAGAATCTGGTGCTTGCAGCCTGGAATTATGGCATAGGTTCAACAAATGTAGGGGCATTTACAGAAGCCAAGCTCAGAAAAGAATTCAGGATTCCAGATAACATAAAAATATACGCAATAATTCCTTTAGGTTATCCTGCAGAAATGCCAAGGCCGGTTAGCAAAGCAGATATCCGTACCTTATTAAATATCGATTATTGGGGCAGAAAATTAAAGGGAAAAAGAGCCGAGATGGAGGGCTTGATTTTCCACGAAGGCGCAGAACCGCGACTATTGGAGAAAGGGGTGCAGTTGGGAAAAAAAGTGGGTGCTAAAGTAAAGAAAACCATAAAAAGAAAAGCAGCTAAGAGATAACAATGGCCACTAAGAAGAAATTCAAAATTTGCAAGATACATGTAGCAATAATTTTCATCATTGCGGTTATAGCTCTATTTGTATTTGTAATGAAGCCAACTGCAAAAATAGAAACTGAAATTCCTGAAGTACCAATTACTCCTCCCGCTCAGCCAATAGCGTGCACAGCGGATGCAAAAGTCTGCCCTGATGGCTCATCAGTAGGCAGGAATGCAAGCAGAAATTGCGAGTTTAATGATTGTCCAGAGCTTCCTGCAGCTGAACAGAAGACAGTTTCATACACATTTCCAAGCGGCGTTGCGCCCCCATCATTAAAGATAACTTCTTTAATTAACACGCCGACATTCCCAAAAGTCAGCGAAACAGATTTGATAAGGATTTATGTAAAAAATGTGGGCTCTGATTCTGACGCAACAACAGCCACATTAACAATCAACAATGAAACTGTTGCAACAATGGATGTGCCTGCTTTGGAAAGAAATGCAGAAACAGTATTGAAGTACAATTATACCGCAACAGCAACTGGAGATTATCTTGTTGAGGTAAATGTTGCTGCAGTGCCTGGAGAAGAATTCATTGATGATAATTACAGCAAGATAACCATTACTGTGTATTAGGGAAATCTCTCAAGGCCTGTATAAATTTCTATTTCTGCAGTTTAGCGGCGTTTTGGCTTAGCTGATGTTAAGAGCTAACACTAGAGTATACAAATTCTTATAAATTAATTTTATCGTAATTGATAAATGGAGACACAAGCTACTGAGCCATCTCAGCCGCCGCACCATCAGCCAGAATATGAAATTTCAAGCCCAATTAAAACCAAGCCCAAGCCGAAATTCAACAAATATATTGCTGCAATTATAATCTTAGCAATCATTGTTGCGCTGTTTTTCTACTTTAAGCCTGCAGCACAAGAAAAGCAGCTGGAAATCCCTGAGGAAAATGAAACAGGAGCTCTTCCTGAAGTAACTGAGCTGCCAGAAGAGATTCCCCTTGGCGAATTTCTGAATGTCAGCATAATCGATGTTGTTCTTCCAACTAGCACAGCCATTGGAAGCCCTTTCTCAGCAGCCTTCACGATTAATAACACAGGAAATGTAACAATTGATAATGCCATAACATATGCAAAAATAGACAATGTTGCGGTTTATACCAAGCAGTTTACAAATCTGATAGTAAATAAATCTGAAACCTTTGGCTTTACGTTCCTTCCAGCAGATGAATTTTATCCTGCAGTAGGGGAGCACACACTTGAAATTCTTGTCAACGGCCATTCCATGAAGACAAAAGACTTTGAAGTTGTCGAGAGGATTATCGCGCCTGATCTGGAGATAAGAAGCATGTCGACAACTCCCGTAACTAACATAAAGACAGGTGATAATGTAACATTGACTGCTTATGTGAGGAATGTAGGCAGTTTGGATGCAATAAATGCCACTGTAAAATTCTTTGTAAACGGCAATCTGCTGGAAGAAATGCCTGCAGATATTGCACAGCAGATTACACTTCCATTCAAAACGGGCTGGGTACCGACAGAAGCCGGCAATTACACATTAAAAGTAGCTGCATATGCATCAGGTGATGTTTATACAGACAACAATGAGTATGCAATGAATGTTACTGTAGGGAATTCTACTGGCTAGCTAATTTAAGAAAAATTAAAATAAAAGAAAAATTAAAATTTGCCAACTCTTAATTCGTTGTTGGTCTCGCTTGATTCTGTTATTGCATTTCCTGCATCTGCCAAAACTGTAACGGAATATTGTGTAGATGCTTGCAAGCCATAACATCCGCATTCAAGTTCTTCGTTAGGTGCTAATGTTGTTGGATTAAATCGCAACTTACTTGCCGCAGTTCTGACTACAGTCATTGCTGAGCCATCTGGGCCAGTGCAAGTCCCTAACAATTTGATGTTTCCAGTTGTCGGGTCTATTTGGCCAATTTCATTTTTAAATGGTACTGTAACTGTACCTCGTCCCGCATTTCTAATAATTGTGCAAGCAGAATATCCATTTATTGTGGGTGTATATTCATACTTAATTTCAGGAACTAAATCTGGTTGCCCTGCTGGTGCTGGTACAGGTGTTATTTTAGCAGCAGCATAGTATTTTGCAAGAACTCCACTTTCTCCAGATGATAATACTATTACTGCCAGGACTACAATCGCTGCAACAATGAGCCAGGTGTAATTCTTCAATTTCTTTTTAGCCATTTACATTGCCTCCTTTAGCTTTCAGATGGGATTTTGATATATATATCTGTCGATAATAAAGGGTTATCTTTTAACATTAGTTTGCGTTTCCGAAAAGCTAGCGTGAAGCTTTCTCAGACTAAACAGATTCCCCTTAATTGCAACTCTAATAGTGCAACAAGGTTTTTTATGTAGCATTGCCTAGCTTTAAGCATGGTCTTGGAGTCACTTATACGGCCGGATTGGATTGACAGGAATCCATTCTATGCTTTCTTTCTTGGCTTGACTCTTGCTTTCATTGGAACTTCTATTGGCCTCTTCATTTTTCCTGAGCAGGCCAGCTTTGCCGGCCTTCTTTTTATTACAATTGCTGCAATTCCTTATTTGCAGAAAGTTATTGATTTCGAAGAGAGAAAGCCAGGGGTTTTCCATGAAGATTTCTGGAAGCGCAATCGCAAGATAGCAATCATTTACGCCTTGTTTTTCTTCGGAGTGGTCTTTGCATACTTCATTTGGTTTAAAATTATTCCATTGGCATCTGCGCAGTTCTTCTTCAACAGGCAGATTGTTGCCTTGACACAGCCTACGACTTTAGGATTTTTTGCGCAGGAACAAATCAGGCAGTTCATGCCAATTTTGCTGAATAACCTTAAAGTGCTGTTCCTTGTGATGATATTGTCATTGATTTATGGAATGGGTTCTGTGCTTGTAATCACCTGGAATGCGTCTGTTCTGGGAATATTTATCGGAAGCTTTGGAAGATTTACAGATGCATTGGGCTTTTTGCCGCATGCCTCAATGGAATTTCTTGGCTTCTTCTTTGGAGCGATGGCCGGCAGCCTGATCAGCATGGCATTTGATGAGGACAGGACAGAATTCAAGTCGGATAAGTTTTACAGGGCAATAAATGATGCGGCTTTGTTATTTATCCTTGCTGTTGTGATAATTGCGGCAGCTGCGCTGATTGAGATACGACTTTTTTGAATCTCTCAACATCAGCAAAGCTTGACTTATGCATTAGTGTTTTAGAAAACCTTCTCTAGCTCTAACAGATTCCCCTAAGTATGAACACACATTCCGCTTACGCAATTAAAATCAGGATTACAATTCTTTATTTCAGATTTACAAATGTTGTTCTCGCAGAGCCATTCTTGTAGTTTTAGTGGTTCTCTTAGGCCTGTAAGAACACAGGTATCTGAGTGTTGTATTCTTGCAGAATCTGTACATGTGCCAAATGTTTCCTGCAGGTTTCCGCCATCAGTATCTGTACAGTTTGTTGTAGCTGGAGTTTGCTGGAGGCCGACTAAATCAGATATCTTTAGAGCAATTTGCGTGAACATGACTGCTACAAGTCCTATTATTATCAAAAGGGCAAAGACTGCAAACATAATGCGCAGTTTCTTAGGAACTTTTGGTATGTTTATGCTTGTTTTAGCAGCCATTACTTGCCTATGCGAAGAATACTTATGAGCGCAGGGAATCTATCGCTGATACTCGACAAGAATCTCGCGCTTTCATCCTTGTCTGTTACTTCATCAGCGTCTTCTTGTGTCACTAAGGCTTTTAGCACTTCAAAATCATAATCTGAAACGGGCCTGAAGCCAGAGTTTTGTCCATTTAAATACGGCGGCATGTCTCTTATAGGTATGCGCTGAGTATTAATAATATAATTTGCTACGTCATCAATAGTTTCAAAAGGAGTAATATGGATAGCTTGTCCTCCGTTTGACACGGTTACATATGTGCCATCTTTGTTTCGCAGTATGTATGCCTGCTGACTCATTTTTCAACTTTCTCAACCTCTTTGATTGTGATTAGGAGCGAGCTCTTTCGAGCCCGCAGAACCCACGATATCGCAATTATTTCATTGCGATGGAGGTGCTTGTGGGAGTGTCAATGCGGTGCAATTACATCCTTCAGACGTAATGAGGCACCAATTATGAACCGCTGAAGCGGTTGTGAATATGTGGTCCTCCCCAAAATTAAGGGGAGGTAAACGGGTTTACCTCTCTCTGGTTTCTTATCTTAGTATGTCAATGCCGAGTTCTTGGTTGAACACAGTCGCACTTGCTGTGCTGTATGTTGGCTTTCCAATGACATATGGGCTCTTGACTCCAGCAATTATCGTCATTACACGGATCTTGCCGGATAGTTTCGGGTCAATTCTTGCGCCCCAGATGACATTTGCGTCTTCATCCATGCTTGATGTTATCAGCTGGCCGACTTTCTCTGCTTCATCCAAAGTCATGTCTGCTCCGCCTGTTATGTGGATGATTGCGCCTGTCGCGCCGTCATACTTTACATCCAATAGTGGATTGCTCAATGCCCTGTGTACAGATTCCTCGACTCTGTTTTCAGTATCCGATTCACCAAAGCCGATTACTGATACGCCGCCCTTTGACATAACTGCTTTTACATCTGCGTAGTCCAGGTTAATCAAAGATGGCACTGCTATAATCTCTACAATCGACTTTATCATTGTTGCAACTATTTCGTTTGCAACAGCGAAACTTTGTTGGATCGGCAAGTTTCCAGCGATGCTTGACAGTCTGTTATTGTCAATAACGACAACAGTATCTGCTACCTGTCGTAATTGCTTCAAACCATACTCTGCCTTGTCAATTCTTGCTTTTTCAATACTCCAAGGCATCGTCACTACGCCTATAACTATAGAGCCTAAATCTTTGGCAATTTGTGCTACAACTGGAGCTGAACCTGTTCCTGTTCCACCACCCATTCCAGCGCAGATAAATACCATGTCTGAGCCTCTGAGGGTTTCCTTTATTTCAGAAACATTTTCCTTTGTTGCCTGGGTTCCTTTCTCAGGGTCGCCACCGCAGCCTAGTCCTCTTGTCAACTCTCTTCCGATAAGGACTTTCTTGTCTGCGTTTCTGTTGTCTAGGTGCAATTTATCTGTATTAATTCCTATAATCTCTGCACCCTTGACGCCCTTGTTGTAAAGCCAGTCTGCCATATTAATACCGGCTCCGCCGCATCCTATTACTTTTATATTGGCCGTTCCTACCAGCATGTCGTCATCATTTTTTGTTGTTGATGCTTTTAGCGCATCTGCTACAATAAACTCCATGGCCGTTTTTAGTGGTATTACTTAAAGCGAGTTTTGCTTGCTTAAGGCTCCCACTTACCTCCGTTCCGTTTTTTGGATTGGTGTTTAAATTATGAAACGCCTTTTATAAAAGGCTTTGTTTACTCCAGTATACAAATGCTCTGTTGTTCGATTTTTCCAGTGGACACGCATATGAAATGGAATCGTTGAGTATGTGAAAGAATTTCTGCAGTGCGATTTTCAAATCGTTTCAAAAGTCGTGTTTTCAACAATGAAACCTTTTTTCTTTTGGAAACTGCTCACAAAGCAAAGAAAAAAGTTTGTCACCTGCTAAATTAAAACAAATTTTATGTCAATACTGTTGGATCAAGTGTAAACCCTTATGGTTTGCAGGCCATAACTCAGGATTAAGGCTTTCAAAAGTCCATACAGCTAACATCCTCGTAGTAAAAATATATAAACAACTTTGTTGTAGTATTGAAAGTTGGCCATGAAACTTTCAATTGGGAATAGAGTTAAAGTCAAAACTAAAGACGGGAGTTATGCAGGTAGCGTAATGCCTGGCTCTTCTGATAAGCTTCTCACGCTAAAGTTAGACACTGGCTATAATCTCGGCATAAAACTGGGCAAGGATGTTAAGGTTAAGAAAGTCGGAGCCCTGCCAAAAGAAAAGCCTGTGAAAATAGAACCTCCAATCAAGAAAAATCTTCCCAATGTAGTCATGATAGTTACTGGCGGCACAATAACAGCTAAAGTGGATTATGCAACAGGCGGAGTTTCCTGGCTTACAAAGCCAGAAGAGCTTCTTTTGGCAACCCCAGAATTATTACACATAGTTAACGTAAAGAAAGTCATCCAGCCTTTTGCCCTCGCGTCGGAGGACATGTCGCCGAAAGAATGGAAGATTATTGCAAAAGAAGCTGCCAGAGCGTTAAATTCTGATGATATTGCAGGAGTTATTGTAACGCATGGTACAGACACATTGCACTATACTGCAGCAGCCTTGTCATTTATGCTGAAAAATCTGAACAAGCCCGTCGCTTTAGTTGGCGGCCAGCGCAGCTCTGACAGGGGAAGCTTTGATGGGGGAATGAACCTGATTTGTGCGGCCCATTACTGCAAGTCAAATATTGCTGAAGTTGCGATTGTAATGCATGCTAACCCAGCAGATAATTTTTGCATTGCCAGCAGAGGCACTAATGTAAAGAAAATGCACACAAGCAGAAGAGATGCGTTTAGGCCAATTAACGAACCTCCTCTTGCAAAAATCTGGCTAGATGGCAGGATAGAAAAGCTAAATTCTATTATAAGAGATAGAAACAATAAGGAAAAAGTCAGGGCAGATACTGATTTTAACGATAAAATTGCTTTAGTGAAGTTTTTCCCAGGCGCAAATCCTGATGTACTCGGCCATTTCATAGACAAAGGCTACAAAGGAATAATCATAGAAGCAACAGGCTTGGGCCATGTTGCAACAAATCCCATAAACAAAAAGAACAGCTGGCTTGAAACAATCAAGGAAGCAACAAAGAAAGGAATTTTCATCGGGTTTGCACCCCAATGCCTCTATGGAAGACTAGATCCTTATGTCTATTCTCCCGCTCGGCAGTTATTGGATGCTGGTGTTGTTTATCTGGGAAGCATGCTTTCCGAGACAGCTTTTGTAAAGCTAGGCTGTGTGCTGGCGCACACAAGAGTCAAAGCTGAAGTGAAAGACTTGATGCTAAAAAATGTTTCCGGCGAGCTTGTTGAACAAATATCTCCAGAGACTTTCTTGTATTAATTACAAAAAGACAAAAGCCTTAAAAGACTATCAGTTTACTTGAGAATATAATGGGAAACTTAAATTTGGATGATGTTCCAGTAGAGCCAATCTACAAGCCATTTGAAGCTCGGTATGTAGATGCAATGCCTGCCGTAAGAGCAGAAGGCAGAGGTCCAATGCCAGTTTCTGCTTTAATGAAGCGAAGGCTTCAGGTT
>CAYGXM010000014.1:0-11468 GCA_964354105.1 Candidatus Woesearchaeota archaeon
GAGCTTCCTATTTCATCCAGTTCGCTTATTGTTCTACTTAGAAGATATTTAATGAACTGCAATCGGCTCAATTCTTCAGTTTCGACTTTTGACAAATCTATTTCAGACATAAGCTCTTCATTAGCTTCTGCTTCTTCAAATGAAAAAAATCCCTTTGCTTTAGATAAAACTGACATACTTAATATTAAACATTACTATATAAAAACATATTGCATTAAACTATCTGCTGAAATTGCGAGACTAGGTTATGTCTATTGGCTTAAAAAAGTTAAGCTCAACAAACCATAAGAGCTTCCCTTTTGTTTGTTTGCGCTAAACAAACACTTATTAAACTATTTTTAGAAAGCTAATGTGAGGTGCACATGAGACTATCAGAGATTATCAGGTATTATTCTAACAAGGAAGTTTGCACTGAATTACTAAGGCTTTCAAAAGATAGGGAAGTTGCTGTGCAATTCAGTACTGGCTTTGGAAAAAGGCCAGATGTTTTGCAATTTGCATCTGACGTAATTAAACAAGTAAGAAGTGGTGCAACAAGTTTCCATTGTTCTGAGGAAAGATGGTCAACTCCACTGGCGCTAGAGCCAACTATGGAAAAATCTGCGCTAGATAAATTAAGAATTGGTTTTGATTTAGTCCTTGATGTGGATTGCAAAATCTTGGAATGGGGAACTGTTTGCGCAAAATTGTTGCTGCAGGCATTGAAATGGCATGGTGTTGATAATTACAGCATAAAATTCAGCGGCGGGACTGGCTGGCATATCGGCATTCCATACGAAGCATTTCCTACAGACGAAAGAATTGCTTTTCCAGATGCACCGCAGGCGATTGCAGCTTATCTGAAGGAGTTTATCAGGAGGCAGTTGTCTGATGAAATTTTAGAATCGGAGGATGATTTAAAAAAATTGGCTGAAAAAACAAACAAACCTGCGTCACAGCTGATTAAAGATGGAACTTTTGACCCTTACTCTGTTTTAAGCATCGACACCGTGTTGATTGCATCAAGGCATTTGTTCAGAATGCCTTATTCATTAAATGAAAAGAAATGGCTTGTCTCTTTGCCGATTAGGGAAAAAGACCTTGACAAATTTTCAATAGAGTGGGCAAAACCAGAAAACGTCTCTGCCGTGAATGTGAAATTCTTGGATTTTAATGTTGCAAGGCCTGGAGAAGCTTCCCAGCTTTTGATGCAGGCTTTTGACTGGCAAATCCGGAAAAAAGAAAGATTAGACGCCAGAATGCCTGTAAAAGTCGAATATGCGAATAAAGTTCCTGTTGAGGCATTTCCGCCTTGCCTGAAATGCGTCTTGCAAGGCTTGCCGGATGGCAGAAAGAGAAGTCTCTTTGCCTTGATTAACTTTTTGAAAAATGCAAAATGGAGCTGGCCTGAAATAGAGCAGTTTGTGTACAACTGGAATAACATAAACAAACCGCCTCTCAAAATTGGATATATCAAATCGCAATTGGCTTGGCATGCTCGCTCTCCACAAAAGATCCCGCCGCCAAACTGCAGGGAATTTTACAAAGACATTGGCGTGTGCAATCCTGATAGAATCTGTGACAGGATAAAAAATCCGCTAAGTTATCCGAAGCATATGCAAAGCAAAAGAGTTATTAATTTAAAGCCTAAACCAAAGGCGGAGGCATAAATGGGAGAATTCAGTTATGAAGATATATATGAACTTCTCAGGGCTGAGAAATACTCTACAGATTTACAGCCCATCTCAATAGAACAACTGCAGAAAATCAGGAGATATCTTGCAAATAAAGAGGAATTTCTCGTAAGACAATCAGAGAGCAAGTTTGATGACGCAGTTGATAAGATAAAGGTTGAATTAGATAATGCAAAACGGGCATTGAAGGATTTGTATGATAAAAGAGAGAGAAAAGTAATCAGCCGCTCATTGTTTTCAGCTCGCGGCGGCTTTAAATTTAAAGACACAACATCTATGCTTTTGTCTGAAGAAAAATTATACTTTATGCTTTTAGAAATTTTGAAAAAATCTGGTGAAGAATTTTTCTCGTTCCTGAATTCTGAGCCTGTTTTGAATACTGGAGAAATGAAAGTTGAACAGGCAGAACCGAAGACTTTAAAAGAGAACTTCAAGAGGCTGAAATTAATAGAAGCAATACCAGAATTAATGGACACGCAGCTAAACAGATACGGTCCCTTTACAGCAGGGGCAGAAGTTGAGCTGCCGTCTGAACTGGCCGAATTGCTTCTAAAACAAAACAAAGCATCTGAAGTGCAAAGTGCTAAGGTGTAAGTTAAGATGAAGATTCCGAAACAAGTGAAAAGATATTGCCCGACTTGCAAGTCACACCAGCCTGCAAAAGTCATTGTGGAAAGGACTAAGCCAAAACCTAAAACAAGAAAAAGAGGTCTTAAGTGGGGAATAAGGCATTATGCTGAAATTTCTGCAGGTTATGGAGGTTCTCCTAGGCCAATCATCCATGAAAAAGCAAAGACAACAAAAAAAGCAAATTTGCGATACCAATGCACCAAATGCGGAAAAAGCAATTTCAAGCAAACACCGCACAGAGTAAAAAAAGTGGAGTTGACATGAAATCTTTTGAAACAAAATCAAAATTTGTAAAAGTCCGTTGTGAAAAGTGCAAGAATGAGCAGATAATTTTTAACAAGGCCGCGACTTCTGTAAAGTGCTTGGTCTGCGGAGAAGTTCTTGCTGAACCTTCAGCAAGCATTGCAAAACTTAAGGCTAGAGTTTTGGAAGTTTTGAGCTAAGTTGAATGTGTTATGAGGAATTAAGTTAAGTGCTAGCATAAAGGCTTACTTGCGTTACATACGTTAAAATTCTAGTTGAAAGCTTTACTGATGTTGGGACTTAGCCCTCGTCGTAACACGTAACTTTAAATAAGGATTATTTAGAAATTATTTAATGTACACTAAAAAGGGCATGCCTGAAAAAGATGAATTGGTAGTTTGCACAATAAAGCAGGCTACACCCAGCTCTGTTTTTGTTACATTAGATGAATATGACAAAGTTGAGGGAATGATTCATGTTTCTGAAATTGCCAGAAAACAAGTCCGGGCGATGAAAGTTTACCTGAAGACCGGAACTAAAGACGTGTGCAAAGTTATGTCTGTTGATATTGCAAAGAGATATGTTGAACTATCTTTGCGGCGTGTTGGCGAAGGCCAAAGAAGGACTAAAATACAGCAATGGAACAATGAGAAAATTGCGAATGACATCTTGGAAGTTTTTGCAAAACAATCAGGTCTTACACCAAAAGCTGCTTACGACAAAGTTGGAAACAAGCTTTTGGAAGAATATGGCACGTTATATCCTGCTTTTGTAGAATTATCTCAGACTAGCCAGGCCATGCTAGACAAGCTCGGAATAGAGCCAAAACTAGCCGAACAGCTTACGGATTTGATAAAGAAAAGAATTGTTCCGCCCAAAGCAATAGTTAGCGGCAATTTCATACTGGAAAATAATGCTGAAAATGGTTTGGAGATTATCAAAGAAGCAATAAAATTGGCAAATAGCATTGCTGAAAAATCCAGATGTAAACTTGTTGTGAAATACATCAGCGCGCCGAAATACAGATTTAATTTAGAGAGCAAGAACAAAAAATCTTTAGACGAAGCGATTAAAGCGCTGCAAACTGAATTAAGCAAATTTATGGTTAGCAAGCAAGGCAGCTTTGTCATGGACATTGAATAAATAAACTAGGGAATCTGTTAGGGTTTGAAAAGCTTCTCTTTGTAAAGCTGAGTTTGTCTGACATCAAGGGATTCAAATTAGTAGTCAAAGATAGTTTTCTGCTTTTCTGCATCTGACTCCATAAGGTTTTCAGAATCGCCCATAATTAATTTGCCATAAACTCCGTCATAACCTGGCTGGACTATTAGTTTGTTTTGCCTGTTCTTGATGATTAACTCGGCAATTTGTGGTTTAACAGCATCATAGATTTCTTCTTCTGTTGCTTCCAGCATGATTTGAAATTCTGAGCTGAATTTTGCCAATAATTCATCATAAATTTTCATAACCGGTTTTGCAGTAACTGTTGCTGCCTTTATTGCGGACGTAATGAGCTCTGCAAGCGGCAATAAAGTGTAGAAAGGCGGCCTGTTTTTTGGCTTGTAATCTACCGGCCTGTCTGCTAACTGCTCAACCCTGTTCATTACCCCAATAGTTAGAGGCTTGCCGCATTTTGGGCATCTATTGTTATATTTCTTGGACTGCTCCGGCTCCATCCACACATTGCAGTTCCTGTGGCCGTCAACATGATATTTGCCGTAATTAGGGTCGACTTCAACTGTTCCGACTAAATTTTCTCCTGTGCGAATTGCTTTTATCAGTTCGTCATAGTTCAAATCGATGTCAAAAATTGTGCATTCTCTGCCCATTCGCCACGGCCAGAAGCTGTGCGCATCTGAGAATGAGACAATTTGCACATTATCTAATTGCGATAAACGCCAGTTCATTGCAGGATCAGAAGACATCCCTGTTTCAATTGCGAAAATATTTTTTGTCTGGTCCTGATAACATTCTTTTAGTGAATTAAATCCAAATCTGCTTCCGAATAAACTAAAGTGCGGAGTCCAGGCATGGGCAGGAATTATTTCTATTTTATCAGAAATCTGCTTAAGGCCCTCTGTCATTGCTGGACAAGATAGCTTCAGAATTGGCCTTCCATCACCTGAAAGATTTCCATATTTTGCAAGATATTCATTGATTTGGCCGACAACTTCGAAGCTTGGCGCGAGTATTATTTGATGAATTTGCCTGTGGCCATTTTGTTCGTAAAAGTTTGCAACTTCTGTTGTTAAGACGAAGGGGAAATTATCAAAAGTGTAAATTCCATTTTCTGCTGAAACAAGATTTTCTTTAAGTTCTTGCAGCCAGGTCGGGTGTGTGAAATCTCCTGTCCCAACAACATTAAGTCCCTTGACTTTTGCCCATTTGGTGATATTTGATAAATTAAGATTTGCAGAGCAGCCTCTTGCAAATCTGCTGTGTGTATGCAGCTCTGTAAATAGTCTCATGCAAATAAATCAAGGAAAAGAGATAAAAGTTTTTACTACATCGGGCCGCCGGTACCTTCACCAGGTGTTATCGGCGCGGTTAATATGCCTGCTTCCTCGCCAGTACTTTGGACATTTAATGGTGCAGTTGCTGTTGTGACATAGCCATAGTTTAGCTTTATGACTAATTGCTCAACAGTTTCTCCGCTTACGCTGATGTCTGCAGTGCAATAAAATGATCCTTCATTATTAATCAACAGCAATGGATTTGGCGAGCAAGTGGCATTTACATCGCCTATTTTTACAGAAGTTATGTTAATTCGGTCCTTTTCCTGGTAAGGGTCAATTTTGTTCTCTGCTTCCGGGAAAGTTGTGCGACCTGCAACTAATATGAAAGGATAACCTGTGCCTGCATTCTTCACCTTGATAGTAAAGCCAAGCTTGCTCTTTCCGGCAGGCACCTCATCAACAGACGTGACTCTTATAGGCGCGCCTGAAGATTCAACTGGTTTTGAGCCGGCTATTTTGCAGCTTTCTTTTCCTGAAACTGTCTGCTGGTAAACATCTTCTTTTTCGCAAGCAGAAGACACTGCCGTGCTTTCATAATTATACAACACAGATACTTTCAAAGGATACGACGCTGCGCCTACAATATCCGGCGCTTTTGCAGAGAAATTTACTTGTTTTTGCTCTCCAGGAACAACTTGCGTAGTACCAATAATTTTTTTGACAGGCGATAAGTCTCCGACTATGCCTTGGAACTGGACAGTATGGAAGCTATCGACATTAATTCCGGATAAAGCCACATAACCATAAAAGCCAGAGGATACCTGGCCTAACTTACCTTCTCCCTTGTTTTCCACGTTAACAAGTATGTCAAATTTTTGATTCTCGTAAACTAAAGATAGCTGCTGCGTATTTAGCAAACTGATTTTCAAGCCTTCTGTTCCTCCTACAAATGCTGCGGATTTAGGTATAGTTTCTGTTTTTGTTCCACCTAAGCAGCCAGATACCATCATTAGTGCTACAAATAATGCAAATACTACAAATACATACTTCTTATCCATGCGAGTGGCCTCGTCCTTTACTACCATTTAGACTATTTTAAAGCTTACCCTTGTGTGGGTATTACTGATATCTCAGTGGTTAAATCCTGATCGTATTTATAAGCGAGAGTTACTGCTAGTTGCTCTTCATACTCAATGTTTTTCGCTGTTGCCTTTATTCTGCACGTTTTGGAGCCTTTTCCTTCAGATAATGTAATGAGCCGCCCGCCGTTGCACTCTGGAAATATCTCTTCTCCACCCACGCTTATTCTATCAAGCACGACATAATCTTGCTCTTCAGCACTTGGCTTTGGACAAGTTGCATGTTGTGCATACACACCGCCTTTGCCCTTATTTTCAGCAGTTAGTGTAAGTGTTATTGTGTAATTTTCATTGTCTGTTGTTTGCGCAATTTGCTTTAATTCTGTCAACTGAACAGGCGCGCCAGAGCTTTGCACTGTTTTTTCTCCAATAGGCTCGCATATTTTGTTGGTTTTTGCCACGCAAACAGAAGCTACCGCTCTAGTTTCATAATAATAGCAGGCTTTGATGCCCAACAATACCGGCTGCTCCTCTGTCAGCGGCACACCCGCTATCCCTGTAAACACGGCTTCGCCCCAGCTAATTAATTCTTTACCTCCAGGCAATATCGTATCTTGGATGCGTCTTGCAGCAATTAAAGCATCTGCATTGTTAATTGTTGAGTTATCTAATGGTATGTTAAAGTTCATTGCATTATTCAGCGTGAAATACGCTCCTCCAGGCATGACTGTATACTCGCCTGCATTCTGCACTGTTATGGCAAGTGAAAACGGGGTTTTTGCAAAAATTGACGGCGGCAAATTAAGGAACTCCATTTTCAAGCCGTCTGTTCCGCCTACAAACGCCTTTACTTCTGTGCTGGGCGCACAGCCACTTACTGCAAAGACTGCAATTATCATGACTAATAATGCTAAATAAATTGTTGCTGTGTTTTTTCCCATCATATAATTCCTCCAACAGGCTCGATAGGGGTAACAGGTGTGGCTCCGCCTACAGACTCCTTTACAACTAAAGGCACGGTCTGCTTGTTCTCATAATTAAATGTCAGTCTTGCCAAAACAAAAAACGTGCCATAATCTTGATTCGCCAGTTGTTCTTTAGGTATCTTGATGCTTATGAAATAATTTTTCCTGTCTCCTGCTTTTAATGGAGGCACAAAAACATTAACTTCGCATCTTGTAAGAGTTTGCGCCTGTATTTCTGCAAGGCCTAATGAAGCAAAGTCTATATTTGCTCCCGGAGCGCCGCAATTAAAATCGGGCTTATAATCCATGCTTGCAGTTATGTTTACAGGAGGGGTTGGCAAAAATAATTCAACTGTATCTACATCAGCAACTCCTGCATGCGATGCGGGATTTGCAATATTAATTCCCAAATAATATTCAAGCCCTGTTTCTCCAGTAGCTTCAAGAAATTCAGAACCGCCTGCTACGCCCAAGCCGACATCTATTGAAGTATCGCCGGTCTGCCAGCTTCTCATCGCATCCTTGCTTATTTTTAATCTGTCGAAAATGTCCTCTCCAGGATTTAATGTCAAAAGATAATTAGGGTCTACATACAAAAACTGCTTTCCTGCAACAGTGACTGTATTTTGTGAAGCAACGGTGACTTCAACAGGATAAGCGGGATTTTCCTTTCCCAAAGCTGCATGGTTGCAGCTAAACGCCCTGTTTCTAGCCTCGCTGACATCTTTCAGCTGCGGATCACCACTATTACTACAGCTTGAGCTTATGCAGCAAGTCCACTCTGGGTCAATCGGGACAGGACATTCAGTTGGTATCAGGCCTGTCAAAGAGCAGGCCGTTACAGCCACATTAACCCCTTCTGTCTTGGGGAAACTAACTGCATCTATTCTTCCCTGAATGGAAAGCTGCTGGTTTTTTGTAAATTCATCTCTTAATGGCTTGACATCAAGCAGGCTTACTCCGACATTTTCTGTCCCTGCATATTCTGATTTTACAATATCAGAGCGCCACATATTCTCTGGATTGTAAGTTCCTGTAAGAAGCTGCCCAAAAACATTAAACTCTCCTCCGACTTGCCTGCCATATTCTGTTGCTTGTACGCCAAAATAAGATACTTTGCCTCCCGCCCATGTTCCTGTTGTTGTGGCCTGCATATAGTAGCTGCCATAGCCGATGCCAACTATGATGAAGCAAACGAGGATTGCCAGGGAAGGACTGCCTTTTTTTGCAACAATGGCTGCGCAAAATATGCCCAGCAGTCCAAATATAATTAAATTAATCATTAAGCCAGGCATTGCAACTATTCCAAAGAGCTGGAGGAAGAATAAAACAAATCCTATCAGGATAAAAAGGCCTGCTGCACCTGCACCTGCAGTTTTGATTTTATCTTTAGAAAAAGATGAGCGGCTGCCTCCACCGCCACCACCTCCAAAAATTCCTCTTGCTTCAGGATACATTCCTGCTTCTGGTGCGGCTGCAGCTGCTTGGGCTTTTGCTGCTTTTGGTCCGCCACCAATCACTGATAGGGCTTTTGTTCTGGCTTTAGTTTTAAATACGCCGAATCCTGCTTTAGCTCGTGTAGGCACATTTTTAGCTCTAAGCCCCCACGACCTGAACCTTGCTGAAAACTTAAGCGCACCACCACAATTTTTACAAAAATTTAGACCAGCTGGCGTTTCTTGTCCACAATGAGGGCAAGTTACCATTTCAGAAAATTGCCTCCTTTTTTAGGCATTGCTAAACTCCATAGGCTTTGCCTGACAGTAGAAGCCTTAATTGCGACAAGTATATCGAATTCGGCGATTGTGCATACAGGAAATTGTCCCCTGACTTCAGATAATTGCAGACATCATAGCTGAGCTGGCCATCTGTCATTTTCAGATTCAATTTGTATGCATTAACCTGCACTGTTACAGTTTGTGTAATTGGTTCTGAAGCAGTCATGCTTAATGTGCAAACAAGCAAGCCGGATTTTATTCCCTGGTGTTCAATATCTGTGACAAAGAATGAGTAGCTCTTTGTGTTCAAAGGAGTTTTTGCATATTTTGTTTCAACTCGCCCCAATGTAATTTGGTATGCGCCGCCTTTGCTGACTGTCCAGTTCAAAGTATTGCTGTTGTTTAACAAAGAAATAGGAAGCTCCAAATCGATTGTTGTGTCTGCTGAAAGACTTGCGCTGTAAATCGATTTATTGTTCAAGGACAAGGATAATGTAGCAGGCTGTGCTGTCTGCTTTGCAAGTCCTATAAGCTTGGCGGAAATTATGCCGTTTAGCTCCTGCTGCATTAGCGTGAAAGTTTGAGTTGCGCTTGCTTTTTCTGGCTGGAACTTCTGTTCAACAAAATTCACATTTTTCAGCGCATAAGCAACAGTGCCAAAAGAAGGTGCTATTGTAATTCTTACTGAATTTGTTCCATCAATGATTTGCGCAATCGGCAAAGGCACTGTAACATCGCCTTTGGCCAGTACACCTGAAAATACAGCATTATCATTCAGCTCTACAATCAATTCTTTGCCGCCCTCTACTGCTGTAACTTCAAATTCAAGTTTGGCGGATGAGAGGTCTGTTTTATTTACATCTATGGAAAATTTTGCACCCTGATTATTAATTATAGAACGTTTGAGGGTAATCTGCCCTGACATTACCTGGGAAATCGGCAGTGGTGAAAAGTTCGGCTCTGCTGCGCTTAAATCATGCGATAGTTTGTATGTTGTCTTTGGTATCGGCGTTATGTCGCCAGGTACGGTATTTACAAGATCACGCTCGTAAGATATTGTTCCCAGCAATTTTTCCCTTTCTGCGGGGGTTACTGTTATGGCATAAATTATTACCATAACAAGCACAACTATTAGGATGATAAGGGGGGTTATATTGCCTCCTAGCATGCTGTCCTCGGCCATGCTTTAATCAGTATCTTGCGATTTAAAAATCCTATGTAGCTACTCAAGGGGTTATCTCTCAATGTTAATTAAATGCTGAACTTTCGGGGCGTTTTAAGACCTTAACAGTTAACCCTTTGCTAAATAATTTATATAGCTCAAACTTCTCAATAAGACTGACATGAAAATCATAGATTTAAGGAAGGATGAAGCTAAAATCAAGGTAGACACGCTTGATGACCTCTGGCATCTCAGCCGCTTGATAGAGCCAGAAGACTTTGTAGCTGGTGAAATAGTCAGGAAAGTTAAAATCAGCTCTGAAGAAGAGCGCGCAAGGCTGAAAAGAGAAACATATTTTGTCAAAATAAAGGTAGAAAAAGTGAATTTTGAACCCTCTGCTGTTCGTGTTGTCGGAACAATTGCTGAGGGTCCTGAAGAGCTTGCATTAGGCTCGCATCACACCTTAGATGTCAGGCCTGGCGATACTATACAGGTATACAAGGCCTGGAAACAATATCAAGTCAAAAGGCTGAAAGATGCTGAAGCTGCAACAAAGATGCCTTCTGTTGCAGTTTGTGTTTTGGATGACGAAGCTGCAAACCTTGCTGAATTCACGCCAACAGGGATAAAATATTTAGCACAATTGCAGTTAGGCTTGGCAAAGAAAAGATTTGCAGAAAAAACTGAAGAAAAGATGGGAAAGTTAGTTGCTGAAGTCGCAAATCTGGCAAAAACTCATGAAATTGTTGTAATAGCAAGCCCATTATTTTGGAAGGATGAGCTGCTGAAGAGATTCAAGGAAAAGCATGAAGAGCTAGCAGAAAAAGTAAAATTAGAAGACACATCAACAGGAGGCAAAAGAGGAGTTGTTGAACTTCTGAAAAGAGGAGCTCTGGACAGAATTGTAAAAGGAACTGCTCTTCAAAAAGAATTCGAATTAGTGGAATCTCTCATGGTGGAAATTGCCCGAGAAAGTCATTTAGCTCTTTACAAATTACCAGCAGTTAAGGAAGCTTCCACATCTGGGGCAATCAAAATTCTTCTTGTAACAGAAAAGCTGATAGAAACTTTGAGAGAAAAAAAGAGATATTCTGAATTAAATGAGATTTTTGATGCAGTTGAGGCAACAAAGGCAGAAATTCACATCATAAGCAGCAAGTATGAAGCCGGAGAAAAGCTTGATGGCTTGGGCGGAATTGGTGCTATTTTGAGATATCGCTTAACTAGTTAAGCGGGATTGCCTGCGGCAATATAAGATTTAAAAGCAACACTCTCTGCCAGTTTTTTTAATAAATTATCAACCGATATCTCACATTCTAACCAAGCATAAATAAGTTTTTGTTGCTTACTTGAAAATTGTGGTATTACGTTAGTTGTTGAATTGAGAAATATTTTAGAAAATACGCCAGTTGGAGCCAATGATAAAAAAATCTTTTCAGCTAGCATATTTGCATCTTTCTCTTTAATGTTAAATTCCATTAATTTTCTTTGCACATAATAATTATTAAAATCGTTACATACGTGTAAAATTTCGTGCATTAG